>CAVBQS010000001.1:0-32003 GCA_963597615.1 Bacteroidaceae bacterium
GTTTATATTTCGCACGCTTCGCGAGCTCAACAGGGTCACGACCCATAATAAAAAGGCCATTTATCAGGACTTTTCCTGACAAATGACCTTTTTTATTGATAAACAACTTATGTTAATCTATTTTTATTCCTTATCCTCTTCCGCATCCAGATCAATAATCTCTAATTCATAATCATCCGATTCTACAGCATCCTCTGCATTCTCTTCTGACTTTTCGATCTCTGAATCTGCTAATTCTTTAATCTGGGAATCTTCGGAAGTTTCTGTTTCTGTCACAGAATCTTTCGATTCTCCTCCATCTTCCGAGTCTTCTGCTTCCTGGGCATCTCTTACCTTAGCGATACTTGCTACTTTCTCACCCTCCTTCAGGTTGATCAGTTTTACTCCTGAAGTAATTCTTCCCAGCACAGAGATTCCACTGCACAGCATACGGATAATAATGCCATCGGTGTTGATAATCATAATCTCATTATCAGCATTTACCGCCTTGATGCCTACTACGTAACCAGTCTTCTCCGTAATCTTGTAGCATTTCACACCTTTTCCGCCACGGTTTTGCACATTGAACTCTGAAATTTCTGTTCTTTTCCCCATACCCTTCTCAGATACGATTAAAAGATCAGTTCCCTGAACCTGCAGCTGCATTCCAATGACTTCATCCATGTCTGTTAGGTTGATACCTCTTACTCCCATGGATGCTCTTCCGGTAGCTCTTACATCGGTCTCTTTAAAGCGGATACACTGTCCATACTTAGTAGCCAATATAACATCTTGCTTTCCATCAGTAAATTTAACCTCGATGAGCTCGTCATCCTCACGAAGGGTAATGGCTGTTAATCCATTTTTTCTTACATTTGTATAATCTGTAAGTGGAGTCTTCTTCACCAAACCATTCTTGGTAGCCATTAAGATATAGCTTCCCTCGCTATAGGTCTCAATTGGAATTACGGCACTGATTTTCTCTCCCGGCATTAGCTGCAAGAGGTTAATAATTGCAGTTCCCCTTGCAGTACGGCTTGCCTCCGGAATCTCATATCCCTTCATGCGGTAAACACGACCGGTGTTGGTAAAGAACATGATGTAGTGGTGGGTGTTTGTCATAAACAATTCTTCCACAAAATCATTTTCCAAAGTCTGCATGCCCTTGATGCCTTTGCCGCCGCGGTTTTGGGCCTTGAAGGTATCATCACTCATACGCTTGATATAGCCAAGCTTAGTCATAGTGATGATCACATCTTCTCTTGGAATCAGATCTTCTGTAGAGAGGTCATAGACATCAAATCCAATCTGGGTTCTTCTGTCATCTCCGTATTTATCTCGGATTACGATAATTTCTTCTTTGATCACTCCTAACAACTTCTTGTGGTCTGCCAGGATTTCTTTTAATCTGGCAATCTGCTTCATAAGTTCTGCGTATTCATTTTCCAGCTTCTCTCTCTCCAAACCGGTGAGAGCACGAAGTCTCATGTCTACGATAGCCTGAGCCTGGACATCTGTTAAACCAAAGCGAGCCATTAACTCGGTCTTGGCAATCTGTACATTCTGGGAATTGCGGATAATTCGAATGACTTCATCGATATTATCTAAGGCAATCAGCAAGCCCTCTAAAATGTGGGCACGCTCCTCTGCCTTGTTTAACTCATATTTAGTTCTTCTGGTTACTACCTCTTCCTGATGCTTGAGGTAATAATTTAACATTTCCAGAAGACTCATAACCTTAGGCTGATTGTCCACAAGAGCCAGCATGATCACACCAAAGGTATCCTGTAACTGGGTGTGCTTATAGAGCTGATTTAAAATCACATTGGCATTGGCATCCTTACGAAGTTCAATGACAACTCGCATTCCTTCACGGCTGGACTGGTCGCTAAGGTCTGTGATTCCATCGATTCTCTTATCACGAACCAATTCTGCAATCTTCTCAATTAATCTTGCCTTGTTTACCATGTAAGGAAGTTCCGTTACGATGATACGGCTCTTTCCATTTGGCATGGTCTCAATGTTGGTAACAGCACGAACTCTGATTTTACCTCTTCCAGTTCTATAGGCCTCCTCGATTCCCTTGGTTCCAAGGATCACACCACCTGTCGGAAAATCCGGTCCCTTTACAATCTTCAAAATTTCTTCAATGGTAGTTTCTTCCTTGTCCTCGATTTGATCGTCAATAATACGAACCACTGCATCGATGGTCTCTCTTAAGTTGTGTGGGGGAATGTTGGTAGCCATACCAACGGCAATACCTGAGGTACCATTTACCAGAAGATTTGGAAATCTTGCCGGTAATACGTTTGGTTCCTTCTCTGTCTCATCAAAGTTTGGCGAGAAGTCTACGGTATTTTTATTAATATCTGCTGTAAGCTCCATGGAAATCTTACTGAGTCTGGCCTCGGTATATCGCATGGCCGCAGCTCCGTCTCCATCCACAGAACCAAAGTTTCCATGACCGTCTACCAAGGGATATCTGGTAGACCACTCCTGAGCCATGTTTACCAAGGCTCCGTAAATAGAACTGTCACCGTGAGGGTGATATTTACCCATGGTATCTCCGACAATACGGGCACATTTTCTATGAGGCTTGTCGGGACCATTATTTAATTCGATCATGGAGTAGAGAATTCTTCTCTGTACTGGTTTCAAACCATCTCTGACATCAGGCAGCGCACGAGACGCAATAACACTCATGGCATAATCTATATAGGATGTCTCCATGGTTTTCTTCAAATCCACGTCATGGACTTTATCAAAAATATTGTCTTCCATATCCTTTATCTCCTAATTCCTATGCTTGCATTGCCTGACTATACATCCAGGTTCTTAACATATTTTGCATTTTCCTCAATGAATTCTTTTCTTGGCTCTACCTTATCTCCCATAAGGGTGGTAAAGGTAAGGTCAAGTTCTGAGGTAGTTTCTTCATCCATGGTTACACGAAGTAAGATCCTGTGCTCCGGATCCATAGTAGTATCCCACAGCTGTTCTGCATCCATTTCTCCAAGTCCTTTGTAACGCTGGATTTTGTTATTGGAATCTCTTCCTACTTCCTGGAGGATTCCATCTAATTCTTCATCGCTGTATGCATACCATACCTTACGATTTTTCTCTAACTTGTAAAGAGGTGGCTGTGCCAAATAGACATGACCCTCTTTAATAAGTTCCGGCATAAAACGATACAGGAAGGTAAGCAGCAGGGTACTAATATGAGCCCCATCTACGTCCGCATCGGTCATGATAATAATCTTGTGATAACGAAGTTTTGAAATATCAAAATCATCATGGATTCCTGTACCGAATGCTGTGATCATTGCCTTAATCTCAGCATTTGCATAAATCTTATCCAGACGTGCCTTCTCCACATTCAAGATTTTTCCACGAAGGGGAAGAATGGCCTGGGTTGCCCTATCTCTTGCTGTCTTTGCAGATCCTCCCGCAGAGTCTCCCTCTACGATGTAGATTTCGCAGTTTTTTGGATCCTTGTCAGAGCAGTCTGCCAATTTTCCAGGAAGGGACATGCCGTCTAAGGCAGATTTTCTTCTGGTAAGGTCTCTGGCTTTTCTTGCTGCCTCCCTAGCTCTCTGGGCAAGGACGGATTTTTCAACTGTAAGCTTTGCCACCTGAGGATTCTGCTCTAAGAAAATCTCCAGCTGCTTGCTTACAACATTATCAACTGCTCCCCTGGCCTCGCTGTTACCAAGTTTCTGCTTGGTCTGTCCCTCAAACTGAGGATCCTCGATTTTTACACTGATGATGGCAGTCAGTCCTTCTCGGATATCTTCACCAGAAAGGTTAGGCTCACTGTCTTTTAGAAGCTTATTCTTTCTGGCATATTCATTAAAGGTCTTGGTAATGGCATTACGAAATCCCACCACATGGGTACCACCTTCCGGTGTTGTAATATTATTTACAAAACCATAGGTATTGTCGGAGTAGGAATCGTTATGCTGCATAGCAACTTCCACTGACACATTATTTACCACACCTTCACAGTAAATAATATCTTCGTAAAGAGGTGTAGCACTGCGGTTTAAGTACTGGACAAATTCCTTGATTCCTCCCTCATAGTGGAAGGTCTGCTCGATAGGTTCTTCCTCTCTATCATCTCGAAGGACAATCTTTAAGCCCTTAGTAAGAAAAGCCATCTCGCGAAATCTCTGTTTTAAGGTCTTATAGTCAAATACAGTCTCCTCGAAAATGCTATCATCCGGCAAGAAAGTAACCTTAGTTCCACTGACTCCCTCCGGACATTCTCCCATCTCCTGAAGCTTGTACATTACCTTGCCTCTTTCATAGCGCTGCTTATAAAGCTTTCCATCTCTGGAAATTTCTACTTCCAGCCAGTTAGAAAGGGCATTCACAACGGAGGCACCTACCCCGTGAAGTCCACCGGATACCTTGTAGCCTCCACCACCAAATTTTCCTCCTGCATGTAGTACGGTAAATACTACTTCTACTGCAGGAAGGCCTGCCTTGTGGTTAATACCTACAGGAATTCCTCGGCCATTATCAATGACTGTTACAGAATTGTCTTTGTTAATACATACGGAGATTGTGTCACAGAAACCTGCAAGCGCCTCATCCACCGAATTGTCTACAATCTCATAAACCAAATGATGCAGACCCCTCGATGATGTGCTTCCAATATACATTCCTGGTCTTTTTCTTACGGCTTCAAGCCCTTCCAGTATCTGAATCTCGTCTGCACCATATTCGTGCTGTACTTTTTCTGTACTCATTCTACTCCTCCTAGTTTTCTCCAATAATTTGTCCTTCATGAACTTTAAATACTTTGTTTATGGAAAATCGATGATTTACAAATTCCTCCACTCCCGTACAGGTAATGAGAGTCTGTATATCATGGATATTATCTAACAAATAATTCTGTCTGTTTTTATCAAGCTCCGATAGTACATCATCCAAAAGTAAAATCGGAGTGTCATGGATTTCTCTTTTCACAAGCTCAATCTCCGATAATTTTAAAGATAAAGCTGCTGTTCTTTGCTGGCCCTGGGAACCGTATTTTCTAAGATCCAGTTCTCCTGTCATAAAGCAAATGTCATCTCTATGGGGACCTGTGGATGTACTTTTTAAGCGAAGATCTCTTTCTCTATTTTTCTTAAGGGCCCCTTCTAAGCTAAGACCGCTGTTATGAATCTCATAAATCAAACGGATAGATTCCCGGTCTCCGGTAAGATTGCTATGGATGTTAGAGACAATCTTATTCATATCCTCTATGAAATCCATTCTCCTATCTCTGATCTTGTTGCCATAGTTAACCAGCTGCATATCCCACACATCCAAAGTACTTTCAAGGGTATCATTATTTCCAAAGGACATTTCCTTTAGCAAATGATTTCTTTGATTTACAATCTTGTTGTAATTGGCAAGATTGCTCATATAGACCTTATCAATCTGGGAAAGTTCCATATCGATAAATCTTCTTCTCTCGGAGGGTCCATTTTTTATAACATTCAAATCCTCCGGTGAGAAAAATACTAAATTTACAATTCCAAATAATTCACTGGCTCTTCTGATGGGAACTTTATTAATGGCAATTCCTTTGGAACCATTTTTCTTCAAATGCATGTCAATCTGGTAATCAATCCCATTCTTTGAAACGATAGTCTCAAGATGGGACTCCTCACAACCAAAGCGAATCATCTCCCTGTCTTTAGCTCCTCTGTGGGACTTGGTGGTACCGGTCATATAGATTGCTTCTAGAATGTTCGTTTTACCCTGGGCATTATCCCCATAGAAAATATTGGCTGCATCGTCGAAATTTAAAGACAAAGTTTCGTAATTTCTGTAGTTCTTTAGCTTTAAAGACTTAATTTTCAACTTTTATCTCTTCTCCGTTAAAAGTTACCAAATCTCCGTCGTATAATTTACGACCTCTTCTTAGATCCACTTGGCCATTTACTTTCACTAAACCATCCTGAATAACTTCCTTGGCTTCCACTCCATTTGCCACTAAACCTGCAGCTTTTAGAGCCTGGCCTAATTTTATAAATTCATCTCTTAGCTTAATAACTTCCACAGTTTTCTCCTTACAAAATTTTTTTCTATCACCAATCTACTAGGATTATTGCTTATGCCACACTGCTGAAGTTGATTGGAAGAATCAGATAAATATAACTTTCCATGTCATCCTTGATAAAGCAAGGGGCCTTGGAATTCATAAGATATAAAGTTACTTCCTCATCGTCAATTACACGAAGGGAATCCAACAAAAATCTAGGATTAAATCCAATCAAAAGATCCCTACCTTCTTTGTTGATATAAATCTCTTCATTGAGAGATCCAATCGGTGATTTAATTTTCAGTTCCATAACCTCATCGCCAATATTAATAATAATTGGTTTCTTATCGCCCTCTTTTACAAAAAGGGTAGCTCGATCAATACAGCTGATTAATTCTTTTTTGTTAATACGGACCTTAGTATCGTAGTCATTGGAGAACATGTGATCAATCTTAAAATATTCTCCGTCAATAAGTCTAGATACTACAATGGTATGATCAAATTCAAAAACAATATGGTTGCTGGTATAGGAAATCAAAACCTTAGCATCAATCTCTCCAGGTAAAATCTTACTTACTTCATTCAAGGTTTTACCTGGAACAATCATCTTAGTATCTGCTGTAACTTCCGTCAGAGGAATTTTACGAAGAGATACTCTGTGACCATCAAGAGATACAACACGAAGCATCTGATCTTTAATTTCAAACAACTCACCGCTCATCATCTTATTGGTTTCCGAATCAGAGGTAGAAAAAATTGTCTGTCTGATAACCTCCTTTAAGGTAAACTGGGATAATTCAATAGAATCATTCTTTTCGATTACAGGTAAATAAGCAAATTCTTCTCCTGGTTTACCGGAAATAGAAAATCTTGCTTTCTCACAATTAATAGAGGTCTGAAGATTTTCATCAGTGGTAATGGTTACATCACTATCAGGAAGTTTTCTAACAATATCAGAAAATAGTTTTGCATCAAGAGCAATCAATCCTCTCTCTATAATATGGCCTTCTACTTCTGTCTGGATACCAAGATCCATATCATTAGCAGTCAAACGGATAACATCGTTGGTAGCATCTATAAGAATACAGTTAAGGATGTCCATAGTAGTCTTTGAAGGAACAGCCTTCATTACGGTACTAACTCCTTTGGAAAGTTCGGACTTAGAACAAATTAATCTCATATGTGTAAAACTCCTTTCACCGCGCAAACATATAAAGATATATATGAATTAATTTCGTCTCATTCGTATTAGGGGATGTGGATAAGAGGAAAACCCCTTCAAACCCAGAAAACACAAGGAATTTGCCTTGGGATATCTTTGGGAAACCCAGGTTGATTTACTGTGGAGGGGTGGTGGATAAGTTTAGGTAAAATCCCCATAATTTTTCAAAAACCTTGAATTATCCACATAAAATCCAAAAGTTATCCCCCAAATAGGGGTATTTATCCACATACCTATCAACACATTTTAAAAAATCCGGGGAAAACTCCCTAGGCCGGGTTAATCTTCTTCTTAATAATGTTGACAGTGTTGGCTACAGAGTCATCGGTATTGATTTTCTCATCAATAAGCTCGACTCCGTGTTTTATGGTAGAGTGATCCCGTCCTCCTAGCATAACTCCAACAGCTTTTAAGGAAGTATCTGTCATAGTTCTAACCAGATACATGGAAATCTGTCTTGCATAGGAAATGTCTGCATTACGCTTGGTACTCTTTAAATCAGCAATTGAAACACCAAAATGCTCCGCTACGATATCAATAATCAGTTCCGGAGTCACTTCTCTCCTATTTTCAGAGGAAATCATATCCTTGAGAGCTTCAGCAGCCAGGGCTATATCAATCTCGCCTCCATTGTTGGTCAGCTTATAAAGAGCAATCAATTTATTAAGAGATCCCTCCAGCTCACGAATATTTGACTTTATATTAGAAGCAATGTAATCAAGTACTTCTTTTGAAATGTTGTATTTTTCTAAATGATCTAATTCAATCTTTTTCTGAAGAATAGCCATACGAGTCTCGTAATTAGGAGATGAAATGTCAGCAATAAGACCCCATTCAAAACGAGTACGGAGTCTGGCTTCTAATGTTTCAATATCTTTCGGCGGTTTATCAGATGAAATTATAATCTGCTTGCCGGAGGTATGAAGGTGATTAAAGGTATGGAAAAATTCCTCCTGGGTACTTTCCTTACCTATAATAAACTGAATATCATCTACTAAAAGAACGTCAATATTTCTATATTTATCTCTAAAGTTAGTCATGGAAGAATCATTTCCAGAGGAACGACCCATCTTCAAAGATTCAATCAGTTCGTTGGTAAAGGTCTCACTGGTTACGTAGAGAACCTTCTTTTTAGGATTGTTTTCTAATATATAATGAGCTACGGAATGCATCAGATGGGTTTTTCCCAGTCCAACACCTCCATATAGGAAGAGAGGATTATAGACTTCTCCCGGAGATTCCGCTACTGCTACTGATGCTGCATGGGCAAAAGTATTGTTGCTACCTACTACAAAGGTATCAAAGGTATATTTTGGATTAAGACCTGCCTTTTCAGCGGCAGTTTTTACCTTTCTTTTCTGAACAACATCTTCGTTGGCTTCCTTGAGAGCTTCAAATTCATTGTCATCCTCGGAGATAAAGACAATATCGTACTCTTTATCGACAATATCTGCAATGCAAACCTTGAGAGGAAGCATGTACTTTTTATCAATATAATCAATACTTGCACTTTGAACCACAAGAATATATACCGTATCTTCTGTTACCTTGAAAATCTTCAATGGAAGGATCCAGGTACGGAAAGAAGTACTGGAAAGATCGTGTTCTACGCGTAAATGTTCAATAATTTCAGGCCATTTTTCCTCTACTATGCTCATTCTTAAATACTCCTAATTAACTCTTATAAGGGTAGAATTACAGAATTACCCACTCTTCCTTATTCTACATCAAAAGATGCGAATAGGCAAACACTAATCCATGTGGATAACTTTATAAACATAGGAAAATCCCATGAAAACGGGGATTATTTTGATCAAAATGTGGAAATCCACAGGTTTTCCACATAAAATCACAAAGTTTTCCACAATTTGTGGAAAAGTAAATGGGTAAATTTAATAGAAAAATGGCTATTTTGCTTGACTTGAAATATTTCTTTTAATATAATGAGAGCAGTGTCTTTAGAAAAAACAGGGGAGTACCCTTACATAAATAATAAGGAGGTGGATATCAATGAAGATGACATTCCAGCCAAATAAAAGACATAGATCCAAAGTTCATGGATTTAGAAAGAGAATGAGCACAGCAGGTGGAAGAAAAGTACTTGCTAGCAGAAGAGCTAAAGGAAGAAAGAAATTATCAGCTTAGGCCGCATGTATGTGGCCTTTTCTTCTATACTTTTTTAAATGAGAAGAAGGATCACATAGATAGGAGAAGGTAGATGAAATATTCCGAGTCACTAAAAAAGAATAAAGATTTTCAGCAGGTATACAGGAGGGGAAAGTCCTACGCCAACAGATATTTGGTGATGTATATCCTGGAGAATCATCTGAATAAGAACAGACTGGGAATTTCCGTTAGCAAAAAAGTAGGAAACAGTATCGTACGTCATAGATTAGCCAGACTGATCAGAGAAAGTTACAGACTGCAAGAAGATCGATACAGATGTGGAATAGATATAGTTGTAATAGCAAGAATAGGCGCCAAAGAAAAACCATATAAAGACATTGACGGCGCAATGCTCCATCTGGCAGGTCTTCATAATATTATAGATTAGGAGTCGCGTAATTATGAAAAGGTTTCTGATAGGGTGTATAAGGTTTTATCAGAAGTATTTATCGCCCCTTAAGGGAGGGCCTACTTGTAAATATTATCCTACATGCTCCTGCTATGCCATTGAGGCAGTAGAAAAGCACGGAGTGATTAAGGGAAGTGGCCTGGCAGCATATCGTATATTACGTTGTAATCCTTTCTCAAAGGGCGGGTATGACCCGGTCCCTTGATGTTATGACACAAAAAAATTGAATATGGAGGAATTGATTATGACACCAAGTTTACTTACTGCGGCAAACTGGCCCATCGTAGGACAGTTGTGTTGGATCCTAGGTAAGGTAATGAACTTTATCTATCAGACCTTGGACAGTACGTTACCCAGTGATGCAGGATTGGTTGGTCTTTCTATTATCATTTATACCATTTTGGTATATACTCTTATGCTTCCTCTTACGGTGACACAGCAAAGATCATCTCGAATGACAGCTGCTATGAATCCGGAGATAAAGGCGATTCAGAAGAAGTATAAAGAGAAGAGTAAGGGAAGATCCTTAGATCAGGCTGCTACTCTGGCTCAGCAGGAAGAAATTCAGCAGGTTTACGATAAGTACGGTGTATCTATGATGGGAGGATGCCTTCCGCTATTGATTCAGATGCCCTTACTTTTTGCCTTGTACCCAGTCATTTATAATATCCAGGAGTATGTGCCGGCAATGAAGAATGCACCGGCTATTGTAAATACATTCCTTACAATCCCGGATATGACAGTATCACCAACAACCTTGATCAAGAATGCGGGAAGTTATGATTTACCGGCAGTTGTCATTATCATTACAGCAATTTTGCTTCCTGTATTATCTGGTGCAACCCAGTTTGCAAGTATCAAATTGTCTCAGGCCATGAGCGGACAAAATGAGATGATGAAGGATAATCCAATGGCTAGTTCTATGAACAGCATGATGATTACCATGCCTTTATTCTCAGTCTTCATGGTATTTACATTACCTACCGGTATCGGTGTTTACTGGATTGTTAGTGCAGTTGTACGTATTGTACAGCAGGTGGTAATCAACAAGCATTTGTCTAAGATGTCTTTGGAAGAGTTGGTTGAGAAGAACAAAGAGAAGGCTGCTAAGAAGAAACAGCAAAGAGGCGAGAAAGCTGATCGTATCAATGCTATGGCTCAGCAGAATACAAAGACTCTCAGCAAGTCAGCATCCAAGGTTAATGTAAAAGATACCAAGGAAAAAGAGGCCAAGGTTGAGGAAGCTAAGAATAAGGCACAGAATGCGAAAGCAGGAAGCCTTGCATCGAAGGCAAACATGGTCAAAAAATTTAATGAGAATAATTAGGGGGCGGCTATCATGGAATTTATTACAGTATCAGCAAAGAATGTTGAAGATGCAATTACTGAAGCACAAATCCAGTTAGGCGTAACAAGAGATCATCTGGATTATGAAGTAATTGAAAAGGGTAGTGCAGGATTCTTAGGAATCGGCATGAAGCAGGCGGTGATCAAAGCTAGAAAGAAAGAGGAAGAACCTGTCGTAGAAGAAGCAGTTGTTGAAGAAACAAGCAAAGAGGTTGAAGTAAAAGAAGAGCTTAAGACAGAGGAAAACTCTACTGTTAAAGAAGAAAAAGAAATTAAAAAGGATACAAAGAAAGAAGAAAAGCTACATAAGAGCGAAAAGTATCCTGAAAAGAAGTTTGATAAGTCTTCTAAGAAGAGAGCTCCTAAGAAAGAATATACAAAGGAAGCTCCTGTAAAGAAGGAAGTAGAACTTGCAAAAGTAGAAGATGTCACCATTGAAGCTTGTGAGAAATTTATTTATGATGTATTACATGCAATGGATATGGGAGATGTTAAGGTAATTTCTAAGGTAGATGAAGAGGGAGCCCTTGCAATTAATGTTGAGGGTGAGAATATGGGAATCCTTATTGGTAAGAGAGGACAGACCTTAGATTCTCTTCAGTATTTAACCAATCGTGTAGCTAATAAAACACAGACCGGTTATGTTCGTGTAAAGTTAGATACAGAGAATTATAGAAGCAGAAGAAAAGATACTCTTGAAAATCTTGCAAGAAACATTGCAAGTAAGGTAAAGAAGACAAGAAGAACTGTTTCTCTTGAACCTATGAACCCGTATGAGAGAAGAATCATTCATTCTACCTTGCAGGCAGATCCTGCAGTAGCAACACACAGTGAAGGTGAAGAGCCTTACAGAAAAGTAGTTGTTACCTATGTACGCAACAGAGATAAATAAAATGAATTTGTAAGGGGAGCCGTCAAAAGCTCCCTTTATGTTTATAATTGTTTATAAAATAATGAATTAGTAAAGAAAAATGGATAAAGGGGAGGAACTCGCATGCTGAAAAATATAGATACCACCATTGCTGCAATCTCTACTGCAATGAGCAGTTCCGGTATAGGAATTGTCCGGATGAGCGGTAGCCAGGCAGTAGAAATTGCGGACCGAGTTTATATGAGTAAATCGAATAAAAAGCTTGGTGAACAGAAGACTCACAGCATTCATTACGGCTATATAGCCGATGAAGAGGAGACTATTGATGAAGTCTTAGTAATGCTTATGAGAGGCCCTCATACCTACACAGGAGAGGATACAGTGGAGATTAACTGCCATGGTGGTGTCTTCGTTATGAAGCGGATTTTGGAGGTTCTAATTAAGAATGGTGCAAGGCCTGCTGAACCTGGAGAATTTACAAAGAGAGCCTTCCTAAATGGCAAGATGGATCTTTCCCAGGCTGAGGCTGTGGGAGACTTAATTGTTTCTCAAAATGAGTATGCCCTTCAAAGTTCTATTCAACAGCTGAAAGGCAATGTTAGAAATAAAATTACTGAAATTAGAAGTAAAATAATTTACCATACTGCCTTTATAGAGACGGCACTAGATGATCCGGAACACATCAGTGTGGAGGGATATGGAGAGACTTTAAAGCTGGTAGTGGAAGAATTATTACTGGAGGTTTGTTCCCTTCTTAATAGTTGCGAGGATGGAAGAATCATCAAGGAAGGTCTAAAGACTGTTATATTAGGAAAGCCAAATGCTGGAAAGTCGTCGCTTTTAAATTTACTTGTAAAGGAAGACCGGGCTATTGTGACGGATATTGCAGGAACTACCAGAGATACTCTTGAGGAACATATTAATCTACAGGGGATTTCCCTTAATATTATAGATACTGCAGGAATAAGGGAAACTGGTGATTTGGTAGAACAAATTGGGGTAGATAAAGCCAAAGAACAGGCGGAATTGGCGGATTTGATTCTCTATGTGATAGATGCTTCGGTGCCTTTAGATGACAGTGATAAAGAAATATTTGAGTTAATTGAGAATAAAAAAACTATATTACTCTTAAATAAGACGGATTTGGAAACTGTGGTAAGTAGAGAAGAATTAGAAAGTAATGAAAAAATTTCCAAAGATATTAAAATAATAGAATTCTCTGCAAAACAACAAAACGGGGTAGAAGAATTAGAAGAGACTATTAAGAATATGTTTTTTGCAGGAAATCTTGCATTTAACAACGAAATCTATATTACCAATGTAAGACATAAGACAGCCCTTAAGGAAGCAAAAGAAGCTCTTGAAAAAGTAATGGAGAGTATAGAGATGGGAATGCCGGAGGATTTTTATTTCATTGATCTGATGGATGCATATGAATTGCTAGGAAATATTACAGGAGAAACGATAGGAGAAGATTTGGTAAATGAGATATTCAGCAAATTCTGTATGGGAAAATAAAGATGCATATGATGTTGTTGTAATAGGAGCTGGACATGCTGGCTGCGAGGCAGCTTTAGCTTGTGCAAGACTTGGGTGTAAGACTATAGTGTTCACGGTGAGTGTGGATAGCATTGCCCTGATGCCTTGTAATCCTAATGTAGGAGGAAGTTCCAAGGGACATTTGGTAAGGGAGTTAGATGCCTTAGGCGGAGAGATGGGGAAGGTTATTGACCAGACATTTATCCAATCTAAGATGTTAAATAAGTCCAAGGGACCGGCAGTTCATTCCCTAAGAGCCCAGGCTGATAAGGCAAGTTATAGTAGAACTATGAGACAGGTTCTAGAAAATCAGGAAAACTTGGAAGTGAAGCAGGCAGAGGTTGTAAATATCCTGACGGAAGATAATAAGATTACAGGAGTGCAGACTTACTCCGGTGCTATTTATAGGTGCAAGGCGGTGGTACTTTGTACAGGGACCTATCTGCGTGCCAGATGTATTTACGGAGATGTTAGTAATCATACAGGGCCAAATGGCTTGCAGGCGGCAAATTATCTTACAGATTGTCTGAAAGAGTTGGGCATAAAAATGAACCGATTTAAGACAGGAACCCCGGCCCGTATTGATAAAAATTCCATTGACTTTAGTAAGATGGAAGAGCAGTTTGGAGACGAGAGGGTAGTTCCATTTTCTTTCACTACAGATCCAGAAAGTGTTCAAAAAGACCAGGTATCGTGTTGGCTTACTTACACGAATTTAAAAACCCACGAGATTATAAAAAATAATCTGGATCGGTCCCCTCTTTACTCTGGAATGATCGAAGGAACTGGTCCAAGATATTGTCCTTCTATAGAAGATAAGGTTGTAAAATTTTCTGATAAAGATAGACACCAGGTTTTCATAGAACCAGAAGGACTTAATACTAATGAAATGTATATTGGAGGTATGTCAAGTTCTCTTCCCGAGGATGTACAGTATGAAATGTACAGAAGTGTGGCAGGACTTGAGAATGCAAAAATTGTAAGAAATGCTTATGCTATAGAATATGATTGCATCGATGCAAGACAGTTAAAACCTTCATTAGAATTTAAAAATATCCAGGGGATGTTTAGTGGAGGACAGTTCAATGGAAGTTCCGGTTATGAAGAGGCGGCAGCCCAGGGCTTATTGGCTGGTATTAATGCCGCAAGAAAACTTCATGGACAGGAGCCGGTTGTAATCGACAGGTCTCAGGGATATATTGGAGTACTTATTGATGATCTTGTTACAAAAGAAAGTCATGAGCCATATCGAATGATGACCTCCAGAGCAGAGTATCGTTTGCTGTTAAGACAGGATAATGCAGATCAGAGACTTACCAAATTAGGACATGAGATTGGCCTTATCTCTGATGAAAGATATGAGAGATTAAAAGAGAAGGAAGCTTTGATTGCATCAGAGATAGAAAGACTAAAAAATGTTTATGTAGGAACCAGCGAAAAGGTACAGGATCTTTTAAAGGAGCAGGGCAGTGCTTTATTAACATCAGGAACTACCTTGGCGGAACTTATACGCAGACCGGAACTTGGGTATAAGATTTTGGAAGATGTGGATAAAACTCGTCCAAACTTGCCAGAATGTTTAAAAGATGAAGTAATCGAGCAGGTGGATATTTCTATAAAATATGAAGGCTATATTTCCAGACAGTTGCGACAGGTGCAACAATTTAAGAAGTTGGAAAATAAGAAAATACCTGCAGATCTTAATTATGATGAAGTGAGTAGTCTGCGCTTAGAGGCTGTTCAGAAGTTGAAAGAATATCGTCCGGAATCTATTGGACAGGCATCGAGAATATCAGGAGTATCCCCGGCGGATATATCAGTCTTGCTGGTGTATTTAAGCTCAAAATAATAAAAATAAAGCATGCTATATAATTTGATGCAGACTGGTTTTATATCTTGATTTGGAGGTTGGCTTATGGATTTTACATAAGAAAAATCCATGAATATTGTAAGAATTAGTTATCCACATTACGTAATTGTTTTGGTGAAAATATCACCAATTTTTCATGGACATGTGGATAAGATGCAATTGGCTATTAGAAAAAATAGATAGAAATATACCAAAATATAAGATGATACAAGATAAAGTGATGATATAAGAAAATACAAGAAAATATAAGATATTATAGGAATAAAAGATGAATGAAAATTTGTTAAAAGATAAGGCAAAAGAGATTGGAATAGAACTTTCAGAACTTCAAATTGATCAGTTCAATAAATTCTACCAGTTGATGGTAGAGTGGAATAAGGTGATGAATCTTACTGGGATCACTGAATATGATGAGGTTGTGGAAAAACATTTTATTGATAGTTTGTCCCTTGTGAAGGTAATAGATATCAATAAAATTAATAGTGTAATTGATGTAGGAACAGGAGCGGGCTTTCCTGGTATTCCCCTAAAAATTGCTTTTCCACATTTAAATATTACTCTCCTAGATTCCTTAAATAAGAGAATTAAATTTTTAAATGAAGTAATTAGCGAAACAGGATTGGAGAATATCTCTACTATTCATGGAAGAGCAGAAGACTTTGCAAAGCAAGAAAAATACAGAGAACAGTATGATCTGTGTGTATCGAGAGCTGTAGCAAACCTTGCAACTCTCAGTGAATATTGTTTACCATATGTAAAAGTAGGAGGACGGTTTGTTTCCTATAAATCAGGAGAAATTGATGAGGAAGTAGAAAGTAGTACGACCGCTGTTAAAGTTTTAGGTGGAAAAATCAATAAGATAGAAAAATTCCAGTTACTGGGAACAGATATAGGAAGGTCCTTTGTTAATATAAAAAAGGTAAAAAATACAGGAAAGAAATTCCCGCGTAAGGCTGGTTTACCCTCGAAGGAACCAATTAAATAAAAGTAAGTTTTGATATAATTTCGATGTATAAAAAAGAATGAGCTAATGTTTCACGTGAAACATTAGCTTATTTTTTGCTTTGCGTGTTATAAAGGTGATAAATAGTAATGAGAAAAAATACTATGCTATGTATAATAAAATGATATGCAAAGATGACTTGTTTATGATAAAAGAGGGAGAGAAGTGGAAAAGTGAGGGTGATGAGGAAAAATGGAATGAAAAAAGATGAGACGATTTGTGGTTAGATAATGGTTTTGTTTTGTGGATAAAAAAAGAGGATAAATAAAATGAGTAATAGAAAATGTAACGGTCTGACTGTGAAATTTGAATTTGCCACTTGGTGGATGATTCTTACTTGAAGGCATCTGTTTTATGTTTTTGAAATAAAAGTGTTTAGCATAGGCGGGTTTTTAATGGTGATTATGATTTTGTCAAAGCATGGATGGATTGCTATTGAAAAAATGAAATAGAAAATAATGGAGAAATAAATATGTAGCTAGAATAAAGAAGAGAAAATTGAATTGAAAAAAAGTTGAGAATGAATAGAAGAGATAAGAGGTTGGAGCAAAAATGGAAAAAGATGAAGCAGAAATAGAAAGGTAAAGTTGAGACGAAAAGGAATTAAAGAATAGGGAAGTTCTATATCATACGAAATAATATAGAAAACAATTATAACCTCTTGAAGCTACAAGAATGTTTGATAGTATCTGTCTTGGAAATAGATAATGGAATTGAGTTAGATATTGCTGTGATATCGGCTTAAACTAATAGTTCATGTATACTTGAACAACAAAAAACATTATAAAATAGGCATTTTTAGCATATCGTTGAATTTATGTTTCACGTGAAACATTTTGTAGATATGCTCTTCTAAAAGTGCTATAATGAGAATGCATTTTAGAAAAAGTAATGTATTTGGCTGGATTTTTTTAGATTAAATTCCAATCAAAAAGCATGTAAAGTGACTATAAAATGAATCTGAAATAGTAATTAAGGTTCTTTTTTTAAGCTCTAAATGCAGAAAAACTATATTTATTTAGCATATCTAGTAGAAATTCTATAGTTAAAATTTGGAAAGGCAGTTGAATTATGGGGAGAATTATAGCGATTGCTAATCAGAAGGGCGGCGTTGGTAAAACTACCACAGCCATTAATTTAGCCGCTTGCTTGGCAGCTAAAAAGAAGAAAGTCCTTGCAATTGATATGGATCCGCAGGGAAATATGACTAGCGGATTAGGTGTTGACAAGGATAATCAAGAATACACTATTTATGATTTGATTATTGGTGATGCGGCAGTTCAGGATGTTGTGGTGAAAGATGCACAGGAAAGGGTAGATGTAATCCCGGCTAATGTGGATTTGTCCGCTGCTGAAATTGAGTTAGTGGGTGTTGAAAACAAGGAGTATATAGTAAAGGAAAAAGTGAAGAGCATTACTGATAATTATGATTTTGTAATTATTGACTGTCCTCCATCCCTTAGTATGTTAACCATCAACGCAATGACAACTGCAGATTCCATTATTGTTCCTATTCAATGTGAATATTATGCATTGGAAGGTTTGAGCCAGTTGATTCGAACGGTAGAGCTTGTTAAAGAACGACTAAATCCTGATTTAAAGATTGAGGGAGTTGTATTTACAATGTATGATTCCAGAACAAATCTGGCAAATCAGGTGGTTGCCAATGTAAAGGAGAATCTTCCTCTTAAAATATTTAAGACATTAATACCTAGAAACATTCGTTTGGCAGAGGCTCCAAGTTATGGATTGCCGGTAAATCTTTATGATTCGAGATCTATGGGAGCAGAAAGTTATGCTAAATTAGCAAAAGAAGTTATAAAAAATAGATAGTTTAGGAAGTCCAATTGCAAGACTAATTGCAAAACAGGGTTATCTAAAGCAAGGATGAAATGAAGTTGTTTTAAATGTTTCACGTGAAACATCTAAAGAAAAATAATAGGAGGGGAAAATTAAAAAAGGAGGTAAGAATGGCGGTTAAGAAAAAAGGTTTAGGAAAAGGACTAGATAGTTTAATCGTTCCTAATAAAAATATAGAAGCCGTTTCCAAGGAAAAGTCTGAATCAAAAAAAAACCAAGCTTCGGAAAATCACGAGCAGTTGATGAAAATCAATATGGTAGAACCAAATCGAGATCAACCTCGTAAGCATTTCGAAGAGGACGCCTTATTAGAATTGGCAGATTCTATTAAGCAATTCGGTGTTTTGCAGCCATTATTGGTAAGAAAACAGAAAGATTACTACGAAATCATAGCCGGAGAGCGAAGATGGCGAGCAGCGAAAATGGCGGGACTAAAGGAAGTTCCTGTAATAGTAAAGGAATTTTCGGAGCAGGAAATCGTTGAAATTGGTTTAATTGAAAATATACAAAGAGAAAATCTAAACCCAATCGAAGAATCCATGGCCTACAAAAGACTTATGGAGGAATTTGGATTAAAGCAAGACGAAATTGCAGAACGAGTGTCCAAGAGCAGAACAGCTGTGACCAATTCGATGCGATTGCTGAAGTTAGACAGCAGAGTCCAACAAATGATCATAGATGATATGATTACCACAGGACATGCAAGAGCATTACTTGCCATAGAGGATAAAGATTTTCAATACGAATTGGCAACAAAAATCTTCGATGAAAAGCTTAGTGTTCGTGATGTGGAAAAAATGGTGAAAACCATTAAGAATCCTAAGAAAGAAAAAAAGAAAAAAGAAGTAAAAAACCAATTCATTTACACTGATTTGGAAGAAAAAATGAAGGAAGTTATTGGAACTAAGGTTAATATTTCTTCTAAAGGTAAGGGTAAAGGAAAAATAGAAATTGAATATTACTCAGATGAAGAGTTAGAACGAGTGTTCGACATGATTATGAGCTTAAGAAAAGGAGAGTAGCCAATGGAAAGTAAGATACTGAAAGCCATCGGCATAGATCCAGCAATTTTGCTTTTGATCTTGCTGATATTGATAATTGTTTTATTTGTATTTTGTATCAATATAAATATGAAGTACGTTCGTTTGAGGAATAGTTATAATTTCTTTATGAAGGGAAAAGATGGAAAAACCCTGGAGGATGCATTTAAAGATCGATTAGGAGAAGTAGATACTCTGATTAAGGTAGTAAAACAGAATCATGCGGATATTAAGGAATTGAATCGCAAGTTCGACCATAATTTCCAAAAAGTGGGAATTGTAAAGTATGACGCATTTAATGAGATGGGTGGAAAATTAAGTTTTGCTATTGCAATGTTAGATCACAATAATAACGGATGGATTTTAAATGCAATGCACAGCCGTGAGGGCTGCTATACTTATGTGAAAGAGATTATTAAGGGAGAAAGTTTTGTAGAGCTTTCTGATGAAGAAGCAGAAGCATTAGATAAGGCAATTTTCTCTGATGAACTTGTAGAAGTGTAAAAAATAAAAATATAAAAATATTTAGTTAATTAATGAATGTTAATATATAGGAGGATCAACAATGTTAGACATTAAATTTGTAAGAAATAACCCAGATGTGGTTAAGGAGAATATTAAAAACAAATTTCAGGATGAAAAACTTCCTTTGGTAGATAAGGTTATTGAACTGGACCAGAGAAACCGTGATATCAAGCAGGAAGTTGAGGCCCTTCGTGCAGAAAAAAACAAAACTTCTAAGCAAATTGGTGCATGCATGGCCCAGGGAAAGAAAGAGGAAGCAGAGGAGTTAAAGAAGAAAGTCCAGGAATCAGCTGACCGTATGGAAGAACTTTCTAAGGAAGAAAAAGAAGTAGAAGCGGAACTTAAGAAAAATATGATGATCATTCCAAATATCATTGATCCATCTGTTCCAATTGGTAAAGATGATAGCGAGAATGTAGAAATTGAAAAGTTTGGAGAGCCAGTAGTGCCTGACTTTGAAATTCCGTATCACACAGATATTATGGAAACCTTTGATGGTATTGATCTTGAAAGTGCCGGAAAAGTAGCAGGAAATGGTTTCTATTATCTTATGGGAGATATTGCTAGATTACATTCTGCAGTTATCTCTTATGCAAGAGATTTTATGATTGATCGTGGATTTACTTACTGCGTACCTCCATTTATGATTCGAAGCAATGTAGTAACAGGTGTTATGAGTTTTGCAGAGATGGATGCTATGATGTACAAGATTGAAGGCGAAGACCTTTATCTTATCGGAACTAGCGAGCATTCTATGATTGGTAAATTTATCGACACCATGCTTACAGAAGACCAGCTTCCACAGACATTAACCAGTTATTCACCATGCTTCCGTAAGGAAAAAGGTGCTCACGGTATTGAGGAGCGTGGAGTTTATCGTATCCATCAGTTTGAAAAACAGGAAATGATCGTAGTATGTAAGCCAGAAGAAAGCAAAAAATGGTATGACGTACTGTGGAAAAATACAGTAGATTTATTCCGTTCTTTGGATATTCCAGTTCGTACCTTAGAATGCTGTTCTGGAGATTTGGCAGACTTGAAAGTGAAATCTTGTGACGTAGAAGCATGGTCACCAAGACAGAAAAAGTACTTTGAGGTAGGAAGCTGTTCGAATCTTGGAGATGCTCAGGCAAGAAGACTTGGTATCCGTGTAAAAGGACAGGACGGAAAATATTTTGCACATACCCTAAATAATACAGTAGTAGCACCACCGAGAATGTTGATTGCATTTTTAGAGAATAATCTTCAGGCAGATGGAAGCGTAAAAGTTCCTGAGGTGTTAAGACCATACATGGGCGGTAAAGAAGCTCTTGTACCAAAGAGTAAGTAATAAAAAGTAAGAAACAAAGAAAAAGGAAATTAAGATGCATCAATATCTAAAGGCCATAGGATTTGGAGATTTACCAGATAAAAGAATAATCAACAGTATTCTGCAATGGATGGAAATATCCTTTTCGGAACATAAACTGATCAAAGTTACTCAGGATATGGACTTTGGAATGTATCGAAAGGAATTGGGGGAAAACATAGGACTTTTAGCCTACGGAGATGTGGATGAAACAGAGAGATTCGAAAGAGTTTATTACATGCCATATCTTTTGGGAAGAGGAGTTACCAGCTATGCAGACGTATTTATTCAACGACGTATAGACAGGGAGGCTTATGTGGGAGTTTGTGAGGATTCTAAGGTAGGAATCAGTTTGATATTCTCTTTACAAAATACCTTGGAATATATGAAGGAAAGACAGCTTTCAGAATCCTCCGTAAAGTTCCGTTCCGTGACTTTATCAGGACTTGCAAATGAAGGAACCATCCTGCTCCCAATCAGCAAAAATGAGGAGCAGACGAAGCGACAGATGGAAGAATCCAGAAACCGCATGATGCTTCAAAGTGCCGCAAAAACAGGAGATCAGTTGGCTTTGGAAAGTTTGACCCTGGAAGACTTTGATACCTATTCAAAGGTGGCAAAGAGACTGGTAAACGAGGATTTGTTTACTATTGTGGAAACATCCTTAATGCCATATGGAATAGAGTGCGACAGGTATTCTATCCTAGGAGAAATCATCGATCTTCAAATCATTGAGAATGAACTGTCCAACAGAAAAATATACTTAATGAGGTTGGATGTAAATGAACTGCAGTTTGATGTGTGCGTTCCAGTGGACTCAGTAATGGGAAAACCAGAAGTAGGGCGTAGATTTAAAGGAAATATTTGGCTGCAGGGAAGAGTAAATTTCTAAGATTTGTAAGAATAAGCAATACGAAAGGTTATAAGACTTGTGTCTAAAAAGGATGAGAGATTCTTGAATAGAATTTCTTATCCTTTTCTATTTTATTAATATCTATTTTTCGGTTAATTGACTAATTCGTATACTGTACAGTAAAATTATCGTATAAAATAATAAGTGAAAAGGCCGAAAAATTTGACCCAATATGGGAAGATTAAATACTGTGTAAATCAGATAACAGTCCGAGTTAAAGATATAAGATTAATCTATTTGCAGGGAGAGAGTTTATATGTGCAAAAATGCAATGGGTAATAATGTAATGCTTAACCATCAGCAACAGGAAAATAACATACAGGTACAACAAGAAAATGTCCAAGTACAAAACGAACAAGTGCAAAATGCACCGCAGCAACTAGAGAGGAATGCGGTGGTACAGAACCTACAGCAGAATCAGCAGCAACAGAATCACCTGCAGAACGATCCGATAGAGGGCTTCGAGATTATTCATGCCCGTTTCCACATAAGGGAAGAATTGGAGAATATCCCCGGAACCAGGGATAGTGCGGATATGACAAAGGTAAAGAGTACTTTGGAGGAACTGGGTTCTCTTCTTGAAAATCGCTATAGCTTGACAAATGCAGAGCAGGCAGAAGCGATGTTTGAAAAATTGGACAGCATTGAAGCTAAGTATCTTGATGTCATCGACAAGTGTGACAACTATATTAAGAACAAAGACAAAACCATCACCTACTTTAATAAGAAGCGCTATAATGCTGTCAAGAACACCAAGGAAATGCTTGAAAAAGAAATAGGCTACGTCCAGCAGCTAAAAGACGCCAAAGAGTATTACAAGTCAAATGATTTCTGTAAACCTGGTCTTAAGAAGAGCTTTGTAGACCTGATAGATGACCTGCGCAAGAATGAGAACCTTGCATCCCAACTGGAGCTTGATGACTTTATCAGAATGACAAAGAATACTGATGAAGAGGCTACCATATTGTGCAGAAATGGCAGTCTCTACAGGAAAAATGACGACGAAACAGACAGTGATGATACAGCCACAGCCACCAGAGAAAACTATCAGATGGCACGGCGCCTCATAGAGTTATTGTTGGCTAAGCAGAATGTGGCTTTAGGTGACACAAGAGAGCGCCTTATCAGAAACCTTCTCTATCAGTTAGGCGCTGATATAGAACTGCAGAAGTCTGCTCCTATTGAGGCTTTTAAAATACGTGAGTTGATGCTAAATACCAGCACAAAATCCACAGAGATCGAGTTGGCTCTAGCTGATAAGAATGCCTCAATGGAAAAGGACATAGCTTCCGAAATAGATAAGTTGCTTGGCAGATCCTTAACAATGAATGCTGACCGAAAAACCTTAGCGAAGCAGCTTAAAGCCCTGTCTGTACGTAAGCTTAATGATAAGGCTATGGAACAACTGCTTGACGGCGGCACAGAGACGGTCCGTGAGAGAGCCTACGGTGCTGCCATGC
This sequence comes from Bacteroidaceae bacterium, assembly GCA_963597615.1. GTDB lineage: Bacteria > Bacillota > Clostridia > Lachnospirales > Lachnospiraceae > CAKRJP01. The sequence goes on from CAVBQS010000001.1 coordinate 23,587, forward strand.
GTATTTATGAGCGTAGAAAGTTTATGTCTGCATTGGGCGAAGAGATAGCACCCATCAGCACGGAAGAATTACAGTCACTGTTAAGCATCGCCCTCTCTGAGACGATTGCCACAAATGAAGTAACAAAGGCAGTTCACAGCTCACGTCTCCAGGCAATGGAAGAAGAGTTGATGCTTGATGGACAGGAACAATTGGGAGATGCTCTGAAAAACAGCCGTATCGAAGAGCTGGCGTGCCTGAGTGGTAAAGAAATAAGAGACTATATCGTAAGGAATGACAAGTTCAGAAAATTGGATGTGGATACTAGAAAAGAAGGCATGAATGCTGCCGCAGTTATTGTAGATAACATGCGTGAGATTATGCGTCTGCAAAGTATCGGCATGAGAAAAGGATTGACTGAGCAGGAAGCAGAAGTTCTCCGGTACAAAGCGGCCGAAGTAGATCATTTATCTGAGATTCACGCGCAGGAGTTGACCCAGATTAACAGCCTGTTAGCACAGGATTCTGCACTGGTAGTAGGCTTGGACAGACTCTATTCGCTTCATGAGCAGCATAAGACTTTGGAACAATATGCGGCAGTTCTTTCCAAGGATTTTGTAAATGTGAAGAAACTCGCCGAACGCAACAGGCATGGTATCAATGAGAATGGTGAGCCTGTCCAGTCCCAGGAAGTCATCTCTGAATATAGTGCAGCCAGAGCCATTGTTGATACTCTAGATGACAAGCAGCGTGATATCGCAAAAATCTTCCTGCGTGACGTAGAGCCAAGCCAGCTTATCATGCGTGCAGGAAACACCTACAGCAAGAACCTTATCAGTCTTCACAATATACTCAGAAATCTCGGAGCTGATGATTCCCAGGAAGTAGTTGTAAATAAGGTACGTCTTACCTTTACTCAGCAGGATAATAAATTCCTTACATTGAATATTGGTGGCAAGAAGGTCGTACTGCCCCACAATGCCACCTACTGGGCAGGTGTAATGGAGAGCGATATTTGCACGAACTTTGATAAATATAATCAGGAATCCGGCAAGACAGTTTTAAAAGGAATGCTGGAGAGACATGAATTAGGCAGCATAGAGAACCGTGCTAATATGGAACGCTTCTTTACCAATTATCTCAAGGTAAATGCTGAGGACATGAACAACCTTTCAGATTTAGAGCTGCGAGAGCTGGTCAACTATTATTGTAATGGTGACTGGAGTGCAGAGAGGATCAAAGAGGAGATTACTGCTCGTAACAGTATCGAAATAGTGCATGTTAATTCCAAGACAGCCTTAGAAAGCTTAGTAGCTATGGAGAGCATGAACAAGGAAGAAAGGAGTAATATCTTCGCTAATAAGAAGTACGAGGTCAGTTTTGCTGATGAAGAAAATCAGTGGGATGAAAAATTCCAGCCAGTCCTGAATTTTCTCTCAGACCTGTTTTTCTCCAGAAAGGAATCCCATGGTGATAAGGAATTCAGCTATAATGCCCAACGTATGAAGAAGGCAATCCTAAGCAATAAAGAGGGCTTCCATAATCTGAGAAGCTTGTCTGAGGAAAAAAGGAAGGAGGTCTTTGATAAGATGGCGAAGCTGCCTGGCTTTAAGTCAGCCACAGATGCCATTGACAGTTTCATAAAGAAGATTAACGAGAAAGAGCAAACGGAAATAGAGTTGGAAAACCCCCTTAACTTATTTGGTGGAAATCGCCCCAAAATTAAAGTGAAAGTCTCCAAGTCTGCAGAAGAGATAGAAAAGGATCTGCAAGACGGCCAGTTGGACGAAGTGCTCAAAAACATAGCACCTAAACTTCAGGAGGCTGTCAACAGCGTCTCCGATGCCATGCAGCAGATACTCACGAATTCAGTAGAAGGTTTAGAAGAAGAGTCAGATGATGACTGGAAGACACTGGAAGACTTTACTGTAAGTGAATTGCTGGAAAACAGCTTAACAGGAAAGGAGGGTGAAGGTGCCTTTAATATCAAGATATTAAAGGGGTATATTAAAGAAGCCAATCAGGCAGATAAGCAGAATATGGTGGCTACAGCCTTCCGTTATATGCCTAACTTCATGGATGAGGAGAATATCGATAGTGCTGCAGGAAAGTTTGTATCCGGCTATATCAAGGGCGCAGGTCCACTTATGCATAAGATGCTGCAGGGACTGCCAATCAGCAGCATGCCGCCGCTGATGCAGACTGCCGTTAAGGATGTACGTTCTAACCTGGCTACGATAGATGAAGATATTGTAGATGCACAGCTCCACCGCATCATTAAGGAGTCGGACGGTGCGATAGAGCGTATTGAGAAGATACGTGTACTAGGTGCTGCTTCTGTGGGTGAGACCATACTGGTCAGAGTCTATGGCCCAGGTGAAAAGGTTGGACAGGAGAAGGTAGTTAAGCTCCTACGCCCTGATGTGCAGAACCACATGAATAGAGAATTAGAGTTTATGAAGAAGTGCGCCAGAGAGGTTGACAAGGAAGCCTACCGCAGACTCCACAAGAATGATGCTAATGTAGACAAACATGAACCGGCAGAAGACTACGAGGGCGGCATGTATAAGACCTACATGAACAAAATAGCCAATATCAAGAAAGAGCTTGACCTGCGCATAGAAGCAGATAATGTAGATCTTGGTAAAATCTATGAGGATGAGCTTCTCCATATCCGTTCTATGAGACTTGACAAGGGTACTAAGAAAATGGTAGGTACAATCATGCTGGAGAAAGCACCAGGCATATCTGTAGATAAATACCTCTCCAACATGGACAGTGCGTGTAAGAAAATCCTGGAGATGAGCAAGGAAAATAATGCCACGAACCATGATATTCTGCTAGAGCTGGATAAATTACGTGACGAGCTCAAGGTAAAGCAGAAGTATTTGCTGAACATGTCCTGCAAGTGGTTAGAGGAAGCCCTCTACAAATCAGGTTTCTTCCATGGAGACCTTCACGCAGGCAATGTCATGATAGATGATGACGGCGTCACCATTATTGATTACGGTAACGCCCACAAGTTAGAGAAAAAGGAAAAATCGGGTATCATCAACCTCATTGCAGCTATGCAGCGTTACAATGCCTCTAACGTGACCGATCAGATTGAGTCGCTGTTAAAGGGAGAATCTGCTGATATCTTCGCTGCCAAGAAAAACGAGCTTGCCTTAAAGATCAAAACCATCGTCCAGAAGGAGGAAAAAAATGCAGATGCAGTAGATAAGTTATTCGTTGTATTCAATGAGCTGCAAAAGGAAGGTATCGAAATACCAGCAGGCATCTATAACTTTGTTCAGAGCTTCATTCGTGTATTCGGTACATTGACCGATTACAGCTCCCTGATGGATAAGATCGAAACGAATATGGTTAGCCTTTTAGAGAAGGTAGGGAATGAAAGCAGGGAAAAGAATCCGGAAAGCGAGCTGGCACTCAAGATTAATAAGAATATCCTCGGCCGTTATGAAAAGGATTATGAGGGTTATAACGATGGCACCAGCATTCAGAAATGTGTGGATACCGCTGCATCGAACTGCTTGGTAAATGCTGATCTACTGGTAGAATTTGGCCGGGTGCCTGGTGTCGAGACCTTGAAAAAATACATCTTTAGTGACGGCATGAGACCTATCAATGATGTCTTATCCCAACAATATTCCACGATTGATTATGTAACAGGTGGAAAAGAATGCAGAAGATTAGCATTTAGACTTCGATATGACACTTCCATGAAGGGCAAGGTATTAAAGACACAGATGGGCGGTATTGCGAAGTTACTTGAAGAGATTTCTTATCAAAGTGGGATTATGAACAATATAAAAAATTATACTAACAGTATAAATATTGATAGAGAGATCAAGGCTGAGAATCCTGTATTGATACAGCACCTGTCCTCTAAAATCACTATTCTAGAGCGTGATCCTGAGCTGGAAACTAATCAGGAGAAGAAGGATCAGCTAAAGGATTTAAAGTATAAAAAAGAAAAAGCAGAATATCGGTTAAAAACCGCCACTGCAGATTATGACAAATATCAACGCTTTGTTCCAATGATGAAGAGATATCAGCCATTACTTAAACAGAAGCTAGAGGAGCTAAAGAATCATATGAACGGTGCAAAGTACTCTAGGGAAACGGCCCTTCGTGATCTGGATGAATATCTGGATCTAGGGAAACAGCTCATAATGGAATATTATGAGAATGAAGAAGACAAGGCATTTGTTAAGGCTGCCTATGAGATGGTAACACATACCAATTATGCAGATGAGGATGACGGAGAAGAGGAGTATTTGGAGCGTGGTGAGGCAGACACTGTAAGTCATTTGCTCGAGCGCAAGACAATGTATATCAAGCTTAACAAGAGTGATAAGACTGCACAGATGAGGAATCAGATACGGTATGAGAAGGCATTAACAAGAGCCGGACAGAAGATATTCGAGCGTAAGCTTCCAAAATCCTATAAGCAGAAGCTGTCCGAGGATATCACAGACCAGGAGAAATTCCATACCTTAGGAGTTACTCTTACCACCTGGTATGAGGGAGCTAACGGTGAACAGTTAAAACTAGCTTATGATGAAGTAGGCATAGCCTTGCAGGAGGCACAGGAGAATGGACAGCAGCTTCCAGCGGATGCACCACAGGTTACGCGACTAGTCAATGAGATACTTACCTGTATTACTGCAAGGGCAGAGCAGATGGATAATGTCATCAAGAAGAAGAACACCAAGGACCCTAATGCAAGCATAAATAAAATGGCAAAGGATCTCTTCAAGAGCTATTTCTTTAGTAATCTCGGTTCTCTTTCTTGCTATGGATTGTCTTATATCTTCCGGCACAGGGCGACCGAGAGCGAGAAGAAAGCAGCCGAGCAGCGAAAAAAGGAGAGGCACAGTGGCTTTGTAGAGCCAATCTACACATCTATGAAGACAGCTGGACTTAAGCGTAATATAGAGCGCTTCTTGCATGTCTTCCAGAGAGATATCAATATACTATCCAATCAGGACGAGACACAGATGAAGGAAGCTAGAAAGGCTTGTAATAAAGCTGTCAATGCCCTTATGCAGTCCTATGCGAAATTATCACTTAGGTCACCCGGCAAGAGATTGTTTGCCTCCCTGTTGGAAGAATATGAAAGAAACCCGTCTGTCAATACTTTTGTGATGCTTACCATGAAGTTGCAGAAGTATCTTTTAGAGCAGTTTAAGGACACTACCTATGTAGAAAGCCAAGTAGATGAGCAAGGTAACGAGATTCCGGCAAAGCTGGACGAAGTATATGACATGCAGATCGGCAAAGAGCCATTCTCCATAATGGGGGTAAAGCTTCTGAAATTCAAGAAAGACGATACTGTCGTATTAAATGACAAGGGCAGACAAATGACACTTTTAGAGAGAATCCAGGCAGGAGAGGATCTCCAATGGTTAGCTTAAGAAGAGGAAAAAAGGAGAATACATATATGTGTAATGATGAATTAATTCGACAGCAGCAAAATCAGCGGCAAAATCAACAGCAAAATCAACAACAAAATCAACAACAAAATCAACAACAAAATCAGCAGCTTCACTTACAGCAGAATCAAAATCAGCAGGATCAGAATCAAGAACAATTGTTGCAGCAGCCCATACAGCAGCAAAATCGGCAGTTCCAGAACATGGAGCTGCCCGGTGTGAATGCACAGCTTTATGAAGACAAGGATTACGTAGTTGTGGATGCGCATGCAAGACTGCGCTGTCATGACGAACTACTTAATATTCCGGGCAGTAGAGATAGTGCCGAAATGACAGCTGTTAAGAATGCAATCAACGAACTGCAGACAGTATCTGAGGTAGTCTATGACCTGAGTACGGATGAAGAGGTAGAGACATTCTTCCAAAAGCTGGATGAAATTGAAAAAAAATACATAACAGCCATTGATAAATGTAACGAATATATCAAGATAAAAGACTCCTATGTCATTTATTACTACAATAAAGTCAGATATAAAGCAGTCAGAAATACACGTGAAATGTTGGAAAAAGAAATTGACAACATCACACGTATGAGACAGCTAAAGGATGAATTCGGCACCAGACAGTTCATAGGTGCAAGTCGTTCTTTCCTAGACATATCTGATGAATATCTAAAGAATGAGAATCTGGCTAAGAATCTGGAGTTAAAGGACTATGTCAAGGTATCCAAGGGAGACCGTGATGACTTGATTTTGTGCAGAAATGGAAAACTCTATAAGAAAGATGCCAATGAAGAAGATGACGTGACCAGCACAGCCACGAAAGAAAATTACCAGATGGCAAGGCAGTTTATAGAGCTTATCTTAAAGAAGCAGACTGCCACCAGAGGCGAAGTGAAAGAGCGAATTATTCGTAATATGCTCTATTCCTTAGGGGCAGATGTGCAGAAGCAAAAGTCTGTACCTATCCACATGAGTGATGTAAGAAGCTTGCTGCGATCTGCGAACTTTGTAAACAGCAAGGTCGACAGCGTTCTGGCTGATAAGAATGCCGATGAACAGTCTAAGGCTACTGCAAGGCAGATTGACCGACTGCTTGGAAAATCCTTTCTTGGCATGGGAAGAAAGGAAAATTTTGCATCTAAAAAGAAAGCATTGAAAAGACAGCTTAGAGATATCCGTACAGGTAAGTTGTCCGATGCAGATATGGACTTCCTCTTAAACGGTGGTATTGAAACTGTCCGTGACAGAGTATACGACACTGTAATGCGTATCTATAAGGACAGAGCCAGACTTAGATGCAGTGCTGTAGCCATAGATGATGATGATGTAAAACAGCTTCTAAAGATTGCGGTTGCAGAAGCAATCGCCCCTTCCACTAGCCATAAGGCTGTCCAGACTACAAGACTGCATGTAATAGAAGAAGACCTTCTCTTACAGGATATTAATTTGGCTACGTTAAAACATGGTCTGAACAATACCCGCATAGAAGAACTTGCCTACTTCAGTGCAAAGCACGTAAGAGAATACATTTTATCTGATGTTTCACACCTACAGGGTACCAACATAGCAGATGTAGAAACTAAGCAAAATATTATGAACGCACTGAGCACTATCGTGGAGAACATGCGCAAGCTTATGACACTAGAAGACTGTGGCATGAGAGGTAAGCTCTCTGATCTTGGAATCCAACATATGCTAGATGTGGCATCAAAGATAGACAATGCTTATTTGCAAAATACAGACAATATACAGGCATTTAGGGCTACTCTTGGTGAAAATACCGTATTACGTGTAGGTCTTGATAGATTAAGAGAACTATATGCGGGTGAAACTTCCTTTCGTAGAAAATGCGAAGAGTCTCTTGCCCCGAGATTTAGGCAGCTGCGTCAGAATCGGAATCGGGATGATGAGAGAGATACCTATGAGAAGAAACAGACCATCATACCGGAATATAATGCAGCCAGAGATATTATAGATACTTTGGATGACAAGCCACGCCGGATCGCGCAGCTTTTTATCAGGGATAAAGAACCTTATCAGCTCATCAAGCGTTCCGGCAACAAATTCAGTAAGGATCTTATGAAGCTACATGATGCACTGGCAGGACTGGAAGACAATGGTTCTGTCAATGTCACAGTAGACGGCGTAGCCCTTACCTTCACCCAGGAGCAGTGGAATCAGAAGAATATTTTGACACTTAATATTGGCGGAAAGAGAGTGGTAGTTAGTAATGACTCTGCCTACTGGACACAGGCTCTTGAGAGCGATATCTGTACATATTTTAATAAGTATGAGGAAGCCTCTGCCAAGAAGCTCCTAAAGGACGTTGCATGGCGTGGAGAAAAGGGCGGCATGGAAAGCCGTGCCAACTATGAGTGCTTTTTGACCAATCATTTGCATATCGAGGCAGAGGATATGAATAACCTTTCTTCTGCTCAGCTGCGTATGTTTATTGCTCGGTATTGCGATGGTGTCAGCGAAGAGGAAATCAAGAGGCTTGTCAAGGAAAATATAAATGTAAATGAAGTACACATTAATTCCAAGACAGCCTTAGAAAACTTAGCAATCCAGCAGGAAGATCAGGAGGCATTCTTTAGCGTCTTTAAGAATAATCGCTACAAAGCCTACTTTGGCAGTGAAGAGGAACAGTGGACACCGGAAAACCAGCAGATTCTGACTTTCGTGGGGGAGCTTTTCTTCTCCAATATGGAAGCACAAGGAAACAAGGAATTTGCCTACAGCCCACAGAGGCTTAAGAATGCCATCAAGAATAACCTGGAGGGCTTCCATGCCTTCAGGAGAACTTCTGTTATTTCACGCCAAGCCCTGCTTTCAAGATTCCGGCTTATGCCAGGCTTTGATAGCGCTATCACAGCTATCACGAACCTGATGGATGCAATTGATGCGCAGGAGCAGAAGACTGAGATCGTAATAAAAAAGAAAGTAACTGTTCAGAACCCCTTAAGTAAAAATGATGTCAGCATTACCATTTAATGCT
>CAVBQS010000002.1:0-15295 GCA_963597615.1 Bacteroidaceae bacterium
CCTTAGAAATGCAAGCATTTCACGTCTGATTTATGAAATTTTGCTTGGCTCTGAACAGTTACAAATTTTATTAATATATGGAGGAAAAACAAGATGAGAAACTACACAACTCAAATGGATGCAGCCAGAAAAGGGATTATTACTCCTGAAATAAAAGTGGTGGCAGAAAAAGAACACATGGAAGTTGAAAAACTAAGGACTTTAGTTGCAGAGGGAAAGGTTGCAATCTGCGCAAATAAAAACCATACTTGCCTGAGCCCAGAAGGTGTTGGAAGTATGCTCCGTACAAAGATCAATGTGAACTTGGGAGTTTCCAGAGATTGTAAGGACTATGACATTGAAATGAAAAAGGTTATGAGTGCCGTAGAACTTGGAGCAGAAGCCATTATGGACTTATCAAGCCATGGAAATACCCAGCCTTTCCGCCAGAAGCTTACCAGAGAATGTCCAGTTATGATTGGTACAGTTCCGGTATATGACAGTGTCATTCATTATCAGAGAGATCTTGCTACATTAACTGCAAAAGATTTTATAGATGTGATTCGTATGCACGCAGAGGACGGTGTTGATTTTGTTACTCTGCATTGTGGAATTACCCGTAAAACCATAGAACAGATTAAGAAGCATAAGAGAAAAATGAATATCGTAAGCCGTGGAGGAAGTCTTGTATTTGCCTGGATGAGCATGACAGGAGAGGAGAATCCTTTCTATGAGTATTATGATGAAATCCTAGACATTTGTGAAGAATATGATGTGACCATTTCCTTGGGAGATGCCTGTCGCCCAGGATGTCTTGCAGATGCCACAGATGTATGCCAGATTGAAGAACTTGTCCGCTTGGGAGAGCTTACCAAACGTGCCTGGGCTCACAATGTACAGGTAATGGTAGAAGGCCCGGGACATGTTCCGCTAGATCAGGTTGCGGCCAATATGAAGGTACAGCAAAGCATTTGTATGGGGGCTCCATTCTATGTGCTGGGACCTTTGGTTACAGATATTGCTCCGGGCTATGATCATATTACCGCTGCCATTGGTGGGGCTGTTGCAGCAATGAGTGGAGCTGCTTTCCTCTGCTATGTAACACCGGCGGAGCACCTTGCTCTTCCCAATGTAGAAGATACCAAACAGGGAATCATCGCTTCTAAAATCGCAGCCCATGCGGCAGATATTGCCAAAGGAATTCCAGGGGCCAGAGATATAGATGATAAAATGGCAGATGCTCGTAGGGTATTAGACTGGGATGCCCAGTATGCTTGCGCTCTGGATCCGGAAACTGCCAAGGCAATCCGTGACAGCAGGAAACCGGAAGATGATCACAGTGATACCTGCAGCATGTGTGGAAAGTTCTGTGCGGTCAGAAGTATGAACAAGGCCCTGGCTGGGGAGTATATTGATATTTTGTAAGTATTCAAAATCATAGTTTTTAGGAAGATAAAGAAGAGAGGTCAAAATTATACCTATTAATTTTGACCTCTCTTTTTTTTGAAGGAATAGTGTGCTATGATTGATAAGAAAATACGATGAAAAATCAGGAGAAGACTTATGAAGATAATGATAGCCTCAGATATTCATGGATCTGCCTATTATTGCAGACAGTTGTTGAATATGTTTCAGAAAGAAAAGGCAGACCGTTTGTTGCTCCTTGGAGATGTCTTGTATCACGGACCAAGAAATGATCTGCCGAAAGAATATGCGCCAAAGGATGTAATCGCTATGCTGAACCCTATGAAGGATCGGATCCTTTGTGTTCGGGGAAATTGTGATACGGAAGTAGACCAGATGGTATTGGAATTTCCCATTCTAGCAGATTATGCCATTCTCGCAGTGGGAGACCATTTGGTATATGCAACCCACGGACATAACTACAACAAAAAAGAATGTCCACCTCTTATGCCAGGAGACATTTTGCTGCATGGCCACACCCATGTGCCGGCCTGGGAGAACTTTGGAAGGGACAACATTTATTTAAATCCTGGTTCGGTATCTATTCCCAAAGAAGATAGCCCTCATGGATATATGATTTTAGAAGAAAATACGTTCTTCTGGAAAGACCTAGAGGGAGAAACTTACCATACATTAAAAATTGACGAATAGATTTTAGGAGGTGTTGCATTATGGCAAAAATAGATCACGCAGCAATTAAAACTGCAAGTTATGAGGAGGCGCAGAAGTTCTTTCAAGATATTTTTGAGATGCATATGTGGAGAGAGATTGGTCAGGCGCCGGAGAGAAAGTGCTGGTACAAAGAAGGCATTCAGCTCTGTGAAGCAGAAAGTATTAATGTATCGGCTGACAATGGTTACGATCACATTTCCATTGCAGTGGATTCTGAAGCAGAGATTATGGAGAAGGTGAAGGCTTATCCAGTAACCATTATCAATGATCATTGGTTCGCACTTCCAAATGGTACTAGAATCGAATTAAAACCTTTATCAGCATGGAAGGTCAATGATTAGTTTTCACAATTTCTTCAAATCCTAATCACTAGACAATCACAAATCTTAGTTATACTAGCTCCTGTAAGTTGTTAATGTTCCTTGGAATAAGCCCCAGGAATGTAGGCAATGAAAGGAGCTTATTTTATGAGAAATAAAAAATTATGGAAAGCATTATTTTGTGGAGGATTAACCTCTGCCGTTATTCTTACAGGTTGTAGCGTGACTACTAGTAACAGTGTAGTGGTATCTGATAGTACCTTGTCTGGTACTGTATCTTCTGTAGATGGAGATACCATTACCCTAACTACCAGCACTGGAATGGGTGGCGATATGGGTGGTGGCCAAGCCCTGGGAGGAGAAGCACCAAGTGGAAATGGCGAAGATCAGGGAAGTACAGACGGTCAGACCCCACCTGAGAAGCCGGATGGAGACAGCTCTTCATCTTCTGATGATACCAAGTCGCAGGGGGAAAGTAATACAGATACAAGTCAATCTTCAGATAGCACTTCTTCAGACAACAGCTCTACAGACAACTCTTCCTCAGATAGCAAGAGTGATGGAAACCAGTCAACAGGAGAGAAACCATCTGGGGAAGCAGGAGATCAACCATCAGGTGGTGGAGACCAGCCTTCTGGGGATCAAGCTGGAGATCCTTCTGGGATTACCTTTGAAGTTGTATTAAAAGACACTTCTGTTCTGAAAGATTCCGATGACAATACAGTGAAACTTAGTGATATTAAAGAGGGAGACAATCTTACCATTAAAGTAGATGAAGATGGAAATATTACTTCCGTAGTGGTAGGAGATAGTTCAGGAGATTCCTCCCAGGCAGTGACAGATTATACTGCCTTAAAAGAATTTACCGAAGACAGTGAGGTTTCCGGTGAAACTTATGATTCTACAGGCACCGATGAAAACGCTATTCTAGTTAGCAGCGGAGCAAAGGTGACCTTTGACAATATAGAAGCAACTCGTAAATCAAAGGACAGTACAGGAGGAGATAATTCCAGCTTTTACGGAGTGGGAGCGGCCCTGCTTACTACCGATGGAACTTCCTATGTAAAGGGTGGAAATTTTACTACTGATGCTAACGGTGGTGCAGGACTTTTTGCTTATGGAGACGGAGTGGTTTATGTATCTGATGCAACTATAAAAACCAGTGCAGACACCTCAGGAGGAATTCATGCAGCAGGGGGAGGGACCCTTTATGCTTGGGATCTTGATGTGACTACAGCAGGAAATTCTTCTGCAGCCATTCGAAGTGACAGAGGCGGCGGAACTATGGTGGTAGATGGAGGAACCTATACTTCTACAGGAACAGGATCTCCTGCCGTTTATACAACTGCAGATATTTCTATCAGTGATGCGACTTTGACAGCAGAAAATTCCGAAGGGGTGTGCTTGGAAGGAAAGAACAACCTTCGTTTATATAACTGTGACTTGACAGGAAATATGTCAGATGATGATCAAAACGATTGCACCTGGAATGTAATTTTATACCAAAGTATGTCCGGAGATTCAGAAGAAGGTGAAGGAACTTTCCAGATGACAGGAGGAAGCCTGACTGCAAAAAATGGGGGACAGTTTTACACCACCAACACCCAGTCTACCTTTTACCTTTCTGATGTAGATATTACCAATGCATCGGATTCTGAATTTTTCCTTCGGTGCACAGGAAACAATAACCAGAGAGGTTGGGGAAGCAGTGGCTCTAACGGGGCGGATTGCAATTTTACAGCTTCTAGCCAGACCATGGAAGGAGATGTAATCTACGACAGCATCAGTAACCTGGATTTCTATCTTACCAACGGAAGTGTCATTACAGGAGCTTTTGTAGATGATGAGACTTACGCAGGAGATGGCGGAGATGGAGCTGCAAATCTTTACATCGATTCTGACTCCACCTGGATTGTAACAGGGGACAGTACCCTGACAAATCTTCAAAGTGAGGGAACCATCCAGGATGCAGATGGAAAAACTGTAACAATTAAGGGAACTGACGGAACGGTCTATGTAGAAGGAGACAGCCAGTATACCATTACGGTAGAAAAATATAACAAGACAGCAGATCTTTCTGGAGCTGCTACAGGAGATAGCTTCTCAGACCATTCTGTAGAAAAACCAGATGAACTTTCATAAATAAAAACTATAATCATAAAAATGCGTTTTCTAAAGAGAATCCCTGGAGATTGGCTTGTATAGTCAATCTCCAGGGATTTTTATCTTATTCTTTTGTTTATTGGTTAATTCCGGTAAGGATGGTACTTAGGTGAGTGCACTGGATGCCTGTAGTAACAGCCTGAAGTAAAATGTGATAGGTATCTTCAATCAGTTCGCAGTTTACTGCAGCTACCCCTAACTCCTGAGCTTTTTCTAAAATATAGTCCACTTTTTGGTTGTCATGTTCCACACCGATGACTTCCTCAAAAAGTCCCAGGTAGTGTTGGCCTACAAATTTGCGTTTTGCTTTGATTTCCTCTGGGGAACTGGTGGTGCTTAAGACAAATAATCTGGCGCCTTCTGTTTTGGCTGCTTCAATATATTCTTTTACCACCGGTACAGGTCTGCAATATTCATAAGTATCTTCGCCGTGGATTTTGCAATATTCCTGCCATTGTTCTCCAGACATTCCAATCTGAAATTTTCCATCTACTTTATAGCAGGGACTACTAAGGGTTCCGTCTACATCAACAAATAATAATTTTTTCATAGTTACCTCCCATATAGATTTATAAAATTCTGTCAAATATTTATGGACTTATTATAGCATAATTGAATCTCTGTAAAATCCTTGCAAAGAAGAAGTTTTGGATTTAATTAGGAACAAAAACTGCCACGAAAGAGGTTGGAGATTTTTCTCCAAGCCTTTTCGTGGCAGTTGCTGTCCAGATGACCTTTCCATAATAATTATTTCATAGCTGATATAATCTTAAAATATGGTTTGAATAAACTGTAGTATTTGATGCCACTAGCAGAACCGTAGGTCTTGTTAATGGCAGATCGAATACCGTTTAAATTCTTGGTCTTGTTTTTGTTTTTCTCTAAGAAATCAACAAAATCCCCAGGATTTTCAAGTTCACTGTGTAAAAAGATTATATCAGTGATATGAGTTACTTTTTCCTTGCGGGAGTAAATTGTTTGCTTATAAGGGTAAGCGTTGGATTTAATGGTCTTGTAAATCTTTTGGCCCTGGTCCCGACCATAAATGTGAACCAAGGTTTCGTGGAGGGATTCTAAAGAATCCTTTGTAATACAATTGATGATCTCGTCCACTTCCTGTTTGTTAAAAGGATAAGGAGAAGTTTCCTCTTCTTCTTTTTCTTCAGCAAACTCTGGAAGGTAGGTGATTTCTTCAGGATCTTTTGAAGGTTCGTCTTCTGTCTCTGCAAATTCAGGAAGAAAAGTAACTGGCTCAGTTTCTTTGTCTTCATTGTTTCCTTCGGTTGTATCTTCGAAAGTTAAAGAAAGCTGTTCTTCTGTTTCTGCAAATTCTGGAAGATAAGTGGCTTCCTCAGAAACTTCGGAATTTACAGATGGTTCTTCTTCTGATTCTGTAAACTCAGGAAGATGAGTCACAGGTTCAGAATCCTCAGAGACTTCAGCTACCGCAGGGGCCTCGACTGCAACAGGTGTTTCGGTCACTGCAGGCGTTTCGATTACTACAGGTGCCGTGGCTTCTATAGGAGTTTCTGCTTCCACACTTTTCTGCTTGTGAAGTGCAATCTTACAGAAATTCACATTGACTCTTCTAACAGCAAAGCCTTTCTTTTTCCAGAATTTCACGGCGGCATCAAAGCCGGTATCGTTACTCATGACGATATATTCTGTGCCGTCCCCAAGGGATGCTTCGCTCATAAGATATCCCATATAGGAAATTAGCTGGAAATCCAAGGCGTTGTTGCCTTCAAAGCACTCTTCAAAAGTGATCTTCTGTGTAGTATTACCAAGAAGCTTCACCACTGACATGTAGGACATGTGGGGAGAATTCTTAGTATAGAAGATAATGATTTCATCTTCTCCTGCTGCCAGATCCAGTAGCATCAACCAATTGTCATTTACATTTTCGCTATCAACTAAATAATATTTGATAATGTTCACCATTCATCCGGACCAGGTTATTGTAACACAGGTATGAAAAAATTATCAAATAAAGAAAGCAAATGCCAGTTACAGGTTGCATAAAAAAATAATTCGTTTTATTATGAATTTGTATTTTTGAGGAGGAAAAAAATGAAGAGAAAATTATGTGTATTACTGGCTGCACTGATGGTTGTTTCTGTTCTTCCGGCTTGTTCAAAGAAGACCGATGATACAGAAGAATCTACAGTTGCAAAGAAAGAAACTGAAGAAACAACAGAAGAGACCGTTGAGGAGGAAGAGAAGGCAGAGGAGATTCCTGCTAATCAGAACCTTCTTACAGGAATCTGTGATTTGACGGATGGAGCCATTGGAAAGCGTCCGGTGGCAGTTATGGTTAACAATATTCCAGATGCCATGCCTCAGTATGGTGTGGAGAAAGCGGATATTATCTTTGAGATTCCGGTTGAGGGAGACCACACAAGATTTATGGCATTGTATGGAGATTACACCACTGTGCCAAAGATTTGTCCAATCAGAAGTTGCAGATATTATTTCCCGGCCCTGTCCCAGGGATTTGATGCTTTTTATGTAAACTGGGGAATTGATGATTCTATTGCAGATTATTTGGAAGCCTTAAACCTAGATCAATATGATGGCATTTCCAATGCGGGAAATCTTTTCGGAAGAGACCAGGATCGTTTGAATGCAGGATATGCCTTAGAGCATACAGGAACTTTTGATGGAACCCAGTTTGCATCTGTAGTACAGTCTCAGGGAAAACGAACAGATCTTAAGGATAACATGAAGGATGCAGCTTTTAAGTTCAATGGACTGAATGAGCAGTTGAAGGCTGGAACTGATAATTGCACAAGAGTAGACATTAACTTTGGAGCTCAGACGGCTGCATTAACTTATGATGAAGCTTCTAAGACTTACAAGAAGGAGAATAATGGGGCTGCGCAGATTGATAGCAGTACAGGAAATCAGCTTTCTTTCACCAATGTTTTTGTTTTGGAGACTACCATTACTGTAAGAGACGAAGTAGGACATAAACAGTTAGATTGGGAAGGCAGTTCCAAGACTGTTGGATACTACATTTCCAACGGAGGCATTCAGAAGATTCACTGGTGTAAGACCCCGAATGATGAGACTTCTAGATTGCTTTTCTTTGATGATTCTGGAAATGAAATCAAGATTAATCGTGGAAAGAGCTATATTGCATTTAACTACGCAAATCAGGCAACTTTCCAATAATAGAAAAATAATAAAAATAGGTAACTAATCAGAACCCCGTTCGTAGAACCTAGTTTAGAATAACTCTGAATCGTTACTAGAGATTGTATAAAGAGGAGAATTGATAGATGGAATATAGTTTACTGCCCGCAGATGAGGTTACTCGGGAGCTTACTTTTTTGCCTGAGGATATATTAGGTAGTATCAAAAAAGGCCGCGGATGGGTTGTGATTGGTCAGGAAGATAGCAAGGGTCCTATTATCACAATTGCTGCTTTTAGGCAAATGGCAGAAAAGGGAGCTGCCCAGCTGGTATATATATTTACACGTCCAGAGGATCGCGGAGAAGGCTGCGCCTTAGGCTTGCTTGAGGCTGCCGGTCGGATTTTTTTGCAGAATAAAATAGAAAAAATAGTCTGTACACCGATTGGGTCCAGAGAACAGATCCTTGATTTTACGCAGTTTCTGATGCTCTGTGATTTTGAGCCGCTTATGTTGGATGGTCATATCTACACATATAGCAGGCAGCAGCTGATGGCAAGCAAGACGCTAAAGCCATATTTGGAAAAGTCCACGAAGAATTACACTCATTTAACACAGGGAGAGATGCGTTACTATGCACACACCATGGATAAGGAGCTACCGGCGACTTTTTATTCATTTCTTTTAAATGATTGTAACCCTGAGAGAAGTATCTTCGTAATACATAATAACAGCATCTGTGGTGCGGTTTTACTGAGTAAGAATGAGACAAACAAAAAAAGAGATGAGCTTTTAAACATCTATATTAATCCTAAATGGGAACATTCCCAGGAGATTATAGGTATGTTGGCACAGGTTATTAAGGAGATGTCAGCAGATAGAGAGGGGATTGATATTGTTATAAATTATGACAAAGTGCGTCAGCTTTTTGAGTATGTGCTGGGTGAGCCGCAAGTGGATTGTTGGGTGCAGAGGTACGAAAAGGATCTAAATAAGGAGGATTAAACCATGCCGGGACCAAAAGAATTATCAAAAGAAAAAAATGCACTTGAGCTTAAATTTGACGAGATTGATGACTGGATTGTTGCTGAGCACGAGAATCCTAACCAAATACAGGCACAGCCACAGCAAGTAGAGGAGAATCAGCCTTTAAACGGTGCTGTGTATGCCCAGCCTGAAAAAATTCATGAAAATGTACTTGCTTTGAATAAGTATCTTGAAAGCAGAAAAGACAAAGAATGGGCTACCACCTATGATGATTATAAGATATTGGCTGAGGCCCTTACCCGCAAGGCTAGTCTGCAGAACATGAAGACCAAGAAGTCCAGCTGGAACAAACTTGAGCTAGAGGCAAAAGCGGCCTTAGATCAGGTTATGGCCATGGATGAAGAGCAGCAGCAGATTCGCAAAGATGCTAACTTTCATACTTTGAATCCGGAGATAGATGCTTTACTTTCAGACAGAAACATATTTACTGATTCTGGTCTTTATAGGGGGATCCTCGAGGCAGCCGAGGCCTATAAAGAAGAAAAAGATATAGCAAAAAAGATGGGCTGTTTGGCAAAGTTGAAAACAAAAATGGATGCTTATGCCAGCGTCAGATTTAAGAGGAGCTATAGTTTCCCTAAGGGTGAGCGACGTATGGGCAGAGTGATGAAGCTGCTGACTATGACAAACAAACTGTTGCAATACAGTAAAATTATAGAGACTTCAATAAAAGAAAATAATACATTTGCCGCTGTTACTGCGGATGTCAAAAAACATCATCTTGACGATGTGAAAACGATCGAGGCTGCGGGCAAATACAATGTTTCTGACGGTCGTTGGTATCAGTGTATGTTGCCCTATGAAAGGGACAAAAAAGGCGATGTTACGCCTGAAACAGCGGCTAACTATGCAGCAAATCTAGATTTTCTTGAGGCCTTCAAATCTGACGATGTGGTAAAACAAAAGGTTGCAATCTGCAGACTCTATCAAAAAATGAATTTAATCGAATATGACGAAAATATCTTTACAATAGAGGGTATATTAAAAGAAGGTGAATCCATGTTTAGCGGAAAGGGATTGCATGTCAATAAAAATACAATGATGGATATTATTGCTAACTTTAAGGATGACCCTGATCCTGTCTTTAAATATGTTATGGCGCGTGTGAATGATACATGTCGATCATTTATGCAACAAGGCGCAAAAAACTATCTGCTGTCACAGGGCTATAACTATCAGACAACACAAATGGTATCAAAGGATGAAGCCAATGCATTTAAAACCATGGAACAATACAGTCTTGCAGATGCCAAAAGAATTTTTGGGGGAGATGTTAGAGCGGATGAGTCCCCCTATGTAGCGCGCAATGAAGAGATGGAAAAGGCCCTTCAAAAATATATTGATGATAATACCAGCCCAGATTCCAAGGTTTATCTTCAAAAAACCGCGGACCTGTTTCAGGAAAATATGAAACTGCAGGCGGAAGTTAATGACAGCGTTAGAATTAATCATCCGGAAGAATATGGGAGTACTAAATATTGGAATCAGCCTAACAGACAAGGCAATTTTATGCTTCCTTTAGAGAAAGACAAAAATGGAGAATTGACCGATAAGGGTCAGCAAAATTATCAGTATAATGAGAAAATGTTGAAACTGCTTAACTCTGAAGATGCCACTGACAGAATAGCAGCACTTGCCAGCTGTTTTTTGAAGTGTGATTGGGAAGGTTTGTCAGAAGATCAGCTGACAGAAAGTGATTTTAGCAGGAACATAAGAAGAATGCTACAAACAGAAGGATTCTATTCGAAATATAACACCCTCGAGGACTTCTTGAAATCCGAATTTATCAGAGATAAGAACAATGAGCTGGTGAACTATATGAGAAGTATTGTTTTTTCAGCCCGATCACAGCAGGCAACTCTTCTTTCCCAAACTTACCTCAACTCTCAGGGATACAGCACTGATGGTATTGGTAAAAAGATAAAAGATGTGGAAAAGGAAATGCACCGTTTATCACTTGAAGCTCATATGGTTACTGCCAAAGAAGCTTTTAGGGCTGAACGAGAGAAAAACAATGGTAACCTCATTGTTGTAGATCCGGTTATGACCGCCAAGTTAGAAAAGCTTTGCAAAGATAAAGGTCTCATGTAATGACAAAAAGTCCCGCATCCGCTCTATAAGCGGCTTGCGGGACTTTTGTATTGCTTACAGAGAAGCTAGAATATCTTTTAAAACAGCTAGTACGGAAGAGGCCCGCTTGTTGGCGTACTTCTCTACGCCGGGGGCACAAGGGTCCATAGCATATCCGGTTCCGGCAAATTCTAACATGGCAGTATCATTATACTCGTCTCCAAAAGCAATACATTCTTCTCTGGAAATTCCCATAAGATTACACAATTTTTCCAAAGCAATTCCCTTATTTACCCCGTCAGGAACAAAGTCTACCCAATCTTTTCCAGAGGTTACAATGGTAATCTCCTGACCAAAAAGTTCTCGGAAATGATCGAAAGTATTAATATCAGCTCCGAAGTCGCAGAGGGCAAATTTAATAAAGGGCTTTTCGATTTCATCCATAGAAGCTACTTTTTCTATATCATAGTGGATCACATCCCGCATGATATGAATGAATTCGTCATTGTCCGAATCTGTATAGCATTTATCCACGCAAGAAACAAAAGGAGCACAGGGCCATTCTCTGGAGGCTTTAAAAATTCGAAGAGCCAGTTCTCTTGGGATTTCGCCACTTGCGATTTTTTGATCTTCGAAAAAAACAATGGCCCCATTTTCTGAAATATAATAAATGTCGTCTGCTACAGGTTCAAAAAGGTGGACAAGACTATTGTAACCACGGCCACTGGCTGCAACAAAGCGAACCCCCTTTTCTTTTAATTTTGAAATAATATCAAATAATTCCGGATTAAGTTCCTGGGCGCCATCTTTTAATAAAGTTCCGTCAATATCACTGGCAATTAATTTAATCATAAAAAATATTACTCCTTCACAAATTATATAAATGGATATTCAAACCTATCTCTAATATCTTGCGGTATTCCGCTCCAAACATTATAATATAACTTGATGTTAGAGGGCAAAAGATATTTTGCCCTCTTTAAGCGAAAAGAAAATTAATTAAGGTATGTTTTTTAGGAATGAAAGGACCAGACTATGAAAATCGGAATTGGAAATGATCATGCAGCTGTTGAGATGAAAAATGAGATTGTGGACTACTTAAAAGAGAAGGGTTATGAGGTGGTGAATTTTGGAACAGACACCCATGAGAGCTGTAATTACCCGGAATATGGCGAGAAGGTTGGTAGAGCAGTAGTAGCAGGGGATGTGGATCTTGGAATCCTAATCTGCGGTACCGGAGTAGGAATCTCTTTAGCAGCCAATAAGGTGAAGGGGGTTCGGGCAGTGGTTTGTTCAGAACCATTTTCAGCAAAGCTTTCCAGACAGCATAACAATACCAATATCCTGGCCTTTGGTTCCCGTGTCATTGGAATTGAGATGGCAAAGATGATTATCGACGAATGGTTGGCTGCTGAGTTTCAGGGAGGCAGACATCAGACCCGTGTGGATATGATCATGGCCATTGAGAATAAATAAAAGATTCTTTGACATGGGCAAAGAGTAAAAAACAAAATGGAGAAAAAGATGGACGGAATTATTTTTGATATAGATGGAACCCTGTGGGATTCCACCCCTCAGGTGGCAGAATCTTGGAATGAGGCTTTGAGGGAAAATACCGATACAAAGATGGTGCTGACTCCGGAGGTTTTAAGGAAGGAATTTGGTAAGCCTTTAAAGGAAATCTTAGAGGATCTGTTCCCTGATGAGGGGCAGCAGGTACGAGATGCCATTGCAGGGCATTTGTATCGCTACGAGAATGACCGAGTGCGAAATGCTCCCTGTCATCTCTATGAGGGGATGAAGGAGACGGTGCGGGAACTTTCAAAATCCTATCGTTTATTTATTGTCAGTAATTGCCAGGCAGGTTATCCAGAGGCCTTTCTTGAAAATACAGGCCTTGCTGATTGTTTTGAGGCTCATTTGTGCCCGGGAGACACTGACATGCTAAAGGCTGACAATATTCGAAAAATTGTAGAAGACTATCATCTACAAGCACCTGTCTATGTGGGAGACACAGCAGGGGATGCTTTGGCCTGTAAAGAAGCAAAAGTTCCTATGATTTATGCAGCTTACGGTTTTGGAGAAGTGGAAGAAGCTGAGGCTGTGATTCATAGTTTCTTTGAGCTTCCGGCTGTGATTGAAGAGATGGAGAAAGACAAAAAATAATAATATTTGGGGGAGAGGTTAACATGAACTATGATAGAATTGTCCAGGGTATTTTGGACATTGGGGAAGCTATGGCCCAAAGTGGAGCGGAGTGCTTTAGGCTTCAGGATAGTTTGTACCGAATGGCAAAAAGCTATGGCTTTGTGCGCTACGACATATTTGCCATACCAAGTAATTTGCAGATTACAGTGGAGACGCCGGAGGGAGAGATTATCACTCAGACCAGACATATTGAGCTGTCTGAGATGAACCTGGACCGCTTGGATTATCTGAATCATCTGTGCAGAACTGTCTGTGCAAATCCTGTGGATGCCGATGAACTTCATGAGAAATTTATGGAAGTTATGAATCGTCCTAAGCAAAAACCCTACTTGCGCTATGTTGCCGGGGTTATGGGAGGAACAGGCTTTGCCGTATTCTTTGGATGTGACTGGCAGGATGCCATTGTGGCCACCATTATTTCCATCATGATCGTAGCAGTGGGGAAATGGTTAGAGAAGCGGGAAAATAACCTGTTGATTTATAATGCGATTCTATCCTGTCTTTCTGAGACGGTGATTATGATCTGTGCAAAAGTCGGTTTGGGACATCACTCGGAGTGGATCATGATAGGTATTGTCATGCTTCTGATTTCTGGCTTGGGAATTACCAATGGAATCCGAGATTTATTACAGAGAGATTTTATTTCCGGCTCTATTAAGATTATGGATTCTATCTTGGGAGCTGCAGGAATTGCTTTCGGAATTGCCTTTGCCATGTCTATGTTTGATAAAGGAGAATTACAGGGCTTTGTAATTGCACCGAATTTTGCCGTGCAATTAATCAGTTGTACCATTGCCTGTACCGGATTTGCCTGGTGGTTTAAGGTGAAAGGAAAGCAGGTGCTTTATTCTAGTATCGGAGCATTTTTTACTTGGTTTGTCTATATGACAGCCTATCATTTTAATAATAGTAATTTTTATGCAACCATTATCGGAGCTACTTTTGTGGCAGGTTATGCCTTTGTAATGTCCAGAGTAAACCGGGCACCTTCTACCATTTTTTTGACGGCCTCTGTATTTCCCTTGATTCCAGGACCCAACCTTTACTATATGATGTATGGATTTGTGGGAGGGGACAATGCTATGGCCTTTGAACAGATGAAGGTCTTATTTGAAACTTGCCTGGGAATTGCCTTTGGATTCTTAATTGTGGATGTGATTTCCAGAGTCTTGATGTACCAGCTGAAGCGAGATTTCCATATTGGAAAAGCTCCACAGCATCAAAATAATGAAAGGGAAGTGTAATATGGCAGATCGTTTGGAATTTACCGCGAAACTTGCGGAAATCCTGGAAAAAGCGAAGGGGCAGCAAAGCAGAATGTCCTATCTAGAAGTGGAAAATTACTTTAAAGAGGATAATTTAAGTCAGGAACAACTGGCTTTAGTATGCGAATATCTTATGAGCCAGAAAGTGATTGTTTCCGGCTTTACACCGAGAATGGGTGAGATTAAAGAAGAGGCTAATCAAACTGCCTTAAAGGGAAAAGAGGCCCTCAGCAAGGCGGAGCGAGACTTTGCAGAGGACTACCTAAAAGATTTAAAGAACATGCACCCAAAGACAGAGGAGGAGGAGCTTTTAAAGGATTTGATGCCACAGGTGGTGGAAATTGCCATGGAGCTAAAGCGACCGGAGATTCCATTAGGAGATCTTGTGCAGGAGGGAAGCATGGCGCTTCTAATGGGTGCAAAAAAACTTCGGGAGCCTGCAGAGATTATCTGGGAGGATGAGGAGACAGAGGAAGATGCCTTGATAGAGGAGACTTCCGCTGACATTGATGCCGATGCTTTAGATTTAGGAGATGAGGACTTAAAAAGCCAAATTCTAGAGGAGGTTCGTGCTGCTATTTGCACTATGGTTGAAGAGCAGACAGAGACCAAAGCCAGAGATAGGAAGATGGTAAGCAGGGTTTCGGATTTAGATGAGATCATTCAGAAAATGAAGGATGACTTCGGCAGAAAAGTTTCTGTGGAGGAAGTGGCAGAACAAAGCGGATTAAGTCCAGAAGAAATTGCTGACATCTTAAAGCTGGCAGGAGAAGAAGCTCCGGAAGATATTCCGGAAGACAGTGAAATTACAGAACTTTTCCATGTGGTGGAAAATGGCGAGATGCCAAAAGAGTAAAAATAAAAAAGACGAAGGATGTGCCCTTTTTTGCGGGGCAAGGGCCTTCGTCTTTTTTTATTTTTTGGTAACTGTTCAGAACCCCTTAAGTAAAAATGATGTCAGCATTACCATTTA
>CAVBQS010000003.1:0-22702 GCA_963597615.1 Bacteroidaceae bacterium
CTGGAACGACAGGAACCACCGGTACCACAGGAACAACTGGAACTACAGGAACCACAGGAACGACAGGAACCACCGGTACCACAGGAACAACTGGAACCGCAGGTACCACTGATAACACCGGTGTTGTAACTGACACCACAGGAAATCAGGTGACAGTAGAATCCGCAGATGAGACCACACCACAAGAGCAGATCAACTTGGATGATGAGGAAAACGAGAAAGTACCAGAGTCCAACCTAAAGACTAGCACCAGCAACCGCCCCATGAGCATGATGATAGCCCTTATTGCAGTTGCAGTAATTGCAGTAGCAGCATTGATTGCAGTGCTTGTGATTATGCGAAAAAGAAAAGAGTAAAAGAGTAATGAATAAAAAGAGCAGAGGAAGGCTTAAAGATTCCTCTGCTTCTTTTTTATAGAATTTTAAATAAGGGCAAAACCCTGACGAAGAATGGTATTCCAGTTGCTAATCCAATGCATTCATGATATCACGTTCAGCGCTTGAGGTGATGTGAATTAAGTAACTCATCTGGAACGTCGGCTCTTTAGATCAGCCATTGCTTCAGAAAAAAGTCTGGTTTTGCCGGATGCAATATCATCCATACCTTCTTTGATTTGACTGTAGAGTTCAAAGCGCGTGGTTAATTCTTCGTAGGCTTCAATGCTCATAACAGCAAGATCGCCTTTTCCATTTTTCGTAATAAATACTGGTTCAGGATAATTATGACAAAATGAAGAAATTTCATTATAGTTATTCCTTAAATCAGCACTTGATCTAATTGTTGGCATAACGAACACCTCCTTGTTATATAACAAAATTGTATATAAATTTTGTTATATAATCAATCTGGTAGAACGGATTTTTTTGTAGCAAGCAAAACAACTTCGGCAAAATTCTTGCACCACTGGAGCAAAATAGCTATACTCAGAGTATAACTTTGGAAGGGGGACCTGTATAATGGGACAGTTTCTAAACAATAAAGAACCCTATGATAAATTTAAAACCGTTAAAAAAGGTACCTATTTTGTTGACAAGTCAAGTATCTTAGAAGAATTGATCCCGGCACTAGAGCAAGAGCAACGCTTCTTTTGCATCACCCGCCCAAGACGATTTGGAAAGACGGTTATGGCCAATATGATTGCAGCTTTTTTTGAAAAGACAGAGGGCCCTTCCCTTTTTGATGATCTTTTGATCTCAAAGCATGAAGAATATAAAGACCAGGTTGCAAGACACGATGTAATCTATATTGATTTTAGTGAAATACCACGAGAATGCAGTGATTT
Organism: Bacteroidaceae bacterium; assembly: GCA_963597615.1. Classification (GTDB taxonomy): domain Bacteria; phylum Bacillota; class Clostridia; order Lachnospirales; family Lachnospiraceae; genus CAKRJP01. The sequence goes on from CAVBQS010000003.1 coordinate 1,283, forward strand.
TCAGGAATATATGGACCGAATTCAGGACGGCCTCATTAGGGATATCCAGGAAGTTTATCCGGATTTTGAGATAAAAACTGGAGCTGCTTTATGGGATGTTTTGTCAATGGTTTTTGATAAAACCGGAGATAAGTTTATTTTTGTAATGGATGAATGGGATGCCATATTCCATATGTCCCTTGTTACAGAAAAAGACAAAGAAAATTATCTTTTGTTTCTGAAGCTCTTATTAAAGGGAAAAAGCTATGTAGAACTGGCTTATATGACAGGAGTTCTTCCTATTGCAAAGTATTCAGACGGATCAGAACTTAATATGTTTTTGGAATATAATATGGCAACCAAAGTAAGGTTTGGTGAGTACTTTGGATTCTCAGATGAGGAAGTAGATATTCTCTATGATCGTTATTTGAAAAATATAAAAAAGCCCCAGATTAGCAGAGAAGGTTTAAGGGAGTGGTATGATGGGTACCACACAGCTGCAGGGGAGCGACTATATAATCCCCGTTCGGTAGTATGTGCCCTTACGGATAATCAACTATCCAATTACTGGGTAAGTTCTGGAAAGTATGATTCAGTATTTACTTATCTTAGATATAATGTGGATCAAATCCAGAATGATCTTACCTTGATGTTTGCAGGAGAAAAAATACCTACCGGAATACAGGAGTATGCAGCCACAGCACCAGAACTAAAGACCAAAGAAGAGATTTATTCAGCTATGGTTGTGTATGGACTGCTTACATATGATAATGGTAGGGTTTTTATCCCCAATAGGGAACTTATGGGCAGTTACGAGGCAATGATGAAAAAAGAGGAGTCTTTGGGCTATGTTTATCGTCTGGCAAATGTGTCATCGCAAATGCTAGAGGCAACCCTTGCAGGGGATACACAGACCATGGAAAAAATTATCCAACATGCACATAATACAGAAGTTCCTATTTTGTCCTACAATCATGAAACGGAATTATCGGCAATCATCAATCTTGTGTATCTGGCTGCCAGAGACTACTACAGGGTAGAGAGGGAAGATAAGGCCGGAAAAGGGTATGTGGATTTTATTTTCTATCCTATTAGACAGAATCAGGACTGCATTATATTGGAGTTGAAAGTAGATCATACTCCAGAAGAGGCTATCGCACAGATAAAAGAAAAAGAGTATGCTCTGCGTTTTAGAGGGAAATTAGGAGAAAGAAAAACAGATACAGGACGTATTCTTGCAGTTGGAATCAGCTATGACAGCAAGACAAAAGAACATAAATGTAAGGTGGAGGAGCTTACTCTATAAGAATTGCACATAAAAAACTTTAAAAAATATCTCAGATAGTGTATAGTAGACAATGTATTTTTTAGAGATTATGGTGGCTTGTTTAGCCACAGAGGATAAAAGATGGCAGAAAAATTAGTTTTAATCGATGGACACAGCATATTGAACCGGGCTTTTTATGGCTTGCCGGACCTTACCAATTCTGAGGGCCTCCACACAGGGGCAGTCTATGGTTTCCTAACCATTATGCTTCGGATGTTGGAGGAGGAGAAGCCCCAGTATCTTACGGTGGCTTTTGATGTCCATGCCCCTACCTTTCGCCATGAGATGTATGCAGAATACAAGGGTACCAGAAAGCCTATGGCAGAGGAACTTAGACAGCAGGTTCCTCTTATTAAGGAAGTGCTCCATGCTATGGGGGTTCGTACCATTGAGCAGGCAGGCTTAGAGGCAGATGACCTTCTTGGAACTCTCTCTAGACGAGGGGAGGAAGCTGGCCTGGAAGTGACAGTAATCTCCGGAGATAGGGATCTTTTACAACTTGCCACAGACCATGTGAAGATTCGCATTCCTAAGACCAAGCAGGGCCGTACGGAAGTAGAAGACTACTATGCAGCAGATGTGCTAGAAAGATACCAGGTAACTCCTAGGGAGTTTATAGATATGAAGGCCCTTATGGGAGATGCCTCCGATAATATTCCGGGAGTTCCTTCTATAGGAGAGAAGACAGCTACCAAGATTATTGCCCAGTATCACTCCATTGAGGAAGCTTATGCCCATGTGGAGGATTTGAAGCCCCCCAGAGCTTCCAAGGCATTGGCGGACCATTGGGATCTGGCTGTTATGAGTAAGACCCTGGCTACTATCAATGTGAAGGCAGAGATTTCCTATGATTTGCAGGAAGCTAGCTTAGAAAATTTGTTTACCCCTGAGGCCTATACTTATTTTCAAAAACTGCAATTTAAGAATCTCTTGTCCAAGTTTGACCATGTAGCCGTATCAAATAATTTGGAAGATGGCTTTAAAATTATTACAAAGAAGCGGGATGCAGAAGCTCTCTTAAAAGAAGCTTCCCAAAGCGAAAGAGTCGGGGCTTGCATCTATAAGGATACGGAGAATGTCCTTCCCCTATTTGCCAGTGAGGCTGGTATTGGGGGCCTTGGTCTCTGCTTTGGTGAGGATGTTTCCTACTGCATCAAGGTGCAGGGAGATATTTCTGAAGCCTGGCTTTTAAAAGGCCTGTTAGACACAGGAAAATCTGTGGAAGTCTTTTCTTTATTTGATATAAAGAGCCAGTTTCATCTTATAGATTCCATGGAAAATCCTACTTCTCTTTTGGATCTTGATAAACTTTTTGATGTAAAGCTGGCGGCCTACCTTTTAAATCCTTTAAAGAGTAATTATTCTTATGAGGATGTGGCCAGAGAGCACTTAAATCTTATGGTAGATGAGAAGGCTGACCCTGAAGTAAAGGTTTGCTATGAAGCCTATACTGCATTTGCAGGATATAAGATTTTAAAAAATAAATTAGAAACAACAGGCATGTGGAAGCTATTTAAAGAAGTGGAGATGCCTTTAATCTATACCCTCTATGACATGGAGGTAAATGGAGTTCGTGTCAAGGGGGAAGCCTTAAGAGAATATGGGGAAATGCTGGGGGCTAGAATCAAGGACCTGGAGACAGAAATCTATGATCTAGCGGGAGAAAGCTTTAATATTAATTCCCCAAAACAGCTGGGAGTCATTCTTTTTGAGAAGATGGCAATTCCCGGTGGCAAGAAGACCAAAACCGGATATTCCACAGCGGCAGATGTGCTGGAAAAATTGGCACCGGAATATCCCATTATTCATAAAATATTGGAGTATCGCCAATATGCCAAATTAAAGTCTACCTATGCAGATGGTCTGGAGAATTTTATCGAGGAGGATGGAAGAATCCATGGAAAGTTTCACCAGACTGTGACAGCTACTGGCCGGATTAGCAGTGCACAACCAAACCTACAGAACATTCCCATTCGTATGGAGCTTGGGCGTCTTATCCGGAAGGTATTTATTCCGGAGGAGGGCTATGTATTTGTAGATGCAGATTATTCTCAGATAGAGCTTCGAGTTCTAGCCCATTGTTCCGGAGATAAGCATTTGATCGAGGCCTATCAGGAGGCCCAGGATATTCATAGAATTACGGCGGCCAAGGTATTCCATACCCCTTTTGAGGAGGTAAGTAATCAGCAGCGGCGAAATGCCAAGGCAGTTAACTTTGGAATCGTATATGGCATTAGTTCTTTTGGCCTGAGCCAGGATCTTAGTATAAGCAGGAAGGAAGCTTCCAAATATATTGAAGATTATTTTGAGGCCTATCCGGGAATCAAGGCCTTTTTAGACCAGGCAGTAAGCCAGGCCAAGAAGGATGGTTATGTAAGCACCTTGTTTGGCAGGAGACGGCCGGTACCGGAATTATCCTCCGGTAATTTCATGCAGCGGTCTTTTGGAGAACGAGTGGCTATGAATGCCCCTATTCAAGGAACTGCCGCAGACATTATGAAGATTGCTATGATCGGAGTGGAGAGACGCCTAAAGAGTGAAAATATGAAATCTCGCCTGGTACTTCAAGTCCACGATGAACTTTTAATTGAAGCCCATAAGACAGAGTTAGAAGAAGTGAAGCGTCTTTTAAAAGAAGAGATGGAGCAGGCAGTGGAATTGAAGGTCCCTCTAGTGGTGGATATGCATACCGGAAGTAACTGGTATGAAGCAAAATAATAGAGTTTGACGAAAAGGAAAGAAAAGCTGCGAAGAGTTATGATGCAGTAAGCAAGAGGTGTGTTTTAAGATATGAAAGTTATTGGAATTACAGGCGGAGTCGGAGCTGGGAAATCTGAAGTATTGGATTATTTGCACGAAAGATATGGGGCTACTATTATTAAGGCAGACGATATTGGAAAGAAACTGCAAAAAAAAGGTGGCATTTGCTTTCAGGCTATTGTAGATCATTTTGGAGAGGCGATCCTAAATGAAAAGGGAGAACTAAACAGGTCTAAGCTGGCAGAGATTATTTTTAAAGATGAAAAGGAGCTGGCGGCTGTAAATAACATGGTGCATCCTGCAGTAAAGGATGAGATTTTAAAAAAGATCAAGCAGGAGGAACGAAAAGATACCAACCTGGTGTTGGTAGAATCTGCAGTTTTAAACCAGGTGGCTTATCAGGATTTTTGTGATGAAGTATGGTATATTCACGTGGGAGAATCCGCAAGAAAACAAAGGCTTATGTATAACCGTGGTTACAGTGCCGAGAAGGTAGAGGATATTATGGCCTCCCAGATGTCAAAAAGCGATTACCTGGCTAACAGCGATAGGGTTATTGATAACACTGATAATTTTGAGGAGACCAAGGCTCAGTTAGATAAAATAATAACAGAATTTTAAGAATCTATTATATGATAAAAAGAGGGAACGAGTTAGGAAAAACTCGGCCCCTCTTTTTTGTTCTGCATATTAATTTAACATATACTCCATACAAGGACGGCCTCCGGTAGAGTAGTCGATACGGCTTTTAATCGCATCACTATCCACCAGATAATTTAAATACCGTCTGGCAGTAACCTGGGAAAGATTAGCATAGGAGGCAATGGCCTCGCTGGAAAGATAAGCCCCCTTATGCTCCTTTAAACAAGTAAGAATCAAATCCAGAGTTTTCTTCTGTAGGCCCTTTTGCAATTCCAGTTCCTTACTTTTTTCAGAAATAGACCGGGTTTTAAGCAGCTTGTCAATATCCTCCTGGCTAAAGGTAAGTCCACTTTTCATTACCTTATGTTTTAGCACATATTTATTGATGGCCTCTGAAAAACGCTCATACTTAAAAGGCTTAATAAGATAATCCACAATGCCAAGATGTAAGGCCTCTTTAATATGGTCAGCGTCATTGGCAGCAGTAATCATAATCACGTCCACATCATTCTTTTGTCTTCTAAGCTCCCTAAGAAGTTCAAGTCCTGAAAAACCTGGCATATACAAATCCAGAAGCACCAGGTCTACAGGCGCCTTGGTAAGAAAATTAAGGGCATCCCTCCCGTTATGAAAAGTGGCAGTAACCTGAATGTCAGGTGTCTTAGAAACAAACTGACTGTTGATCTCAGCTACCATGAGATCGTCTTCTACAATTACGGTGCGAATCATACATTACCTCCTATAATATAATTCATGAAAAGATTTCATTGGTTTTGGATGCTTATTGTGAAGCTAGAACCTACGTTGGGTTCGGAATCTATGTAGATGTGCCCCTGGTGCTTGCTTACAATCTCACGGATCAGGCGAAATCCGATGCCGTGGCCTTCTCCTCTGGTGGTGAAATTTCCCTTCATTAGGTCTTCGATTTGTTCCCCTGTCATGCCGCAGCCGGTGTCGTCGGTGATGATGGTGAGGCCCTCTGGGGTTTGGTTTATAAAAAGTTGTACCTGTCGGATGTTACTTGAATCCTCTACAGCGTGGAAGGCATTTTCAATGAGATTTCCTACTAGAGTTACCAGTTCCTGGGTGGAGAGAAATTCATTGTGGGCATCCAGATAAGAATTTTTTTGGATCACGAAATCGATGGAAAGCTCTCTGGCCCGACTTTGTTTTCCAAGAAGGAGAGCGGCAAGGGTCTTGTTTTGAATCTGCTGAACGGTTGTCTGATAACTGTTTTTTGTATCCTGGGACAGGCCGTCGATAAAGGCGATGGCCTCCTTATAATTTTCCATCTGCAGCATTCCCGATATAATATGCAGCTTATTTAAAAATTCATGGGTAGAGGCTCTTAGGGCTTCTACTATATGGGTGGACCCTGTTAGTTGGTCTGCTAAGTCTAACATCTCAGTCCGGTCTCTTAGCATAATGAGAAAACCTATACAGTTTTCCTTACTAAAGAGAGGCAGGATGCTAAGAAGGAGGTTTTTACCCTGGTACTCATGAGGAATAGAAGTTACTGTTTCCTGCTTGTTCAGGCAATTTTTACAAAGAGAATAGATGTCGCTATTTTGGGTAAGTTCATAGGTGTTTCCCAAAAGCTTTGCGGCGGCCTGGTTCCAGTAGATTTTTTTAAATGAAAGATCATAGGCTAAAAGACCTTCGTCAATATTTTCAAGAATCTCTTCCCGCTCAATAAACATTTTTGTCATGGTGGCAGGTTCGTAGCCTAAAAGACTCCGCCTGATATGTCTGGAAGTATAGATGGCAAAAACCATGCCAATAAGAAAGAGGCATACAAAAACCAATAAAAATTTCAGAAGGATTCGGTTCTGGGCAGCTCTTACGGTGGAAAGAGAGGCACTAACCATAACAAAACCAAGGACATTTCCCTCTTCATCCTGAATCTGGTGGAAAGACCGCCTTTGTACGTCATGTTCCCCTTTCTTTGTGGTAATGTAGGGGGTGGGGTCTGTGAGAATCTGAGCTTCATCTCCTCCGGCAAAGGATTTTCCAATCTCGGATGAATCAGGATGATAAATTCTGACAGAATCATTGTCTGCAAATACAATATAATCAATTTCTTCAGAAGCCTTCATATAATCTTCCAGCATCTGGGTTAGGGCGGAGGAAAAATTGTTGTCCTTCATACCGGATATGATCTCTGGTTCTTTGGATAGGAGATAACCGGCTCCGGAAATCTGCTTGTCAAGATTATTATTTAATTCTTTTAGCTGGGCCGGCAAAATAAAGGCGGCAGTGAATAATAAAAGCAGTCCTACCAGAATAAAGTAGGATTTGGATAATTTTTTTTGAATGGATTCTTCTTTATTTTTCATGGAAAGGGCCTTTCTTAAAAGCTTTTCTAACTATCTTTTATTCTATAACGTAAATATTTTTTTAACAATTTTTTTTTACTTTCAAAAGTCTTTAAAAAGTTACATAAACTTCTCTTTTTTTCTCCAGATGGTATTCTTGCCTTAACAAGAAAACTTGAAGGAAAAAGAAGGAGATTTTAGTTATGAATTACAATGAATTGGCATTGAAAATGCATGAGGAAAACAAAGGAAAAATCAGTGTAGTATCTAAGGTTCACGTAAAGGACAGAGACGATCTTAGTACTGCTTACACACCGGGAGTTGCTGAGCCATGTCGCAAGATCAGGGACAACAAAGAAGAGGTTTATAGATATACTGCAAAAGGGAATTTGGTAGCAGTAGTTTCTGATGGAACTGCAGTTTTGGGTCTTGGGGACATTGGACCGGAAGCTGCTATGCCGGTTATGGAAGGAAAGTCTATTCTCTTTAAGGAGTTTGCAGGAATTGATGCCTTCCCGATCTGCTTAGACACCAAGGATACGGATGAGATTGTAGAGACCGTAAAGCGTCTGGCACCAACCTTTGGAGGAATTAATTTGGAAGATATTTCCGCACCAAGATGTTTTGAAATCGAGAGAAGATTAAAGGAAGAGTTAGACATTCCGGTATTCCACGATGATCAGCATGGAACTGCCATCGTAGTTTCCGCAGGACTTACCAATGCATTGAAATTTGTAGGAAAAGATTTTTCTCAGGCAAAGGTAGTAATTAATGGAGCAGGTTCTGCAGGAATCTCCATTTGTAAATTGCTTTTAGAGTTGGGAATCGGAGACGTAGTTCTTGTAGATAAGAAGGGAATCCTTGCAGTAGGTGAGGAATGGATGAATCCGGCTCAGAAAGAAATGGCAGAAAAGACCAATAAAGAGCAGCTCCATGGAGACCTGAAAGCAGCCATGGCTGGAAAGGACGTATTCGTTGGAGTGTCTGCTCCAAATATTGTAACAGCTGACATGGTAAGCACTATGGCAGAGGATGCCATTGTATTTGCAATGGCAAACCCAACCCCAGAGATTATGCCAGATGAGGCAAAGAAGGGTGGAGCAAAAGTAGTAGCCACCGGAAGATCTGACTTCCCGAACCAGATTAATAACGTATTAGTTTTCCCTGGAATCTTCAAGGGAGCCTTAGAGGCAAGAGCCACTGACATTACAGAAGAAATGAAGATTGCTGCTGTAAAGGCCATTGCAGACATTATTAAGCCAGAGGAATTGACAGAAGATTACATTATTCCTGGAGCCTTTGATGAGAGAGTTGCTGCAAATGTAGCCAAGGAAGTTGCAAAAACAGCAATTGAAACAGGAGTTTCCAAATTAAAATAAGAGAAAGGGGAAAAGTTAATGGAGGCACAAAGAACTGTAAAATTAAGTCCCTTTGATAAGCTCTTAGAATTTAAAATTATGGGGTTATCCTTGCCGGTCTATTTGACTTTGGCAATCATTGTATTATTCGCAGCTGAGACAGAAATCCTTCCAACCAATATGGTGGGAGCCTTAGCAGTTATGATTGTCCTTGGCAGTGTATTTAATATGATGGGATCCAAAATCCCTATTGTACGCTCCTACTTAGGAGGAGGTGCGGTGTTTTGTATTTTTGCATCTTCGGCATTAGCATCCTTTGGATTTCTTCCTACCAGCGTAGTGGAAAACTGCAAAGATTTTATGAATAGCGTAGGTTTTTTAGATTTCTACATCTCTGCTCTCATTACCGGAAGTATTCTTGGAATGAACAGAGACCTTCTTAAAAAAGCCGCCATACGATTCCTTCCTGTATCCTTCCTATCCATGGCATGTGCCATGGTTATGGGAGGGGTAGCCGGCATGGTCACAGGAAGAGGTTTTAACGATAGTATTCTTTATATTGCAATGCCAATGATGAGTGGAGGAATGGGAGCAGGCGTAACCCCACTTTCCCAGATCTATGCCAATGCCACAGGCCTTGATCAGGCAGGAATTATTTCCCAGATGATCCCGGCATCCGCCATTGGAAATGTACTGGCTATCATCAGTGCAGCCCTAATTGCAAAAATAGGAACCAAATTCCCAGCTTTAAACGGCAACGGAAAATTAATGGATGTTCCAGAGAATAAAAATGCAAAGAAAACAAAGGCAGCAGCAAGCTCTTCTATGGATCTTTCCATAATGGGAACAGGCCTTCTATTCTCCTGTGGTTTCTTTACAATAGGAACCCTAATCAGTCACGTGTTCCCCAATATTCATGCCTACGCCTTTATGATTATTATCGTAGTAATCTTTAAACTTTTGGGAATCATTCCGGAAAAATACGAATTTATGGCAGTGCAGTGGGGCCAGTTTGTAATGAAAAACTTTACCCATGCCCTCCTTGCAGGAATTGGAGTAGCCCTCCTAGATATGAAAGTCCTAGGGGCATCCTTAACACCTCAGTTTATGATTATTTGCATAACAATTATCCTGACTGTAGCTATCGTATCCAGTATATTAGGAAAAATATTTGGCTTCTACCCGGTGGAAGCATCCATTACCGCAGGCCTTTGCACCAACAGTATGGGAGGAACAGGAAACATTGCCGTACTCTCCGCCGCAGACCGCATGGAATTAATTCCTTTTGCCCAGATGGCCACTAGGTTAGGAGGAGCCATGGTACTAATCTCAGCCAGCTTCCTAATCCGCTTACTAGGATAAAGACAAAAAACAAGAGAATCTTATATAGAAAAAGTAAGAAACAACAAGCCATGACAATACCAGAAATTGCCATGGCTTGTTTTTTACATAAGCTATTTGCAATAAAGTTACTTTTTTTACGAAAGACTTATTTCTGCTACAATTGCCTCTTGCCAATACACATTGGGGTGGGGTATCATAATCCATAGTGCCTAGGTACATGCAAAACACTAGATAACCTAGATTGGATTGCACACACTACATAAATGTGTTTTGCAACCGTACCTAGAAAGAAGGTAGAAAAGAGGAACCCCAATGAGATTGTGCAGCATAGCCAGCGGCAGTAGCGGAAATTGCATTTATACAGGAAGCGATCACACCCATCTTTTAGTAGATGCAGGAATCAGCAAGAAACGTGTGGAGATTGGCTTAGAAAGCTTAGGTGTTAAAGGCGAAGAACTGGATGGCATATTTGTTACCCACGAACACCTAGACCACATCCAGGGACTGGGAGTTTTTAGCAGAAAATATGAGATTCCAATCTACGGAACCTCCGGCACCATTGCAGGAATCCGGGCTTGCAAAAGCCTTGGAAAGATGCCGGAGGGCCTTCTCCATGAAGTAGCTGCAGATGAAGATTTTGCCATTGGAGATCTTATGGTACATCCTTTTTCCATTTCCCATGATGCCAATGAGCCTACCGGATATCGCATCTTTCAGGGAGATAAATCCGTAGCGGTAGCCACAGATATAGGAATCTACGATGACTATACAGTGGAGAATCTTACCAATCTGGATGCCTTAGTGTTAGAAGCAAATCATGACCTTCAGATGCTGGAAGTTGGGCCTTACCCTTATCAGCTAAAGCGACGGGTAATGGGGGATAAGGGACACTTGTCCAACGAACTTTCCGGACGCTTGCTATGTGAAATTCTTCATGACCATTTAAAGAAAGTAGTTCTTGGACATTTAAGTAAAGAGAATAACTTTCCGGAGCTTGCCTATGAGACGGTAAAGCTGGAGGTGACTTTAGGGGACAACCCCTATAAAGGGGAAGAGATCCCAATGATTGTGGCAAAAAGGGATGCCCCATCTGAAATTATTGAGATATAAAATATAGAAAGCTTGTTTGTATATTGTATTTTTCCGGATGATTCAAGAAAGTTTCGTGATTAAAGATTGAGTTTTTTGAATATCTGCGATATACTTCAAAGATGACTTGGAAAATTAAGGATTACCTAGGAGGACCATCATGAAAAAATGTGTAATTACTGTAGTTGGAAAAGATACCGTAGGCATTATCGCAAAGGTATGTACCTACCTTGCCGAGACTTCTATTAATATTCTGGATATTTCCCAGACCATCGTTGATGGGTATTTCAACATGATGATGATCGCTGATGTATCAGAGGCAACCAAGGAAGTAGGGGATATTTCTAAGGAGATGGAAGAATTAGGAGCAACCATCGGGGTTTCCATCCATTGCCAGAGAGAAGAAATTTTCGAGAAAATGCACAGATTATAGGAAGGACCTTAGGTAAAAGATATGATTAATAAATTTGAAGTAATCGAAACCAATCAGATGATCGCCGAGGAGAATTTGGACGTTCGTACCATCACCTTGGGAATCAGTCTTTTGGATTGCATCGATTCTGATTTGGACCGATTAAATGAAAAGATTTACGAAAAGATTACCACTGTAGCCAAGGATTTGGTATCTACAGGTGAAGCGATTGAGAGAGAATTTGGAATTCCTATCGTTAATAAGCGCATTTCCATTACGCCAATCGCTTTAGTTGGCGGAGCAGCCTGCAAATGTCCTGAAGATTATGTGACCATCGCCAAGACCTTGGACCGTGCAGCGAAGGTAGTAGGAGTGAACTTTATCGGCGGATATTCTGCATTGGTATCAAAGTCTATGACTGTCAGCGATGAGAATTTAATTCGCTCTATCCCAGAGGCTTTGGCTTCTACCGAGCGTATTTGCAGTTCTATCAATGTAGGCTCTACAAAGACTGGTATCAACATGGATGCAGTCCGCCTCTGCGGTGAGATTGTAAAGGCTACAGCAGAAGCTACCAAGGATCAGGATTCTTTAGGATGCGCAAAATTAGTAGTATTTTGCAATGCTCCCGATGATAACCCCTTTATGGCAGGTGCCTTCCTTGGGGTAACAGAGGGAGATGCGGTTATTAACGTAGGTGTTAGTGGCCCCGGTGTTGTAAAGCATGCTATCGCTCAGGTTCACGGAAAAGGCTTTGAGGAGCTTTGTGAGACCATTAAAAAGACTGCCTTTAAGGTGACCCGTGTAGGACAGTTGGTAGCAGGAGAGGCTTCCAAGCGTTTGGGAGTTCCATTTGGTATTGTAGACCTTTCCCTTGCACCTACACCGGCTATTGGAGATAGTGTGGCTGAGATTTTAGAGGAGATTGGATTGGAGAGAGTCGGCGCTCCAGGAACCACAGCAGCCCTTGCTATGTTAAATGACCAGGTAAAGAAGGGCGGCGTTATGGCTTCTTCTTACGTAGGTGGACTTAGTGGTGCCTTTATTCCGGTAAGTGAAGACCAGGGCATGATCGATGCTGTAAAAGTAGGTTCCCTTACCCTTGAAAAATTAGAAGCAATGACCTGTGTTTGTTCCGTAGGTTTAGATATGATCGCCATTCCAGGAAGAACAGAGGCCAGCACCATTTCAGGAATCATTGCAGATGAGATGGCTATCGGTATGGTAAACCAGAAGACAACAGCCGTACGCCTCATCCCTGTAATTGGAAAAGATGTAGGAGATACCGCAGAGTTTGGCGGACTTTTAGGATATGCACCGATTATTCCGGTGAATGAATTTGATTGCAGTGAATTTGTAAATCGCAAAGGTAGAATCCCTGCACCGATTCATAGTTTTAAGAATTAGAGAGGTTAATTTTCGTGGGAAAAATTGCAGTTATTACAGATAGTAACAGTGGAATCACACAGTCAGAAGCAAAGGAACTGGGAATTCGTGTCGTTCCTATGCCGTTTTATATTAATGGAGAACTATTCTTAGAAGACATTACCCTTACCCAGGAAGAGTTCTACCAGAGACTGGGAGAGGAGGCAGACATTTCTACTTCTCAGCCCTCCCCTGGAGATATTGTAGATCTTTGGGAGGAAGTGCTGGAGGAATGTGATGAGATTATTTATATTCCGATGTCCAGTGGCCTTAGTGGATCTTGCCAGACAGCCATTATGTTAGCCCAAGATTACGATGGCAAGGTATTTGTGGTAGATAATCAGAGAATTTCCGTTACACAGCGCCAGTCTGTATTGGATGCCCTTGCAATGGCAGAAAAGGGAATGACAGGCCAAGAGATTTACGACGTCCTTATGAAAGAAAAGTTAGAGGCTAGCATCTACATTACCGTAGATACCCTCAAGTATTTAAAGAAGGGCGGAAGAATCACCGCTGCAGGAGCAACCCTTGGAACTATGTTAAACATAAAGCCAGTGCTTCAGATTCAGGGAGAGAAGTTAGATGCATTTGCCAAAGTTCGAGGCTTAAAAGCTGCAAAGAAAACCATGATCAACGCAGTGGAAGCGGATGTGAAGGATCGCTTTGCTGGCAAGGAAGTATATATCCACGGTGCCTACACCTGTTCCGATGAGGAAGCAGAGGAATGGAGACAGGAACTGATGGAAAAATTCCCGGGATACGACATCCGTATGGACAGACTGTCCCTTAGCGTGGCCTGCCATATCGGGCCAGGATCACGGGCAGTGACTTGTATTAAGAAACTTGAAGTGTAAGAAACTAAATTATGCGATTTGTCACAGGATTCCGTAATCTGGTAGTATAATCAGAAATCCTATAACGATCGTACGTAGGGAGAGGCAGATGCTCAGATAATTTCTGAGATATCTGCCTTTTGTGTAATTGCTTTTAGCGTAACAATTCGAAGACGCCTACGCTTCTCAGAAAACTTACATGGATTGTAAAGAATAACCATAAACAAAAGAAGACCGAAAGGAGAAAGACCATGAAAATCGTAGGACTGATTACAGAATACAATCCCTTCCACAATGGACACTTGTACCATATTGAGAAGGCCAAGGAAGTCACGGGTGCAGATGCAGTTCTTGTGGTTATGAGTGGAGATTTTGTCCAGAGAGGGGAGCCTGCTATTTTTCCCAAGGAGGTGCGGGTGCAATCTGCCCTTTCCCAGGGGGCTTCTGGAGTTTTTGAGCTTCCGGTAGCTTATGCAACAGGCAGTGGGGAGATTTTTGCTACTGGTGCAGTAGGTCTTTTGGATGCCCTTGGCTGTGTGGATGCTATTTGTTTTGGAGCAGAATGCAATGATTTGTCCTTGCTTACTTCTATCTCTGACTTGCTTGTTCATGAGCCTGAAGACTTTAAGCAGGCCTTGAAAGATGGGTTGAAGGAGGGGGTGTCTTTCCCTAGAGCTAGGGAGGAGGCTATTATTAGAGTTCTTGGAGAAAAGGAAGTTTTAAAAGAAATCCTTCATAATCCCAATAATATTTTAGCTATTGAATATTTGAAGGCTTTGATAAAGCTCGATAGTCCTATAAAGCCCTATGTTATCCAGAGGGAAGGAGCAGCCTATCATGAGAAGTCTTTGGGATGGAGATTTGATTCTGCTACTTCTATTAGACAGGCTATAAGGAGGGAGGATGTTTCTTGCTGTGAAGAATGTTTGAGACAGGTGAGGGAGTCTGTGCCTGAAGCTGTTTTTGAGATTTATGGGGAGTATTTGAGGGAATATGGACCGGCTTCCTGGTCAGATTATAGTCTTCTTTTGAAGTATCGCCTCATGGAAGCGTGTCGCGAAGGTTATAATCTTACAGGTGGTTTAACTGGGTATCTGGATGTATCAGAAAGCCTTGCAAATCGCATAGACAAGCATCTGGAGGATTTTGTGGATCCTATGACTTTTATCCAGATTCTCAAGACTAAGGATTTAAACTATACCAGAATTAGTCGCAGCCTTTTACATATTTTGCTTTCTATAAGAGGGGCAGATCTTCAAGATTTTATGGCAAATGGCAGGGTCTTTTATGCAAGGCTTCTGGGCTTTCGCAAGGAAGATAAGGATCTTCTCGGTATTTTAAAAAAAAGCAGTAGAATCCCTATAATTTCTAAGCTGGCGGACGCTAAGAAACTACTGGGGGATTTTTATGGAAAAAAAGAGGAAGGACCTTTTGAAACTACTGAGCTGGCAATGAAGATGCTAGACCAGGATGTCTTTGCTTCGGAACTTTTTGATAGTGTTCAGGGACTAAAGTGTGGGAAAACTCCAGCCAGAGAGTTAAGAAAGCAGATTCAAATCTATAAGGTCTAAGAACTTCGGTAATATTGCATACATAAAAAAACAAATTTTGCATATTGTATGTGATTTTACACAAGTACCACTCTTGTAGATGAGAAAAAATAGGATTATAATGTAAAAAGAGTGTCAAAAAAGGAAACTTTTGCCACGCTGTTTTTATAATCAATACAACAATTTAAATTAAAAACTTAGAAAGGAGTCTATCAATCATGGGATTTATAGATCAAATCAAAGAAAAAGCAAAATCATGTAAAAAGACAATCGTTCTTCCAGAGACAGAAGATGCAAGAACTTACGAAGCAGCTGAGGCTGTTTTAAAAGAGGGTACTGCTAATCTGATTCTTATTGGTAGCGAGGAGGAAATCGCAAAGAACAAAGGTGATTTCGATATTTCTGGAGCAACTATCGTTGACCCAGCTACCTACGAGAAGACAGAAAGCTACATTGCTAAGTTGGTAGAGCTTCGTTCTAAGAAGGGTATGACAGAAGAGAAGGCTAGAGAGCTTCTTCTTACAAACTACTTATACTATGGTGTTATGATGGTTAAGATGAAAGATGCTGACGGAATGGTATCTGGAGCTTGCCACTCTACAGCAGATACTTTAAGACCATGTCTTCAGATCTTAAAGACAAAGCCAGGTACAAAGCTTGTTTCTGCCTTCTTCGTAATGGTAGTTCCTGATTGCGAAATGGGAGCAAATGGAACCTTCGTATTTGGTGATTCTGGACTTGAGCAGAACCCAGATCCAGAGAAGCTTGCAGCAATCGCTCTTTCTTCTGCTGAATCCTTCAAACTTCTTACAGGTGAGGAGCCGGTAGTTGCCCTCCTTTCACACTCTACAAAGGGAAGCGCTAAGCATGCAGATGTTGATAAGGTAGTAGAAGCTACTAAGATTGCTAAGGAGAATGCTCCAGAGGGACTTTTGATCGATGGAGAGTTCCAGCTTGATGCAGCTATCGTTCCATCTGTTGGAGAGTCTAAGGCACCAGGAAGCCCGGTTGCAGGTAAGGCTAACGTACTTATTTTCCCAGACTTAGATGCTGGAAATATTGGATACAAGTTAGTTCAAAGACTTGCTAAGGCAGAAGCTTACGGACCACTTACTCAGGGTATCGCAGCTCCTGTAAATGATCTTTCTCGTGGATGCAGCGCTAAGGACATCGAGGGTGTCGTAGCAATCACAGCTGTACAGTGTATGGCAGAGGATAACTAATCCTTTAGTTTAGATAGAAACAGAGAATAAATTGGAAAGAGGTAGAATTATGAACGTTTTAGTAATTAACTGCGGAAGCTCATCACTTAAATTTCAGTTGATCAACTCTGATTCAGAGAAGGTTCTTGCAAAGGGACTTTGCGAGAGAATCGGAATCGACGGAAGACTTACATATCAGCCAGCTGGAGGAGAGAAGGCAGTTTCAGATCTTGCAATGCCAACTCACACAGAGGCTATTCAGTTTGTTATTGATGCTCTTACAAATCCTGAGACTGGTGTTGTTAAGAGCCTTGACGAGATCGGAGCTGTTGGACACCGTCTTGTACATGGTGGAGAAAAATTTGCTCAGTCTGTAGTAATTACAGATGAAGTAAAGGCTGCAGTAGAAGAGTGCAACGACCTTGCACCACTTCACAACCCAGCAAACTTAATTGGTGTAAATGCATGCCAGAAGCTTATGCCAAACACTCCAATGGTAGGTGTATTTGACACAGCTTTCCATCAGACAATGCCAGAGAAGGCATATATGTACGGACTTCCATATGAGTACTATGACAAGTACAAGGTAAGACGTTACGGATTCCACGGAACCAGCCACAGCTTTGTATCAAAGAGAGCTGCTGAAATCGTAGGAAAGCCTTACGATGATTTAAAGACTATCGTATGCCACCTTGGAAATGGTGCCAGTGTTTGCGCAGTATTAAATGGAAAATCAGTAGATACTTCTATGGGACTTACTCCATTGGAAGGTCTTGTAATGGGAACTCGTTCCGGAGATATTGATCCGGCAATCTTAGAGTTTGTAGCTAAGAAGGAAGGTCTTGATATTGACGGACTTATGACCATGGTAAATAAGAAGTCTGGTGTATTTGGATTATCTAACAACTTATCCAGCGACTTCCGTGACCTTGAGGGAGCTGCAGAAGAAGGAAATGCCCAGGCAAGAGTTGCTCTTGATGTATTTGCTTACAGAGTTGCAAAATATGTAGGAAGCTACGTAGCAGCAATGAACGGAGTAGATACAATTGTATTTACAGCAGGTATCGGTGAGAATGATGCTAATGTAAGAGCAGAAGTTGTTAGCTACTTAGGATACCTTGGTATTGAGTTAGATGAAAAGGCAAATGATATTCACGGTGAGGAAGCAGTAATCTCCACAGCAGATTCTAAGGTAAAGGTTCTTGTAATCCCAACTAACGAAGAGTTAGCAATTGCCCGTGATACTGTAGCCCTTGTAAGCAAATAAGTTTTGGATTTCATGGGTTATCTGAATTTTTCTTGTTGACAAAAGATATCTGCATGATATAATAGTCTAGTGTGTGAATAGGAGACGATACTATGATATTAAACCTATCAGACGTACTGTCTGAACAGCATAAGGCCATTAAGGAGACGATTCCTATAGAGATGACCGAATTCACAGAGGCTACAGGAACTTATAGGATTACTTATAAGACTCCTCTGAATCTTCACATTTCTTATGTGAAAGATCGAAAGCTGGATGTGGAGGGCCAAGCCACAGTAAGACTTATGGCTTCCTGTGATCGATGCTTGGAGGATGTGGAGATTGAGATTCCACTGGACTTTAAGCGGAAAATTTCTACCGATGACCAGGCTTATTATCAGACAGATGATTTAGACGAGAATAACTATATTGACGGATACAGCTTAGATGTAGAACAGTTGATTTACAACGAGTTATTGACAGGGTGGCCGACGAAGATTCTATGCAGTGATGACTGTAAGGGCATCTGCAATGTATGTGGTCAGAACCTTAACAAAGGAACCTGTGGCTGTGAAGATACAGGACTTGATCCGAGAATGTCAGTTATCCGCGATGTATTTAAGAATTTTAAGGAGGTGTAACCTATGTCAATTTGTCCAAAGAATAAATCTTCCAAAGCAAGAAGAGATAAGAGAAGAGCTAATTGGAAAATGAGCGCTCCAAACCTTGTAAAGTGCAGCAAATGTGGTGAGTTAATGATGCCTCATAGAGTGTGCAAGGCTTGTGGTTCTTACAACAAAAAAGAAATCATTGCTATGGATTAATTTCCGGCAAAGGGGAGAGGTTAAGCAGTTTGCTTAGCCTCTTTTTTCGTTCTATCATATTGCTTTTTAATATGATGTTTAGTAAAATGTTCGTAGCAATGCGAGGAGGAAAGAATATGGCAGAGATTACCAATATAGCATTGGACGCCATGGGCGGAGACAATGCACCTGGGGAAATTGTGAAAGGTGCCATTGACGCAATCTTGAAAGAACCCAATATGAAGGTATTTCTTGTAGGTAAGGAAGACTTGATTAATAAGGAGCTTTCCAAGTATCAGTATCCCAAGGAGCAGCTAGAAGTGGTGCCAGCTTCTGAGATTATAGAGATGGCAGAGGTGCCTACCAATGCCATTCGTAAGAAGAAGGATTCATCCATGGTTGTTGGAATGAAGATGGTGAAGGAAGGAAGGGCTGATGCCTTTGTGTCCGCCGGCAATTCCGGAGCTGTTCTTGTAGGAGGCCAGGTCATTGTTGGAAAGATCAAGGGAGTGGAGAGACCACCTCTTGCTCCGCTGATTCCCACCAAAAAGGGAGTATCTCTTTTGGTGGATTGTGGAGCCAATGTAGACGCAAGACCCTCCCATCTGGTACAATTTGCAAAGATGGGATCTATTTACATGGAACATGTCTTGGGAATTAAGGATCCAAAAGTTGGTATTGTGAATATCGGCGCAGAGGAAGAGAAGGGCAATGCCCTTGTAAAAGAGACCTTCCCTCTTCTTAAGGAAGAAAAGGACATCAATTTCATTGGAAGTGTGGAGGCCAGAGATATTCCTTATGGCAAGGCAGATGTCATTGTATGTGAAGCCTTTGCTGGAAATATTATCTTAAAATTATACGAAGGTGTGGGAGCCGTCCTTCTTAGTAAGGTTAAGCAGGGCCTCTTATCCAGTCTTCGTTCTAAGGTTGGAGCAGTTCTTATTAAGCCTGCCCTTAAGGCAACTTTGAAAGAATTTGATGCCACTGAGTACGGCGGAGCTCCCCTACTTGGATTAAAAGGACTGGTGGTCAAGACCCACGGAAGCTCCAAGGCCAAGGAGGTTACTAACACTTTGATGCAGTGTGTAACCTTTAAAAAGCAGGGAATCAATGAAAAGATCCAGGCTTGCATTCAGGAAGCCCCTGAGACTTAAGCATAGTCATCTGAAAAAAGAAAAGAGTTAAAAGGAGATTAATAAGATGGAATTTGAAAAGATCAGAGACATTATCGCAGATGTATTAAACTTAGACCCAAAGGAGATTACAGAGGATAAGAAATTCGTAGATGATTTGGGAGCTGATTCCTTGGATATTTTCCAGATTATCATGGGTATTGAGGAATCCTTTGATATTGAGATCGACAACGATGAGGCAGAGAATATTGTAACTGTAGGAGATGCAGTAGAGCAGATTAAGAATGCAATCAGTGACTAATGAATCATGATTTTAAGAAAGCCCGTCAGGGCTTTCTTAATTTAATGGGAAATTTTAAGGAAAGGATTTCTTTATGAAAAATCGTAAATTAACAGAATTAGAAGACAAGATTGGATATAAATTTTCCGACAAAAGCTTGTTAGAGAGAGCTATGCGTCACAGCTCCTATGCCAATGAAAAACATTTACCAAAATATGAGTGCAACGAGCGATTAGAGTTTTTGGGAGATGCTGTTTTGGAGTTAGTTTCCAGCGAATTTTTGTTTTTTGAGCATAAACAAAAGCCAGAGGGAGAGCTTACCAAGCTTCGGGCCAGTATGGTTTGTGAGCCGGCTTTAGCTTACTGCGCAGGAGAGATCGAATTGGGAGACTTTCTCTTTTTAGGGAAGGGAGAAGACGCCAATGGTGGAAGACTTCGGGCATCTATTACCTCTGATGCTATGGAAGCCTTGATTGGAGCAATTTATTTAGATGGTGGTTTTGCTAATGCAAAAGAGTTTATTCATGAATTTATTTTAAAAGACATGGAGAATAAAAGACTCTTTTATGATAGCAAGACTATCCTGCAGGAGATTGTGCAGGGAGAACATGGGGATGCGATTCACTATGAGCTTTTGGAGGAATCAGGGCCGGATCACGATAAGAGCTTCAAAGTGGCAGTGTATATTGGCGAGAAGACCTATGGGATTGGTGTAGGAAGAACCAAGAAGGCAGCGGAGCAGGAGGCGGCATACAAAAGTATCCTGCAGCTTGGGAAAAAGAAAAAGTAGGTGAAGAATGTATCTTAAGAGTATTGAAGTCCAGGGCTTTAAATCATTTGCCAATCGAATCAAATTTGAATTTCACAATGGTATTACGGGAATCGTAGGACCAAATGGAAGTGGAAAGAGTAATGTTGCAGATGCAGTTCGCTGGGTTCTTGGAGAGCAGAAGGTAAAGCAACTTCGAAGTGGCAGTATGCAGGATGTTATTTTCTCCGGAACAGAAAACCGAAAACCCTTAAGCTACGCTTCGGTAGCTATTACTTTGGATAATTCCGACCACCAGTTAGCCATTGATTTTGAGGAGGTTACCGTTACCAGAAAGCTTTATCGGTCTGGAGAAAGCGAGTATCTTATTAACGGAAGTAACTGTCGTCTCAAGGATATTAATGAGCTTTTTTATGATACAGGTATTGGTAAAGAGGGATATTCTATTATCGGTCAGGGACAGATTGATAAGATTTTAAGTGGTAAACCTGAGGAGCGGCGAGAGCTTTTTGAGGAGGCTGCCGGTATCGTTAAGTTTAAGAGAAGAAAGAACCTTTCTGTAAAGAAATTAGAAGAGGAAAAACAGAATCTGGTTCGAGTTAATGATATCTTAGATGAGTTGGAAAAGCGAGTAGGCCCCTTAGAGAGACAGTCTCAGGTGGCCAGAGAATTTTTAAAATTAAGAGAAGAGTTAAAATCCTACGATATTAATATGTTTCTTTTAGAGACGGACCGTATTAAAGACCAGCAAAAGCAAGTAGAAGAAAAGCTTGGCAATGCTAAGTCTGAATTAGAAGAGGGCAATGAAAAATACCAGTCTATGAAGGAAGCCTACGATGCGGTAGAAGAGCAGCTGGAGGAGATTGACGGTCAGATCGAGGAATCTAAGAACCAGATGAATAAAACCAACCTGCTTAAGCAGCAGTTGGAAAGTCAGATTGAACTTTTAAAAG
>CAVBQS010000004.1:0-13173 GCA_963597615.1 Bacteroidaceae bacterium
CCGGTAACAAGCCCTTATAGGGCTAGAGCAAACCACCCGTTGGACGGGTGGTTATTATTTCACAAGTGCAGAATATGAAGGGTTGGGTCTATTGGGGTATCGGTAGTGCAAATAGCCATTGCAGCTTGGGTCTTGCGATCTGGTAAAAAGTATTCTTGATAACGGTAGTCTTCAGGGTATCCTACGGGTTGTTTAAGTAAATAAGGTTTTTTTGTTTCTTCCCATCCAATCTCAAAGCTTCGGGTGTCTAATTTCATTCCCTGTCTGGTGGCTTTTAAAAAGCTTTCTTTCAAAACCCAGTAGCGGTAGAAAAGATGGGTGCATTCTGTAGGGTCTGTGGTATTCATAAGATGCAGGTATTCTGAAGTACAGAAACATCTTCTGGCTACGCTTTCTCTAAATTTGCCTATGGTTTCTATATCACATCCTACTTTTGTGGCAGGATTGTTGCTGATGGCACACAGGGCGTAGAAGTCGGAGTGGGAAATGTTGGCCCAGTTGCTAGCTAAGAAGTCTTCCGGGCTATCTATAGCTTGTTTAAAATCCAAAGAGGCCTGGGTTGCTGCACTAGTAAACAAGGTCCAGGCACCAATACTTTGGATTTTGTTCTTTGATAGCCTAATTTTGTCAACTTTTTCCTTTCGCCACAGGGGCAAAGCATTGTAATATTTTTCGTAAATTTCAGGATCTTCAAGGGGGTGAAGGTCTACTAGATAAGTTGTAACCATAGAATCGAGTTCCTCAAAACAAATACTAGTCTAAACACAAAATGTCAAGTTTTTCAAAGTTTGATACTTTGTAGCTATCTTAATTATAAATTTTAGGAGAGCGGTTGACAATGGATTTTTATAAGGCTAAACTAGATAATAGTTTCACACTTTAAAGAACTAAAATTTTACAGTGTGAATATTTATGGTAGAGATATTTGTAGAGGGTATATTTGGGAGGAAGATCATTATGATTATTGTTTTAAAACCGGGAACAAAAAAAGAGGATGTGGACCGCGTCCAGCAGATGGTAAAGAAAAGGGGCTTGGACACCCATATCGTTGAAGGTACAGAGATGACCATTATTGGTTGTCTGGGAGATACCACTAAGGTAGATGTAAGATTATTTGAAATAGATGAAGCCATTGATAAGGTTATGCATGTGCAGGAGCCTTATAAGTTGGCAAACCGAGCTTTTCACCCAGAGGATTCTATTGTAGATGTATCGGGAGTTAAGGTGGGAGGTAAGAACCTAGCCTTGATTGCAGGACCTTGCTCGGTGGAAAGCTATGAGCAGGTCTTAGGAATTGCCAAGGAAGTGAAAGCTTCTGGAGCCAATATGCTTCGAGGTGGCGCATTTAAGCCAAGAACCAGCCCTTACTCTTTCCAGGGATTGGGACTGGAGGGATTGGATATTCTGTGTGCTGTAAAGGAAGAGGTAGGGCTTCCAATTGTAACAGAGCTTATGTCTGATCGTTACCTGGATGTATTTAATGAGAAGGTAGACCTGATTCAGATTGGGGCCAGAAATATGCAGAATTTCGACCTTTTAAAAGAGCTTGGTCAGTTGGATCGACCAATTCTTTTGAAAAGAGGTTTGAATGCAACCTTCGAGGAGTGGATCATGTCAGCAGAGTACATTATGGCTTCTGGAAATGAGAACGTCATTCTCTGTGAACGAGGCATCCGTACTTTTGAGAGTTATACAAGAAATACTTTGGACCTTCAGAGTGTTCCGGTACTTCATAAATTGACTCATTTGCCAATTATTGTAGACCCTAGTCACGCAGGAGGGAAATGGTGGCTGGTGGACAGCATGGCCAAGGCTTCTGTGGCAGCCGGGGCGGATGGCCTTATGATCGAGGTACACAATGATCCGGAAAATGCCCTTTGCGATGGGGCTCAATCTCTGAAACCGAAAAAATACGATGTCCTTTTACAGGAAGTGGCAAAGATTGCAGAGGCAGTTGGAAGATCTTTATAAAATATTGCAATAAGAAACAAAGGAGTTGCACATGAAACTACATGTTGAACTTGGAAAAGACAGTTATCCGATTTTTATTGAAAATCATTTGCTGGATCATACCTATGAACATATTAAAGATGTGTATACAGGAAAGAAGATATTTATTATCTCCGATGATTCTGTGTATCCTATTTACGGAGAAAAGCTAAAGGAACAATTAGAGGAGGGCTTTGAGTGCCATCAGCTGGTGCTTCCTCACGGAGAGTCCACCAAGAGCTTTGATTTCCTTCCTCAAATCTATTCCGCCATGCTTCAGGCAAAAATGTCCAGAAGCGATCTGGTAATTGCCCTGGGAGGCGGTGTGATTGGAGATCTGGCTGGTTTTGCGGCAGCTAGTTACCTTCGGGGGATTAAGTATGTGCAGATTCCTACCTCTCTCTTGGCTCAGGTTGATTCCTCGGTTGGGGGCAAAGTGGCAGTAGATCTTCCAGAGGGAAAAAATCTGGTGGGAGCCTTTAAACAGCCTATGATGGTGCTGATTGATCCTACAGTATTAGATACCCTTCCAGAACGCTATATTACAGATGGAATGGGAGAAATTATTAAGTACGGTTGTATTAAGGATTGGCAGCTCTTTCATGTTCTGGCTTCCTATGATTCCTTTGAGGACTTGAGGGAAGTCCTTCCGTCGGTAATTGAAAAATGTGTGGATATTAAGCGGATGATAGTGGAAGAAGATCAATTTGATACAGGGGAGCGTATGCTTTTAAATTTCGGCCATACCCTGGCCCATACCATTGAGCAGTATTGGGAGTATACAAAGGAAAGTCATGGAGAAGCGGTGGCCATTGGCATGTATCAATTGACTTTAATGGCGGAGGAAAAAGGTCTTACCAAAAAAGGAACTGGGGAAGAAATCTTGGCGGTCCTTAAGGCTTATGGACTTCCTTATGAGGCGAAACTTCCTTTGAAGGATTTGACAGGGGCCATTGCTTTGGATAAGAAGAATCTGAATAATCATTTGAACCTGATTCTTCTGCGAGAAATCGGGGACAGTTATGTGTATCCGGCATCAGTAGACTTCTTTTCTGAGGCAGAACGGATGGTATAAGAAAGATAAAAGATAATAAAAGAAATGAAAAAGTGGCATCTGCAGGGCGAGAAGCAAAGCAGGTGCCACTTTTGTCTAGGAAAATTATAAAGTTGACTGTTGACGTAAAAAAATGAATTTGCTAGAATAGAAAAAGGGAAAAGCTAAGGTTTATCAAGAAATTATAAAGTTTACTAATAAACGACCTTGCTAGAGTATAATACTTACAATTTAATAAGGAGGAAGATTATGTTAGATTTAACATTCGGGGAGCAAGTCAAAATAGTCTTAAGTCGTAAAGGGATGACCATCAAGGAGCTGGCAGAGATTATCGAATCAAAGACCGGCAAGAAGATGTCTAGACAGAACCTGACCCAGAGATTGGGAAGAGATAATTTCCAGGAGCAGGACATGCGTATGATCGCAGAGATTCTTGAGTGCCCTTTTCAATTAAATATTCTTAATGAAGATGATTCCATAGAAAGTAATTACAATAATAAAGAAGAGGCTATGGTGCTTAAAAAACGCCAGAAAGTAGCAGATAAGAAGACTGCAAAAGAGCATGTAGCTGAGCCAAAAGAGGCAAAACAGGAGGCGGAGCCTGAAGAATCTGTGCTGGAAGAAGTTGCCAGAGAGAGAGAAGAGAGCCAAAACCTAGAGGCGGAGCCTGTTGTAGAAGTGGTAGAGGTTAGCACAGAACCGGAGCAGACAGAGCCTGCCAAAGAAGTAGCTGAGCCAGTAGCAGAGCCAGAGTATGTACAAGAGTATGCACAGGAGCCAGCACCAGAATATAGCGAAACATATGAGGAGGTTGCACCAGAATACCAGCAGGAAGATATTGGTGTGGTGGAGACACAAGAACCTGTGGTAACGGAAGAACCTGTAGCAGCGCCTGTGGAGGAACACACAGAGAGTCAACCGGTAGAGCAGAAAGAAGAAAAGAAGGAAGAGGAAAAGCCCAAGAGAGGATGGTTTGCAAACTTCCGTCGCCGTGGTAAGGAAGATAAGGCTGCAAAAGAGACAAAGGCAGAAGCGGTGAAAGCTGAGCCTGTAAAAGAACCGGAAGAGCCTTATTATGCACCAGAGAATGACATGGTTCAATCAGAACAGTCTATGGACCAATTCCAAGATAATGGTTCTTATCTTAACAGCTTAGTTCAAGAGGCCAGTGCCCAGAATGATTGGTATCCTCAGGTAGAGGAAGCCTACAGAGAAGAAGTAGAGGCAGTGGAGGCTGTCCCTGCTGATGAAGAAGATTTAGAGCGGGGTGAGATCAATCCTTACACAGGAAGAGAGTACCAGACCAATAGCGTTCGTGTTCACCCAAAGAAGATAGGTTATGTTCAGGTTTATAATCGAGGAATTCATGCTTGGGAAGAGATGACAGAGTGGGCCTTCTTAGGGTATCAGGAACAAAAGAAAGCAGAACTTGGCAAAGCTTATGAGGAGCCGATTTACTTAGATTAATGAAGGACTAAAACAAGTCTTTGACACTGACATTAGAAGATTCAGGCTGGATTTTTGATAAAATTCGGCCTGAATATTTGTATTTATAGGAAATGTAATTGGAGAAAATGAGATTGAATTGGGAAGAGCTACTGTCAACAAAAAGAAGCCGTGGAAGCGGTGAAAAAATTAAATCTGGGAAGAGTGGAGACCTCCGCAGTGAATTTGAGAAAGACTACCATAGAATTATTGGCAGTGCCTCTTTTAGAAGGTTGCAGGATAAAACCCAGGTGCATCCCCTAGACAAGAGTGATTTTGTTCGAACTCGTCTGACCCATTCTCTGGAGGTATCTTCCTTTGCGAAGTCCTTGGGACAGAATGTGGGGGAGAATATTTTGGCTTACAAAAAAGATCCTGGCTTTACACCTCAGATGAAGGAAGATATCTGCAATATTTTGCAGTGTGCAGGCCTGATTCATGATATTGGGAATCCTCCTTTTGGTCATTTTGGAGAAGACATTATTAGAGAGTGGTTTGTGAAAAAGTTGCCTGTAATGACCTATCACGGAAGACCTCTGGCAGAAGTTTTAGAGCCTCAGATGTTAAATGATTTTTATCATTTTGAGGGAAATGCCCAGGCCCTGCGGCTGGTAAGTAAGCTGCATTTTCTGGTGGATGAGCGGGGAATGAATTTGACCTATGCCCTACTTGGCACCATTATTAAATATCCTATTTCCTCTGTGGAAATTGAAAAACATGGGGGAGATATTAAGAAAAGAAAAGTGGGATACTACTATGCAGACCGGGATATATTTGCAGATGTTCAAAAAGAGTTAGGAACGAAGGGACGCCGCCATCCACTGACATTTCTTTTGGAGGCGGCAGATGACATCGCCTATAAAACGGCCGACATAGAGGATGCCTTTGTGAAAGGTTATCTAAGCTATGGGAAGCTTTTGGAAGAGCTGGAAGAATTGCAGATTCGTTATCGGAACAGTCTGTCGGAAAAATTTATGCCAGCAGACAAGCTGAAGGAATTATATATGCGGGGGAAGGAGCGTCATGTGGCCAATCCGGAAGATTATGCGGTGAAGAATTGGATTGTCCGAGTGCAGGGATTTGCTATAAATTGCGCAACTTATGGGTTTACAAGTAATTATAATCAAATCATGCAGGGGGCTTATAAGCAGGACCTTTTCTATGGGACCTTTGCTGAAAAGCTGATGGATCTTTTGGGAGATTTGGCCTACAGAGAGGTATTCACTTCGGAACCCATTTACCGCATGGAGGTGGCGGAGGCCACTATGCTGAATGATCTGCTGAATAAGTTTATGATTGCCATTGTAAAATATGATGACCCGGAAGAGAAGTTGAATTCCATAGATGAGAGGATGGTATCTTTTATTTCGGACAATTACAAGAGGGCCTATCATTTTCATGGAGATGGGAAATCGTCGGTGGAAAAGCTCTATTTGCGGATTTTGCTGGTGACAGATTATGTGTGCGGGATGACAGATAGCTATGCCCAGAGACTGTACCAGGAGTTAAATGGAATCGTTGGGATTACCAGTGTGTCGTAATTTATTTCGATAAAATCGATAAGAGCGGGAAGAACCATAAGAGAGATAGGGAGCAGATTATGAAACTTGCAAAGTTATCCCAGGATGAAAAATATATGAGGGAAGCCATCAAACAGGCGAAGAAGGCTTGTGCAATTGGTGAGGTCCCTATTGGATGTGTGATCGTATATGAGGACCGCATCATTGCCAGGGGATATAATCGAAGAACTGTGGATAAGAATACCTTGGCTCATGCGGAGCTTTTGGCTATAAAGAAGGCCAGCAAGAAAATGGATGACTGGCGGTTGGAAGGCTGCACCATGTATGTGACCTTGGAGCCTTGCCAGATGTGTGCCGGTGCTATTGTTCAGTCTCGTATGACAAAAGTGGTAGTAGGCTGTATGAATCCAAAAGCAGGATGTGCCGGGTCTATTTTAAATTTGTTGCAGATGGATGCCTTTAATCATCAGGTGGAACTGGAGACTGGGGTAATGGAAGAAGCCTGTAGTCAAATGATGAAAGACTTCTTTCGGGAATTGAGAGAGGCTAAGAAGGCGAGAAAATTAGAGGAAAAAAATAACTGCTCATAGCCAACATTCAAAATGTATGGTGGTGAACAGCTGAAAAATCTTATTCACGTGCATTGCGCTTCGAATCAATTTCCCCGGACGTTACCTTGATAGTAAACTCAGAACAGGCACCCTCACGGCACCCGGAAGGTTCTACTTAGTGCTGCTTCGTTCCCGACCTGACACGGTTCATAGATTCCCGTCGCGTGAGACCTACTCATCAACGCCACATATCAAGGGCGGCTCCGACAAGCATGACCCTCTGCGCAATATCACCCCTGCTATAGCGGATTGCAGGTGCAAGGTACCGCTAACACCCCGGCTGCACGTCTTCAGATTTTACAGTATTTTTGGGGATTTGTCAATCCGTGAGACTCATATATTAAAGGAGCGCGTATGAAGATTATATTGACAGCAGTAAATGCAAAATATATTCATTCAAATCTGGCAGTATACAGCCTAAAGGCCTATGCGAAGTGTCCGGATGTGGAACTGGCAGAGTATACCATTAACCAGCAATTAGATGAAATCCTCATGGACCTTTATAAGAGAAGGCCGGATGTCCTGTGTTTCTCCTGCTATATTTGGAATTTGGATTATGTAGAAGCCTTGATTCGTGAAATTCATAAATTAAGACCTGAACTTCCAATCTGGCTAGGTGGCCCGGAGGTTTCCTATGATTCTGTGGAAGTGCTGAAGCGGTTGCCGGCAGTAACAGGAGTTATGAAAGGGGAAGGGGAAGAAACATTTTCGGAACTTTGTAAACTCTGGTGCTCTAAGGAGTCTCTTTCTTTGGATTACATAAAGGGGATTACCTACAGGGGTGTGGATGGACAGCCTATAGAAAATTCTTGGAGAGAAATTATGGACCTAAGCTTGGTTCCCTTCGTATATAAAGATATCAGCCTTTTTGAGCACAAGATTATCTACTATGAAAGCAGTCGTGGATGTCCATTTTCTTGCAGCTATTGCTTGTCTTCTGTGGATAAAAGACTTCGCTTTAGGAATCTGGACCTTGTGAAGAAGGAACTGCAATTTTTTATTGACCACGAGGTGCCCCAGGTGAAATTTGTGGACCGAACCTTTAATTGTAAGCACGACCATGCTATGGAGATTTGGAAGTTTTTGGCAGACCATGACAAGGGCGTTACCAATTTCCATTTTGAGGTGGCAGCAGACCTTCTGACAGACCAGGAAATTGAGTTTTTAAGTAGTGTGCGGCCTGGCCTCTTTCAGCTGGAAATTGGGGTCCAATCTACCAACCAGAAAACCATTAAAGAAATTCGAAGAGTTATGGATTTTGCCAGAGTAGCAGAGGTGGCAAGTAAGATTCAGGAGGCGGGGAATATTCATCAGCACTTGGATCTGATTGCGGGGCTTCCTTTTGAGGATGTGGCAAGCTTTGCAAAATCTTTTGATGATGTATATGAATTAAAACCGGAGCAGTTGCAGTTGGGATTCTTAAAGGTATTGAAAGGCTCCTACATGGAGTCCAAGCAGAAGACCTATGGTCTGGTTCATAAGGATCGACCGCCTTACGAAGTCCTTTATACCAAATGGTTAAGCTATGAGGATGTGATCCGCTTAAAGAGGGTGGAGGAAATGGTGGAGGTTTACTATAACAGTCGCCAGTTTACTCATACCATGGAAGAATTAGAGAAAGAATACCCATCGGCCTTTTCTTTGTATGACCGGTTGGGATCCTTTTATGAAGAGAAGGATCTTTATAAGGTGAACCATAAGCGGAGTGTCCGGTATGATATTCTGCTTCAATATATAGAAAGATATCATAAAGATAAAAAAGAAATTTTTAGAGATCTTTTAATTTTTGATTATTACCTTAGGGAAAATGCAAAGTCCCGTCCGGAATTTGCAGGAGAGTATAAGGTGTCCAAGGAATTCTTAAGGAAATTTTACCAGAAGGAGGAAGAGACCCATGAATTTCTTTCGGATTATAAGAACTATGACAAGAACCAGTTACGTCGTATGACTCATTTGGAATATTTTGCAAGCAAGGATGCTTACATATTGTTTGACTATGAAAATAGAAATCCTTTGAATCAAGAAGCCAAAACCTTTCTTGCAAATGACTTGCAAAAAGTATAGAATGATTGGAAAAAGGAGATTTGAGAAATATGAATTTTCATGATAATAAAGTTAGAAGAATCATGGCCATTATTATTATTGTTATAATTGTAGCCATGATTGCCACCACAATTCTTCCATATTTAGTATAGATGAAAAGCGATTGTTAAGGGCGAAAAGAGATAGGAGTAGAGGATAGATGGTGAAGGGGCGGTCTAGCGGCATTAAAAGTAGAAAAAGAAAAAATAGAATAAAAAATCGCGGCAGACGGTACCATATGAGATACATCATTCGGATTTCGCTAGCTACAGTAGTTGCTTTGTGGGTGATTGTGTCAGGAATTTTGCTATTTGCTTTGTCGGCATATCCAAAGGACGTGATTGCAGAGAATGTTTACATTGGAGATGTGGCCGTTGGAGGTATGACAAAAGAGGAGGCAAAGAGTGCCCTAAGATCCAAGCTTAAGAATTTAAAATCTGTGGAGATTACTTTGACAGTGGATGATAAGTCTCAGACTGCAAGCTTAAAGAAGTTGGGACTTAAATATAATAGTATTGACCAGTTAGTGGACCAGGCCTTCGATTATGGAAAGAAGGGGGGACTGTTTTCACGCTACAGGAAAATGCATAGCTTGGAAAAGAAGTCTCATGAGATTACGGCTGAATTTTCTTTAAATCAGAAAAAAGCCAAAACGTATCTGAAAGAGAATTCTTCAGACCTTGTAGTAGCTGCAGAGAATGCCAAGCTTACTACCACAAAGAAGGGGAAAATCAAGATTCAGGACGCCAAGGATGGTAAAAAGATTGATGTAAAGGCTTCTGTAAAGAAAATTGTACAGGCTCTCAATAATAATTGGGATGGAAGTACCTTTTCGGTGGAAATGAAGGTTACAAAGGAAGCCCCAAGCCTTGCTGCGGATGATTTAAAAGAAATGACAGATGTGCTGGGAACTTATACTACTTATGTAGGAACCGGAGATAAGAGAACCAATGTGGAGACTGGAACCAGCAAGTTAAATGGAATTGTGCTTCAGCCGGGAGAGGAACTGGCAGCTGATGAGACCATGGGGCCTTATGATGCAGACCATGGATATACATTGGGAAATAGTTATGCAGGTAGCCAGGTGGAACAGACCTACGGCGGCGGTGTTTGCCAGGTGACCTCTACTTTATATAATGCAGTGCTTTATGCAGAACTGGAGGTTGTGGAGCGGCACAATCATTCCATGCAGGTAACCTATGTGGATCCTTCTAGGGATGCTGCAGTGGCTACAGGTGCAATGGAATTTCGGATTAAGAATAATTATGACTCTCCGATTTATATTTCCGGAGAAATTGATTCAGAGGATAATCTTACCTTTACCATTTATGGAAAGGATACCAGAGAGGAAGGAAGAACCGTAGAGTTTGAGAGTGAGGTCCTTTCTACCGAAGAATACGATACAACTTATGTGACAGATTCTGAGGCGACCCTTGGAAGTATGGAATATACAGGAGCTGCTTCTAATGGAATGAGTGCAGAACTTTGGAAGATTGTCTATGAGGACGGAGTGGAAGTAAGTCGTGATATTGTAAATACCAGCGAGTATACCAAGTCTGATCAAATTATTTCCGTAGGGATTGCCTGCGATAATGCATCGGCTTCAGCGCTGGTAAGCTCTGCCGTTTCCAGCCAGGATGCCAGCACTATTACCAATGCCATTAGTCAAGCATCTGCTATGTTGTATTAAAAGAAATTAAAAGATGTTAAAAGACATTAGAAGGTGTCGGGAAATGTTAGGAAATATTAGTAGACACTAGGAGGAGTGATATGCTTAGAGTTCAAACTTCAGATGGAGAAATTCTGAATACAGTCACAACTTTATATGGACATTCCGGTTATACGGGAGTGTACGATTTGGCGGCAGTGGCAAATGATCTGCTTGCCGCGGGGGGCTCTGATTTGGCAGTGTCTGTCCAGATTGAGATGCCAGAGTATACCTTTGACTCCCGTCTTCACGCCATTCAAAGGCAAGTGAAGGAAGCTTGTAAGTTACATGACATAGAACTTAGGGAGATGACTCACAAAAAACATGAAGGTGTGGCCCTTCCTATGGTGACAGTGGCAGGAGTGGCAAAGGCCCCTAAGGAAGAAACCTGGTGCAAGGATACCCTCCGAGCCGGACAGGATATTGTGTTAGCCGGCTATATTGGAATGGAAGGCATGCTTCGAATATTAGATGAAAAGGAGCAGGAGCTTAAGAAAAGATTTGCCCCTGTGTTCATAGAACAGATTCGATCCTACCGGCAGTATTTATTTGCCGGAGCTACCATATCTGTTGCAAAAGCCGGAGGCTCATCTGCTATTAGGCAGGTTTCGGAAGGTGGAATTTTAGCCGCCCTTTGGGACCTGGCGAAGGATGCTGATGAGGGGCTTGACTTAGATATGAAGAAATTAAATATTTTACAGGAAACCATCGAAGTGTGTGAACACTATCGAATCAACCCTTACCAGTTGGCTTCCACCGGATGTCTGTTAATTGTCACAGACCAGGGAGAGGCCTTGGCAGATGAGCTAAATCGGAATCATATAAAAGCAAGTGTCATTGGAAAGTTGACAGATAACAATGACAAGCTATTACACAATGGAGAGGAAGTTCGGTATATTGATCGACCGGCTCCAGATGAGATTTTGAAAATGTATGGAGGAACCTATCATGGACAAGTTTAGAAAACAGATATTGAAATATATGGAGAAGAATAGTCGAGTAGACCTTGGAGAGCTGGCAGTTCTTTTGGATAGCGATGAGGTAAGCATTGCCAATGAGTTGGCAGCAATGGAAAAGGAGCAGATTATTTGCGGATATCATACTTTGATTAACTGGGAGAAGGCGGGAGAGGAACATGTCAACGCCTTGATTGAGGTGCGCTTGACTCCTCAAAGAGATGCAGGATTTGATGACACTGCTATCCGTATCGGAAACTACCCAGAGGTTCAGGCTGTTTATTTGATTTCCGGAGGATATGACTTGTTAGTTTCTTTGGAAGGAAAAACCTTGCTTGAGGTATCCAAGTTTGTTTCCAGCAAGCTTTCTACAATCGATAATGTTATTAGTACAGCGACTCATTTTGTTCTGAAGAAGTACAAAGATCACGGAACTGTATTAACAGAGGAGAATAAGTCAGAAAGGATGTTGGTGACACCATAATGAGAAATCCATTAGCTAAAAAAGTTGTTGATATCCAGCCTTCTGGCATTCGTAAATTTTTTGACGTAGTAAGCGAGATGCCGGATGCTATTTCTCTGGGTGTTGGTGAGCCGGACTTCGATACGCCATGGAGAATTCGCGAGGAAGGTATTTACTCTTTAGAGAGAGGACGTACTTTTTATACATCCAATGCTGGATTGAAAGAATTAAAAGAAGAAATTTGTAAGTATTTAGAGAGAAAAATTCAGGTAAGCTATGATTCATCCACTGAGGTTATGGTTACAGTAGGTGGTAGCGAGGGTATCGATATGGCTATGCGGGCTATGTTGGATCCGGGAGATGAGGTCTTGATCCCTCAGCCAAGTTATGTATCTTACCTGCCCTGTGCAATCTTAGCAGACGGGGTGCCGGTAGCCATTGAGCTTCAGGAAAAGAACCAGTTTAAATTAACAGTAGAAGAATTAAAGGCAGCCATCACTCCTAAGACTAAGCTTTTGGTTCTGCCTTTCCCTAATAATCCTACGGGAAGTATTATGACCAAGGAGGATTTGGAGCCCTTAGTAGATGTGATTATTGAAAATGACATTTATGTAATATCTGATGAAATTTATTCAGAACTTACTTATGGAACGGATCACGTATCTATTGCAGCATTTCCTGGAATGAAGGAGAGAACCATCGTGATCAATGGATTTTCTAAGGGATTTGCCATGACAGGATGGAGACTGGGATATGCCTGCGGCCCGAAGGCAATTTTGGAACAAATGATTAAGATTCATCAGTATGCCATTATGTGTGCGCCAACTAACAGCCAGTATGCAGCTGTAGAAGGCCTTCGCCACTGTGACCCGGAAGTGCAGGAGATGAGGGAAGCTTATAACCAGAGAAGACGGTTCTTGATGCACGAGTTTAAGCGCATGGGCCTGTCTTGTTTTGAACCATTTGGGGCCTTTTATGTATTCCCTAATATTCGGGAATTTGGAATGACAGCGGAGGAGTTTGCAACCAGATTCTTGAAGGAAGAAAAGGTAGCAGTTGTACCGGGAACAGCCTTTGGTGATTGTGGAGAAGGCTTTATCCGAGTATCCTATGCTTATTCTCTGGCAGACTTAAAAGAGGCCCTGGGAAGACTGGAAAAATTTATTGCAAGACTTCGGGAAAATAAATAAAGAAAAAAGAAATAAAAAAATATATAAATGCCGGCGGAGGATTTCTTATCCTTCGCCGGCTCTTTTTATGGGTCGTGACCCTGTTGAGCTCGCGAAGCGTGCGAAATATAAACCA
>CAVBQS010000005.1:0-30976 GCA_963597615.1 Bacteroidaceae bacterium
TTGGTTATTATAGGTTGTTCAACCTTCCGTGTCCATAGCTATATACTAACACCAAGGAATCAACTGTGTTTCGGGCAAATCGGCTGACCGATTTTGTAATGATAAGGTCAATCTTCCCATCAAGGGCGTCCTGCACCATCTGCTTGAATCCACTACGGTGTTTTGTGTTGGTTGCTGTAATTCCTTCATCCGTGTACATTCCAACGAACTCCCAGTCACTACGGCTTTGAATGTAATTTGTATAATAGTCCACCTGTGCAGCATAGCTTGTAGCCTGCTCGTCACTATCTGTAGAAACTCGGCCATAACCAGCAACCTTCCTTTTCTTGATAGCATTAAGGGGTTGTGCCGTGAATCTACTTATGGTTGGTGGTATAACCTTTACTGTCTTTGCCATACTCTCACCTCACCATTCTTCATATTAAATACCAGTCGGTCACAGAACACATCCACTCGTTGAACATCGCAGTAGAACCTCATCTCAAAGTTCTCATCCGAACCAAGAATCTGAATGCTGATGTCTCTCAACAATTCTTCTCTTATAAATGGAACTTTGCATCTGTCCGTCCCGTGTTTCTTTGTGTCACATATCCAAACCTTGTGGTTGCCACTTCTGGCTCTTACAAAAACTGCTCCACACTCGCCACAATACAATTTTCTCGTGTAGCAATATGTGTTATAGCTTTTCTTGGGGTATTCTCGGATGATAGT
The DNA here is from genome assembly GCA_963597615.1 of Bacteroidaceae bacterium. Lineage (GTDB taxonomy): Bacteria > Bacillota > Clostridia > Lachnospirales > Lachnospiraceae > CAKRJP01. Next base: position 712 of record CAVBQS010000005.1, read on the forward strand.
TCTAATTTTTCCTCCATCAAGATACAAATCTATGTGGTCATCAAATAAAATAATGCCACCCAGTTCTTCATTTTTCTTGACCGTTTTCTCAAGAATCTCGCTAAGATCATCTTCACGAATTGGTAAAAGATCACATTCTTTGGTCTTTCGTTTGTTGCAGTCAATATAAGAATACTGACCATAGGAATTCTTACTCGTCACATGGTTGCAGGCATATCCACACTTTCCACATTTGACCATTCCTGCAAATATTGTTTTTTGATATCCAAAGTTTGCAGCTTCTCTCGCTCTTCGGTTCAGCCTTTCCTGTACCTTTTCAAAGTCCTCCCGGCTAACAAGTGGTGCATAAAGACATATTTACTTTAAGAGTTCATTTACTCTTCTCTGGACTTCCGAATAGTTATATCCGGCTTGTACAAGTCGGTTCTGTCTGTCAGCGCCATTGCCCCAGTCACCACGGATAACCTCGCGTGCAATCTCATCAATGGATTTTTGCACGGAAGCAAATGAAGCAGAAACCGCTGTACCGGAAGTCGTAGTGATAAAAGCATCAAATCCGGCAGACTTGAGCTTTGCCAGCATGTTATCTGCATTGCCCTTCTCACGATAAGCACCGACCTGAATCTTATATAGTCCTCCGTTCTGAACCATATAGGTATCAAAACCTGCCGCCTTTACACGGGCAAGCTGTGCATCAGCATTGGCCTTCTGCTGATATGCTCCTACCTGCACACGATAGAGAGTAGTGCCGGAGCTATCGGTTGAATCAGTGGTAGTACTGTTTCCACCACCAAGATTTGCAGTTACCTTTGCAGCCAAATCCCCGAGCCTTGCATAGAGCCAGTTACCTGGACAACTCTTGTTCGCAAACCAGCGATGCACAGTCAATACCATCTCATCCGAAGCGGGAGAATAATTGAGAGTCTTATCCTTGTCACCAAGCCACAAGAGCTTCTTCTTGCCATTACGTTTACAGATATCTGTGCAGAGTTTTACAAGAGATGCGTACACAGAATCGTTCATCGCATACGGCTCAGCCTTATCACTGGCGCACTCAATAGTTACTGCCCTCTGATCGTTTGCATTTGAAGATGAGCACCAGCTGCGATTCTTCTCTTCCACGCACAAAGAGATCAAGCAACGTACTGCCACCGAAACACACGGTATCAGATTTGTATATCAGAGTGGTATGTTATTTATCGTCCTTCCATCCGGCAGACGTCTCTGCTATGTAAAGCCAAAGATTGGTGAAAATAAATTCGGTGGTGAATCTGTCACATACGAGGGTGTCGGTACAAACAAAAAATGGGAACGCATCGAATCCTATGGTCCCAAATTTGTCGAGAATATTGTGCAAGCTATCAGCCGTGACATTCTCTGCTATGCCATGCGCACACTCTCCCCTTGCTTTATCGTTGGTCACGTCCACGATGAACTGATCATTGAAACACCTATGAATTCCGACCTTAATGCCATCTGTGAGCAGATGGGCAGAACCCCAAAGTGGATTGACGGACTACTCTTAAGGGCAGACGGATACGAAACACAATTTTATAAAAAAGATTAAAATTATAGCCAGTAGCATATCCACTACTGGCTATAAACCTATTTGCTCTGTTTTGTAAATAAGTCGTATAATCCACTTGCCAACATTGACATAAATAAGGTGTATTTCTTATTATCTATATCACTGAATAAAGCCTCATAGGTTTCTTGACTTTCCATATAAGATTCCATTGCAACTTCTTCAAATCGTTTAGGAAAGATATTGTTCTGAAACATCTGTGCACTATCCTGCTTTGCAGACTTACTAAGTCCTTTATCCTTGGATAATTTATCCCACAGATTTTTCATAATAACCTTATCACCTTCTGTGAAGTCTCCACCCAATGCTTCGTTGATTTTTTCAAGAACCTCATCGAGTGTTTCTTTCTTTTCTTCCATCTTTCCATTGCTCTTTACTTTAGCGGGTTCATATTGCCCACCTAAGTTTTTATCCAATGGGATGGAACCTGTGAATGTATGCTGCAGCTTATAATATTCCAAACGAACCTTATTTCCTAAGTCCCACTTCTGTGTTTTTTCCGCCGGAATGAGGTGCATCAAATAACTACAAAATACATATTCATCATGTAAATCTTCATCGTACAATCTTACAATCTGTGTTATGTAATTATACCACTTCACGAAACAACGGATTTTTCTTCTAAACTGATATCTCTGCTGGTCTTCCAACCCATTATATGCCTGTGCAACTGGCAACAGGCAATTTGTAACCTGTGCTTGAATAGCATCGGCTTTTTTACCACCACTGGCATTGAATTTAATCTCATGCACATTCTTAACATCTTCATCTCCATATATTTTAAAATCTCGCAGTTCTTTCTGAGTCTTATAAATCAAATCAATATTGATTTCTGCCTCAAGACTTGTTTCTGTATAGAATGGTTGAAACGCTTCAAGTATCTCCTCTTTTGTATTAACAAAGTCGATTACAAAAGTATCATCCTTGTCTGGGTACGTTCTGTTTAATCGGCTGATTGTTTGAACCGCCTTAACATCTCGTAATTTTTTATCAATAATCATTGTATGAAGTAACGGTTCATCAAATCCAGTCTGATATTTTTCTGCTACAATCAAAATGCTACCTTGCTCCCTAAATACTGCTTTTGTCTGAGTCTCTGTTACATGATTACCTTCCTTATCCACATTCAAACTGCTTTCAGTATATTCGGGACCATCCACCTCGTTAGGATCCTTCAATGAACCAGAAAATGCAATCATGACAAGAATATCCGGATCCTTCATTCTTGCAAGTCGTTTCACTTCTTTAAAATAGCGAATCGCTGCAAGACGTGACTCGGTAACAACCATCATCTTCCCTTGTCCCTTGATAGAATTCTTTGTTACGGTCTCAAAAGTGTCAACAATAACCTGTGACTTCTGCTGAATGTTATACGGATGTTCAATCGCAAATCTTCTGATGGCTTTTGCAGCCTTAGATGATGGTACTTCTTCCTGCGCATCTGCATCAGCTTTTTCAATATCATAGCAGGTTTTATATGTAGAGTAATTTGACAATACATCCATAATAAAACCTTCTTCAATAGCTTGTCGCATACTGTAGATATGGAACGGATGGAAAGAACCATCTTGATATTCATCACCAAAAATCTCAAGTGTTTTATCCTTCGGAGTAGCTGTGAATGCAAAGAAACTCAAGTTCTTATGCTTACCTGCACTTACCAATTCCTGTAAAAACTTATCATTTTTGATGTCTATTTCGTCTTCTGCTTTTCCTTCCATTTCCGCATATTCTGCTAATGCATCTTCCGTATCAGCAAGTGCCATTTTAAGTTTCAATGCACTCTGTCCTGTCTGACTGCTGTGTGCCTCATCAACAATTACTGCATATGATTTACCTGTGGTATCTCCTACCAAGTCATAAATAACTGGGAACTTCTGTAACGTAGTAACAATAATACGCTTTCCGTCTTTAATTGCCTGTAACAAGTCCTGTGAACTCTTTTTGTCATCAATCAGAACTACACTTCCTATCGTATGATCGAAACCACCAATAGTATCCTGCAACTGAGAATCTAAAACTCGTCTGTCAGTAACAATGATTACAGAATTAAACACTGATTCATTATTTCTATGCAAACTTGCTAAACGATAGGCCGTCCATGCAATACTGTTTGATTTGCCAGAACCCGCACTATGCTGAATAAGATAATTTCTACCAGAACCGTAGTCCGATACATTCTGAATCAACTTTCGAACAACATCAAGCTGATGGTATCTTGGAAATATTATCTTATCCTTATCTTTGGTTCGTCCTTTTTCAAGACTAATAAATTTCTGTAAAATATCGAGCATCTTATCCTTTTGGAATACTTCCTTCCAGATATAGGATGTCACGTAACTTCCATCTGTTGTCTGCGGATTTCCTGCACCCCCATCGTGTCCAGCACCATTGCTTCCTTGATTAAACGGAAGGAAATAGGTCTTTACGCCATCAAGTTTAGTTGTCATCGCAGCCTCATATAAATCAACAGCAAAGAAGGCAAGCACTCTATGATTAAACTGGAATGCAGGTTCATTCTTATCGCGGTCTGTCATCCACTGAACTTTCGCATTTTCCACAGTCTGACCTGTCAACTGATTTTTAAGTTCAATTGCAATAAGAGGAATACCATTAACCGCAAGCAACATATCCACACTGTTAGTATTATGCTCACTATAATGCCACTGACGGATGCATTGACATATATTCTGACGATAACGTGTCTGTGAAAGCTGATTCAATTCAGACTCAGGCTTAAAGTAGCAAACCTTAAACTCCTGACCTCTATATTTAAACCCGTGTCTTAATACAGAAATCATACCATCAGACGCAACCGCATCTTCAAAAGCCTTATAGAACTTACGCTTAGGGTCACTATTACACCGCTTTTCAAATTGAACCCATGTCAATTTTTGCGTATCTTGAACAAATTTTACTAAGGTGTCGATATCAAGAGCCATACCTTTACTATCAGCAGAACGATATCCTGCATCAGTAGCCTTATTCCATCCTCCTGCTTCAGAAGTCAAAAACTCTTCAATATCAATTTCAAATTGTTTTTCTGTATCTGCCAATTAGTCCACCACCCTTCGCTTTCCTGTAACGTATTCATATATAAGTGATTTTTTGTATAATTCTAATTCTTGGACAAGTAAGTTTTTTGTTTCTATGACAGAATCAATTTCTTTACACTGTTCGTCTAAATATTCTGCAATTTCCTCTTGTTCTTTTATTGGCGGCATTACCATAATTGTATTATTTATGTCATATGCTGAAGCATGAACTACCTTTAATTTCGCCTTACCATAACTCCTTTGCGACTGTGCATAATTACTATTTAATGCATAACTCATAAAAATTGGATTTTGCTTATGACGTGCGACAATAATATCTCCTCCGGCCATACATTTTTCATCTCCAAGATAAACAACCGCTTTTCCTATCTCCTCAACTAATTCCCCAGTACATGTAAATAAAATATCTCCATATGAGAAATATCTTGGTTGAGAAACACAGTCTTCATTTGTCCTTGATTTGCACTCATCAAAATGAAAATTATACTTTGTATAAATTTCCCCATATCTGACACAAGGAATTTCTCCATTTTCTTTAACATCTTCTTTCGTAATTCCAGCACCTTTAAAAACATCTGTAGCTAAATACTTAAATTTAAGAACTTCCCAATTCTCTGGAATTTCTCCAATCCACTCAACACCACTTGCCTTCAACTTTACATTTGCTCTGAGTCCCTTTGTGGTTGCATTTGTTATAATGATTCTTTTCATTTTCTTATATTCTTCGATTGATTGCTTTGTATTCAATATAAGCAAATCTATTTCTTCACACTCATTTTTTAAAAAATCTGCAATTATCTCCTGCTCAGTAATTGAAGGAATTGGAATAGATATTCTCTTCATCTCCTGCCAATTTGTAGTCCATAAATCATCTACTATTCCATGCCCCCACTTATAATACTCATCGGCAAAAACCGTTGAATGAAATACCCAATCGTAATAATTAGGATTCATTTTTGCTTTAGGCTTCAATACTGTATTAATCAAAGAAACCGAACCATCATACTTTGAGATACCACAAGAGCCACGTCTATCAGAACGACTATTTATTGCAAAATCACCTGCTAACACAAGTTTTCGATTATCATGTGCATCTGACTTTGCTGCCGAACTTAATTGTGGAACTATACCTTGCATTGTAACAGATAAAGGAGGATAGTCTTCATCACTTACTTTTTCTCTACGTTCTGTGTAAACCTGCCCTATCTTGCCAATTTCCCAATCTTCTGGAATTAATCCTAACCATTCCACATTACTATCCTTATATGAACGTTTCACGATTATCCCTCCTTATGAAACAAATGCTTTACCGAAGCATCTATTTTTTCTTCTAGTTTCATAATTCGTGTCATTACATCATCCAAATTTTCTGGCATTGAATACTCATAAAAAAATCTTGTCATAGGAATCTCGTATCCTGTTTTCATTTTAGATGTATCCATCCACGCATCTGGATTATAAGGCAACACTTCTTTTTCAAAAAACTCTTGCTCATCCATCGAAAGTGGAATATTTTCCGTATCTCTTTTATTTGAATCTGGAACTTTTTTACCTTTTTTTAGTACAAACGAACCATCATCATTTAACATAGGACTTTCCACGATTATTTTTTTATATCCAAGAGAAATGTCATCAACAACAATGCTTTTACATGAAATTTCAGTTCCGTCTGTGGTCGTAATTTTATAATCCTTTGTCTGATAATCTTTGTATGCCTTAAGAATCAAATCTCGGCATTCATCGCTTATGTCAACTCTCTTGCTACCAATAGGTTTTCTTCTTGGAACACAACACTTATTTGCATTTATCAACTGTATCTTTCCGGGATTGCGAAGCGGTTTAGCCTTATCAATTAGCCAAACATATGTTGATATGCCGGTATTATAAAAACTATCATTAGGCAACTGTACAATAGCGTCTAACCATCCATTTTCAATTAAATATCTTCTAATTTCACTAGGTCCTGATTCTGCATCTCCTGTTACTAAAGGTGAACCATTTTGAATAATGGCCATACGACCATTATCCTTTAACTTTGCTATACCATTTAAAAGGAATAACATCTGCCCATCACTCTTTTGAGGTAAACCAGGTGCAAATCTACCTGCCTCACCCAATTTATGTTCTTTCTCAACCTCTACTGCTTCACGTTTCCAGTCAATGCCGAAAGGAGGATTACTTATGCAGAAGTCAAACTGATATCCACTGAACTGGTCATCGGACAATGTGTTTCCGAATTTCATATTATCTGGATCTCCGCCGTGTATAATTGTATCGGCTGCCGCAACCCCCATAGTAAATGGATTGATTTCCTGTCCGAAAGTCTTAACATCTGCAGTTGCATCAATCTGTTTCAAACGTTCTTCCATGCAGGTAAGCATCTGACTTGTCCCCATTGTCATATCATAAACCGTACAATGCAAACCATCTTCATCGTTTAATGCCTCGCTATTTGTCACGAGCAGGTCGCACATCAAATAAATGATATCCCTGCTTGTAAAATGTGCTCCAGCTTCTTCGTTATATGACTCTGAAAATCTCTGTACCAAATTTTCAAAGATGTATCCCATATCTACAGTAGTGAAATTATTTTCACTCATATCCATTTTTTCTGTGCTAAAATCCACAATAATCTGATAGAGCAGCTTTGCTTCTTTCATTCTGTCAACCTGTGCAAAGAAGTTCATACGGGTAAGGATTTCTATTACATTTTCAGAAAATCCATGCAAAAAGTCATCAAAGTTTTCCTCGATATTCTCTGGATCAGCTTTTAACAAATCGAATGTAAACCTACTTGTATTGTAAAACTGATAATGTGATGCTTTTTTCAAAAAGCCTGCCTTTAAAGGACCCGCGTTTTTATATTTTTCTGCTGCCTCCAAAATATCTTTATGATAAGGCAGCAAACAATCATGGAATCTCTTGATAACACACATAGGAAGAATTACTTGTCCGTATTCATGTGGCTTAAACGCACCAAATAATGAATTTGCAGCATTCCATATTAGATTCGCATTTTCTTGTGCTTTCTTTCCAACTTCACTAATTTTTTCTTCACTAACACTCATTCGTTTAGTCCTCCATTTCGTTTAATAGTGTATCAAGCATATTCAAAACATCTGCATACGGAACACCTCGCCATTGTCCACGAGATTCCCTTATTTCTTCACCTATTTTAGATAAATATAATACCTTTGCTCTAAACACCTCATCAGAGCAGAGTTTAAAACTTCGAAGTTTCAAATCTAGCTTTTTTAATTTTTCATATAACTCCGGGGTTACTTCTCTTCGTCTTTTATAAAAATTTAGAAGTTCCCCCCAATATGTATCGATGTACAACGATGTTAAACCAAATTCATCTGTACAATCGATAGGGATTTGATTTTCCCACTCTCGAATATCAGTTATATCCCATTTCCTTGCCAGAATGCTTCTTAGCAAATTTAAATGATCATAACCATTATTAACTCTTGGCTTCGCATCTGTTACATTCTTAATACAAATTGCATCGAAATCATTTAGATTTGATGGATTCATTAATAATCTGCGTTTATCTGCATTCATTGTATGAGCAGCATCTTTTTTTATAATCTCTGTAAATCCATCGACCGCTGAATCAAACAAAATATCAGTATTAACAAGAACCTCCGCGTTTGGCAATTGGTCAATAACAGCAGATACAATGATATTATTGCAATCTGTCACGACACGCTCGATTTTGTTCTTTTCCATATGAGCGAGTAATACTGTAATTTCATCCGTACTTATTTCTTTTAGCACATCAATAATATGTATATCTTTATCACTTGCATCAACAACCAGAACATAGCCTCGTATATGCTTCTTAACTCTTTTCTGGTCATCCCATAAAAAAGAAAAAAGTCCCAATACTCTTGGCGTATAAAACAAATCACCACGCTCTATATCTTTCTGTTCAACCCATCGTTTTACTATTTGCCCAACAGCTTGTTTTGTAACTGAACTTTTTATTTTCTGCTCAACTTGCGAATATGAAAGATATGAAGCATATCTAACTATCAAGTTCTCAAGTCTCTTTGTTACATTTGCATTCTCATAGGCAAAATCGATAGGTTTCTGATAAAGGGTAAGATCACAATCCTCATTCAGGCAACGATATTTGTAAAACAAATAATGTAATGTTATAAACTTTGGTTTTTCTATATTTGAAGATATAACATCTAAATACTGTCGTTCATATTTACCATGATTCTTCATTCGCTGTTTACACAAAGGGCAATCAGGAACAGCGGTATCTGTATTCATAGCATATATATTATAAGCATCACCTGCCGTAGCTACTAATTGCTCCAAGTCAAGTGTTTCATCTAATTCTTTCTCATATGCCTTCAATCTTCGAGGTTTCGACATCTGTGCACCTCCAATCGTTATCAATTATATTATACCATCAAAGCACAAAAAACACACCACCTACTTTACGATTTTACACATCTTTTTATCAAGTATCTATTTTACCCACCACTTACTTTACGAGTGTATTCATAAACTAGCATTTTTATTTAAAACCCACCATTCGCTTTACGAATGTCTCTATATTAAGCTTTAGTAATGTGCGATAATATAATCAGAACAGTAAAGAGATGAACTTCTTCTCAAATACAAGATATCATATCAGATGTCCCATAAAAAGGACACAGAAAGGAAGGATTTAAAAATGGTAGAACTTAGAACCGCTCCAACATCCAAATCCCCAAAAGGGAAACTTGATGGTAAGTGGAATCCGGAGAACCACACCATCACAATTAGAAATCAAACATTAGGTATCGACACTATCTACTATCTTGATGACAGTACAGGAACTTGTACTATTCTCGATACCGTCAGCATCACGAATGCTGCATAACAACTGAATATCGACTGCATCCGCAGAGCTGCCAGACGGCCTGGATGAACACTATCAAGGTGTTCCCAGGTCGTTTTTTATTATAGCAAATTTCCACTATTTTTTTCCAGTAGCTGGTCTTGGGATGACCAGTAAAAAAAGCAGCCATACTTGGGATTTGGACTCGCCCCGGCCAGGCTAAGTCTTATGTGACCAAATTCCAAGCAACCCGTTAACAGATTAGTTTAATAAGACACTGATCGGTTCAAACATGGAGGAATCCACATGAGAGCTGATCAAATAGCAAACAGAATATCTATCTGCAGAGGTTTCCTCCTCATTTTGTCAATCGTCGGAGGAAATCAATATGACAAAGCAGAAAAGATATTTACATCATGAAGTAAACCCAGTAACAGGACATGACCAGTGGTATTTCCCACAGGAAATCACTGTCCATCCAAAAGATTATAATAATGACCCGAATGCATTTGAATCTGCACAGGAATATCTGAACAATTTAAAATATCAGACCGTTGTTGATATGAATGGCAACGCGGTTGTATGCGAAGTAGCCGATACCAAGCTCGGTTTCAGAGAGTTTAAAGCCATTTTCGTACCAGTACCATCCCATGAGATGTATCTTGAGTTAATCAAGGATGAGACGAAGAAACAATTCGATATGAAAATGGACGGACGTTGTCCAATTCCTGCCGAGATTGGTGGGGTTAAAACCTGTCCATTACGCATTAATAATCCAGATTATGTCGAAGGCGGTGATATGCCTAAGACAATTGCAAATAGCTGTGACAAGTGTATTTATTGTGCAAAGAAGCACGAGCATACTAAGGTAAACTTCTCTTCTCTCTCTGCAATTGGAGATGATGGAGAATCTATTGATTACGATGCTCCTTCACCTGCAAATTATTATGCTGGTGAGCAATACGAAAGAATCACAATTGCATTCCATTCTTTTTTGGAAATCAAAGCCCCTGACTTAGTGCATCTTGCTGAGAAATTATGTGACGAGTATCTTCGTAGCGAAGCTGCAAGAGAACTCGCAATTCCTTCAAGCACTGCACAGGGACAGCGCGACCGCTTAAAACATTTTCTTTCAGAGTTTCTTGCAAACTACGACAGCATCTAATATAACTTGATATTTTTACAGGCACTGGTGGATTTTTCCATCAGTGTCTTTTTTACAAATCTAACTCTTTTAATCTAACCAACCATCTCTGAATTGCCCCGCTTTTCATAAAATCGAGCAATGCTCCTTCGCAAAACCTATCTGCTCTGATTGCACCAACCAAGAGCGCCAATACAGTCCGGGCATCAAGATCATCCACAATGGCACCTTCCATCGAATTTGTCCCCCATTCGATACCTGCTTTCTCCAGTATCTCTCCATAATTCTTCATATCGTATTCTGGATGTTCGTCCACAAATTTATACACAGCATCCTCAAATGTAATTGCTTCTCTACCATAATTTACATACGGCATCTGAATCGGATGCTCCGGGCTGCCATCATTTTCTTTATCAATTACCCAGTTGCCGTGTTCCTCACTATCCAATCTTTCAATAAAACCTGTCAGTTCCTGAAACATAGTCATTCCTCTACATCAAATATCTTTCCAAAGAACCCCATTACCAAATTATCAATCGTACCTCCGCCAAGGTCACCTTTGATGATTCTCTTTCTGTTATCAGAATAAGTCACCTGTAGGTTATACCCACAACCGTCAAGGACTTCTGCCACAATAACTTCTTCCGGATATTTGTTCATTACCTTCTGAAATTCACGAAACAGTTCCATTGTCTTTTGCTCCGACACTTGTTTTTTTTCAGAAAATAATGCTTTTCTGCTTCTTCCTTGGTAATCATATTTTCTAGTAGTTCCATCTGCATAGATCTCGTACACCCATGCACGTGCCATATCAATCGTACATAGTCCTTGCTCAAACACTCTGATACGCATTTTCTTAATAGCTTCAGCAGGCAGAGAATCCAATGACCATCTATGATTACAATCCAGACAGCCATAGTCCTCTTGGTGTGTGAATACCATACAACCGCCAAGGATAATTTCTCCACGCTCCGAAGCCTCCCAAGCCTCTGGTGCGGGATACCCATACATAATCGGTGCTGTATGTTCTGATTTGCATTTTGGACATATTACTTTCATAACACCATCTCTTTCTTTTGTCGAATCACACTTATAGAATCCATTTTCCTGTATACAAATCTAAGAACTTTTCCAGTTTAATATCTGATTGAAATTCGTCCCCATATTCCCCGGCACGAGTCTGATCATCCAACTTAAATGAAATATTGTACAACTTTCCCGTCTTCGTCTTTTTAATGAGGTTATTATCCAAGAAAAATTGTATAACCTTCTTATGCCCCTCTAAGTCATCACACTCAAGGTAAAAGCAAGAAACACCTGTTGCATCATCACTATGTTTAGACTCTGCCACAATGCCTAACTCAACTGCATCCTTACAAATCTTTGCGACAAATTCCTCATCATCAAAGAAATACATCCATTTGCCACATTTATGTTTATCAAGGTTCTTAGCCTCCTCGGATACATAAAATACCCAACCTCCAAAATTTATGATTTTCATTCCAATCACCTCTCAATCTTGTACTTGCGAATCATTGTAATATCTTCGTCAGTGAGCAATCCCTGTTCTTTTCCCATATCAATCATCGACTGTGGCAAAAGGGTGCGTTCCTGCACAAGAACAGCACCAATGGACTCAGCTATCTTCTGACTTGCAATATTATCGACATCAGCCTTCCAAACGAAATATTCAACATTATCCCATTCTCGTACCAGAGAATAAAGCAATTTGATGGCTCGCTTTCCATATCCGTTACCCATATACTCTGTAAGCATATCAATGCCAAATTCTGGATGAGTTGGGTTACCCATGTCCAATTGGCAGAATCCACAGATATCCCCTGTGGATTTCAACTCAATAACATAAAGTATCACATCTTTATTTTGTATCTGCTCCCATAACGTTGGGAACACCATATCATAGTTATTTCCAAGAACCGAACGGCTCTTTGCCATTGTATAATAAATATTTTTGTAGGCTTCCTCCATCGGTCGGATTCCTACTATCTCATCTTCAATTAAATATCTGCTCATAGCCATCTTCCTTTCACTGTCCCTATTATAGCACGACACAGTGTCCCATAAAAAGGACAGTAACGACAAACAGGGAGCAAAACGCTCCCCGCCTACTAAATATTATACTCTTTCAGTTTTTTCCCATTCTCGTCTAACCAGTATTCATTGCCAGATACATAACTTTGCGTAACGATATCTGCTGCCGCTGTCGGTGAAGAAAATGTATATTCTTTGATGAATGTTCCATTTTCAATCACTCCCGACTCCTTCAATTTTTCCAATAGATCAAAATATCTGCTCTCCTGAAAAGTCTTTGAACCGCACTGCTCGACAATTTTACTGCCAGTACATACGGTAAATCCACTCTCCGAATTAAAGCCTTTCGCATCTGCACCTGTCTTTGTCCTGCAGTAAAAGAACGTCCTCTCCTGTGACGATGCACCTGTCGAACTCTCCAATATGCTATAACCGATGGCACCCATCAGCATATTCACGTTATCCGTGAACTCTTCCATTGCGGCCAACTCAGCTCTTTTCAGCGTCATCTGTGGTGATGACTTCTGTGTAAGGAGTTCATACTTACTCGACATTTTTACCTGCAAGCAATAAAAATTCTCAAGATATTTAATCAGCGCCTTATTCAAATCCTTACCCGATACGCACACTGCAGTCTGCCAGAAGAACTTCTCTGTACCCTTCTTATGTGATTGAATATGCTGTTTCAGTCGCAGGAGCAGATTCTCCGCTTCCCCAACATAGACTGCCTCTCCGTCTTCCTCATCCTTGCAGAACAAGAAATAGACTCCCGGTTTATCCAACTCAGCACCCTCATATGTACCGACTTCTTTACGCGGAATTTTTATAACCATACCATTCCAATTAAGCATCTCTAACTCAATAGGACCGTCTGCCGATCCTGTCGGAAGAAATATATTGATGGATTTCGAATAAGCCATTGACTGCCACTTCCTTTACACATTTTTCTCTATTCTACCACATATGCAGTATTTCCGAACTTTCTATTCTTTCCCTTCTTCGAAAAAGAAGATTTCTTCAACAGTACGGTCAAACACTTTTGCAATGTCCATTGCCAGTTTTAAAGATGGATTGTATTTGCCATTTTCAAGATTACCTATGGTCTCTCTTCTGACGCCCACTAATGTAGCCAATTCCACTTGTTGCATATTTCGTTCTTTACGTAACTCATGAAGTTTGGTTTTAAGTATTGCCATATCAATCACTCGTCCTTTCTTCAAGCCAGAACAGAACTCCTGTAAGCAACTGAACCACTCCGATCACAAATGGATACAGCTTTCTGATATCAATCTCAAGGTGTCCTAAAAATATTGAGATTATACCCAATATCAACAATGCCGAAATCGTGTAATCTAAAGTCATTGCCTTCGCTTTGTTGATATGCAAATCTGACATCTCATCTTCCGTGTCTGACTTTGCAACCAAAGACACCACTGAACATATCACTGCAATCAAAAGTAATATAATGCATACAATCTTAAGAGGTATGCCATCTCCCGGAATCAAATTTACAACAGCATATAGTAGCCACGCTAATCCATCAATCGTGTATCTGATATTATATTTCTTTGACAAGCTCATGGGTTCCTTATTTTCCTTGCTCATAATAATCGCTCCTTCAATGTGATATATTTCACTCTTATGTTATAAAAATATCACCTCATCTATAGTTTGTCAATATAAATATGCGAAATATCTCTCATTACCTTCTTCCATTCATCTGAAATTTGTCATGCCCCTTAATCTCATCAATCACGGCAGCCATGTTCTTTCTGTCACGGTGACGGTGGAACTCGTCCGACCTGTTATGCTTATGGTATAGTTTAAAATGCCTAAAGTGAGCAAACTCCTCCTCTTCAATATGCCAGTAGTGTTTTGTATTTTTAGACTGGACACTGATTGCAAACCCATTGATGAGTAAAATGTTAAAATACTCGGTATCGAACAGCTTCCGTTCCTTTTCAGTGATCATAGGCAGCCCCCTCATCAATCACTTCATCCCGGAGCGTAATTATCAAACGACCACCTTCGCATTCGACATTCAGTGCCTCTCCTATATCAAACCCTAACTCTTGCAGCCACTTCCCCTGTAATCTTATCTGTGGAATACGCTTATAGTCTGTCCCACTTGTTTCGTAGACCTTTATTGGTCTATTTTTCTTAAATGCCATATGTAAATACCTCCATTTGAAAACACGTGCCGAATGGCACCTTGACGGATACATTAGTACCCAATTAACGATTACTAACACCTTTCAACGATAACTTCCTATCGTTAAAAAGATGTGCATTTTTGATTTTTTAGATTTTCCCTGTGTAGCGTTTTCAGGGTTTGAACTCGAACAATTCCGCCCTGTGGCTTACGAAAACGCCTTATTTCAAGCGACTTTCACATCGCACCGAAAGTTAAATTGTATCAATCTCGAAGGAGTTTTGTTGTTAATCCCAGCAGATATAATAGCCTCTGTGGGTTGAAGCAGCTTTAGGATTTCTTCTCCTGTAGAATTTTTAGACCCATGATGGGCCACCTTTAAAAGATCCCAGCTTACATCATTATAATTCTCCTTAAGGACCTGCATAAGGGCATCCTCTCCCCCTGCCTCCACATCTCCGGTTAAAAGCAAATCAAGATCTCCACCAGTAACTTTAAGCACCATAGAGGCAGCATTTCCAGCTTCTATTTTTTCATCTCCAGGTCCCAGGCATGTAATACAAAAATCCCCACTCTTATCCTGAATTTTCTTTCCCTGAGAAAAGGTCCATACTTTAATACCATTGGCATCCGCTTTCTTAACCAATGACTTCAAACTATCATCCCAGTAAATTTCTTCCGGAAGCACCAGATTTTTTATTTTCACACCTATTTTTTGCCTTTCCATCAGTTCTTCTATTCCGTTCATATGATCCGAATCTCCATGACTTACGAATACATAATCCAAAGCCCCCACCCCTCGACATTTTAAGTAAGGTTCGATTCGGTAATGCCCCACTTCCTTTACATCACTGCTGCCCCCGTCCACCAAAATATGGAGACCTCCTGGACTTTTTATATAAATTGAATCTCCCTGACCCACATCCAAAAACATAAGACGAAGACGGCCCATTTCCTCCGGATGCACAAGCAAAAGGGAGAGCCCAAATATTAGAAAACCAAATCTGATAATTCTACCTAGCTTGATTTTCTCCCGGCAAGACCTCTCCTCTATGCCAGCTTGGGAATCCTCTTTTTTCTTCTCCGCCTTTACCCTCTCCCTCCATTTCCAGGCTAATACAAAGCCAAGGATTCCATAGTAAACTAGCATTTGCCAGATTTTTGCCTGTCCCACCACCCACCTGCTTCCTGGTAGTAAAAGGGTTTTTTCTCCCCCAAGACGATAGAAGATTAATATCCCTTTGGCAATCCACAAAAGAAAAATCCCAAGGGGCTTTATAAAAACAAAAAAGAAACTTCCTAGCATTCCACTGGCCAACAGCAAAGACATAAGAGGGATTACCAGCAAATTCAAAAGTAAAGACAGGGGTGAAAATTCATAATAGTAGTACAAGAGTATGGGAAACATGGTTAATTGAATCCCCAAACTTACTCCAAAGCTGTCTTTTAGGTTTTCTTTGATTCTTGCCAAAACTTTCTTTTTCTTATTATCTTTTTTCTTATTTCCCATTAAAACAGGCGCCACAAAAAGCACTGCAAAAACTGCTCCAAAGGACATCCAAAACCCACCGTCATATAGGCTTAAGGGCCGCCATATAAGTACTACAAAAAGGGCCGTTACATAAGCTGTTGGATGGTCATATTTTCTCCCTGCCATAGCAGCCCCTACCTGAAACAAAAACATAACAAGGGCCCGCACTGCGGATACCGTAACTCCCACCATGAGAATATAGATCCAAAGAAAAAGGATTCCTAAGAAGCCACCAAGACTGTAAGACCCAGTAAGCCTTCGAAGGGCCCGGTACATATTTCCACCTACAAACATAAGGTGTAAGGAAGAAATTGCCAGAATATGGGCAATGCCATTGGCCTGGTAGATATCTTTCACATCCTGGTCCATACCGCTTTTTTCTCCCAAGAGCATGGCAGACAATACAGAGCCATCCTTGTCTCCTAAAATTTCCAAAAGATTTTCCTGCCAGTCATTCCGAAAGCTTCTGAGCCTTCTTTTCATCTTCCACCAGGTACTTTTCTGACACAGATCTTCCACTGTCTCCATCTGGGTGCTCCAAACCATTCCATGGATATTTTGTTTTTGATAATAAGATTTTTGATTAAAATTGCCAGGATCTCTGGCTTCTTGAAAAAAAGATAGGGTTCCTTTCACTTGAACCACTTCCCCTATGAGAGGGTCCTTATTATTGACATATACAAGGACTCTTTCCTCCTTGTAATAAGACTGGGATTTTCCATCCCATAGCCTGACATCTTTTACATAGACTTTTTGAAAAGTCTCCCCCTTACCAATGTCGTAGACTAGGCCTGTAAGGGTTACGGAATCCCCCTCACACCAATGCTGGTCCAAGGCGGATTCCAAAAGTCCCGGAATCCATTTCTTCCCCATAAATAAAATCAGGAAAGAAAGTAAGATCACCAAAGTAAGTAAAAGACCGCACAAAGGGCGATGTTTTAACCTCATGAATCCACTTCCCTTTTATTATTTTTATTTTTTATTCTTCTATAAGGCTCTCCTGAAACTCCAAAGGTCTGCTAAGATCCACCACATCCCTATAAATAATATTAGTGGATCCATTTACCGAAATCTGCACCTGATCAGCCACCTGATTTGCAATCAAAGAATTCACAATGGAATAAACACTAAGCTCTGGATTTACTCCACCATACTCCTCCAAAAAAGCTCCATCAAAATTCACATAGCAAATATGGTCTCTCACAGAAACTCCCAAGATTTTGGTATCTCCAAAGCTATTCCCTTGAGCATCATTTTCCCCTGAACCCTTTAGAATTTCTTCAACGATCACCTTTTCTTTCGATTTATTACTGTTATAGCGCACCTGCCTTCTTTCCTTTACAAGAGCTGTGCCCTCTGAATTGGCAAAATAAAATACAAATTCCTGACTCTGATAATTATGAAGAGACATGCCAATATTTTGCACAAAGCTATCCAGATTCATATAGCCTACATTCTGATTTTCTGCATCTTTTAAGGCTTCATCTTCCACAAAAAAGCTAACGTAGCTTACTCCGTCAATCTGACAGAGACTTCGAACCAAAAAATACCGAAATACCAGCTCCTCTGAAGGCTTCATATCTCTATATGCAGAATTAAAATTAAGATCTAACTTTTCATCCCCTAAATTCCAATTCAAAACAGAAATACCTTTCTGAAAAAGGCTATTTAAGTCCTCTTTTTTAGGAAGGTTCTTGTAGTCTTCTAGCATCTGCTCTACCTGGTCACTGGGACTTTCTCCCGAAATTTCATATTCTATTTTTTCCACAGAATTTTTATCCGCAGCAAAACACCAGAGATAGGTCCCTTGTGTATCTTTTGATTTTTCTGATTTTCCACAGGCCGTGGCTCCTAAGACAAGAAGAATAAGACACAGAAAAACCAAAAGAGGTCTTGCTTTAAAATCTAAACTTCTTTTATTTATTCCCATGTTGTCATCTCCCTATCATGATATGTAGGTTAGAGGAATTCGAACTACAAAGGTGGTTCCCTCTCCCACTTCGCTATATACTTTCACAGAACCTCGGTGCATAACAATGGCACTTCTCGTAATGGCAAGTCCTAAACCTGTACCGCCAATTTCTCTGGAATGGGACTTGTCCACCCGGTAAAATCTCTCAAAAATATGGTCTATAGATTCCGCCGGAATTCCCACTCCAGAATCAGCTACTTCAATATAGCAATTTTTATGATCTGCATTTAAAGAAACATGGACCCATCCACCTTCTTTATTATATTTAATAGCATTTTCCACCAAATTGGTAAGGGCCAGGGATATTTTTATGGCATCCACATCTGCTGTTACCGGCCGAAAACTTTCGTATACCACCTCAATATTACGGTCTGCCGCAATAGGTTTTAGACGTTTTAGTACCTGCTCCACCAGATCATTCATGCTTTCCTGGGAAATATTTAAAGAGCTTGCATTTGCAGTTTTATCCATCTTGACTAGAGCCAGCAGGTCGTTAATAATACGATTTTCTCTTTCGATTTCCCCTGACATATCCTCCATAAATTCCTGATACAGTTCTAAAGGAGCCTCCTTATTGGAAAGCAGGGCATCTGCCAAGACCTTCATAGAAGCAAGGGGCGTCTTTAACTCATGGGAGACATTGGATACAAACTCGTTTCTGGACTCATCCAGGACTTTCATTCGCTCCAAAGCCTTAGTAAAACTAGCTGATAATTCCGCAGTTTCTCTGTAAGCATCTTCATGAATCGCTGCTTCCTCATAGCCCTCTGAAATTCCATCCACCCACCGGGTCATTCGATGAATCGGGCGAACCATTAGATAACTGATTAAAGATGCCAGTAAAATCGATACTAGGAAGGTAGCAAAGATAACCATGTCTGCACTTTCATTTAGGTCCACCAGGCGGTTCTGAACAGTATCCGTACACACACTTACTAGCATAACCCCAATGATCTGGTCTGCCTCATTATAAATAGGGGAGGTAATTTCTATATATTTATTTTTGGAATCATAACTGGAGGAATCCTCCCCATCAAAGCATTTTAATACATTTTGACAAATAATAGTTTTCCCTGTATCCGTCTCATAAGTATCTACTTCAATATGAAAGGTCTGATCAATGATCATAACACGACCATTGTAAATATTGCTAAGCTCCTGAAGCTGTACCTCCATATTTTCCGAGATAATGCCCTTGGCAAACTCCTGGGAACTAAGCTGATTACATAGAATGGTGCATTGATTTTGAATCTCGGCAGTGCGCACCTTCACCGCCTGCTTCTCATAAGAATTTAAAACAACAAACTTCACCATCATGGCCGGAATCACTGCCGCCAAAACCAGGCAGAGGCCTATGCGAAGTCGTAAACTTTTTAGCACATGTAATTTTATGTATTCTTTAACCCCTGAAATAGTATCCTACCCCCCACTTTGTACAAACATATTTTGGTTCGCCAGGGCTCTCCTCGATTTTTTCCCGAAGTCTACGAATATGAACGTCTACAGTCCTTGCATCTCCAGGATACTCATAACCCCAAACAATATTAAGCAGCTCCTCTCTGCTATATACCTTTCCGGTATTCTTGGCTAGAAGCTCCAAAAGGTCAAATTCCTTGGCTGTAAGATTTACTTCTTCTTCCTCAACGAAAACTCTACGGCTATCTCCATCTATCTTCATCTTACCTTTCTGAATCAGGCGACGATTGGGAAGGGCCTTCCTAGCCTTGTCTTCCCTTCGGAAAATGGCTTTGATTCTGGCCTTTACTTCCAAAATATTAAAAGGCTTTGTGATATAATCATCTGCCCCGTACTCCAGGCCAAGAATCTTATCCATATCCTCTCCCTTAGCTGTCAGCATAATAATCGGGACATCAGAAAACTCCCGAATCATCTGACACAGGGTAAATCCATCATATTGAGGCAACATTACATCCAACATGATTAAATCATAGCTTTGTTCCTTGGCTAGTCTTAAACCTTCTTTTCCGTCATAGGCACAATCCACTTCCATGCCATCTTGTTCCAGGCTGAAACGGATTCCCTTTACCATTAATTTTTCATCATCCACAACCAAAATACGTTTGCTCATGAAGTGTCCCCTTCTGTCTAATTACCTGCAAAATACTCTTTGAATCATTTTGAATAAAAATATTTTTTACCCTTACAGGGTGATAGAATCCTTGATCTTCTGAAAGACCCCTTCCTTGATTCCACTGATGTTCATAAGTTCTTCGATGCTCTTAAAGGCCCCATTACTTTCACGATATTTCACAATTGCCTTTGCCTTGGACTCTCCAATCCCCGACAAGGTCATTAATTCACTAACATCGGCGGTATTAATATTCACCTTATCCTTTGAAGAATCCTCAGTTTTAGTCGTGGCATTCTCAGCTGTCTCACCAACTTGTCCCTGGGAATTTACAGGATTATCCAAGCTGCCATTTGCCACCTCTTCTTTAGTTGGCACATAAATCTGACTGCCATCCGTTAGCACTTGAGCCTGATTTAAAAAAGTATCGCAAGCCGCCTCAGTTAAGCCGCCTGCTCTTTTTAGGACTTCATAAAGTCTGCTGCCGCTTTCCACCTCATAAACCCCAGGCTCCTTCACTGCTCCACATAAGTGAACGAATATTACCCCGTCAGACGTACCAAAAGCTTCCGATTCCTCCTCTTTCAAAGAAGAATCCGAAGCCTCCCCCTGTACGCTACTTTCATAAAGGGAAGACTCACCAAACTTAGTAAGTTCCCCACTGGTACTTTCTCCACAAGCGGAAAGAATCCATAGCATACTACCTATACAAACCAGTAATCTACTGGCAAAAACCAAACATTTTTTTCTTGTCTTTTGCATACTGCAACCTCCGTTTCTTTTACGGAAGTCACTCATACCCCGCGAATGCTTTCAGACACATTCATCTTACTATTTTTTTCAGAAAAATACAACTTCTAAAAAATCACAATACTTTTCTTAAGATTCCAATCATCTCATCCACATGCTCTTTTTCAATAATAAGTGGTGGGACAAAACGAATTACGTCAGAACCTGCACCGATAATCAAAAGACCTTCTTTCAAAGCGGACCCGGTAATCTCTGCCAGAGGTTTGGTTACCTGAATTCCCTGCATTAAGCCGGTTCCCTTTACTGCCACTACCGTATCAAAGTCTTTTTCAAGAGCTTCTAACTGCTCTGTCAAATAAGCTCCTATTTCCTTTACGTGATCTACAATATGGTCTCGTTTAAAAATCTCCACGGTCTTTTTCACTGCCGTGCAAGCCAAAGGATTTCCACCATAAGTCGTACCGTGATCTCCCGGCTCCAAAGAATATTCTGCCACCGCCTCTGTCATAGCAAATGCTCCTACAGGAACTCCGTTTCCAATGGCCTTAGCCATAGACATAATATCCGGCTTCACTCCGTATTTTTGCCATGCAAACATGTCTCCGGTACGTCCCATACCACACTGTACTTCGTCGCAGATCATTAAGATTCCTTCTTCATCGCAAAGCTTACGGATTCCTTTTACAAATTCCTCTGTGGCAAGGTTGATTCCCCCTTCTCCCTGAAGAGTTTCAAAAATAATGGCACAAGTCTTGTCTGTAACTAAGGATTTTACACTCTCTAAATCGTTGTACTCAGCAAAAGAGACGCCCTGAAGCAAAGGCTCAAAGGGCTTTCTGTAGGCATCATGCCCTGTAACAGATACAGCTCCAAAACTTCTTCCATGGAAGGATTCCTTCATAGCAATAAATTCATAACGGCCACTGTTTTTCTTATAAGCATATTTCCTTGCAGATTTTAGGCAGCCTTCTACCGCCTCTCCACCACTATTAGTAAAGAAGACACGGTCCATGCCTGTAATATCTTTTAAAGCTTCTGCCGCCTCTCCGCACTGGGTATTATAGTAAAGATTAGAAGTGTGGATTAACTTATCCACCTGAGCCTTCAAGGCCTCTGCAATCTCTTTATTTCCATATCCCAGGGAAGTCACTGCATATCCTGCAGCAAAATCAAGATACTTCTTCCCCTCAGTGTCATAGAGGTAGACTCCTTCTCCCCTATCTAATACTACTGGGAAGGGATTGTAGGTATGCACCAGATTGTTGTCAAATTTTTCCATATAAGTATTTGCCATAGTTTTTTCCACCTTTTATCTCTCCATTGATCCTAAACTAGTAGTTGCTCTTTGCTTTATGCTTCCTCTTCTGTATAAAATCTCTGACTTTCATCATTTAAAATAGCCGTTCCAATTCCCTTATTGGTAAAGATTTCAAGAAGAAGGCAATGCGGGATTCTTCCGTCTAAAATATGGACTCTGGAAACACCGGCATGAATAGCATCAATACAATTGTTAAGTTTTGGAAGCATACCGCCACCAATATAGCCATCATCCATAAGCTTCTGGGCTGCTGAAACTGTAAGCTCTGAAATAAGAGTCTCCGGGTCCCTAGGATCTTTATAAACCCCTTCGATATCAGTAAGGAAGGCAAGTTTCTCTGCCTTCATGGCCTTCGCAATGGCACAAGCCGCATCATCTGCATTGATATTGTAGGTGTTATTCTCATCATCAAGTCCTACTGGGCAAACGATAGGAAGGAAGTCCTTCTCCAAAAGATCATAGAGAATATCTGCATTGACTTCTTTTACTTCTCCTACGAATCCAATATCCTGACCCTGGGATAATTTCTTATCTACCGTTAGAAGTTTTCCGTCCTTACCACTGATACCAATGGCACGAACTCCCAAACCTTCCACTAACTGAACCAGGCTTTTGTTTACTTTTCCAAGAACCATCTCCACCAATTCCATAGTTGGCTCATCTGTTACACGAAGGCCATTAATGAATTTAGGCTCCATGCCTACCTTATTGACCCAACGGCTAATTTCCTTACCACCACCGTGAACAATAATTGGCTTAAATCCAACTAGCTTTAAAAGTGTCACATCCTGAATCACTCGAGCTTTCAGTTCCTCATCTACCATGGCACTTCCGCCATATTTTACAACAATAATTCTGCGATTGAATCGCTGAATGTATGGCAGGGCCTCTATAAGGACCTCTGCTTTTTCAAGATACTTTTGCATATTCTTATCCATTTTTTGCTCCTTCGTGGTATTTCTCATCACTTTTTATCTGCAAATTTTTTTCTAATTAGCTACGATAATCTGCATTAATCTCAATATATCCGTGGGTCAGATCGCATCCCCAGGCTGTAGCCTCAAAGTCACCCATTTTTACATCTGCAATGGCTCTTACTTCTTTTGCTGAGAGGATTTCTGTTGCCTTCTCCTCGCTGTAGTCTACTGCAGTACCATTTTCAATAATCTGAATTTTTCCATTGGCACTTTCAAAGAAAAGATCTACCTTTTCCGGATCAAAGTCTACCCCAGAGTATCCCATAGCACAAAGAATTCTACCCCAGTTGGCATCGTGACCTGCAATAGCAGTCTTTGTAAGGTTAGAGCAAACAATTGCCTTGGCAAGAACCTTTGCCTGAGCAAGGCTTTGGCATCCCACTGCCTTTACTTCAAACAAGGCAGTGGCTCCCTCTCCGTCTCCTGCAATCATCTTAGCCAAATATTCATTAATAGCATGAAGAGCCTCTGCAAATTTCTTGTAATCCTCAGTTCCATACTCAATTACTGGATTTTCTGCCAAACCATTGGCCAGCAAAAGGGCTGTGTCATTGGTGGATGTATCTCCATCTACAGAAATCATATTGTAAGTATCATCTACATCTTCGCTTAAAGCCTTCTGCAAAGCTTCCTTAGTAATGGCAGCATCTGTAGTAATGAAGGCCAACATGGTACACATATTAGGATGGATCATTCCTGATCCCTTTGCCATACCACCTACTGTTACCGTCTTTCCTCCTACTTCAATGGTAACTGCCAACTCTTTTTCTCTAGTATCGGTAGTCATAATGGCTTTGGCCGCCTCTGTTCCATTTTCAATAGAATCATTTTTTTTGCCTGCCAAAACTTCAATACCAGCTGTCAAACGGTCAATAGGAATCTGTTTACCAATAACTCCTGTGGAACCGATTAATACACCCTCTGGAGAAATTCCTAAGTATTTTGCTGCAGCCTCAGCAGTATCCTTACAGTAGCCAAAGCCTTCAGATCCTGTACACGCATTGGCAATTCCAGAGTTTACTACAACTGCCTGCACCAGGGCCCCGCTGTCTACCACCTGTCTGTCCCATTTTACAGGAGCTGCCTTTACCACATTCCGGGTAAATGTTCCTGCCGATACGCAGGCTGCCTGGCTGTAGATCAGGGCCATATCGGTACGATCCTTATATTTGATTCCTGCTGCTGTGCTGGCTGCCTCAAATCCCTTTGCTGCGGTTACTCCGCCTTTAATTATCTCCATCTTGATTTCCTCCATGATTTACTGTTGATTAAACGCTGTAATATTCTTGTCATTTAATATAAAGTCATAATAATTTAAGTCTTCTCTCTTGGTCCAACCAATGGTATTCCAAAATGCATTTCCCCCGTCGTTCTGGGTGAAGGCGATTAAACTTACATTATTAACCTCTTCTTTTTTTAATTCCTGCATGCATCTTACTACCATGGCCTTTCCAATACCGTGGCACCTATAGCCTTCTGCCACACATACATGATACATACAACCTCGCCTGCCATCATGGCCGCAGAGAATGGCTCCTACGATTTTGTCATCTACCACTGCCACTACACTGGTGGTTGGATTTCTTTTTAAGAATCTTGAAATTCCCTCCTTGGAATCATCGATGCTGCGAATTCCAAAGCCCTTAATCTGCATCCAAAGGGCATGCACCTCATCAAAATCTTCTATGGTCATTGTACGTATCAACATTTTCCTTCCTCATTTCTGTCTTTCCACCTGGAAAGTTAAAGACTTTCTATTTTCCTCTTATGGGAACATTGGCACCAGCTGGAGGCCTTCATCCTCCGGAAGTCCAAAGAGAAGGTTCATATTCTGAACCGCCTGTCCTGCCGCTCCCTTTACCAAATTATCAAGAGCCCCCATCATAATAATGCGGTGGGTTCTTGGATCAATTTTGAAATTAATATCTACATAGTTACTTCCCTCCACCCATTTTGTCTCTGGGCAAATGCCTTCCGGAAGTACTCGTACAAATTTTTCATCCTTATAATATGCATCGTAAATGGCCTTTATTTCCTCATATGTAACATCCTTTTTCAGGCTTGCATATTCTGTAGCCAAAATTCCTCGGTTCATAGGAACCAAATGAGGAGTAAAGTTGATTAACACTTCTTCTCCACATGCATAACCAAGCTGCTCTTCAATCTCTGGTGTGTGTCTGTGACTTGCCACGCCATAAGCCTTCATATTTTCATTGACCTCACAGAAAAGGTTGGGAACTTTTGCCCCTCTACCTGCTCCGGAGGTTCCGGATTTAGCATCCACAATCAAGGTGCTCATATCAATGATGCCTTCCTTTGCCAGTGGATAAGCGGTAAGAATAGAACAGGTCGTATAGCATCCTGGATTTGCAATTAATCTTGCTTTCTTAATATCCTCTCGATTAATCTCACAAAGACCGTAAACAGCTTCTTCAATAAACTGAGGAGATTTATGCTCAATCTTATACCATTTTTCATAGGTAGCCACGTCTTTAATACGAAAATCCGCACTAAGATCCACGACCTTGGTATGATTCAAAATTTCCTCTGTAAGAACAGAAGCCAAATATCCCTGAGGGGTTGCAGTAAAAATCACGTCTGCCTGCTTGGCTAATTCTTCTATATTATCATCCAAGCATTTAGCATCTACGATCTGAAACATATTCTGATAAACATCTGCATATTTTTGATCCACATAGCTTCTAGAGCCATACCATACAATCTCCACCTCTTTATGTCCCATTAACAAACGTACCAGTTCTGCACCTGCATAACCTGTAGCACCAATAATTCCTGCCTTAATCATGGATTTCCTCCTAATATTAAATCTATTTTCAAAAACCTTTGACAAAGTTTTCATATAACTTTTTGATACAACTTTCTATTTTATACTAGTTTAGGGGCCTTGTCTAGCACTAAGGCCTCTTGCATCAATTCTTGTACCTAGAAGATTCAGTTTTTAGTCCCGCCTCGTAGCAATGCATAATTATACATTATTTATGCATATTATGCAAGTTTATCAGAAAAATATCTTGAATATTCATTTCATATAGTGTATAGTGAGTCTTGCATTACAAGCTTATGACACAACTGCCTTTTATGAATATTTTCTGAACCACAGGCAGTTGCCATGGAAATTTTAATTATACATTTAGGAGGACTTCTACTATGAAAGAAAAAGTTGTTTTAGCCTATTCCGGCGGTCTGGATACTACTGCTATTATCCCTTGGCTAAAGGAAACCTTTAATTATGATGTTATTTGCTGCTGCGTAGACTGCGGTCAGGAAAGCGAATTAGAGGGACTTGATGAGAGAGCTAAATTATCCGGAGCTTCCAAGTTATATATAGAAGATATCGTTGATGATTTCTGCGACAATTACATTGTTCCATGTGTACAGGCTCATGCTGTATATGAGAATAAATATTTATTAGGAACTTCTATGGCTCGTCCAGCCATTGCTAAGAAGTTGGTAGAAATTGCAAGAAAAGAAGATGCCGTTGCCATCTGCCACGGTGCTACTGGTAAAGGAAACGATCAGATTCGTTTCGAGTTGGCAATCAAAGCCTTAGCTCCCGACATTAAGGTAATTGCTCCTTGGAGAATGACAGACGTTTGGACCATGCAGTCTAGAGAAGATGAAATTGATTACTGTAAGGCTCATGGCATTGATCTTCCATTTGATGCAAGCCACAGCTACAGCCGCGACCGTAACCTCTGGCACATCAGCCACGAAGGTCTTGAGCTGGAAGATCCAGGTCTAGAGCCAAACTATGACCACATGCTGGTTCTCTCTACTACACCAGAGAAGGCTCCAGATGAGGGAGAATATGTAACTATGACCTTCGAAAAAGGTGTTCCAAAGAGTGTCAATGGTGAAGAGATGAAGGTTTCTGATATCATTCGCAAGTTAAACGAACTTGGTGGCAAACACGGAATCGGTATCGTTGATATTGTAGAGAACCGTGTAGTAGGTATGAAGTCCCGCGGTGTTTATGAGACTCCTGGCGGAACCATTCTCTACGAGGCTCATCAGCAGTTGGAAGAATTAGTATTAGACCGTGCTACTTATGAAGTAAAGGAAGAGATGGGCAACAAGCTGTCTCAGGTTGTTTACGAAGGAAAATGGTTCACACCACTTCGCGAGGCAATCCAGGCATTTATCGAGAGCACCCAGGAATATGTAACTGGTGAAGTGAAGTTTAAGTTATATAAGGGCAACATTATTAAAGCCGGAACTACTTCTCCATATTCTCTCTACAATGAGTCTCTTGCAAGCTTCACTACCGGTGATATGTATGATCACAATGACGCCAGCGGATTCATCACTTTATTTGGACTCCCATTAAAGGTTCGTGCTATGAAGCTTCAGGAAGTAGCAAAGAAAAGCAACCAGGTATAAATCTTAGTTGATTTTCAAATTTTAGGGGTTGACAAACCAGAAGCCCCTGCATAAAATGACAGTGTATTCAAATTGAATAGTCCATTCGGTAGGTGAGGTTACCACAGGGATTTTGAATCATAGGATTCATAAGATTGCTGCCGCAAGATCGTGGAGACACGTTGAGTTGGTCAGCAGGATGCGTCGTGAAGGCGCAACCTAATGCAATTGTTTATGCCCTGCGAAGCTAAAGCTTGAACGATGTATTTTTACAAATGAGTTTCAAAGACTCCGTCATTGTTCAGGCAGTGACGGAGTTTTTTATTGTAGGAAATTCTGATGGAATATCCCCATTCCAGTGCCCCACCCTTACATTGATCAAGACCAAAAAAGGAGGTGAGAATATGGAAGCAGGTAGTGATAGTTATTACCAAAACAGCTTATTAAAACCAAAACAGCACATAGGAGGATATAACTATGAACAGAACAATTTATACAAACAAGAAAAAAATTTTTTCAATGGATGCAGCAAAGAAGTTTCTGGGCACTACCAGCAAGGTAGGCTCATCTGTTAAAAGCAAAGATTCTGAAGCTACTTACTTTGAAACTTCCGTATTTTCTCATGCAGCAAGCCGAATTCCATGGCTCTTAGTTTTAATGTTTACTTCTATTATTACCGGAAACATTATTGCCAGATATGAAAATGCCTTTGCCACAATTCCGCTTTTAGTATCCTTTATTCCAATGCTTATGGATACCGGCGGAAATTGTGGCTCACAAAGCTCTACTTTAATCATTCGGGGAATTGCTCTAGACGAGATCCACTTTTCCGATTTATTTCGGGTAATGTTTAAAGAATTTCGGATCTCTTTAATTGTTGGTGCTGCCTTGGCCATTTCTAATGGACTGCGGATTTGGATTCAATATAAAAATCCCGCACTGGCTCTGGTAATTGCAGCTTCCTTAATCTGCACCGTAATTGTTTCCAAATTGGTAGGATGCATTTTACCTTTAGCAGCAAAAAAAATGCATTTGGACCCAGCCATTATGGCTTCACCACTAATCACTACCCTGGTGGACACTTTCTCCATTCTTATTTATTTTAACATTGCAACCAAACTCTTCCAGTTATAATATTTTTTCACAAGAAAAGGTCTTTATTGTTCTCGGCTCATCCTGCCAGCAATAGGGGCCTTCCCTTATTCTTTTATTCGTCTATTTCGCAACGATGCTTGCAATTTTATTCACAATATTATCTAAACCCCAAAAGCATTTTTTACCAATTTAGTTATTTTTCACATCTTTTCTCTTTATTTACAATTATTTTCCATGAATATCATCTAGTTTTTCTATGTTAAAGCATTGACAGACTCTAGTCCCTCTCCTATATTTAACTTATCGAGAACCGGTTTATAACTATCAACTAGATCGCATAGGGAGGGATTTACCAATGTCTAATTTTAAAGATTTTTTCAACACTACCAACATTTTAAAAACAGCTATTATTATTTACGCTCTTATTTTTTTGGTATATTTTGTAAAAGATTGTCTGGCACACAAGGAGGACTTTAGAAAAAAAGACCGCAAGGTTGTTACACTACTGCTCATCGGCTGTATAACTAACTTCCTAGACACCTTAGGAATTGGAAGTTTTGCTACCACTCAGGCCAGTTTCAAATTTACAAAATCAAGTCCAGATGATATTATGCCTGGAACCTTAAATGTAGGAGATTGTATCCCTGTTATTTCTGAATTTGTTTTATTTTTAGGTTTAATTCAGGTTGATTCTGTAACTTTAGTAGCAATGATCGCCGCAGCTATTGTAGGTTCCCTAATAGGTGCAAAGATTGTATCTAGCTGGCCTATCAAAACTGTCCGTATCGCCCTTGGTACTGCCCTTTTATTTATGGCACTTTCCATGGCATGTAAGTTAATGGAGATTGGACCTTTTGGATCTGTAGGAACAGCTACTGGATTATATGGATTTAAGTTAGTAATTGCTGTTTGCATTAACTTTATTTTAGGTGCATTAATGACCATTGGAGCCGGTCTTTACACTCCTTGTATCGCTCTTTGCAGTGCTTTAGGTTTAAATGTAAAGATTGCCTTTCCTGTAATGTTTGGATCTTGCTCTTTCTTGATGCCATCCTGTGGTTTCGAATTTATTAAAAACGGTCGTTATGACCGACTTGCAGCCGCATGCCTTACAGGAGGTGGTATCGTAGGAGTTGCCTTAGCTTTCTTCATTGTAAAGAGCTTACCTCTTACCGTCCTGACTTGGTTAATCATCGTAGTAATGCTGATTACCGCCGTAACCTTCTACAAGGATGCTTTCAAGAAAGAAGCTTAAACAAAGACCTTATGAAAAAATCATAACCACCCGTCCAACGGGTGGTTTGCTCTAGCCCTATAAGGGCTT
>CAVBQS010000006.1:0-2587 GCA_963597615.1 Bacteroidaceae bacterium
CTTGACTGGCTATTATCTACAAGTATGTGAAAACTAAGGAACCGCCGTGTACCGAGCGGTACGCACGGTGGTGTGAGAGGTCGGGGGATTATTCAAATCCCCCTCCTACCCGATAAATTATATGAAAAACTGAATAAATATGGTGGAAATATAGTAAAAGTGCTAGAATAAAAAGAAAAAGGAGCTGATTGTATGAAGCTAACGTGTATTGGAGCTGCTCATGAGGTTACTGGTAGTTGTCATCTTATAGAGGCTTGCGGGAAAAATATTTTAGTTGATTGTGGTTTGGAACAGGGACCGGATCTGTATGAAAACCAGGAGCTTCCAATGAGCGCAGGGGAAGTGGATTACCTTCTTCTTACCCATGCTCATATTGATCATTCAGGTAAGATCCCTCTTCTTTGTAAACATGGATTTAAGGGAGAGATTGTTACTACTTTTGCCACTTCTGACTTGTGTAATATCATGCTTCTTGACAGTGCCCATATTCAGGAATTTGAGGCGGAATGGAGAAATCGTAAGGCAAAACGTAGTGGAGAGCCAGAGTATGAACCTCTTTATACCACGGAAGATGCCCTGGCGGCCATTAAGCTTTTATCTCCAATAGATTACGGCCAGAAGATTCTTCTGTGTGATGGCATTGAGATTAAGTTTAATGATATGGGGCATCTTCTAGGTTCTGCTAGCATTGAGATGTGGATCACGGAGGGAGACATTAGCAAAAAGATTGTATTTTCAGGGGATGTAGGTAATACCAATCAACCTATCATAAAGGATCCGGAGCCGGTAAAAGAAGCGGATTACGTAGTGATTGAATCTACCTATGGAGATCGGACTCACGGGGAAGACAGGCCGGATTACGTGGAAGAGTTTGCCAGAATCCTGCGGGAGACCTTTGCAAAAGGCGGTAATGTAGTCATTCCTTCCTTTGCAGTGGGAAGAACCCAGGAGATTCTCTATTTTATCCGAGAAATCAAAGAAAAGAATTTGGTAGCCAATTATCCAAAGTTTGAGGTGTATGTAGATAGTCCTTTAGCTATTGAAGCTACACAAGTCTTTAATAAAAATGTACGGGGCTGTTTTGATGAGGATGCTATGAAGCTAGTGAATGCTGGAATTAACCCATTGGTGTTCCCGGGACTTAAGCTGGCTGTTAGCAGTGAGGATTCCAAGGCCATTAACTTTGATGAAAAACCTAAGGTAATTTTATCTGCTTCCGGAATGTGCGAGGCTGGACGAATCAGACATCATTTGAAGCATAATCTATGGAGAAAGGAATGTACCATCTGCTTTGTGGGATATCAGGCAGTAGGGACTTTGGGACGAAAGCTAATAGAGGGTGCTGAATGCGTAAAACTTTTTGGTGAGAATATTACCGTAAATGCAAAGATTGAGACTATTAAGGGTATCAGTGGTCATGCAGATATGAATGGACTCCTTGCCTGGTTAAAGGGATTTGAGACCGAAATCGAAAGAGTGATCGTGGTTCACGGGGAGGACCAGGTGACGGATTCCTTTGCAAGTCTGGTGGAGGAGAAAATCGGCTGTCCTGCCTTTGCCCCATATTCCGGTGGGTCTATAGACCTGGCTACAGGAGAAATCTTAACAGAAGGAGTTAAGATTCCAAAGAAGGCTACTGAGAAGCCGGCAAGAAGCAGAGCATCTGCGGCCTTTGAGCGAGTTGTGGCAGCTGCCAAGAGGCTTCTTCAGGTGGTTTATGATAATGAAGGTCTTTCTAATAAGGACCTGGCAAAATTTGAGACACAGATTCAGAATCTTGCAGATAAATGGGCCAGATAAAAATCTTTCTTTTTCATGTTCTTTGTTCTTGCATTTTCATAGAGGCCATACTATCATGAAATGCGTAGGAGGCAGATGTGATTATGAAAGCATGCATTTTTGATTTAGATGGAACTTTGACATCTACACTGGATTCCATTCATTATTCTGTAAATGAGACCTTAAAGGAGATGAATCTTCCTGGCATTACAAAGGAAGAATGCAGACAGTTTGTAGGGGATGGAGCTAGATGTTTGATGGAGCGGACCCTTCATAGAACCGGCCGGGAAAATGTCTGTCGTATAGAAGAGGCTATGATAGTTTACGGCAGAATCTTTGATGAGAATTGTACTTATCTGGTGGAGCCCTATGATGGAATTCTAGATATGCTTAAGGAGCTGAAGAAGCGGAAAGTTCAGTTGGCAGTATTGTCCAACAAGCCCCATCCTCAGACAGTAAAGGTTGTCAGGGAGATTTTTGGAGAAGGTATTTTTTCCTATGTTCAGGGGCAGATGGAAGATGTGCCAAAGAAACCAGATCCTACAGGCGTTTGGGTCCTTCAAAAGAAGATGGGAGTTTCTAAGGAAGAGTGTCTCTATGTGGGAGATTCAGAAGTGGATGTTCGCACAGGTCATGCAGCGGGGGCCAAGACCATTGGTGTTTTGTGGGGCTTTCGAAGTAGAGAGGCTTTAGTAGATGCAGGGGCCAAGAACTTAATCACACATCCTAAAGAGTTGTTAAATTTCCTTTAAATAACTCAAACTTCCCACACCGATAAGGTGTGCTGAACCTTGAAAATTCAATATTT
>CAVBQS010000007.1:0-8300 GCA_963597615.1 Bacteroidaceae bacterium
GGAGAGCACCTGCCTTACAAGCAGGGGGTCATAGGTTCGAGCCCTATTGGTCCCACTTGTAATATTTATATATTACAACACAAGTGTTTCACTTGTATGCCGCAGTGGCGGAACTGGCAGACGCACAGGACTTAAAATCCTGCGAGGCTAACCCCTCGTACCGGTTCGATTCCGGTCTGCGGCATTAAAGCTTCAAGTCTTTTGACTTGAAGCTTTTTTCTTTGTGAGCGACTACTTCTCTAAAACTATTGACAAAGTATTTTCAACAAGAGTATAATGCAGAAAAATCATAGAGATGAAAAAGAGAGCAATGTTGCTAGTACATTGCTCTCTTTTCGTTTTTATGAACCCTAGAATTAAAGGAATGGGAATTCATGAAAATTAATTTTAGGGAATGAAGAGATGAGGAGGATCTGTAACATGGAAGGTTTTATGCAAAGTCTAAGTGATTGTGTCACTGCCGTAGACGATTTCGTCTGGGGCCCGGTGATGCTGGTGCTCTTGGTAGGTACGGGTATTTTCCTGACTATTCGTACCAGGTTTTTGACTTGGAGAAATTTGGGGTATGCCCTGAAAAGCACCTTAAGTAAAGAAGCTAGAACAAAAAGTCGTGGAGAAGGTGATGTGTCACCCTTCTCAGCTTTAACAACTGCTCTTGCAGCAACCATTGGAACTGGAAATATCGTAGGTGTTGCTACGGCTATGGTTTCCGGTGGCCCTGGAGCTTTGGTTTGGATGTGGATTTCAGCTGCCTTTGGTTTAACTTCAAAGTTTAGTGAATGTATGTTGGCTATTAAGTATCGTGAGGTTAACGAAAAGGGAGAGATGAGTGGTGGACCTATGTACACCATG
Organism: Bacteroidaceae bacterium; assembly: GCA_963597615.1. Classification (GTDB taxonomy): domain Bacteria; phylum Bacillota; class Clostridia; order Lachnospirales; family Lachnospiraceae; genus CAKRJP01. The sequence continues at coordinate 853 of CAVBQS010000007.1, forward strand.
AAAAAGGCATTGAAGAATAAAAGCTTTGGTTCTGTTCTTGCTTGGCTTTTTGCATTTTTTGCAGTGGTTGCTTCCTTTGGTATTGGTAATATGACTCAGGGGAATTCTATAGCAGGCGCCCTACACACTACATTTTCAGTACCTACATGGGTTTCTGGTATTGTAATCACAGTGTTATCATTACTCATTATTGTTGGAGGAATTAAATCTATATCAAAGGTGTCTTCCGTAGTTGTTCCGGTGATGGCTATTTTTTATGTTATCTGTGGATTGATTGTTATTATTGGTAATATTTCCAATCTGCCTGCAGGTATTGCAATGATTTTTAAAATGGCATTTTCAGTGGAGGCCGTTGGCGGTGGACTTTGTGGTAGCATCGTGGCAAGTATGATGAATGCCATGCGATATGGTGTTGCTCGAGGTGTTTTCTCTAATGAAGCTGGTATGGGTTCTGCGGCAATTACTGCAGCAGCAGCTACCACAGATAATCCGGTTCGCCAGGGTTATATAAATATGACCGGAACCTTCTGGGATACCATTGTTGTATGTACCATCACTGGTTTGGCAATTGCTTCTTCAGGAGTTCTTGGTACCACGGATGCAGCGGGCGAATATCTTACAGGATCAGATGTGACAATTGCAGCATTTAAAACAATCTTAGGAACTTCCGGTGGTTGGTTAGTTACCATTGGAATTACCCTATTTGCTTTTTCTACTATTTTAGGATGGGAATATCATGGAGAAAAAGCTTTTGAGTATTTGCTGGGGACCCATAAATTTAACATGATTTATCGTGTGGTATTTTCTTTGGTAGTTTATTTTGGATGTACCCAGACATTGACTTTGGTTTGGAGTTTCTCAGACATAGCAAATGCTCTTATGGCCATTCCAAACTTGATTTGTATGTTGCTCTTAAGTGGTGAGATTGCAAAGGATATTAAGGAATTTCAATCAGAGATTCATCCAACAAAGTAGAGGTTAGAAATTAAATTAGAAAATTCAGATTTTAGGAGGGTGACGCATAGACATAGGTGCGTTACCCTTTTATTATGAATTTAAAAATTTTTTGGAGTCCCAAGAATATTAGCAAATTTTATTTCTATTTCATTATTTCGCCACATTTTTTTGTTACGATATGAAAATCTATGATGTAAACAATAATACTTTAGAAAAGATTGGAGTAAACAAGTGGACAGGAAGAAACGTATTTTATGTGGAATTGCAATTGCTGTAATTGTGTTTGGGATTGGAACAGGGGGCACCTTAAGTTATTTGCACAAGGAATCTGCGAACAAGCTTTCTGCTTCAGAAAATAGCAGTGACTCCTCCATTGGTGAGGAAAAAAAATCGGATAATGAAAAAAATGTTATGAATGAGGAGCAAAAAGAAATCTTTAAAAAGGTTAGAGCTACCTATGATCCAGAAGCCCAGGCTGCTATTGCAGAGTCCATTACTCAGGAGAAGAGTGAGGGAAGCTATACCGCAGACAATATGTTGATAAAATATAATCCTTTTGGAAGCAACACCCAGTCCATGTATGTGTATTTTACTACTGAGGAGCCAGTTTCCGTTTCCTATACCATTCATGTGGAAAATGAGGAGATTAATGATTTTACGCAACAAATAAGTGAAGGACAAATGGAAACAGATCATGAATTTCAAATCATTGGTTTGATTCCAAATACCACCAACACCATTAAATTTACTTTAACCAAAGAGGATGGAATAGAAGAGACTCATGAGACTACCTATGAAATGGGAGATATTTACGGGGAAGAGGAGCTTGTCTTGGAAAAAGAAGTCCTTCAGGAAGATGCATCCCTAGAGGATGGCCTTTATGTAATTCTGGGAAATGATAGTTCTTCTATGGACTTTATGTATTATTATGACAACCAGGGAGTCCTAAGAGGTGAGGTGCCAATTTTGGGATACAGAAGCCACAGACTCTTATTCCGAGATGGTTTTATGTATTATAGCATTTCCGAGAGAAAGATTGCCCAGGTCAATAAATTGGGACAGGTTACCAATGTTTATCAGCTTGGAGATTATAAGCTGCACCATGATTATGTCTTCGATAGCTCCGATAATTTATTGGTTCTGGCAACAGATACCACCCAGGATAGCGTAGAGGATATTGTATTAAAGCTAAATCCGACCACGGGGGAGGTTTCTGAGCTTTTGGACCTGGGAGATCTGATGGGGGATTATAAAGAAACTTGCGTAAAGAATTCCTCCGATGAACTAGACTGGGCTCATGTAAATACCATCCAGTATGTAGGGGATGATTCCGTACTGCTAAGCTCCAGGGAGACATCCTCTATTTTAAAGATTGATCATTTGTCAGGAAATCCACAGATTGAATATATCATTAGTGATAAAGAAGTTTGGGAGGATACGGCCTATGAGGATCTTGTTCTTGACAAAGTAGGAGATTTTACGATTCAGGGAGGACAACACACCATTACCTATGAGACTGATGATAGCCTTGCAGAGGGCCAGTATTATCTATACATGTTTAATAATAATATTGGCTATAGTGAGACTAGGCCGGACTTTAATTGGGAGGATTTGGATCTTACCAATACTTCAGGGGTAAAGGGAGATACCTCTTATTATTACAAATATTTGGTAGACGAAAAGGCAGGAACCTTTGAGTTAGTAGATTCCTTTGAGGTTCCCTATTCTGGTTATGTTAGTAGTGTGCAGGATTTAAATGGACATACCATCGTGGATTCCGGTTTGCAGGGAACCTTTACTGAGTATGACAGCAATCATAAAGCGATTGTTACTTTTACAATGGATACAGAAAAATTTATTTACCGCGTATTTAAATATGAATTTTCTTATTAGAAATAAACGAGAATAAGGCTGAAAAATAATTGTTTTATGTTAGAATGATGTTGGGACCAGATGAAATTTGATCCCAACATTTTATTTATAAGAAAATAGAAATGTGATTAAAAAATGGGAGGTTATTAGATGTCAAAATTACGTTTTGTGGGATATCAGAACAAAAAGGAAAGCAGAAAAGAGTTGCGAGAATTGTATAATACTGCATTCCCAAAGGAGGAGCAACTTCCTTTTTGGATGATTAAGGCGCGACTAAAAAAGGGGTTAGGAGAACTTTATGGAATCTACGATGACGAGGAATTTGTAGGGTTGGTTCACAATACTTTTTATAAAGATATGGTTTACATTTTTTATTTTGCCATCCATGAGTCCAAAAGGGGAAAGGGCTATGGGGGAAGAGTGCTGCAAACCTTACAAAAGAAGTATAGTGATAAACGTATTTTCCTGTGTATAGAAGCAATGGATCCAGAGGCTTCAAATTATGACCAGCGGGTAAAACGTAAGGTATTTTATGAAAAAAATGGCTTTAAGATGTTGCCTTTTAGTATCCAAGAAGGAACTATGGAATACGATTGCATGGCTTTAGAAGGTAGAAGACCTGAGGTTACAGCTAGGGAGTGCGAAAGCCTTGTAAAGCATTTTTTGGGACCCTTTATGAAAATTTGGATTGTAATACAAAAGATGGATTCCTTAAAGAATGGGATAAAGAAAAGATAAATTGCCTTTTTGGTTTGATATTCACATGGATTGGTTTGGAGTAATAGGAAAAGCACGTGCTATAATGTAGAGTATAGGAGTGGATTTTTTACTTCCACAGTATTTTGATTGAAAGTGAGGGACTTCTGATGGCAAATGAACATGGAGAACAGATCAGAATTGTGCAGGAGACAGTAGCAGGAAAAGAGATTACATTTGCACATATTATGGGAGGACCGGCTCCAATTATTTATCAGAAATTGGGACTGAATCCACAAGTGGATTATGGATCTTCTGCCATTGGAATTATGAATATGACACCGCCGGAGTCTGCGGTGATCGCTTCAGATATTGCAGTAAAAACCAGCAACGTTTATCTTGGATTTGCGGATCGTTTTACAGGGACTATGATTATTACGGGACTTATTTCTGATGTCACATCAGCTATGACAGAGATTGTCAGCTATTTTAGAGACACCTTAGGATACGTGGTATGTGATATTACAAAGAGATAGGATGAGTCATATGGAAGAACGTATAACAAAAGAGCAGTTGCTGGAGCGAATGTTTGGAGATGATTATGAGAATCTTAAGGGAAAACGTCTTCGTATGACCAGGGTTCGGGTTCCGGGAAAAGAAGTCTGTATGGCCTATATTTTTACACCCTCAGACACTTCCGTTTACGAAAATTTAGCCCTTCATATCGGTGTACATGAGGGGGAGGACCATACGGGAGAGTCCATCGGCATCGTGAAATTTACCCCCTGGGAGTCTACGGTGGTTGGAGCCGATGTAGCGGTAAAGGCAGCTAATGTGGACATTGGATTTTTGGATCGGTTTAGCGGGACCTTGATTTTAACGGGAAGCCTGACGGATGTGACCATAGCAGTGGAAGAGGTTGTTGTTTTTTTCCGGGATGTGTTGAAATTTAGGGTTTGCGATATTAATCGAAGATAGAATTAAAAGGATGAATGTAACGTGAAGAAAATGTTTCTAATGGGTAGAAGTGAAGCGGGAAAGACCTCTTTGACCCAGGCATTAAAAGGGGAGGAACTTCACTATCATAAGACACAATATACAAACTCCAAGGAGGATACCATAGACTCCCCGGGAGAATATGCAGAGTCCAAACGTTTTGGGATTGGTTTGGCCTGTTTTTCTTTTGAGGCAGATGTAATTGCTATTGTTCAGGCGGCAGATGAACCCTTTAATCTCTTTAGTGATGGCAGCAGGAATTTCCTTTTGCGACCTATGATCGGGATTATTACTAAGACAGATTCCCCTCATGCCAATATCCCCATGGTGCGCCAGTGGATGGAGAACATGCGGTGTGAAAGGATTTTTGAGATTAATAATGTTACAAGAGAGGGCATTCGGGAACTTTTGGATTATTTGGAGGATGATCTTCCAAAGCTTACCTTGGAACAAGCTCAGTTTCGTCAGAGTTTAGGGCTAAATGAATGGGATCCTTTACCAGAGGGGGTTGAATATCCGGATAATTTAAGATAAGAAAAGAGGAAGTGCCTAAGCTTAGCCACTTCCTCTTTTGCTGTAAAAACAAGGAAAATATTTACCTCTAGTCTAAAGTTTTGCCATCAATGGATATAGTAACAACTTGCCAAGGAATAAATTTCCCGCTATTTTTAAGAGCAGTTATGGCTGCATTCTCTAAGCCTCCGCAACATGGAACTTCCATGCGAACTACAGTAAGGCTCTTAATATTATTGTTGGCAATAATAGCTGTTAATTTCTCACTGTAATCTATATCATCCAGTTTTGGACATCCGATAAGGGTGATTTTTCCCCGCATAAATTCCTGGTGCATATTTGCATAAGCGTAGGCTGTACAGTCAGCTGCAATTAAAAGTTTGGCTCCATCAAAGTATGGTGCATTGATAGGTACCAGTTTGATTTGACATGGCCATTGCCCCAGTTGGGAAGACATTGGAACCGGCACTGGGCTTGTGGAAACTGCTTCAAAAGCAGGGGCTGGATTTTCTGTGTTGGGTTTAAGGGTACGCATTTGCTTGCCGGGACATCCAGAGAATGCCGGCTTTTTTGGGACATCAGAAGAGCCCTTTTTTTCATCGGCTTTGGCAAGTCCCATAGTAATCTGAACTTTCTTTGCCTGCTGGTTTGCTAAAACAGCAGCTTCATCATAGGCAGCAGCTTCTCTTTCTACAAAGGAAATAGCCCCAGTAGGACAGGCTGGAAGGCAGTCACCAAGGCCGTCACAGTAATCGTCCCTAAGAAGCGTAGCTTTTCCGTCAATCATTCCAATAGCATCTTCGTGGCAGGCATTGGCACAGGCCCCACATCCATTACATTTTTCTTGGTCAATATTTACAATTCTTCTAATCATGATAAAACCCCCCTGAATTCTTATCTAAAAAGTATTTCTGTAAGCATTTACTTGTTTTTCTGATGCTAGTTTATTACAATTTTAAATAAGAATCGGTGGTTACAACCACAAAATAAGCGGATGGAAGGATAAAAGCGATGGATTACATCAAAAATCCAGTGATAAAAGGGATTACAGAAAAAGAATGGCAGGAAATGAAAGAGGCAGGATGCCTTAGGAAAGCTTGTTTTAAGAAAAACGAAGTTATTTTTAGAATTGGGGAAATGATTCATGAAATAGGAATGATCTTACAGGGAAGTGCCCATATTCAGACTGTGGATCCCCTGGGAAACCTTAGCATCCTAAGTGATGTGGAAGAGGGAGAGGTATTTGGAGAGACCTATGCCTTTTGCAGGGAGCCTTTGATGGTGGAGGTGGTTGCTGCAAAAGATACTAGCTTACTTTTCTTGGATGTGGAGGCCTTGCAAGAGGGGGATATATCTTGGAAGAAAAAGATAAAGGAAAATATGCTACAGATTTCTCTGCGAAAGAATCTCCTCTTGTCCCAGCGAATTTTTTGTACTACACCGAAAACTGTTAGAGAGCGGGTTCTTACATTTTTAACGGCACAATCTGTGAGACAGAAGGGGAAGAATATTGAGATACCCTTTAACCGGCAGCAGATGGCGGACTATTTGAACCTAGATCGAAGCGCCCTTTCTAAAGAATTGGGGAAAATGAAGAAGGAGGAAATTTTAGACTTCCATAAAAATGTTTTTCGCTTGTTGTAGATTATTGTAAAACACAGGATGGACATAAAGTTCGTGTATGATTGTATGTAGCAGTAAAAATTTGAGAAGGGATTTATTTTTTTATGAAGAAAGAGAATAAGAAGCTGGCACAGGAGAGAAGGGCTCAGGAGAGAAAGAAAGCCCAGAAGAAGGCAGCAGTAGTAAAGCAGTTGAAGTTTTGGGTTCCATTAATAGCTACGGTAGTGGTTGTAGCAATTCTTGTATGGGCCATTGCAACTTCCGGTTCTAGTTCAAGTAGTTCTGATGATTCTTCCACTACAGAGAGTACCAGTACAGAAAGCACAAGTACGGACAGCACAACATCAGATAGTAGTGACACAGATAGTTCCGAGGATTCTTCTGCAAGTACTTTGGATACTACGGAAGGCCTTGAAGCAAAAGATGGGGACACTGTAAATATTGATTACACAGGTTATTTGGACGGAGAGGCCTTTGATGGGGGAAGTACCGACGGAGCAGGTGCAGACTTAGAACTGGGATCCGATACTTACATTGATGGATTTGAGGATGGTATTGTGGGACATAAAGTCGGAGAGACCTTTGACCTGAATCTGACCTTCCCAGACAATTATGGGAATTCCGATTTAGCAGGAAAAGATGTTGTCTTTACAGTGACATTAAATGGTATTTATCAATAGAATAAAATAAGAAAATAAAAACCTGGAGAAATGGTGTAAGACATGTTCTCCAGGTTTCTTTTTATGGGTCGTGACCCTGTTGAGCTCGCGAAGCGTGCGAAATATAAACCA
>CAVBQS010000008.1:0-45098 GCA_963597615.1 Bacteroidaceae bacterium
TCATATCTGTGGTTGGCTTTGCAGCACCTGTAGCAATCTTGTCTGGATTACCAATAGCCTCTACCTCTACCACATAGTCTACCTTGGTCATGCTAATCTGAGCCGGGTAGTTAGGGAATGGCACCAAAGTATCAGTGATTGCTACTACCTTATCTGCATGGTCTGCATCAACAGAAGCATAAGAAAGAATTCCACAGTCGCTCTTTCCACCCATACCGCTGCAGTTCCCATAGTCATCACAGGTAGGCGCTCCGATAAAGGCAATATCTACTCTAGTCTCTCCACTTTCAATGGCACGGACACGGCCACCGTGAGACCGCATGATTGCAAGTCCTCTTAATTTTCCGTGGGAGATGGCCTCTCCGATTTTTCCACGAACACCGGAAGACTGGATGTTAGTAATGGTTCCATCCTCAATGTAAGGAACGATTGGATCATGAGCCTTTCCTAAGGAGCTGGCGCAAATGGTAATATCCTTAATGCCCATCTTGTGAACTTCTTCCATTACCATGTTTACGATATAATCTCCCTCACGGAAGTGGTGGTGGAAACCTAAAGTCATGCCGTCTTTAATTCCACATTTTACCAATACATCGTGGATATTATCCACTAATTTGCTCTCGCTATTATCTAAAACACATTTGGTATATGCCCCATCTTTTTTATATACATAACCATTTCTATAGTTATTTCCCTGAAATACTTCTTTTCCGGTAATCTCCAAAATCTCTTCCGGAATCTCTCTTCCTACTGCATTTAACATTTTACAAATCCCCCTTATACACGCCTGATGCCTTGGCAAGTTCAATGGTTCTCTTTGCTCCGTCGTAGAAAGCGATGTCGATCATCTTGCCATCTACTGTAAATACACCGATTCCAAGAGCCTTCTTCTCGTCGATTTCACGAACAACCTTCTCAGCGAAAATAATGTCCTTCTGACTTGGTGTAAAGATGTCATGTACAATGTCAATCTGTCTTGGGTTGATAATGGATTTTCCATCAAATCCCATAAGGTGAATATTTTCTACATCCTGACGGAAGCCTTCCATGTCGTCTAAGTCTGTATATACAGTATCAAAGCACTGAACTCCTGCTGCTCTGGCTGCAATGATCATCTGCTGTCTGGCACCCATAAGCTCGATTCCGGTTCCTGTAATGTGGGTCTGAAGATCCTTAGTATAATCTCCACCGGATAAGGCAATACCAAAGAGACGGTCAGAAGCCTCGCAGATTTCAAGAGCCTTCATAACACCTTTGGCTGACTCAAGGGCTGCCATGATAAGAGTACTTCCCTCTTCTTTACCAAATTCCTTCTCAGCTGCAATGATTGCGGACTCTACTAACTTAACATCCTCTGCAGTCTCTGTCTTAGGAATACGGATACCATCACATCCACCGGCTACACATACACGAACATCTTCCTGCCAGTAAGGGGTATCAAGGGCATTAATACGAACGATACGCTCTACTCCACGGTAATCTATTTCCTGTAATGCATGATACAAAGAGAATCTCGCAGCATCTTTCTGGTTCTGTGCTACTGCATCCTCAAGATCCAGCATAATAGAATCCGGCTTATAGATATAAGGATCTTTAATAAGTCCCGGCTTCTGTGCATTTAAAAACATCATGGTTCTTCTAAGTCTTTTCTTATTTGGATTCATTATCGAATAGCACCTCCCCATGGTAAATTCTCTGTCTGGTCTACAGAACGATATACAGCGCCTTCAATTCTTGCCTTCAAGGTACAATCAAGAGCACCCTTATCCACAACGGTAATCTTAACATCATTTACTTCCAAACGATCCAAAGTTTCCATGATTACCTTTTTGATCTGGTTTCCGAACTGATGAATAACTGCGCTTTCCAAAGTCAGTTCCACGGATCCATTACCTGGCTCAACTGTTACCTGAGCGTCACTTGATTCCAAAGTTCCCGCAACAGCAGGTTTCTTAATCTCCATTATTGCCCTCCTTCATCACACACCGTGATTCCTAATGTTCTTTATGGCTTATATGATAGGATGGGAAACTTAAAGCACAACATGGTTTTCCTTAAAGTTTATTAAGATTGTTGGGACGGGGACGGTATGGGCGGGAGGGGCTGGTGGCTGACACGCTGCGTTTCCTAGTCGCTGCACCCGCTAAGCCACTCAGGCTCCTGCGCTAACTCGCCCTGAAAAACGGGCTCAGACAAGCGCCCGCCTTCGTTGCTAGGGTGCAGCTCCTACGGAAGCCTCGCTATCGTCTGCCACCACCCCCTCCCGCCCATACCTGTCTGTCCTTGTAGCAGTGAGACGAGTAAAAAATTAGGATTGCCTGGCGGCAATCCTTTTTTTACTCGTTCTTCTCTGACATTAGTTCTGCCAGTTCGCTTTGTAAGATCTCCAATTCTTTTCCCAGGTCTTGGACTTTTTTGAAGTTGAAGATTCCTGATTTTACTAATTTATCATTTTTGTAGGCTATTTCTTTTTTTAGGTATTCGATCCTTTCTTCCTTACAAAACATTGCTTTTGGTTCCTGGAACTCATTCTGTTTTGCTTCTGTATCTGAAGCGACTGGCTCTTTGGGGCTTTTTGGTACATCGGTATTTGGATTTTCTTTTTCCACATAGCCTTCTTCTAATGCCTCATATGGCACCCTGTTTTCCGAATTACGGAATTCGTGTCTTTCATAATAGCCGATGAGTTTCCCATTATCTCTTAGGGCTACCATATAGCCGTCTTTGTTTTGTTTTGGATTATGGAAGGTATACATGATGTTATGGCTTTCATCCGCCGCAAACCAGGCCATTACCTGATAGATACTTTCCTTAGACTGGGGATTGTGACAATTCAAAAGACTCTGCCCCAAAAGTTTCTTCCCACCCCATTTTTCATAGGCCTTAATAGCCGTTGGGTTCATATAGATAATCTCATGATGCAGGTTACACACAACCACTGCACAGGGATCCTGATCGATTACACTTTTTAAAAATGGATATAGTTCTTTATAATTCATATAGCCTCCTTATGCCATCCTTACTTTCGATACTCTCACTCTCATTTCCTATGGACACTCGTACATATACTGTAGCACAAATCAGCCCACCTGCCCACCTTTTTACACCAAGAGCAAGCACGCAGTAAGAAAGTCCAGCCGACATTCCTTTTTTGATGCATGTCACATTGCCAAGCTGATGCCATGGTCTAAAAACACCTTTCCGAGGATTCCGTAGGGAGCTGCACCCTAGCAACGAAGGCGAGCGCTTGTCTGAACCCCGCTTTTTGGGGCGAGTTAGCGCAGCAGCCTGAGTGGCTCGGCGGATGCAGCGACTAGGAACCGCAGGAGGTTTTTTAGACCATGGCATCAGCTTGGCAATTTAGAAAATCTTATAAAAAAGAGAATCCTAGGCAGGATTCTCTTGCTGTTGCTGCTGCGCTTGCTCTTGCGCTTCATTTCTTCTAAAAATTGTACGGAAAATCAATCTTACAAATGGCCCACAGTAAAACATCTGATAGCAGATCGCCATCGGAAAGTTCATTCCAAAGGTCTGTACCCATGTTCCGAAAGATGGATTTTCCTTAAACAGGATGGTTGCCACTAAGCTCATGATCGGACACATAATACAGCAGATGCAGATAGAAATTGCATAGGTGATAAACTGTGGACGATCTGTTGGCTTCATCACAGTGAATGCTAACATTCCGGCAAGCTTTCCTACGATAAAGAACTCTAGGATAAATGCTACCGGCACCATAATCGGAAGCTCGTGAAGGGCTGCAATAAAGGTTGTGCCGCTAACCCCTCCTGTGTTCAGTGCTACGTTGTAAACCACCATTCCGTAAACCATTATAGTGGCCATGATAATTGTAAAAACTACGTCTTCAAATTTGTTTTTTGGCATAAAAATATCCTCCCTTTGTTTAATAGCGAATACATGTGTTGTTCGTTGTCATCCAAAGGGAGGATGTATCGTTTCCAATTAGACCATATTTAGTTCTTGGAGATTTTATCACAGGATTTCTTAAAAAATCAACTTGTTTTTTTATTGTATCTCAATAGATACACATTTCCCCAAATCTAATTCAGAGAAATCTCGTCAATACGATCTAGCTCTTCCTGGCTGAAGGCTGCACAACTTACGGCCTTTACATTGTCCAATATCTGCTGTGGTTTGGATGCTCCAATAAGAACACTGGTAACTTCTTCTTTCTGAAGGAGCCAGCCCAGGGCCATCTCAGCCAATTTTTCTCCACGTTCTTTTGCAAGATCATTAAGCTTCTTGATCTGCTCTAGTCTGTGAGCATCTAAAGTTGCTTCTTTTAAGAAACGTCCATCGGTGCGGATGCGGCTATCCTCCGGAATTCCGTGAAGATAACGGTCTGTTAACTGGCCTTGAGCCAGAGGACTAAAGGTAATAAGACCTTTTTTAAGTTTTGCAGCAGTTGCCTTTAAGCCGTTTTTTTCCACGGTACGATCAAAAATAGAGTAACGGTTCTGGTTAATAATAAAAGGAACCTTTAGATCTTTAAGAATGGCTGCTGCCTTCTCAAGGGTTGGTCCATCGTAATTAGAAAGTCCTGCATAGAAGGCCTTGCCGCTGTTCACTGCACTGGCAAGAGCTCCCATAGTCTCCTCCAAGGGAGTATCCGGATCCATGCGATGATGGTAGAAAATATCTACATAGTCAAGTCCCATGCGCTTTAAGCTCTGGTCCAAGCTGGCAAGGAGATACTTTCTGCTGCCCCAGTTTCCGTAAGGGCCTTCCCACATATCATAACCGGCCTTTGTGGTGATAATCAGTTCATCTCTGTATACTCCTAAATCTTCTTTTAAGATACGACCGAAATTCTTCTCCGCACTACCAGGCTCCGGACCATAATTATTTGCCAAATCAAACTGGGTGATTCCATGGTCAAATGCAGTGAAGCAAATCTCCTTCATAGTCTCAAACTTGGCAGTATCTCCAAAATTGTGCCACAAGCCCAGAGAAACCTTAGGAAGCATCAAGCCACTGTCCCCACAGTGCTTATACTCCATCTTTCCATAACGATCATTGTCTGCAACGTACATAAGTTATACCTCCTTAATATTACCTTTTTATTCAGTTAGGGCGTCCGCAATGGAGCGGTCCGTCAAAAACGTATCCATGTTGTAAAGGAACAAGACATCTGTAATTCCCTTATTTTCTGTCAGGTTCTGTGTATTTTCATAATAATATCTTGGATCGATCATTATGATCTCACTGTAGTAAGGAATCAAAAATGGCACAAAACAGTTGGCATAGGAGTCCTTTACTACTAAGAGCTTGGAGTTATTTTCCGCGGTGGTTTTTATTTCCACCATGCCGTGGTTGCCTCCAAAGAAGACCTGGTACTGGTCTTTTTCCTTCAGGGCCTCTCTCCTGTAGACACTGGTGCTTTTTTCATTATTGTCTGAATCTGTCACCAGGTATTGCACCTTGGATTTTTTCGGTGCGTATACTTCGATGGTATCTTCCACCCCGTGGTATCCGCTGGTGGAAGATAAAGTTCCTGAAAATGTATTGGTCACCTGATAAACATCATAGGATGTAATCGGATCACTGATTCCAAGTTCCTCTGCTGCCGCCTGGAATCCAAGATAAGCCCCCTTGGTGGTCCAGTGGTGGTCGGTCTTATAATAAATCCCCTCTGATGCATGCTTCTTTAATGTAGAGCTAACATCAATGCAATTAATATCATCCGAAAGCTGTTCTTTGATCTGCTTTAGCTGTTGTCCCTGGTCTTTAACTGGGGCTCCCGCCGGCATATAATCCTCTAGAATATAAGCCGCATTAGGAACTAGCATTACATTAACATTTACATCCGAATTCTTCTTGGCATATTTATTAATGGCCTTAAGATTCTTAGCTACATTCTTCTCATCCGGCTCTGACTGCTTCTGCATCAGATATTTCTTTTTTCCAAGGTAAACTCCGTTAAATTCTCGTTTGCCCAAAAGCATATCGGAGTGAACTTTTACATTTACCCAAAAGTCTCTTCCAATAAATTGATCGGAAGTATAACTTTCAATATTCTCCATAAATTTTTTGGAGGTAATACCATCCCAGGTAAGGTCCGGTCTCTGGGTCAGAATCCTGTTCTCCTCCTTGGAAAAACTAACATCCGGAGCAATGATTCCTGCCACTGAAAGCACGACGATGGATGCAGCAAACCAAATAGCCACTGTAGAATTCATCTGCTTTAATTTTGTTATTCTTAAACGCTTTAAACGTTCTTTTCTGTCCATTTCCATGTTACTTATGCCTCCATTTGCCTAAAATCTGAAATATAGGAAAGGATTGTAGGTTGCATTTACAAGATATGCAACACTGATTGCAAAGATTAATACGTAAGCCCCAATGTAGAGAATGTTGCCAAACTCTTTGCGGGTATAAACGTAAGCCATAAAGGTCTTATAAAGTTTTGGAGTACTGCAAAGGATTGCAATAATTGCCAAAATAAATGTAGTCTTGAAATAGTAGAATCCCAGGGAATCCACAAGGCCTGCTCCCATTCCAAACATACTTCCGATAAAAGATATGGCTCTAGAAAGACTTGGGGCTGCAAATAGAACCCAACCAATCATAACCAAGACCATAGCATAAACATGCTGCAGGGCTGCCGGCAATTTATCCAATACTTTTTTGAAAATATATTTCTCAAAAATCAAAAGGACTCCATAGTAAAGTCCCCAGGCAATAAAATTCCAAGCGGCTCCATGCCAAAGTCCTGTCAGGCACCAAACGATCATTAGGTTTCGGATGGCCTTTGGAGTGCTGACCCGATTACCTCCCAGGGGAATATATACATACTCCTTAAACCAACTACTAAGAGAGATATGCCATCTACGCCAAAATTCTGTAATACTCTTGGAAATGTAGGGGTAATCAAAGTTCTTAATAAAATCAAATCCCAACATCTTTCCAAGGCCGATGGCCATATCGGAATATCCACCAAAGTCAAAATAAATCTGCATGGTGTAAGCAAAAGCTCCGATCCAGGCTGTAAGGGCCGAAGTCTCTGAAGCCTTCATAGCCAAAATAGCATCGCACACCAAGCCCATATTGTTGGCAATCAATACCTTCTTTCCAAGACCGGTTAGGAACCAGCTGACACCCTCAGAAAATTTACTCCAACAGATGTCTCTCTTAGAAAGCTGCTTCTCCACATCAGAGTAACGGACAATAGGTCCTGCAATCAGCTGGGGATACATGGTTACGTAGGAACCAAAGGTAATCAGATTTCTTTGAGCCGCTAGACTCCCCTTATATACGTCAATAACATAAGACAAGGTCTGAAAGGTATAGAAAGAAATTCCAATAGGCAGGGCCAACTCATGATAAGGTATCTTAAATGGCAAGATCAGGTTCAAGTTGCTGACAAAGAATCCATAATATTTGTAGAATCCAAGTACTAACAAATTTACCACAAGGGTAACCCAAAAGGCTGTTTTGGCCTGCTGCATTTTTCCTTGTTTTCGGTAAGACTCAATCTCCAGTCCACTGACATAATTAATCACGATGCTAAAGATCATAAGGAAGACATACACCGGCTCTCCCCAGGCATAAAAGATCAAACTCACCACTAAAAGCACAAAATTCTTAAGCTTAAAAGGAACCAGGTAATATAAAATCAGGGTGATAGGCAAAAATACAAATATAAAAAATATACTACTAAAAATCATTTTTCTTCTTGCCCCTTTCCTACAGACTATTCAAGAAAGCTGTCTGCATCTTGTCAGCATTCTCTCCCACTGCATATAAAATATAATTACCTTTCACCTGCAGCACATGGTCCTTTAAAAGTTTCGTCTGCTCCACCCCGTAGCCATCGAAACTTTTTTGCTGGGTTTCCAAGCGCTCATTAATGGCATCCTCCACGGAAGTTGCCTGGTCTGTACTTGCAAGTTTCACGATTAAAATCTCATTTACATCCATATTATCCTTAGGAGCATAGAGAACTACCCCCTCATAGTCCTGAGGGTCCAGCCCATAAAAACGTTTTACGCTTCGATTGGGAGCCTGCTCTACATCTTCAAAACCAGAAGCTTTGTATACCGCCTGAGCAACTGTATCAATCTTAGCATTGCTGGTGGAATCTCCCATAAGATCCATAAGCACAAAAACCACCAAGCCCAAGACCAGTCCTACTTTTATATAGGACAAAATATTATAAGACCGAAGCCTTTCGGCCATTGACTTCTTTTTCATAACCCTACCTCTGTCACTTTATTTCTCACTTCAATTCCATAGTGTCGAAGCTATTCAATCTTTATTCCTTCATAGCGGCCAACATACATGCGCACCAATACTTATAAAACTCCTTCTGCAAATGTAAACCGTCCGGCTGATACAAATCTGTGTGGGCCTCCGCCACTGCTGTACAGTCCACAAAGGTCCATCCATTGCTTTCACACATTTTTTCCAAAGCCTCATTGTACTCATCCATTCGTGGATAATTTGGATCTGCATCTAGCCCCTCTCCTGTAGCCGGAAGAATGGAGCTGACATAAATAGTGGTATTTGGGAGACCTTCCTGCAAGGTCTTTACTTGCTCCTCATAGGTCGTGGCATAATCATCGCCGGTAGCATAGATTCCAAGACCCACATCATTTAGTCCATAACACAGGAAAATCTCTGTAGGCTGTAAAGCCTGCAACTGGGTTAAATAATCAACTGCATCTGTAATCTTTCCACCGGATTTTGCAAAGACATGGTCCTCGGACATTAGTTCATAGGTAGTAAATCCAACGGAACGGGAGTCTCCCAGTATATATTCATCCGCCATAGCCGCCCAGATTGCAGCCTCATCCTCATCTGCCTGCTCAAGTCCTACAGATGCACTGGCAGATTTAATCTTCTTTTGAACCTTGGTCACATCCTGGTCTTCTAGGCTCTTTAGATAGGCCACTCCTTTGGCGTTTTTCTGCTTTTCTTCATTCATCTTAAACTGAGACCTAAGTACAATAGCCAGGATGGCTACTAAAAGAACCGCCACCACTAAAATAAGTATTTTCAGGTCTCTTTTTCTTTTTTGTATTTCACCTTTATTTCTCTTACTTCTTACTTCTTCGTTCATAGAAATTCCCTCAAAAATCTATATTTCTTTCTATACAGTCTCCTTTTCATATTAGCACAAAAAAAATCACAAAAAAATCACAAACAGCAAAAAAACAGAGATTTCTTGTATTTTTAAGAAATCTCTGTTTTTCAAAGTCTTTTCGTTTCTCTTACATGTTTGCTACAGTCTCGATAGCAAGTGCCTCAGCCTATATCCAATAAGCACTTTATGCATTCTTTACTTTAAAGTAGGCTGCTTGGGTTTCTCCTATTGCATAGTTGATATAGTCTTTCAGGACAAACCACCATCCACCTTCGCTATAAAGTACTTTCTGAGCTCCCGCTGCAAATTTAGCTCCATCATTTAACAATTTCTCAGTAGTATCAGACAACTTAACCTCCTTTGTACCTCGAATCTCCAGTTCCGCACCAGTTTCAGCAAGAACTTGAATTTGCCCAAGGAACTCAGCATTTAATTTATTGTTCGAAGAATCGTACATTCCTAACTTTTTCCATCTTTCCCGTGTCTCTGGAGTAAACTTAACAATGTTTTCAAGATTATGGTTTGCAATTACATTATCATATACAACCTTGGCCCTTATTTTTGCTAATTCCTTATACGACTTATCCTGCATAGCATCATTCTGCTTTTTGCAGGCATTAAACACATAAGCCTTTAGATAATCATGGGTTTTGTGGCTAATAGCCTTGGAGGCTGCATATTTTTCCAATATATTCAGGAAACCGTCATATTGTTCAGCCAGTACCTTTACATCCTTGGTCATCTCAATACCTCTTAATGCTGACTGAGCCTCCTTATAACACAAATTCTCAAACCAACTCACCAAATAATCTCGGTACATCGTATATTCAACGTTACTACTATGTTCATATGCAGACTCCGCATATTGATTTTCATTAATATGTTGCATAACCGCAAAGAATCTTTTTTCCTGCATGTCTACATCTGTAGCACCTGTACCAATACTTGCCATTCTCGTAACAAAAGAAGCGTGATCCTTCTTTGCCATACTATTTAGGACTACATTGTCCCCTGATGGGTTGCGGTCTGCATAATCATCAAGCTGCTTTCCAAGCTCTTTAAATATCTGATAAAAGTCAGTCCATCCCTCCATAACATTGCGTCTGTCAGCATCAATCCGATAATTGCTTCTCCTATGATTTTCTCTATAATGATTCGTTACCATCTCCGAAGAGGCTTTCAGCATTTTAAGATTGATGTCCTCCAGACTTTTTTTAAATTCTTTGGCCGCTTCAGCCTGTGTTAAAGAATCATTCCTTACTGCATTCTTTGCATAACCACCTAGCTTAACTAATTCTTCTAATGGCTCCTTAAGCTCCTCGTACTTTAGAGTATATTTATACACTCTAGCGATAAAATCATCGAGAGAACGATCTACCTTTCCCCATAATGTGAAGCCAAAGAGGGTAAAATTCTTTGATTTATCCACCTTCAATGAATCATATTTCTTATCTCCGTTAAATACACGGCTCTCTTTAACCAAATCATTAACCCTAAAGCTGTTGGTAGAATTAAGCTTCACCTCTTTTAGATTTTCCATAGTTAAAGCAAAATCTTCGTCTCTTTCCTTACATACCTTTTGTGTAGCATAAGCTGCCAGGGTAGCTTCGTTCTTTAAATAGCCTAACTTCTTTTTTGCATTTAAATCCGCATCTGTAATATGATTAAAACGAATATTCTCCTGGGCCTTAAGGTCAATACGTCCTACTATGTCAGCCAATTTTACGTAATTTGAGCCGGTAAGTTTTACGCCCAAAGTCTGGCTCCATTTTTTCATCATAGTCACATAAATCTTAGCCTCATCATAATACTTGCTAAAGCTTGTAAAATAATAGAGCATTCTTTCCTGATCAGAACTCATCTGCTGGCCAAGTATTTTATTCTCTTTCGCCTTAAGAATCTTATAGTAGTCTCCTGCTGTATTAACCATAGCCTTCATCAGGGTGGTTATTTTCTCTTTATCTTTCTCCTTGTTCAGACCCACAAGTTGCTTTTCAAATTCCGTTTTTACTACAAGCTGCTTCTCCAATTCATTAGCCATATATGGAGATTTCTTGCTCAGTGTCTTTATGTCCTGTAGCTGAGCATTTTCAGCTTCTACCTGAACGATATACCTTAAAGTATGGGACACCTGATCTTCCGCAGTAATCCTTTCTGCAATCTTCTCTTCAGAAGTTTTGTTCATATAGGCCCTGTACTCTTCCATGCGCTTGTCCACCGGAACAATATTTTTAAGGGAAGTTGTATAACCTGCCTCCGCTTTTTTATCAGTCTTTTCGTAAACCGCGCCATAATCTTCTTCTACCAGCATTTTTGCAATATTACTCGTCAGAAGCTCTTCCAGATTATTCTTCTGGGAATTGTAAAATTGAATTTCCTCCTCACTTATTCCGCTATTCTCTTTATTGTAGACATACAAAGAGAAGAAATAGGTAATCTCCTCAAGGGTATTTTTGATGGTAAGGGCAGCCTCCCCTTTCAGGTCAGTCAGAACATATGCATGGTCTGCAATTACTTCTCTTGCATGTGTCAAATCCAGATCCATCTTTGTCTTAGCTGATCCCAAGATTTCCTTGAATGTCTCTGGATCATTACTATAGAAAGCCACTTTCTTATTTATCAAATCAAAGTCTTCAATGGCATCCTTATAATCTGCTACAAAATTTGGATCCTTCTTGTAGTCCTTCTTATACTTCTTTACACCGGTCATAAATGGATCATAGCGAAATCTCAGCCGCATGGCCCGTGCTTTTTCTTCCGTTGAAAGTTCCTGCCCATTTTTGATCTTTAGGGCCAAAGTACGCAGTTCCTTCTTTTCGGCATTTAAGTTAGTAACAACGCCTTCAGCATCTCTGCCGTTTAAGTAATCACGAGCCATAACTCGGATTGACTCCACCGCTTCTTTAGCATCCTGTGGACAGCTATTTTCATACCTCTTGTAAAAATCAAAACAACGAATCCATTTTGAATACAGGGCAGCCTTATTAGCCTTTGCATCAGTCTTTGTGCATTCCAATCTTATCTTTTCGACTCCAGCTACTATCTCATCTACCGCCTGTTTCTGAAGAAGCAATTCCTCTTTTTTAAGGTCTACAAAAAGATTTACACCTGTAGTACTGTCTAAAGTATCCTCGCTTCCGTTATACTCTAACAGGTCTTTAAAGCGATCCTTAAAGTCCACAAAAGTATCATAAAACTGATCTTTTTTCTGATCTTTAAACTCCTTAAGTTGCTGTACATATGCACTTACATCAATAGTTTCATCTTTTTTGTAAGCCACAAGCGGAGCTTCCAAGACGGCATATGCTGCTCTTTGCGCCTTTGCATGTGCTTCTATTTCTTTGATAGCCGCAAGCCTTTTTTTACCAGAACCCGACTTACCTCTATAGAACACACTTCTGGTGCTAATATACACATTTGTTGCTTTCAAAAGGGACTCGTAGGCCTGATCAAGAGCACTTAATTTGTCTTTTACAAGGCTTTGGGAATATGACTGCGGATCCGTTATAAGGTCTTTCATCTCAGCAGACAAATCCTTCACTACTTCTGCAGCCTGCTTTACATCGCCAAATTCTTTTGAATTAGAAGAACGCAGTTTCTCAACTTCCAAAAGCTTATCATAATCTGCCGTAAATTTAAGGTCATCACTACCAAGATTGTCCTTAAAAGCAGCTAATTTATCCAACATTGCCTGAGATTTTTTCTTGTAGACAACCTCTCGGTTATTATCAGCCTTAAGCTCACTATATGCCTTAAGCCCTTCCTCATAAAGTATGTCTTTGTTTTCCACTTCAAATCCATCGGTGTTATAAGCATTTTCCTTATCAAATTTTAAATCTATATCATACAGCTTCTTCGCAGGACCTTCGTGTTGATATTTCAAGGCATCGCCTAATTTCTGAAGCACTTCAATCTGAGCCCCCACCTGGGTCTGAGCTACCATATATCTAGCAGTCTCTAGAACAAAAATATTGCCTCTGTCTTTAAAGGTCTTTTCTACCTCCTTAATAGTTTTTGCAAGGATCTTCTCGTAAGATTCAACAAATTGATTTATCTTTGTTTTAAACCATTCCTGAGTAGATTTTTCGTTTGATAATACAGAGACAAACGTGCCGGTACCTCTCTCTATGTTGATCCCCTGCATAATATCCCTTGGATAGTTCATTTTTTGCAAGATAATTTCAGAGTTTAAACCTGCCTTTTTCATTCTTGCACTAACAAGTGCTATGTCAAGCACTGAATCAAGTCCTTCTTCAATTTCCTTGTCTGTAATCTCTAATTCCAGATTTTTATCAATATTCTTCCCATCAATCTTTTTTTGATTATCGAAGCTTCCAAGTTTATTTCTACCAGATAATTTTTCCATAAAGGACTTATACTTGTCAGCTAACTTATCTTCATCTGAGTAGGCGCCTTTATGAATACAACTGGCATATTCATCTGTTTCCACCAGATCCTTATAGCAGCTAAAAAGCCTTGCACTATCAATATTTCTAAGCTGTCTTGTCATAGCTTCCTCTACAACAGCCACTTCCTTTACATAGTAAGAATTATTCTTTAGCTCTGCATAGCGCTCCAAATATGCATCCATATCTTCCTTGAGAGCATTATATTCTTTCACATATTTAAGCAATGACTCTTCGGCATCTCTACTATAGTTGTTTTCATTTTGTTTTCTGAGATTTTCTATCTTTTCATCTATCTTGCCATTTTTTTTCTTGAACTCATCAATCTTTATTTTAAGAAGATTACCCTCGTAAAATGCCAATTCTTCCTTTTTCTCTTCCACAAGTCTATCAACTAAAGATTCTTGCATACGGACTGTTTTTTCTATTAATTTTCTTCCCTGTACACTTTTCTGTAGAGAATCATTTTCTGCCAGTTCATTCTTGAACTTTTGAAAGCCTTCCAACAGCTTATAAGTCTTGCGGCCCACATCTATTTTTTGCTGTTCTGAATCTTTGTCTGACTTAGAAGTCTTGTACATATCAGTAGAGAGAGCAAGCATTGCCTCAAACTTAGATTTAAATTCATCTGCTTTTTGATATCCCTGGTTGGTTGTAGGATCTAGATAGGTATAATCTAATCTTTCTTTTATATCCTTTAGATTGTTCTCTACCTCGCTTATATTGGAATAATATTCTTTCACATCCTCCTTTTTACTGATAACATCTACCAAATTGTCACGATACTGATCAATAGCCATAGTAACACTTTGTGTTGCAGAAAGGGTAATAAAAAGGACATTGCCCATCTCAGTGGCATTCAACTTCTTTAACATAAAGGCATATTCTGAATCAAGATCTTTATCAAAAAATTTATTTTCGTTAATAAATTTTTTTCCTTTTGCATAGTCCTCAAGTTCAGGATGCTTGTCATAATTCTGACTACATATTTTCTTTGCCATTTTTTTAAGAGTATTTACTAAAGCAGTCCGACTGTTTTCTAGATTGGTAATAGCCTCATCCGTGATTTTATAATCGGTTGTACGTATCTGCTTAGTTCCCTTATCACTATTTTTTTCTATGGTGACTTTTACCATGTCTGCCAAATTATCAGTGCAGTCAAAGATCTTTGCAGCCACTTCCCTAAAGTTCACTTCATTCTTATCCCAAAGAAGGAGTTCTCCCAATTTTCCCATGCCAGTTAAGTAGAACTTGCCAATTTTCTGTATGCTCTCATAACTAGCGTCTTTACTTATAGTTATGATTTCAGTCAGCTTAATATCATCGACGGAACGTCCCTTTAAATCAAAGTTTGGTATCGACTCAATAATTACTTGTTTATAGCTAGTATAATCATTAAGCCTTGCTTCTATCTCAGCCTTGACTTTTTCACTAATCTCTGGATCTTCAATACGTTTCTTAAAACCAGCTTCAAATTCATCTATATCTTTACCCATTTGCAGATAAAAAACGCTGAGAGTATCTTTCAAACGCTTCTTAGCCTGGTCCATAGGCTCTGTCAACGAATCAAGTCGTTTACGACCGGCCTCCTGATAAGCTTTGTTTTCCTCAATTCCCAAAACTTGTTCGCTGTAATTCCTTAATTTCAATAAATCTTCTATAGGATCGTGATCAATATTACCTCCGTTATGCTTGAACAACTCTGCAAAATCCAGCTCTTTAAGAAGCTTATTGTCAGCTGATCTCATATCTTGATTATCTAAATTAATCACATGGTTTTTTTCATCAAAATATCTTGCTGATACAAGATTAATCAAGAGCTTCTCATATGTGCTTCCTGCTGGATCAATGTTATATTTTTCTACCAAAAATTCTGCTATCATCTTAGCAATAGCGACTGTCATCTCATCTGTAAAGGCTTTTAGGTCTTCCGTCTTTTCCATGGAACGAACTTCTTTTCCTACACCTTTGACCATACAGCTTTGAATAATTTTAACCTTATCCCAGTCAAAGATCATTGATTCCTCTTTCTTACTACCAGCCTTTTTAAATCTTACGGGTACTTCTGAATAGCTTCTAAAGTCTCTTTTGTCAAAGATAGCCTTTACACCAACTGGTTTTTCGGTTTTATTTAGAGTCTTATCAAAATCGCTAAGCAGATCCCATATAGACTTCAAATTGCTAATCTGTGTTTTTTGTTTTTCACTTAATTTTGAAACTTCAAAATTATCATCAGAGGCTTTCTGCTTTGCTTTCGTTTTAATATTTTTGCACTTAGCCAGTGCCGTCTCTACCGCTTTTACGGCATCTTCGATGCTTTCTTTATCAGTTTCTTTAACACCTTTAATGGCTTCTAATTGATCTTTTGAAAGAACATATTTATTAAAGCTGAAACCTTTTGCCATCATCTCTTCACGGCCACTCACGCTTTTATAGCCTTTTGACTTCTGATAATTGTCTGTTTCAGTAAGGATGGTCTTGGTATCATTTACTTTTTTATTCAAAAAGTCATTCACATCCATGTCATAGCCTGGTACAAACTTGCTGTCATTTTCAACAAGAGATTTTTTGATATTATTAAACACCTTCGTATCCAACTTGTGCTTGGATGATAAAGGCCACTCCTTCTTGTAAGTATCCTGATCCTCCTTATAAGTCCTAAAAAATTGCTCCTCCATCTTTTTGTTCTGGAGCATAGCATCCTGTTTTGTCTGAAACTGCTTAAGTAATGCCTGAGCCTCTTGCTCATTTTTCTGTACCTGGTTTTGCTGTACATTTGTCTTATTTTTTTGAACTGTTGTCGGTTTGCACATGGTATCGTCCTTTCTCGTCTTTTTTAATTACTGTATCGTTCCAAATTTTTTAAGTTCTATTTTGTTGTCGTAATTAGATATACGATGGATTTTATTAAAGGGCTACTTTTTATTAAATTATTGTGGCGGATTGCAGATCTTACAAGGTTCCAATCCTCTGGCCTTGGCATCCTCTAAGGTAACCTCTATGTCACTCTTTAGGGTTCTGCATCCTGCATTGTGATATTTGGACCCTGTATTGGTAATGTGTACCTTCACTGTGGCATCGCTGGTCTGGGAAGCTTCTGTCTGCTGGCTTGCCGGCTGGGCTGCCTCCTGGGAAGCGGGGGCTGTGGTTGCCGCAGCTGCACTTCCTGAAGATCCGCTGTTTCCATCATTGCCAGAAGTCACTGTACTTCCATCCGACTTGGAACTATCGCCAGTTTCATAGTTAATAGTAATTCCCGGCTGTACATTGTAGCAGAATACATTAAATGAAATTCCTGCCCCATTATCCTCCACGGATTTTGCTTCCATAAGGACTCCCGTTGCCACTAGGTTATTTCCCTTAAACAGGGGAGTCACACGGTATAGAACATGGTGATCAGTTTCTTTTACATAGTCTGCCACCATATTTTCAAAAGGCAGCATTCCTTCAACATTCAGATATCTGGTTCCTGTAATCAGGTTCTTCTTGTTGGCATTCTCTGCCGTCAACTGATAGCCGATTAAATGGCAACGGTTGTACAAATATTTGCCATCTACGTTGTCATACTTTACCGTATGCCAGCCTGTAGGCTTTATGGAACCAATCTTTCCCCTCTTGGCAGTAGGCATAGTGTCTTTACACACATTGGCATAGGCCACCCCACATCGCCCTAGAGAATCCAAGCTATCATAGTTTTCAAAGGAATCCGTAGTCAGGTCCGAATCCGAGAAAAAGGGGACATTATTATTAATAGTCACATAGGCATCTCCGGAGTAATCCGGAATACTGCCAAGATTTACCACACTCTCCCCCTGACTGTTGTAAACATTCTCTTCAGCCAGGCAGGGCAGGCTTCCCATAGGGATCAGGCATAAGCTTAGGACACAAAAAATCCCAAATAAAAACGAATATACTTTCTTAAATCTCTGACTTTGTTTCATTTGCGTATCCACTCCTCTACTGTAATCTTCTCATGGGAGGAGCCTGGAAATTCCCAGCTATTTTTCTCCTCAAAATCTTTCAAAATATCCAAAGGAAATTTCACATCGAATGGATATCTGCGATTCCATTTACATAGGAGTATCCGGCAAATCTTCGGAAGATAGGTCTTAAAATCCCCATCTTCCACAAAGCAATAAGCCCCTTTTTCATCCGCTCCTTGGCTTAGATAATCCTCCGCCACCATAAGCTTTGGTGTAGGCTTGCATTCCGCAAACAAGTCTTCTGAATAAGTGGAAGCCCAGACCTGCTTTCCTTCCACATGTTCAGCAAGCCACTGCATCAGCACACGGTCCTTGCTGACCCTTCGATGATTGAAAAGGATTCCTCCCCCATCATCAATACACACAATAATATTCATAAATCTCCTCTCTTAAAACAGTTTAAACCCTCGTCACATACTTGCTTTCATTATAACATAAAAAACCTCTCTCAGAATCTTTTTCCCAGACTCTAAGAGAGGTTTTCACTTGGTTTTTATTTCTTTTTTCGCTTGTCAATATACATGGCCTGGTCCGCTTCTAAAATGGCCTTTTCTAAGTCTTCCAGTCTCTCTGCCACGGCCATGCCGTAGGCCGCTCCAATGGAAATATTCTGCAACTGAATCTTTTCTTCTACCTGACGGATCCGCTTTACAATTTGCTCTCCTTTCCTCTCATCGCACTCCTGCAACAAAAGCAAAAATTCATCTCCTCCGAAGCGAATCAATTGGTCGGTCTCCCTTAAATGGGATTGAATATTATTGACGATGGTCTTTATAAGAATATCTCCTTCTTTATGACCGAAGTTATCATTGTAAAATTTCAAATGATTAATATCGATCATGACTGCTACCACCGGATACTGGAGATTCTCTTTGTATTTTCCCGACTCATAGTAGGACCGGTTGTAGGTCTGGGTCATTTCATCGGTGACACTGTACTTTTCCATCTTCTTACACAGGCGCATTAAATCCGTAACATCTTTTACAATTCCTGTAATTCCAAGTAGCTTTCCATTCTCATCCATCACAGGAGTTTTCTTAATCTCGTAGAAGAAGGTGCCCTGAGGAAATTTCATTTCTTGCACGTATTTAATAGGCTCCTTTGTTCGAACAATCTCCATATCCTCCTGGTAGAATTTTTCTCCCAACTCCTTGTCCGGCTGCACCTCTTTATCAGTTTTTCCATAGATGGAAACCTGTTCTTCTCCCTCCCCTGTTAGCATCTGGCAAGTATGGGTAGCCAAAACATAGCGTCCCTGGGTGTCCTTAAAAAATATATTCTCATCTACTGCATTGATCACAGATTGTAATTTCACATCATCCAATTCCATGACGCACCCTCCTTTGTCATAGCATCTTAACTTTGCCTTCAATAAATTTTGCCTCTGCATGCTTTTCATCCAGGCATCTCATTTTGTCGCAGCGAGCAATCAACTCATCAATATGTTCTTTTCCCACCGCATTGTTATAAATCCCTCCGGCTGAAAAAGATAAGGGAAGTCCTACTTTTTCTCCCTCTTCTTGAAAAGCATTTTTCAGATTATAAATATAGTTTTCTAACTGGATAGGTTCCATAAACCAGAAGTAAAAACTATTCTCTGACACCCGGTAAATGTCTACCTTCTCCTGGGTGTGGTTGGCAATCACCATTACCCCTTTTCGATAGATCTCATCTGTAAAAAAGACCCCGTATTTCCTCTTAAAATATTCCACATGATTAATGCTTATGGATACCAGGGCATACATTTTTTTCATATCGATTTGATCTTTTTCTTTTTCAAAACGATTCCTGTTAAAGGCCCCGGTTACCAAATCCTTAAAAGTCAATTCTGTCATTTCCTGCTCTTTTGTCTGCAAATAATCCAGCTGATATTGTTTCTTCAACCGCTTATCTCTTACATAAACAAAGAAAATAGTAATTAATACAAAAGCCCCAATTCCCAGAATCACTAGCAAAAGCTGCACTTCCTTTTGCTCTGTAAATTTATAATCCTTCTGAAAAGTCAGGGTCAATTCTGCTACTGCCTCCTGGAGATTTTCATCGTACAGTTTATAAGTATAGGTATAAGTTCCGCCTTCTAGATTGGTATAGCTGATATCAGTGGCTGTCAAATCATCTACAAGAATCTCTTTATCATCCACACCTTCCAGGCAATAGCCTCCATAGAAATTTCTGTAGATGTAATTAATGACTCCCACGTCTATGCTGACACGCTTTGCATCTGAAGATATTTCCATCTTCTTTTGATCCACATCAAGGCTCTCTCCATCTTCCTCTAAGGTATTGATATACAAGTGTACCGGAGTTTCTGTAACTTCACTATTTACATTGATAGAAGCAAGGCCACTTGTTCCACACATATAAAGCACATCATCCTGCAAACTATTTCTGGCATTGGCTGTAAAATCAATGGGCAGGCCATTCTTTTTGCTAAGATAAATGTAGGATGCGTTTTCTTTTAAAAGATCCTCTTCTTTTATTTTGAAGAATCCATTTCCTGCCAAAATCACAGCATTTCCATCCTCTGTCAGTATAAGATCCAAACTATTGGAAGCTGAAATTCCTGTGGCACACTGGATTTTTCCATCCTCCTGCACAAAGCAAAGGCCTTCTCCTGTCACCATCCAGACTCCTTTCAAATTCACAGAAGGGACCACCTTCAAGACTACATCAGACAAGAGCCCTTTTTGCTTGGTATAGGTCTTACTTACTTTTCCATCCTTAATTTCATAAACGCCGTATCCATCGGTAGATACATAGACTTTTCCGTCATAGCCTTCTCTAATATCCAGAATTCTGGTTTCATTTAATATGCTGTTATCGGTATATTTAGTAATCCTCCCCTGAGAATCTCTTAGGTAAATTCCCTCCTCTGTGCCAATGAGGACCTCCCCATTTTTTCTTTCCCAGATACAACGGGTTTTGTTCGTTCCCAAATCACTATTTTCTGTATGAATACTGGCGATGCTTCCCGCAGCGTCCATAAATCTTAAGCCGTTTTCATGGCTAACCACCCAGATTCTTCCCGAATCGTCTAACAGAAGTTGTCGGATTCGCAGCCCCTTACAGGCCTCTGTCAGAGCGTCTTCCACTTGGTTTTTCCCTTCAAAACAGTAAAGACCATCCTCACATCCTACGTAAATCTTGTTTCCATAAGCTTGTATGGAATTTACCGTCTGATGGATTCCCCAGTAAGCTCCCATATCAGAAAAATAATTTTGATACAGATGTAAAATGCCCTGTCTGGAGGATACAAACCAAAAGCTTCCCTGGTAATCTACGCAGCCTCCCTCCACAGAGCTCTCAATTGCGGAACTTATTTTTGTGATTGTATCATCCTGCAAAATTCCAATTCCACTGTCGCTGCAAACCCAATAGGTTTCATTGTCTAAGACGTAAATATCATTAAAGGATGAAAGCCCATTACCCGCTATTTTCTTTAAGACCTTTCCCTCTGTGGAAACCTTTAACAAGCTATTTTCAGAGGTTCCTATATAAAACTCCTCTTTATTGATGGAGAAGAAACACCGAGGGGTGCCACTGGCCTCAGACTCCAACTGCAGCTTCCTAGTCTGATCTTTTTGTATAGAAAATACTTCCCCTGTTTTCATAATAGCAATGATATTTCCCTGGGAAATTTCTCCAATATCCCGCACTGCCAAATTGGAACAATCTGCGTATTTTTTCACCTTACAATCATTCTCTGTATCAATGGAAAACAAACCAGACTTTGTCCCTACCCAGACGGTATCCTTTTGATCTACATACAGGGAATTAATCACCGATATGCCCTGATCTTCACTTTCAATTTTAACTTCTTCAAAATCTTTTCCATCAAAGCGATAAACTCCGTCCCCATTGGTTCCAATCCAAAAATTCCCCTTGGAATCCTGGGTCAGATCATTTACCGGAAGAGACCTGCCATACATCAAATATTTTTTAAAGTCCGTGCCATCATATCGATACAAGCCTGTATAGCTTCCAAACCAAAGGAAGCCATCGGTATCTGAATAGACACAATTGGCAGTGGTTCCATCTAATCCATTTTCTGAATCATAAGTTTCAGAAAGATAATCCCGCTCGTATTTTTCCGTTATATCACTAGCCGCATAGACCTTCCCTTCCTGCAAATAAGCAGCAAGGAATAATATAAAAACCAATACGATTCTTTTTATATGTCTTCTCATGATTCCTTCCTCTGCCAAATCAACCTATTCTCTTCCAAATAAAATAGCCAACTGAAAAGTTCCTTCCTCCTGGATTACAGATACATAGCCTCCATATTTTTCAGCACATTCCTGTATACTGGTCATTCCGATTCCATGTTCTATGGGATTTTTCTTTGTAGTGCTTAAGGACCCTTTCTTCTCACCTGCTTCCACAGTATTCTTTACATAAATCAAAATATCATTAAGGTTTTTCCCTGCTTTAATATTAATGCGACGAGAGCCCTGATCTATTTTCTCACAAGCCTCTATGGCATTCATAATGGCATTGCTAAAGATTACAGCAACATCTTCTTCCTCCATAAAATTAAGACAGCCTTCAGAAATTACTGCATCAAAGCTAATATCCCTTGCCTTCGCCTTCAGCTGTCCATCAAATAAAAGCATGTCTAAGGAGGTCATTCCTGTATGATAAAATTTATTTGCCTGGTTCAACTTTTCTTTCATGGAATTCCAGGAGTCAGTCTTTGGCTCCTGCTGCCTTGGACCTTCAGACTCCATAATCATGAGTTTATTTTTCATATCATGGTACATCTTTCGAATCTGAAGGTGCTCTTCCTCCATATTCAGGTAGTATTCATAAGCATTCATATTCATCTCAGACCGCCTGCTTTTCTCGGTTCGTTCTTTAATACGAAAGACGATTATATACAGAAATCCGTAATTAATTGCAATTTCCAATAGTAATAGAATTTTTCCATAAACATATGTATCGAAAAGCCCTTCTCCCAAACCAATATAAAACCAGGCCATGCCGCAAACTTCCTTACCTACTAGCAGATACATAAGAACCCTTCGAAAGGCCTCGAAGGATTTATCCATATACCGAAAGAAAATCATCATCTGCTGGGCAAAAGCCATTGCCACAGAGCAGCCAAGCTGTATTTCAAAAGTGATTTTTCCACTAGCTTGCAAGTCTACATAATTCAGTATGTAGCACAAAAATATAACCAAAAGCTCTGTAGCTCCAAGGACCGCCAGGCTAAAGGTTCCATGAATAAAATTGGCCAGGTGGTCTTCTTTTCGCCTGCCATACTGCCATAAAATTGCAAAAAACTCTGCTACCAAACAGACAATCAGATAGACATGAAGAAAAGCCACACTAAGGGTAACCGCCAAAACCAGGGCTAGAACATAGAGGGTTTTCTTTGCCTTCCAGTTTTCTATGATCTCCTGGGCCTTTTCTCTTCCATTGACAATAAGAAAGACTCCCAGCATATTTAATCCGAAAGAGAAAAAAGCTATTAAAAGGTTAATGAGACTCATAAAATCTTGCTCCAAAAGGCAATATATTCTTCTTTAAATTCATTTAACCGATATTTGCTAATGGGCACTTCATATCCTCCCTCAAGAGTAATTTGCTGGGAATTGTATTTTCTGATCTTTTCCATGTTAATGATGTAACTTCTATGAACCTGAAAGAAATGCCGATTCTCCAAAAGGTCTGTCAGATACTTCATGGTGCCTCGCCAGCGATAGGTTTGGTCTTTGCAATAGATCCATATTTTGTCCCGCATTCCCTCGATGTAGATAATATCAGCATACTTAATGTGGAAAATTTCATTCTGAAACTGAAAGGTCAGCACATCCTGCTTTTCCTTAAATTTTCCGTCGATGGCATCTAAAGTTTCCCAAAGTTCTTGCTCCTTCACCGGTTTTACCAGGTAACGAAAAGCATCCACCTTAAAGCTTTCAAAAACAAATTCGCTGTAGGCTGTCATAAACACAATCAGCATCTTCTTGTTCTGCTCTCGAATCAGCTTGGCCACTTCCATGCCATTTTTCCCCGGCATATCCACATCCAGGAAAAGCACATCTATGGTACCCAGATTCTCTTTCAAGACTTCTTCTCCACTGTAAAACACCTGGATCTGAAAATCCGTATTTTGACAGGAATAGTAGTTTTCAATTTTATTCTTTATGAGATCACATATCTTCTTTTCATCATCACAAATTGCAATTCTCATAAACGCGCCTCCAACCGCAATTTAATTATATCAGATAAGTATTTTTCAAAAAATCACCACAGGTCAAATAGCCAAATTCACAGGCTAAATAGATGATTTTATTACACAAAAATACCCCGAAGGACAAGCGCGTCCCCCAGGGATTCTTTCCTGTGTCTATTTACACAACTCTTCAGCCATTTGGTCTAGCTCTTCCAGGTTCTGGGCACTGACAGAAGACATAATCTTAACACTGGTATCCAACCAGCTAATATTCTTGCTCTTCTCAAACTCTGCCTTAATAACTCTGGAAGCCGTAGGAGCCCAGCTACCGTTCTCAATAATACCAAGGGTACGATTCTGATAATTTCTCTCTGTCAGGTGATCGATAAATGTCTTCATAAATGGGAACACATCTCCGTTGTAGGTAATGGTAGCCAGTACCAGTTTGCCATAGCGGAAGGCATCCTCTACAGCCTCTGCCATATCATCCCTTGCAAGATCAAATACAGAAACCTTTGGACATCCCTTGGAAATAAGCTTGGCTGCCAAAAGCTCTACTGCCTTTTTTGTATTTCCATAAACAGAAGAGTAGGCAATCACAACACCCTCACTCTCCACCTTATAGGAGGACCAGATATCATACTTTTCAATATAATGGCCCAGATTCTCAGTAAGAATCGGTCCGTGAAGCGGACAGATGGTCTGAATATCCAAAGTAGCAGCAACCTTCAAAAGATTCTGTACTTGTGGTCCATACTTTCCAACAATACCGATGTAGTAGCGGCGAGCTTCACAGTCCCAGTCTTCCTCCACATCCAGGGCACCAAACTTACCAAAGCCATCAGCGGAGAACAAAACCTTATCGGTGCTATCATAAGTTACCATAACCTCCGGCCAGTGGACCATAGGTGCAAAAACAAAAGTCAGCACATGTTTTCCTAAGGTCAGACTATCCCCATTGGCAACCACAAGCTTGCGGTCTCCCAGATCCATGCTTCTAAAGAAATTACCCATCATAGTAAAAGTCTTAGCATTGGCAACTACCGTCACCTCTGGATAAGCATTTACAAAATTCTCAATATTGGCCGCATGGTCCGGCTCCATATGCTGCACCACCAAGTAATCCGGCTTGGCACCGGCAAGCACCTCTTCCACATTCTTAAGCCATTCCTCTGTAAAATTGCCATCCACCGTATCCATAACAGCAATCTTCTCGTCCATAATCACATAAGAATTATAAGACATTCCATTAGGCACCACATACTGCCCCTCAAACAAGTCTACCTGGTGATCATTCACACCAACATAAAAAATATCATTACCCACTTTCATACAAACGAAACCTCCTATCCAATCCACATGCCACAACAAACTCTTTCAGTCACATTCAAAAGATTGCGAGCATCCAAGTTTTTATTTCTCTACATTCTAACACAAAACATAACAATACAATACCCTATATCAAAGAAACTCTTTTCCTAGGGGCCTCAAACCGTCCCATTTTTTCGTATTGTTTTTTGGATTTGGAAGCACGTGGCTTTGGGCTGAGAAGACCTCCTGTCTTCTCGGCCCACCCACGATACACTCCCAAAAAACAACAAAAAAAAAGAGATCGGTTCACCCCAACCGATCTCTTCTCATTAAAAACTTTACGAGGAATAACAATTTTTATGATAACTATAATAAACTCTAAATGGTAATAACCCCTAATAACAAGCCTGAGATCAAGCAAATAATACTAACACCCCAGATCCAGAAGAAGGAATTCTTAATATGATCCTTAATCTCAACTCCTGCAAGACCAATTCCAAGGAAGGTTGCAGGTACAACCGGGCTGATAAATGTTGCACAGTTACGGCATACAACCATAACAACGGCAATGTGTGCAGCCGGAACTCCAAACTCTTCTGCAATGCTGATGATAATTGGCATCAAACCGAAGAAGAAGGAATCTGTATCGAATAACAATGTAAGTGGTACAGAAAGTACTCCGATAATGATTGGAAGGAATTTTCCCATTGAATGAGGAATCAATCCAGCTAACAAGGTAGCCATCTGCATCATAATCTCAGACTGCTCCATTACTCCTAAGAAAACTCCGGCACACAAAATTGTGGAAGCCATGGTAATGGCAGGGCCTGCATGAGACTTAATAATCTTGCCCTGAAGTTTCGCTCCTGGGTAGTTAACAAACAATGCGATAACGCAGCCAATCATAAATACAAAGTAAGCAGGTACGTCTACAACGATCAGACATGCAATTACAGCCAATGTAAGGATTACGTTGAAGATGAAGTTCTTTGGTCTTAAAAGATCACTCTCTTTTGATCCAGTCTCTTCTGCTTCTTCTGTCATCTCAAGAGCTGCCTTTTTCATTACTTCTTCAGTTCCGGCACCTCTGCGCTTCTCAACATTTCCCCAGAAAAAGGCAGTTGCAAGAGCAATCACAATACCAACAATCTGCATTGGAAGAATCTTTAACCATAATTCATTTGGCTCTACTCCAAGAACTGTAGCAGCTCTCATGGTTGGTCCGCCCCAAGGCAAAAGGTTCATAACACCCATAGCAGATACACAGATCAACATCAGGGTAGTAGGTCTCATACCAAGTCTCTTGTAGACCGGAAGCATTGCTGGAACTGTGATCAGGAAGGTGGCAGCACCTGCACCATCCAAATGTGCGATCATAGCGATAATACAAGTCATCATAGCAACGCCCACAACGTTACTTCCAACTTTCTTCATAAGTTTTCCGATGATCTTGTCAAACATTCCCGCATCAGTCATAACACCGAAGAATAGCAGCGAGAAAATAAACAAGGCAGCTGTTCCGTGAACACCTTCTACACCGGCCTGGATGAAATCACCCATCTCACTAATTGTAAATGTTTTTGTTACCACGAGAATAGCTGTGGTCACTGTTGATACACCGACGAAAGCCAGTGCTGGAACTGTTACGTTCCGAAGAAGCAGAACAATAATTGATATAACTGTTGCAAATCCAAGAATCGCAAGCATTGTGTCATTCATTTCTTCTTCCATCCTTTCCTTTGTTATTTTGTTTTCCCCTTGTTGCTTACAAGTATAAAAAAAGAACCTTACAGCCTTAAGATTTTTATCTTACAATCTGTTAAGGTTCCTCTTTAAAATTATTAAGAAACTGTACTTTTTTTCGAACACATTTCAAGATACAATATAGCTATGAATAAACAAAGGAAATGTTGAATGGGAATCCATTGCCCTACAAAACAATAAAAACCGCATAATCTTTTGGAAGGTGGATTTCCGGAAAAGGAGAGGTAAATTATGGTAACAAATGACGCAGCAATCCTACGTATCAAACACGAATTACTGTACGAGGTAGCAAAACTAGCCTGGGAGGGCCAGCTGGATGAAGAGCACAAAGACCAGCTCCCCTACACCATGCTTCCCGGACCCCAGGCCCAGTTTCGCTGCTGTATTTACAAAGAACGCGAAATCCTACGGCAACGAATCCGCCTGGCAGAGGGCAAATGTCCCACTAGTGGCAAAGATACAAACAACGTAGTGCAAGTTATTGGTGCAGCCTGTCAGGAGTGTCCAATCGCATCCTACACTGTAACCGACAACTGCCGTAAATGTATGGGCAAGGCCTGTCAAAACTCCTGTAAATTTGGTGCCATCAGCATGGGACCTAACCGGGCCCACATTGATCCCAACAAGTGTAAAGAGTGTGGAAAATGTTCAAATGCCTGTCCCTACAATGCCATTGCCCACCTAGAGCGGCCCTGCAAGAAGGCCTGTTCCGTAGGTGCCATTACCTACGATGAGTACGGCATCTGCGAGATTGATGAGAACAAGTGCATCCAGTGTGGTGCCTGTATCCACAGCTGTCCCTTCGGTGCCATCGGATCCAAGACCTTCATGGTGGAAGTTATTAAGCAGATAAATGCAGGAAAAAAAGTGGTAGCTATGGTAGCTCCCGCCGCAGAAGGCCAGTTTGGGGCAGATATCACTATGGCCAGCTGGAAGACTGCCTTAAAGAAAATCGGTTTTGCTGACATGATTGAGGTAGCCTTAGGTGGTGATATGACTGCTGCCGCTGAGGCTGCCGAGTGGGCCGAAGCCTACAAAGAAGGAAAGAAAATGACCACCTCCTGCTGCCCAGCCTTTGTGAATATGATCAAGCAACATTTTCCACAGTTTTTAGACAACATGTCCACTACCGTATCTCCTATGTGTGCAATCTCTAGGATGATGAAGGAAAAAGATTCTGAAACTGTCGCCGTGTTTATCGGCCCCTGTATCGCAAAGAAAAGCGAAACCTTGGACACAAGTGTTGAAGGCAATGCAGACTACGCCTTGACTTTCGGTGAGATCCGGGCCATGTTACGGGCAAAAGGCGTAGCCCTAGAGCCGGAGGAGAACAGCTACCAGGATGCTTCTGTATTCGGAAAACGTTTTGCAAATTCCGGCGGTGTAACAGATGCAGTTGTAGAATGCTTCAAGGAAATGGACCAGGACATTGCCCCTAACGTGATGAAATGCAACGGGGCAGCCGAGTGTAAAAAGGCCCTGCTTCTTATGAAAGCCGGACGACTCCCTGCAGATTTTGTGGAAGGTATGGTCTGTCTAGGCGGCTGTGTAGGTGGCCCTAGCAAACATACTACTGAGCTGGAATCTAAGAAGGCAAGAGACCTCTTACTTAGCCAGGCTCAGGTTCGCCAAGTCCAGGAAAACATTAAGGAACTAGGGGTAGACCAGGTGGCAATGCACAGACACTAAGAAGTCTTATTGAGAAATCTTATAACATAAGAATAGAATTCAAAAAAGATCCGAGACTATTATATAGTCCAGGATCTTTTTTGTATAAGGTCTATCAAAGCTTCATAACTACACGTTTCTGCCTCCACAATCTCTCCTACTGGATAGGACTCTAGCGTGGCTGTAGTTTTTTCTCCTATAGAGTAGGCTCTTTCTACTTTTAAGCCTTCCGGCATCCTTTGAAAAAATCGATTCACATTGGATGCACTGGTAAAAACAGCCTCCTTTATAGGATCCTCTAGAGATTCTCTCAAAGCTTCATCTACAGAATTTCTTATGTCCTCATTTACGTAGGCATCTATTTTTTCCACTTGGAAGCTTCCAGAAAGGCCTGCTTCCAAATCTCCAGCAGCCTCCTTGGCCCCAAAAATGCAAACCTTTAAATTTTGAGTCCTATCGTCTGCATAATCTATAGCATCCTTCAATGCCAAGGCCAGCCCTGCTCCGGTTTGGGGCTCTGGAATAAGATCTGGGTAAATATAATGAGCCTCAAGCTCCCTGGCTGTGGCCTTCCCCACTACTCCAAACTTTGCCCCTCCGATTCCTCGAATATCTGCCTTAGCATTTTCCAGATTATAAAAAAAGGCTCTGACCCCATTTTTGCTGGTAAATAAAATCCAATCTGCCTCTTTGATTTTTTCTACAAAGTCTGGAATTAAAATCGATTTAATTCTGCCGGTTTTTATGGCTTTCACTTCTGCCCCAAGATTCTGCAATTTGGCAATCAAGTCATTGCTTTCTAAGGTTCCCATGGCTTCCATGGATTCTATATAAGGCAAGGCAATCTTTCTTCCAAATAGAGGTCTTTTTTCAAAGAAATTTAGGCTATGGCTTAAAGCCACCACATCCCCAACTACAATAATGGCTGGAGATACAAGCTTGGCCTCTTGGATTTTATCTCCAATATCCAAGAGGGTTCCCACACATTTTCGCTGATTGGCTAAGGTTCCATTGGATATCACTGCCGCCGGAGTACTGGGATTACGCCCTGCCTTCATAAGCCCCTGGGCAATACTTGCCACATGGGCAAGGCCCATTAAAAATACGCAGGTAATGGTAGGATCTGTAAGAAGGGAATAATCGATATCCGCCTCCTGGTCCTTTCTACTGTGGGCTGTAATAACTTGAAAACCTTTTGCCACTCCTCTATGAGTAATAGGAATCCCAGCATCTGCCAAGGCTGCCACTGCGGAACTAACTCCCGGAACTACTTCCACTTCCACCTGTCTTTCCAGCAAATACATAGCCTCCTCCCCGCCTCTTCCAAAGACGTAAGGATCTCCACCTTTTAGTCGTACCACCAGTTCATGACCTTTTGCCTTCTCATATAAAAGTTCATTGATGGCCTCCTGCTTTAAGACATGCTTGTGGTTTTCTTTTCCTACATAGATCCGTTCACATCTAGATTTTGCCATAGACAATAATTCCGGTGAGGACAATCTGTCATAGACCAGACAATCTGCCTGTCTTATATATTTTTCTCCTTCTAAAGTAAGCAGGCCCGGATCTCCCGGTCCTGCTCCAACTAATACTACTTTTCCCATATGCTCTTTCACACTTTTAATTTTTATCTTTTATCTCTTATATTTCCAATTGAGACTTAATGTCCGCCACTGCCTGTGCTACCATGGCAGTTTGGTCTGCCGCCCTATCACAGGTCTGCTCTGTTTTTGCCAAGAGGCTCCCCTCTTCATTTCCAAACATGGCTGTAAGTCGCAACTTGTCTTGATCCAGTTCACAGTAAGCTCCCACCGGCAGATGACAATTTCCACCAATCTGCCTTAGAAAATCTCGCTCCACATTGACGCATAGATTGGTCTCTTCTCTAGACAAGGCATCTAATTTTTCCAGAAGTTCCAAGTTATCCTTAGAAACTTCCAGGGCCAAGGCGCCCTGGGCAGGAGCGGGAATCATCTCTTGGACAGATAAATACTGAGTAATCTCTCCTTCTCTTCCCAGCCGCTTCATTCCTGCAGCCGCCAGGACAATCCCATCTAAAGTTCCCAGATTCTTATCTTTCGTAGACAACTCCACCGCTTCTCCCTCATAGAGTTTCCTGAGTCTGGTGTCTATATTTCCCCTGATTCCTACCACCTGAAGGTCTGGCCGCAGTTTCAGTAGCTGATACTTTCTCCGCTTACTTCCCGTTCCTATAATGGCTCCCTTAGGAAGTTCTTCCAGAGATGAGGCGGATTTCAGCACCAGCACATCCCTTGGATCCTCGCGACTCCATATCTTTGCAAAGACAAGTCCCTCTGCTGGCTCCTCCGGCATATCCTTCATAGAATGAACTGCCATATGAATCCTTCCTGATAAAAGTCCATCCTCAATCTCTTTTACAAAAATACCCTTGGAACCAATTTGGTCCAGGGCTTTTTTTTGCTCCACATCCCCTGTGGTTTTTATAATCACAGCCTCAAAGCTATCCTCTGGGTATGCTTCTTTCAACTTGTCAATCACATAATTGGTCTGAACCAGGGCCAGTTTTGAACCTCTGGTTCCTACGAAATATTTCATACCCATCCCCCTTTGATCTGTGCTTTTAATGACAAAGCTTCTACTCTTTAGGCAGCTTCCCGCTTTCTATAGCCTGATACAAATTTTTTTTCAACACTGCTTTTCTTTGCTCTTCCGTGTCATATTCAGAAATTACTTTTTTTCTAAGATGCCCCATGACCTCATTTAAGTCTCCCAGAAATGGAGTTAAAATCTCCTGCTCTTTTCCCTTAAGATACTGAGTAAGCATGGGGCTATTGCCACTGCTGGAAAAAGCAGCTATAAGATTTCCTTCCTTTACATAGGATGGAAAAATAAAACTGCAATCGTCCTTTTGGTCTACCGCATTTACCATAATTCCCTTTTCCTTGCAGTACTGGGCAATCCAGTGGTTCAGCTTCTTATCATCTGTGGCGGCAATCACAAGGCCCATGCCCTCGCAGTCCTTTTCTTCAAAGGCCCTTCTTTTTATCTCAAAAATATTTGGAAAATCTAAGTCTGCCCAACTGCTCTCCAGGTCTCTTAATTCCTGACAGATTTCTTTGGCCACCACCGTAAGCTTTGCTTCAAAATCCAACATTACCTTGACCTTCCGGTAGGCTACCTGTCCCCCACCTACAATCAGGCAGGGCTTCTTAGACAAATCCACAAACATAGGAAAATATGCCATCTTACATCACCTTATTTTTCGCTTTTGCTTTCACACTATACCCCTTGACTACACTAAGGAATACCGGCCGAAGTTTCTCAGAGAAAAGTGCTGCCCACACACAGAGGATAAAGTCCGGTGCCACTGTAATAAGGCAGTAATCTACCACAACTACGGCAAAACTTACAGGAGTTGCTGCATAGAAATTCTTGATGCAGTAAAAATAAATAGCACCTACTCCATAATATGCCACCAAGCCCACTGTTGCCGGCAAGATCAGCCATAGGGTATTATGCTTTTTCATATGTTCTGTAATGTAGCCAATAAGGAAATCTGCAAAAACAAAGCCTAATAAAAAGCCAAATCCCGGCCGAAAAATGTAAGTAGGCCCGCCACCTGCTGCAAAGACCGGCACTCCCACCAGGCCGATACACAGGTAAGTTACTACGCTAAGGGTTGCCATTTTCGCCCCCAAAAGAAAGCCTGCCATCAGTACGAAAAACCACTGCATGGTAAAATGCATAGTGTACATTGGAAGGGGAATATCGATTTTAATAAAGGCCCCCACTGCGATCAATGCAGCGAAAAGGCCACAGATTGTAAGTTCTTTTGTCTTTAATTTCATTTGTAAATACTCCCTAATAAAGCCAAATTTCCGTTGTTGCTATACTATCATTTTTCATAAAAAAAGAAAAGATGGTTTGGGTCTTAAAACCTCCAAACCATCTAGAAGCTAGGTTTAGAAAAAATATTTTTCCGAATAAATTCTTAGATCCTCTTTTGTCACCTGTCCCCCTTCAATATGAAAAGAATTCAGCACAGGATTCTCTGCCATCAGGGACAAAATCATATAACTGGCCTTTGGATCATAAGCCAACTTAATGTCTTCTTCGGAAGCTCTTGATGGACTTTCCGGATGGGAATGCCAGTTGCCTAATGGAATCAGACCATTGACCCGCATATCCTTAATGGCCGCCAGCTGTTCTTTGGGATCCATGGTGAAATGATCCTTGGCATGGTCCACATTGGTAAGATAGTAAACCTTGCTAATCAAACGACCATTTTCATCCTCACTGCCGGCCACCAGGCCACAGGCCTCCTCCGGCAGATGTTCTTTTGCATACTTTACCATTTCATCTAGAAATGGATATTTCATTCTTACGATACTCATTTTGCTGTTCTTTACCTCCTAACGGGGTGCGTCGAATCTTCCTGCAGTCTCCTCACAAACTTCCTGCTCATAGTCAATGGGCTCCAGAATCGTAGGATGATCACCGCAGACCAGGCACTTATGGGTGTCCTTTGGAAGCTTGATCTTGTGAAACTCCATGGTAAGGGCATCATAGGTCAGTAAATATCCGGTAAGAAGATCTCCAACTCCCAATAGATACTTAATGGCTTCCATAGCCTGGAGGGATCCTATAACTCCACCCATGGCCCCAATAACACCTGCCTGCTTGCAGGTTGGAACTGCATCCTTCGGTGGCGGATTTTTAAATACACATCGGTAGCAAGGACCTTCGCCCGGAACATAGGTCATAAGCTGGCCCTTAAAACGAATGATTCCTGCATGGGAAAATGGCTTTTTCTCCAGGACACAGGCATCGTTGATGAGGAATTTCGCCGGGAAATTATCTGTTCCATCAATAATAAAATCATAGTCTCTAATCAGCTCTCTAATATTAGACGAATC
This sequence comes from Bacteroidaceae bacterium, assembly GCA_963597615.1. Lineage (GTDB taxonomy): Bacteria > Bacillota > Clostridia > Lachnospirales > Lachnospiraceae > CAKRJP01. Next base: position 33,312 of record CAVBQS010000008.1, read on the forward strand.
CACAAACATGCGATAAGTATTAACTGTCACATCCGGGTTCATAGCGTTCATGGTTTCTTTTGCAGATTTAACCTTTGCCTTACCTACATCGGCAGTACTGTGAATGATCTGTCTTTGCAGATTGGAAAGGTCTACCTCATCGGCGTCTACAATACCGATGGTTCCAACCCCGGCTGCCGCAAGATACATAGCTGCGGGAGCCCCCAGACCCCCGGCTCCAATAATCAGCACCTTTCCCTTCAAGAGTTTCTTTTGACCCTTAGCACCAACTTCTTTTAAAATAATGTGGCGGGAATATCGCTCGATTTGTTCATCTGTCATTGCCATTTAGCATCCACCTCCCATGAAGTAAAGAAATTCTACATTATCTCCTTCTTTTAATAGGGTGGAAGCTTTGGCCTCAGTGGCTACAAACTCCTCATTAATAGAAACCGTTACATACTCCGGCATCTCCACATTTTCCTGCTCAATCAGCTCCGGCAATGTTAATCCATCTTTTACTTCTTTTTTCTCTCCAGCTACTGTGATAATCATATCAGCACTCCTTTGTTTTCTTTCGATATTTTTTTATAAAGTCTTTAAATAGATTCTTCGATCCAGCTACTTAACTCTGCCGGTTTCAGTGATCCCACTTTTCGTCCCACTTCTTCTCCATCTTTAAAAAAGATCAAGGTTGGATTGGCTTGCACTCCATAACTTTCTGCCAGTTCTCCATCAAAATTGGTATTTACCTTATATACCTTGATCTTATCTTCATAATCATCTTCTGCATTTCCAAGAACCGGCGCTAATTTCTTGCAGGCCACACAAGAATCAGAATAAAAATCTACCAGCACCGGAAGTGCTTCCTTTAATACTTTCTCTTCAAAATCTCCCTTGCTTACTCGGACTGCCATTAGTCTTCCACCTTTCTCACATACAGGGTATAGGTACCATCTTCATTGTCTGTTAATTTCAGAACTTTATGGCCCTCTTCCTTCATACTTCTTGGAACATTCTGTACCGGCTCACCATCGTTCATCCGAATGGCCAGAACTTCCCCGTCCTCTAATTCCTCAATGGCCACCTTAGCCTTTACAAAAGTCATGGGGCAAACCTTATCTGTAATATCTACTTGGTCTTCCACCTCAAAATCTAATTCTGCCATGATTTTTCTCCTTCTTTAATACCTTAAGCACCTGCGAAACGTTAGACATTTCATGGGTTGGAGGCAATAACCGAAAACACGGTCGGCACGCTCGCTTTAGCGACCTTCCGCACGCAGCGGTCCTAAGGGCTTCTTTTGCTTTGATTATTGCCTGCAATCCAGCATACGTGCTTTAAGTTTCGCAATTGTTTAATTCATTTAACAAGTATCTCTGGAATTTGTCTTGTCCTACTCTCTGCAGGGTTTTGCGGAAACGTTCGCTTGGATTGGCATTTTCTTCAAAGAATGTGATTGCCGCGTCTGTTACCCGAAATAGGGTGTCTTTGTCTGGAATGATAGGGAGGAGTTCTTCCCCCTTGTAAATATTATTTCCGAAGGTTCCTCCAAAGGATACGATGTATCCCGGGGTTCCCTCCCAAGCATCTACTGGACAGCTTTTCACGCAGCGGCCGCAGTGATTACATTTTTCGGCATCCAGCTCCACTTTTCCATCTACCATTTTCAGAGCTCCCTGGCGACAGGCTTTTACGCAGACCCCACAGGAAATACAGTCTTCTTCCTTGTAGCAAATGTTCATGCCACCTTTAATTCCCACATCATTTTCTTCTGCTTTCAGGCAGTTGTTCTGGCATCCTGTAACTCCGAATTTAAATTTGTGGGGAAGCTCCCGTCCAAAATATCTGGCATCCAGTTCCTTTGCCAGGGTATAGGTATCGATACATCCGCTGGGACAGATTTTCGATCCCTGACAGGCGGTAACGGTACGAACTCTGGGCCCACACACACCGGTCCCAACGCCACCTTTTTCCAATTCTTCTTTAACCTGGGCAAGCTCTTCCACCTTAATAAAGGGAATCTCAATGCCCTGTCTGGAAGTCATATGTACATAACCTTTGCCATATTTTTCTGCCACTTCCGCCACAGTTTTTATATTTTCTGCAGTTAGGTTACCACCGATTACCGCAAGTCTAAGAGACCCATAACCCTTCTGTTTTTGTCTCATATAACCGCCTTTTTTCAAGGCTGCATAATCTACTTTCTGTGCCATCCTTATCTCCTCCTTTTCTTAAACTAGCCCAATCTTTTCCATAGCCTGAGCAAAATCTGCTATCAAATCTTCAATATCTTCGATTCCCACACTTACACGAATCAAGTCCTCAAAAACTCCTGCATCTTCTTTTTCTTTCTCTGAGCTGTGAAGGCTGATGGTGGAGCTTGGATGAATTACTAATGTCTTAGTATCTCCAATATTGGAAATAGAATAGGGGATGTTTAGGGCATCAATTAGGGCAAATGCATTTTCTTTGCTTCCAACCCGAAGGGTTAAGATTCCTCCATATCCCTTGGTAAATTGTTTGTCTGCAATCTCATGCCAGCTACTACTTTTTAGCCCTGGATAATTAACCGTAACTGACGAATAGGTTGCTTCCAGCCACTGGGCCAGCTTATAGGCATTGTCACATTGCCTTTCCATTCGAAGGCCTAATGTCTCCATGCCAAGCAAATTCAAATAAGCATTCATGGGAGATAAACAGGCTCCGGTATCCCTAAAAAGACTGTTTCTAAGTCTTGCAATATAGGCCATAGGTCCATATTTTTTATAAGCTGCAATCTGGGGATACATCTCAGTGTCCCATCTAAACTTTCCACTGTAAGTTAAAATACCGCTGATAGAATTGCTATTTCCATTAATGTATTTGGAAGAAGAATTTACCACAATATCTGCGCCGTGTTTTAAGCCTTGAAACAAATAAGGGGTAGCTGTAGTATTATCCAAAATCAGGGGAATCTTATGAGCATGGGCAATTTCTGCCAGCCTTTCCACATCCGTCACATCCAGACAGGGATTTCCAATGGTCTCTGCAAAAAGCAATCGAGTGTGATGGTTGATGGCTTTCTCAATTCCTCCCCAATCATTATTTTTTACATAGCGGGTTTTGATACCAAACTCCTCAATGCCTCGCAGCAGGTCAATGGTACCTCCGTAAAGACTTGCGGAAGATACAATCTCATCTCCACTCCTTACAATATTTAAAATGGCATTCATAATGGCCGCCATACCAGAGGCACAGGCGATAGAAGCCATGCCCCCCTCTAGTTTTGTAATCCTATTTTCAAATGCAGTTACTGTCGGATTCCCCACTCGGGTGTAACAGTATCCTGGTGCTTTATTTTCAAATATTTTCTCCAGATCTGCAGCTGTCTCTTGTTCAAAAGCACTGCTTTGATAGATTGGGGGAAGGGTTGCTCCATTTACCTCACGAACCACTCCTGCATGGAGAAGATCTGTATTAAAACTCATTCTATTATTCCTCTCTCAGTAACTCTTTCTTGCAAATCAACTGCCACCCATCGTCACTTTTTTTATTTCAAATATTCTGCCACTGCTGTAGCTGCATTGGCTCCGTCAGAAACTGCCGTCACAACCTGGCGAATCTTCTTAGTTCTGGCATCTCCTGCCACGTAAAGGCCCGCCAGGCTGCTAGTTCCTGTTTCATCAGCCTTTACATAGCCTGCAGGATCCAAGTCTACTAGGTCTTTTAAAAGGTCTGTGCGAGGAAGGGAGCCATAAGCTATGAACACTCCATCCACCGCCAAATTGCTTCCATCTTCTAAAACCACCCCTGTCACCTTTTCTTCTCCAATAATCTCTGTCACCTGATGCTCAAGCACAAAAGTAACATTGGCTTTTTCTTTTAGTTTTTCCACAGTGGCTGCCACCCCGCGAAATTCCTTTCTTCTGTGGATTATAAAGACCTGATCCGCCAAATCTGCCAGATAGAGGGCATCATCTAAAGCCGTATCACCGCCTCCTAAAACTGCTACCCTCTTTCCTCTATAGAAGGAACCATCGCAGATGGCGCAATAAGAAATGCCTTTTCCGGCATACTCTTTTTCTCCCGGGACATTTGCCCTTCTAGGTGAGGCTCCTCCAGCATAGATTACAGCCTTGGATTTCATGGAAGAACCATCCCCTAATGAAATCTCAAAAGTTTCTGTATCTATTTTCTCAATCTTTGTCACTTCCTGGTCCATAAAAGAAACCCCAAGCTTTATAGCATGGTTTCTAAAAGCCTCTCCCAGATCATATCCACAAATTCCAGGAAATCCCAGATAGTTATCCACCTGACCACTCTCAGCAATCTGGCCGGTACCTTCATACTCCTTCTCAATAACCACAGCCGACAAATTTGCCCGTTTGGCATAAACCGCAGCACTAAGCCCCGCCGGGCCACTGCCAACAATACATACATCTATCATCATTTGTCTTCAAGATCACCTTTCTTCACGGAAGCCACGCAGAAGTCCAGCCGCTCCTCCTCACTGTCTTCTTCGTCTCCGTTCATACCGGTAACGCTGGACCGCTTTGGGTTCACCCCTTCTACCACAGTGACTTTTCCGGTTCCTGCTCCCTTGGAGGCTCCCGGCACTCGGAAATTTTCCACATCCAAGGGCTCAATAGATACTTCTTCTCCATGACTTGCCTGGGGCACCCACTCATATGGAACTCGGTAACTGCGGTAAACCATGTTCATCTTGAAGTTTCCACCAATATTTTTAAAATAAGGATTCACATATTCCCATACGATTTCATGATCCGGTGTCACCTCCAAAAGATGTCCGTCAGACCCTTCTGTTATTAGGGTGTTGCCATTTGGCAGACGCTGGGCGGAACTAATATAGGAACTGTAGAATTTGGAAGCATCGGTAAATAAAAGATTTCCTGCTTCTAGTGGTGTGTATTGCCAGATAATCTCAAGGCTAATTGGATCAAACTCTAAGACCCTGGAGTAATCTCTGTGAGCGTTGTTATTTCCTGTAGGAGCAGAAGGGTTTGGATTGCCATAACCACCTTCACCACCGTTATCAAAGACCAAGAGATTTCCCTCTCCCGGAAGTCCCTTAGGAATCATATGGAAATGGTGCTGTCCAATAATCCAACCTAATTTTCGAAGTTCTTTTGTCTTTGAAAAATCCGGTCCGATCTGCCATACAATCTCTCCCGTCTTCTTACTGATAATGGCAAGGATATTTGCATTTCTTGCATCGAAGATCAGATTGTCTGGATGGAATCTCTCATCTCCTGCATCGTACCATTTATTTTCTCCAAGAACCGATACGCAGTTAATATGCATCCAGTCTCCGCCGGCTTCTCCGTGAAGACCTGGATTTCGAAAGAGTACATTTTTTGCTGACTCATCAAAATCAAATTCTTCAAAATGGTCAGAAGCCCGCCAACTCCACAAAATATTTCCTTCCCAATCCACTTCAATGATCTTGTCATCAATTAGTTTTTTGTCGGAAATATCATGGTTATACACATTTTCATGGGTCAGTATGATAGTTTTTCCACCATCTGTTTTGGGTTCTCCACCTGGATAATAATATCCAACGGTATTTCCCTCTCTCTGGTAATCGTGATGTTGTCTGGCCTGCCAGGTCGGTTCTTTTCCCGGATCTGCAATCAGTTCGTTGTGATCAAATTTCCAGACAATATTTCCATCATAATCTACCTGCACCAAGTCTAATTGATCTTGATAAGCATATTTTCCACCACGCTCTCCCGTGGTTCCCATGACATAGCCTCCGGGAAGAATCTTGTTGGGGAAGCCTCCTAGACCTGCCCAAAGATTTATTTCGTTACCATTCATATCTATAAGAAGGGCTCCCTTGGCCGATGGATAAATGGTATAGCCGTTATAAGCCTTGTCTTTGTTATATACTAAAACTCCTGTTGGAAATACACTTGGATAACCCATGTTTTTTTGCCTCCTGATTTTTTATAATTTCTTATAACTTTTTAATCTCTTCTTGAATAATCAGAGGATGAATCTCCCCTACCAGTCTGTTTTTAATCTCTCCATTTTTGATGAACAAAAGGGTGGGAACTACTGTGATATCAAATTGGCCCTGCAACAATTCTTCCTCTTCTATGTTGCATTTTCCAAAGAAAACTTCCCCTTCTTTTTCCTTTGCAAGCTTATCTAGTGCTCCTGCCAATTTCTTACAATGGCTACAGGTTGGTGTGTAAAATTCCACCACCACCGGTTTGTCTTTATTGATTGCTTCATCAAAATTATTGACATTTAATTCCTCTATCATGAATTTCTTGCTCCTTATTTCTTCTTGAACCTTTTTGAATTCTCCTCTTGAAGCTTCTCGAATCTTCTTATCTCTTCTATCTCTTGCAGGCTCCTACTGGATGGTTATGCTATCTGGAAATGCGATTTTTACTACATCGGTGTTAATGAAATCTCGAATGTCATAATCTGTGGGGAAACTTCCGTGTTCATAACCCCAGGCCTCAATATCCTCCAAATGTTCGGTAGCCTCCTCAGAAAATCCCGGTTCAAAGTTATAATTTTTCCAGTTTTCTTTAAAGTCTTCTGCCTTTACTCCAAGCCTGTCTGCCAGATAGTCTGCAGACTCATCTAGGTTGTCATTAATATACTGAGTACTTTCATCCACAGCTAAAAGGAAATTTGCCAGGGTGTCTGTGTTATCAGAAATATACTGGTCTGTTGCTAAGAAATAAGACCCTGTCTGAATTCCGATTTCTTCAGAAGTTGCAACCTGAACCCATCCTGCATCCTCGATATATTTTGCCTCAGACCCGTTGGCGTATACCGCAGAGGCGCCACCCTTTTCAATCAAAGCCAATCTAGTCTGGGAAGAATCTGTGTTAATAAGATTCTGCTTGTCCTCATCCAATCCAAGATATTCGATGCACTTGCATGCATAGTAGTAGGTTACCGTACCTTCCTGGTACATAAATCCCTCAGACCCATCCAGGCTATCTAAATCATCTTTATATTTAGGATCCACATAGAGGCCGCCGGACAAGGCTGCCTGTCCTCCGGAGATTTGGGAAAAGATTTGTAAATTTGTGGCATCCAAGGTATTTCCCAGCCGGTTTACAGTTGCATAATCTGCCATCATTCCAATATCGGCAGTTCCATTTACCACTGCGTCAATGGTGTTAATACCTGCCACAAATTCCGTGGTCTTAAGATCGATTCCATATTTTTCAAAAATTCCCTGCCAGATACCAACCTCTGTGGCGTACTGGTCAAGCTGGCCTGTCATTACCGCATCTCTTACTGTTACCAAATCTCCACTGGCAGAAGAGCTAGAAGCTGATGTGCTTTCCTCCTTGCTTTGGTCTGTTGTATTTCCACAGCCGGTTAAAGTTCCGAAAACAAAAACTACTGCAGCTGCTAAACTAATGATTCTTTTCTTCATAATGGATTTCCTCCTATGCTATCTTGTGCTTCCTATCTCATACTTTTTTGCGTTCTCTTAAGCCTTTTTCACTCCGAAATGTTTTAAAAATGTCACTCCGAAAAGTTGAAGCAGGCGGTCTGCAATAAATCCAATTAAGGCCAGGGTTACTATTCCCGCAAAAGCCCAGGCGGTCTTGTAATACATCTTGGAACTTTGAATCAGGTATCCAAGACCGTCATTTCCTACCAGCATCTCTGCTGCAATGACACAGATAATACTGCTGCTAAGGCCTAGCCGGATACCGGTAAAAATGTTAGGAACTGCAGAAGGCAGTACCACAGTAAAGAAGACCCGCAACCGGCCAGCCCCCATACAGGCTGCTGCCTCCATAAGAGAGGGTTCTACAGAAACCACTCCTGCAATGGTATTTACCAGAACCTGAAAAAAGGCTGCATATAAAATCAAAGCCACCTTAGAAGTGTCATCTACCCCGAACCACATAAGAAAAAGGGAAGTCAGGGCAATGGCCGGAATAAATCGAAAGAGACTTAGGATTGGTTCCACAATCCAACGGATGGGTTTAAAATGTCCTACCACCAAACCAATGGGAACTGCCGTCACTACCGCCAGGCCCCAGCCTTTTAAAACTCGACTGACAGAAGCTACAATATCTGCCCACAGGGTACCATTTGACACCAATTCTTTTAAGGCGCCCCAAGTCTCCAAAGGACTTGGAAGGAAAATTTCATCGTATTGGAGGGAGCCTAATCCCCAAATGAGAAAAACAATCAGCCAGGATACAATCCCTGTTTTAATAATTTTAAGAGGCAAGTTTAGGCTGCCTGTCTTTTTTGTATTTTCTTGTGCTGCCATAATCTCTCCTCCTTCCTATATGTAGTACATGCTGGACATATCCAGCCCCCTGTTTGTCAGGGTTGTGGTGGTCTTATCATCAAAGACATACATCTGATTAATCACAATCCATACCGGGTCTCCACTTTTTAAGGGGCCATTTACCAGAGGGGAATTGGTCCTAAGAGTAATACCCCCAATATCTAACAGCACCTCAAAATAGTTGCCTCTAAAGATGCTCTGCTCCACCCTGGCCTGTTCATAAATCGAACTTTGCTCTGTAATGTCCTTTGGATTTTTTATCTCGATAAATTCCGGACGGATAATTGCCCTGGTGTTTGCTCCTATGGAATCAAATCCCTTTAGTTTTCCATAATCTTCAACTATAGAAGATTTCCCAATAAACTGAGCCACAAAAGGAGTCTTTGGATGAAGGTAAATCTCCACCGGATCCCCCATCTGTTCCACCCGACCCTCATTGGTAATGATAATTTCATCTGCCACCTCAATGGCCTCGTCCTGATCGTGGGTTACAAAAATACTGGTGATGCCGATTTTGTCGATGGTCTCCCGAAGCCAGGTGCGAAGTTCCTGTCTGACCTTTGCATCAATGGCTGCAAAAGGTTCATCCAAAAGCAAAAGCTCCGGATTTGGTGCCAGGGCCCTTGCCAGGGCGATTCGCTGCCTCTGGCCTCCGGAAAGTTGGTCCGGATATCTTTTTTCTAATCCGGGAAGCCCTACCAGCTCTAAAAGCTCTGTCACTCTTTCTTTTATAAATTTCTTATCTTTTTTTTGGATTTTAAGTCCGTAAGCAATGTTGTCATATACGGTAAGATAAGGAAACAAGGCATAATTTTGAAATACAAAGCCGATGCCCCTCTGACTGGAGGGCAAATCATTTACCACGTTTCCATTGATACAGATATCCCCGGAATCCTGATGTTCTAAGCCTGCAAGCATTCGAAGAATGGTAGTCTTTCCACTTCCTGATGGTCCAAGAAGTCCTACTAACTTTCCCTTTTCAATTGCAAAGCTTACATCTTTTGATGCCTGAAAATTTCCGAAGGATTTATTGATGTTTTTTAATTCAATATACATAGCCAACTCTCCTGTATCAAACCTTTTCGTCCTTGCGGTTTATAATAGAGGATAGAAACCAATTTGAAAATTTTGTAAGTTTTATCGCCTGTGATAATATTTACTTATCACCCCAGGTTATACACAGCAATAAAAACATCGTATAAACAAGCAGAAAGCAAAACAGGAAGTTTTTTTAATACACAATTCGAGGGAAACTCACGAAAGGGGTAGTGATTATGCCAAACCTACAAGGACAAGTAAATGCACAAAGACAACAGCAACAAAATCTTCAAATAAACTATGGACTAACACAGGAACAAATTCAAAATGGGGGATATACCCAAGCAGAGCTAGAAGCTCTTGAAATGAAACGTAAGGAACTAGAAGATGAGTTCTTCCGCCAACTTATTAATGATGAAAAATATAAAGAATTAGGCAACCTGCAGAATTATTTAACTGAAAGAAGTCAGAAAATCTGGACTCAAAACTTTGATGAATGCGAAAAAAAAGCAGATAAAATTTTCGCAAAATTCAGAAAACTATATGGTAAAAATGCAGGAGAAAAGAACTGGGAAGAAAGAAGTAGGGAACTGGCCCAGTTAAAGGCAGACGCTATAGCTCTTACTGAAACTATGGCCCAAAAGGATCAAGCTCAAGAAGCCATTCGAGACAAGGCCACTTTTCAGGACTTTGATGCAGAGATCAAGGTCTTGATTAAAAAATCCAGTGATTCGGATTCTCCTACTTATAAGGCAGTTGTAACACTTGCTAAAGAGTACATGAACACAAAAGATTTAAGTGAACAGCTGAAGATCATTAGAAGAATGCAGCCTTGTATGCAGGAATATGCAAAACTTAGATACAAGACCACATACGGGACCAAAGAAGGCAAGCGGCGTATGGCGCAAGTCACAAAGTTATTGGCCATGTCGGATAAATTTTTAGAATTCCAGGAATACGTTGATCTAAAAACCCAGAACACAAAGTTTGCTGCCACAATGGACCATGAAGCAAAATATGAGGAAGCTGAAGAATTTGAGGAAACAAGACGCAGATATGAAAGAATAACTACTACCCGTTTCCTTGATGAAAGATGGTTTCAAATTTGCCTTCCATACAAGCGAGATGAAAACGGCAAAGTCACAGAAGATACCAAAGCAAATTATGATACAAGCATGAAATTTTTAAAGGCATATCAGTCAAATAATACAAAAAGACAAATGGCTGCAATTGCCCGAATTTTTCTGAAACAGAACCTTCTAGATTATACAAAAGATGATTTGACTAGAGAAAATATTTTCAAGCTCCCGAAATCTGTCTTTGGAAAGGATATTCAGCGAAGTAATAAACCTATTTTGTTGGATTTTATGAAAGAATTAAGTCAACGTACAAAGGAATATGATACCTTACTAAACTATATGTCAGATCGTATTACCGATAAAAGTTTGGTAATAATGGTTGCGACTATGTTCCCTCATATGCTGAGCATAGGTATTAATAACGACTCCCTAGCAAAGCTTGAGCAGCCAGGTTCTAGAGAATCCATGGTAACTATGGCAGATGGGATGCTGAAAGATGCCAGGAAAGTATTTGATAGAAAGCACCAACCTCTTGATCCGGTCTTAGAAAATAGACTTCGTGCGTTGATTGCAGAAGTAGATAGAGAAGAGCAGGAGGAAAAACAAAACCCAGCCTCTCCAGAGTATTTGAAAGAGCTATGTCGCTATCAAGTAAAAAGAAAGAAGTTGTACGAAGATAAGGCACAGACCCTGATCAATGAACGTTATTCTGATCATATAACTGGAGAAAACAAATATTGGAAGAAAAATTCTCATCTTGGCTCCCTGCTTTTACCTTATACTGTAAACAAAGACGGGCAGGTTACAAGCAAATCAGAAGAGTTTTTTAAATACAATGAGAAAATAATGCCCCTACTACACAGCGAAGACCCAGAGGATCGAATTGCTGCTCTTGCTTCTGTTTTCTTAAGATTAAGAAAATTTGATTTTGCAAAAGAACTTCCTACTGGCTCAACCATTGCAAAGTACGACAAGGAAATGCTAGAAACTCCAGGTTTCGTAAGCCAGTACCAGGCATTTGGCGATTTCTTAGCAGAGGAAGCAAAAAGAAGTCCAGACCATCCAATGATTAAATACATGAAAAAAGTTTATGAGAACCCTCTTACAGCTTACAGCCTAAGTTTAGTTAGCACCAATCGATATGCTCATGGATATGATAATAAGGGAGCCTTTATGAATAATGCCCAACTGGAAGATCAATCTCAAAAAACTTTTGATGATATCGTTCAGTTAACAAGTGAAGAAATGAAAAAGCAGAAGGCAGAAAAAAATAATAAGCTATCTTACACTGACGAAACTGAAGACGCAAAATTAAAACAGCTATGCGAAAGCAGAGGGCTTAAGGTCTTTAATAAATAACTAAGACTTCCCATACCCCAAGTGGGGTTCGCACCTTGAAAATTC
>CAVBQS010000009.1:0-50872 GCA_963597615.1 Bacteroidaceae bacterium
ACAAGCCCTTATAGGGCTAGAGCAAACCACCCGTTGGACGGGTGGTTATGATTTAATAGGAAATTCCAATGAAATTACTTATTAAAATGTTAAAAACCAGTCAAACAATTTTAAAAATCTAGTCAAAAGTATGAAAAGCACCTTGAAAATTTAGGTTATAACTAATACAATATGTTTTATAGATAGTCTGATTTGATATCTGCAATCGGGAAAGAATATTTTGAAATGTCAGACAAAAGAGTGCTTTTATGGCAAATTTTCAGGGGGGGGTAGACCTCGCTAACCCTTATGCCATGCAAAAATAGGCGTGTACTCAAGTGTGTAATATGGTATACGTTAATGCATTAGGAAGGGAAAAGATATGAACGTGGAAAAAGAGACCGTTTTGATCGTTGATGACTCAGAAATGAATCGAGAGATCTTAAAATCCATGCTAGAGGATGAGTATGATATTTTAGAGGCTGAGGATGGGGCTAAGGCCATTCAAATGATATCAGATTACTTTACAGATATAAAGCTAGTGTTGTTGGATATTAACATGCCAGTTATGGATGGAAAAGAAGTGCTCCGAGTAATGGGGAATAAGTTGTGGATGGAGCATATTCCAGTAGTTTGTATTTCGTCGGACTGTACTGATGAAACCTTAAAAGTGGCCTACGACCTTGGGGTTGTAGATTATTTTACCAGACCCTTTGACAGAGAGTCTGTGCTTCGTCGTGTCCATAATATGATTCATTTGTACGATAAGAATAATGTAGACCTTCGGGATGCCATTGGGATGCTTTCGACATTCTTTTACCGTATTTTAAAAGTGAACCTGTCCACCGGGAGTTTCTTGCCATTGAAAGATAATATGGAAGATATTTCTGGAAAATATGGAAATGTTACAGATATTTATGAGAGACTTCAGGGATTTGCATGGAAGGGCTATATCCACGAAGAGGACAAGCAAGAGTTTTTGAAGTTTTGCAACAAAGAGTATATTTTAAAAAAGTTTGACCAGGGAAATTCTGAATTAACTTTTCAATACCGCAGAAAGAGTGGAAATACCTTTCACTGGATGTCTATAGAATTCTATCGAAGTACAGAGTATACCGAGGAGCACAAAGCGGTGCTCTTGTGCGTTAGAAAGATTAATGACGATTATCTAAAACAATTGGATGCTCTGCGAAGAAAGACAGACGGCATCGAGGGCATCGTGTCTATCAATATCACCAAAGGTATTTGTGCAGCGGGCTCTTCTAACCGTGTGGAGCTAAACCTCCTAAAGGGAAGAGAGTATATCGATGATTATATCCATCGAGTCAGCAACCTTACGATTCATGAACATGAGAAAGTAGCTTTCCGGCAGATTGTTAATCAGAAGCATTTGCTGGAGGCGTTTGCAAATGATGAGAGAGTGATTTTTGCAGATGCTTCCATTTATGATGAGAAAAATCAGGAACCGGTTAAGATTAGATGTACTGTTGAGATGCTTCAAAATTCTTTAACTGGAGATGTTGAGGGCTTATTATATTTTTCGAATATTACGGCTCAGTATCTTATGGAACAGATGACAAAGCTTCTATATCAGAGAAACTTTGACTCGGTTTTGATTTTAGATGCAAAGAAAAAATGTCTGATGACGGATGCTCCAGAATCCCTTGGAAATGGAAATTTTTCTAAGGATGACAGACCCTATGACGAATATATAGAAAAGGTACTTTTAAAGGATGTATCAGAGAAAGATTTTGCAACTCTAAGAAGAAAGGCAAGTTTGGAGAGAATTGTTGATGTTCTTAAGGTGAAGGAGCGTTATTCTTTTGTAAGCCGTAGAATGGAAAAAGGCGAATGGAGACTTAAGGAACATTCTTTTGTATTACTGAATGAAGAATATCAGTTGTATTTGGGAGCAGTAGAAGATATTACCGAGATTTCCAGAAAGGACAGTCTTACCAGTGGGTTGAATCGTCAGGGCTTTATTGTAAATGTGGATAAAACTTTGCAGTGCAGTGAGTCTTGGGAAGATTATGCGATTCTCTTCTTTGATGCTCATAATTTTAAGGGAATCAATGATCTTTTTGGAATGCAGGTGGGAGATTTAGCTCTTAGAGAGATTTATCGCCGCTTAAGCGAGTCGGTGCTGAATCCTTTAATAACTGCTCGTATTGGATCGGATCATTTCGCCTGCTTGGTGGAGAAAAAGCAGATAGAGGATGCCAGCTTGAGAGAAGTATGTAAGCTTTCCTTTGTTGAAAAGAATCGAACGGTGCCGGTGGCCCTTCGCTGTGGTATTTACCATCCAGATCGGCGAGAGGAAAATGTAGGAATGATGCTTGATTTGGCTGAGTATGCCAAGGAGTGCCTTAAGGATAAATCGGATTGCCCTTACAAGGTATTTGATGAGTCTATGCGGGCAAATTATATTGACGAAGCAATTATTGTAGCCCAAGTTGAAAGTAGTATTGAAAATGGTGACTTTAAGGTTTACTACCAGCCCATTGTAGATGCAAAGACAGAAGAAATTGTGTCGGCAGAGGCCTTGGTTCGCTGGATTCATCCGGAGATGGGATTTATTTCTCCTGCACTTTTTATTCCGGTTTTAGAGGAAAAAGGTCATATTTCCGATGTGGATGCTTTTGTTGTAAACCATGTCAGTGAATTTCTGAAAGAGAGAAAGAAACGGGGAGCCAAGGATATTCCCGTATCCGTGAATTATTCTCGAATGGATTTCTATAATCGTAAGCTTATGGAGTGGACCTTTGAGGACTTAGAGGAACGAATGGAGCTTGGTGTTTCTTGCAGAATAGAGATTACGGAGACCTCTGTTGCAGCGATTGGTCAAGACCAGGATAATCTTTTAAGGGAACTGAAAAAAAGAGGGGCTACCATGCTGATGGATGATTTCGGAAGTGGTTATTCTTCTTTCAATATGCTTCAGGATTATGATCTTGACATTTTAAAGATTGACAGAGAGTTTATCAAGAATCTGGAAACTAATGAGAAAAGTCGAGGTATTGTGGAGGCAGTCATCAACATGGCTCATGCTTTAGGCATGAAGGTGGTTACAGAAGGTGTTGAGACCAAGGAGCAGGTAGAGTTTTTAAGAGAACAAGACTGTGATTACATTCAGGGATTTTACTTCTATCGACCCCTTACGGAGGAGGCGTTTAAAAAACTTCTTGATTAGAGGTTTGATTAGAAAATAAGATATAAAAATAAAAAGATCTTCAGGTGCAAAACATCTGAAGATCTTTTTTCACAAGTAGTTCTGTTACATAAAGCGTCCTGTAGCAGGATAGCCACCACAGCAGAAACCGCCTCCACCGCAGCAAAGATTGCACACCAGATTGGCGATGCATAGTTTCAGGCAAATGTCGCCGCTTCCACTGAAGGTGGTGGTGTAAGGACTTTGCTGGGTGCGATACCAAGAACCGCCGCTTTCTAATTGCTGCACCAGCATTTGATACTGGTAGTTGCCTGGTTCTTTGGCCAAGGCCTCTTTGGCATGTTCTAGGGCTATTACGTTATTTCCTAATCCAGAATTGACAACTGCACTGTAGTAGTACCACTGGGCAGTGTGATCAGAAATGGTATTTAGAACATTTAAGGCTTCTTTATAAAGACCATTGTTAATATAGTTGGCAGCAGCCTGTAAATGAATGTCTTCCTGGCTTCTGGTGCCAGTAGATTGCCTAGATTGGCCGTAGAAACCTCTGAAAGGACCGTATCCGCCGAAGCTTTCAAAGCCTCCAAAGTCGAAATCATCAAAGCCACCACTGCCGGAAGACTGGTAACCACCAGCGCTACTGTTGGCTCCGGTTCCGTATTCTCTCTCTTGCATAATCTGCTGGTAGGCTTTTTGTACTTCTTTAAATTTGGCTTCCGCCTCGTCTTTATTAGGATTATTGATGTTGGCATCGGGGTGATATTTACGACTTAATTTACGGTAAGCCTTTTTGATGTCATCATCAGAAGCATCTCTGGAAACTTCCAGTATGCGATATGGATCGTTCATAGTAAAATCCTTTCGTTTGTCATAGGCAATTGCCTACTGTTTTTTGTTTAGTTATCAGTCAAGTCATTGCCTAATCGTTTCTTTGTCACCTGGGTATATTTACTCCATACCCCAGAATATAGCACATTTCGCAGAATGTCTGCATGCAAGAGAATGGGTAATTGCTCAAAGGAACGGCTGCATTCTGCCATCATCATAGTAAGGATGGAACGGCAACTTTCAGCAAATTTTTCCGGTGATTGTTCTTTGTAAAGGCTTTTTAGAGGATTGTAGCAGACTTGCTTGATGTCTTCTTCCACATCCTCATAGGCGTCCATCAGATAAATAAACTTTCCCAGAAAGAAGCCCATACGTCTTAAGGTGCCTTCCCACTCATCGTGATAATAAATAAAGCATTCTGCCATAATATCACCGAATAAGCCTGCCATAAGGTCGATATCCTGACTGTCTTCCTTTTCCAGTTTAGATAATTCAGCCAGCTTTGTGGAAATCAGTTGAATTTTCTCGGGATATTTATTTCGGATTAAGTGTATCTTGGATTCTAAGAGTTTGCAAGTAAGAAGAGATTTCTTCTTTTTTTCATCCTCCCAGTCATCCTTGCATTTGTAATAGGATAAAATAAGATTCACATCTGCGGCATAAGCGGTATACTCGTTCCAATAAGCTGGATGTTTTTCAAAAGGATGGGCCACGCACCGTAAGTTGGCCCTGCTATCCTCCGGCTCATAAAGGCCTGTAAGTAATACTGCCAGGAAGGTCATGTCGTAGGATAAGGTAGCCTGGCCTCGGTGGCCAAACTGGTCCTTAAGACAGTGACACAGCCCGCAGTAGTAGGCGTGGTATACGTCGAAATCTTTAAACTTCATTTCGCCTTTATTAATGGCAATATATCCAAACATAAGGTTCCTTTCTAGCTTCGTTTAATAAAAGAAATTCTGCATTTAGGGCAGGTAATCTCGATTTTTCCCTTGCCTCTGGGGACACGAATTTTTTGCTTGCAGTTCGGGCACTTGTAAATATGGTGAGTTTTTCTCTGGGCTAAAGAATTTTTCTGGCGCAAAATAAAATTTCTGGCCTTGTAGGTCTTGTTTAGGTACCAATTGTTTTCCTCTCTCCGCTTGGCGATATTTCTTGAAAAAATCCGATAATAAGTATAAAAAAGAAAACCCCAAAACAGTAATTGGAAAAGGGAAAACTTGGTAAGGGTAGATAGAATTAGGAAGATCAGGGAAGCTGTCAAAGTAAATCGACTGAAATAGTCTACCCCGTATCTTCCCATCATAAAGCGTCTTAATTTTTCTTTCATAATATAACAATCCTTTCTGAATAGAGTGTCAAAACTATAATAATATGATAACTTTGAGTAAGATAAAGTCAATTAAGAGAGGATAAAATTTTCTAAAGAATATCGCAAGGCTTCTTGGAATCATGCTATACTGGGAAGGAAGATTTTGAATTGATGGGAGTTCTAAAATATGGGACGAAGAGAGAAGAAAGAAAAGAAAAATCAGGAAGACCAGATGGAATTTGAGGAAAATCAAAAGTCTGACAAGCCAAAAAAAGGTGGAATCGGTCGGGTGATTTCTAGCCTTATATTAGTGATTGCCCTGGCTGTGATCTGTTATTCCGGATATCAGCTATATATGATTTTTAAGGGCTACCATGATGGAAGGTCGGAATATGAGAAGATTAGGGAAATTGCCACGGATGATGGGGATGATACCGATGACACAGACGATGCCACCGCAGCCGATGAATCCACAGACAATGCCGATGATGGTTTTACAGTGGATTTTAATGCACTAAAGGCAATTAACTCTGATGTTATTGGGTGGATTCGCTTTGCCCCTCAGCCGGAGACAATTAACTATCCTATTGTAAAGGGGACCGATAACAGAGAGTATCTGCACCGGACTTTTTCAGCCAATGAGAATACCCTAGGGGCCATATTCTTAAATTACGAAAATGCGTCAGACTTTAGTGACCGGAATTCCATTATCTATGGGCACCGTATGAATGATGGCTCTATGTTTGCCCATTTGCAGGATTACGATACAAAGAGCTTTTGGGAGGCTAACCCCTATTTTTATATTTATACCGTGGATGGAAGAAAATTAACTTACCATGTGGTAATGGCTGGGGAGGTTTCAGATGAATCCAGTATGTATCAGTTCCAGTTTCCAGATGACGCGGCCTATCTGAATTTCCTGAATGCAGCAAAGAGTATGGCTTTTTATGATACTGGAATTCAGCTTACTACACAGCAGAGGGTTGTAACCTTGTCCACCTGTACCAGAGCCGGGGATTCCAACCGTATTGTGGTTATGGGAGTTTTGGAGAAAGAAGAGAAAAAATAAAGATAAAAAAGCATACAAGACTTTGGAGGGAAATCATGATAAAGAAAGATTATATATATGAAGTGGGAGATATTGTAACCATGAAAAAACCCCATCCCTGTGGAAGCAAGGAATGGGAAATCCTTAGGGTGGGAGCGGACTTTCGTTTGAAATGTATGGGATGCAGTCACCAGATCATGATCGCAAGAAAATTAGTAGAAAAAAATACCAGAGATTTGAAGAAAAAAGCTTGAAACAAATACCTGGGTATGTTAGTATATGAAATTGTGATACATTGATTCACTGCGCATTCGGTGTAGTGAAATCCTTGCTCCCACATAAGATGAGCGGGGGCCAATAGACCAGAAGGAGGTGCAAGACGACATGAATAAGTATGAATTAGCTGTTGTTGTTAGTGCAAGAATCGAAGACGACGAGAGAGCTGAAGTAATCGAAAAGGTGAAAGCTTTAGTAGAGCGTTTTGGCGGACAGATCTCTGACGTTGATGAATGGGGTAAGAAGAAGTTAGCTTACGAGATTCAGAAGATGAGAGAAGCATACTACTATTTCATCCACTTCGATGCTGAAGCTGATGTTCCAGGTGAGATTGAAGAAAGAATCCGCATCATGGACGGCGTAATCAGATTCTTATGTGTAAGACAGGACGCATAAGACAGCGGGAAGTAGAGAGGTAATTATATGAATAAAGTTATTTTGATGGGACGTTTGACCAGAGATCCTGAAGTGAGATATTCACAGGGAGAGACACCGTTAGCTATTGCTAGATATACCTTGGCAGTTGACCGCATGAGGGGTCGTAGAGACGGCGAGGCTACTGCTGATTTTATTCAGTGTGTGGCATTTGGAAGAGCTGCAGAGCACGCAGAGAAGTACTATCATCAGGGAATCAAGATTGCAGTTAGCGGACGCATCCAGACAGGAAGCTATACCAACCGCGATGGCGTCAAGGTTTACACAACAGAAGTTGTAGTTGAAGATCAGGAATTCGCTGAGAGTAAAGCTGTGAGTGATTCACATTCTGGTGGATATAGAGCGTCAGCATCACCGGCACCGGCTCCCCAGGGGGATGCAGGAGACGGCTTTATGAATATTCCGGATGGAATTGAAGAGGAATTACCGTTTAACTAAACTGAAGCTTACTTTCAGTTTTACGAATTTTGCAAGGAGGAAACAATCATGGCTTACGATAAAGCAAATCGTCCAGAAGGCGGCTTCAAGAGAAGAGGCGGCGGACGCAGAAGAAAGAAAGTTTGTGTATTCTGTGGTAAAGAGAACAACGAAATCGATTACAAGGATACAGCAAAGTTAAGAAAGTATATCTCTGAGAGAGGAAAAATCCTTCCTAGAAGAATCACAGGAAACTGTGCAAAGCATCAGAGAGCTCTTACTGTAGCGATCAAGAGAGCACGTCACGTCGCTCTTATGCCATACGTACAGGATTAATTATGAATTGGAAAGCATCTTATGGAAAAGTATTTTTTCTGTAAGATGCTTTTTTTTAAAGGGGTGGATAAATGCTTAAGGAACTTATTTTTGCAATATTAAAACCATTGTCTTTTATGCCGGCACTGTTAATGATGTATGTGATTTTCTCTTTTTCAGCTCAGAACGGAACAGATTCAGGCAACCTTAGTTATTCTGTCAGTGTGAAGGTAGTGGAGGTTGGAAATGAAATGACTAACAGGGGACTTGCAGACTGGGAAATTGATGAGATTGCCAGTAAAATTGAATACCCGATGCGAAAAATCGCCCATATGACAGAGTATTTTATTTTGGCAGCAGCAGTTTCCTTTCCCTTTTATGTTTACGGCCTTCGAGGCTTTCCACTTATGCTGGTGGCGGGAATGATCTGTGTAGGCTTTGCCTGTGGAGACGAATACCACCAATCCTTTGTAGGAGGAAGAAGTCCTTCTGTGAGAGATGTAGGAATTGACAGTATTGGAGTCTTTGCGGGAATTATCACCGTACGAATCTTTTGCTGGACTATGCTTGCCCCATCTAGAATGTTAGAGAGGGCTAGAAGGAGAAGGCGGGAACGAGAAGAATATAGAGAGTATCTTAGATACAAGGCTATGAAAAAAAGAAAAAAGCGAGAGCGAGAAAAACAGAGACGTAACGGATATTAAGAGAGAGGCTATTCGTTAAAAGATGATGAATTCTCAAGAAAAAGATAGAGAAAGCCAGATAAAACTCGTATACTAGTGATATAAGAGAAATCTATAAAGGAGGCATTTTAAGCTATGAATATACCAGAAAGATTGGTTGCACTTCGTAAATGCATGGAAGAAAAAGGAATTGATATGTATGTGGTACCTACAGCAGATTTTCACCAGAGTGAGTATGTAGGGGAGCATTTTAAAGCTAGAACTTTTATTACAGGATTTACTGGATCTGCAGGAACAGCTGTGATTACCAAGACAGAGGCGAGACTTTGGACAGATGGACGTTACTTTATCCAGGCTACGAATCAGCTGGCAGGCACCACTGTGGAACTAATGAAGATGGGAGAACCGGGAGTTCCTAAGATGAATGATTACATTGAAGAGACCTTGCAGGCTGGAGAGACCCTTGGATTTGATGGACGCGTGGTTTCTGTAGGAGAAGGCCAGGGATATGCTTCTATTGCTGAGAAAAAAGGAGCCAAGGTTCAGTACCAGGTAGATTTAATTGATGAGATTTGGGAAGACCGTCCGGCCCTTTCTGAGGAACCGGCCTTTGACTTGGATGTAAAGTATACAGGAGAAAGCGTAGAGAGTAAGCTTTCTAGAATTCGTAAAGAGATGAAGGAAGCAGGGGCAAATACCCATGTAATCTCCACCATTGATGATATTTGCTGGATGCTTAATATCCGTGGAAATGATATTGAGTTCTTCCCGCTGGTTCTTTCTTACGGAATCCTTACCATGGACAGTATGGAGCTGTATATCGATGAGAGAAAATTGGATGATGAACTGAAGAACAAATTGGCAGCAGATGGAATTAAACTTCATCCTTATAATGACATTTATGAAGATGTTAAGAAATTCAGTGTTGAGAATGTAGTGATATTGGATCCTGGAAAGCTTAACTATGCCTTGTTTAACAACATTCCAAACTCTGTAAAAACTATTGAGAAACGGAATCCTGCCATCTTGATGAAGGCTATAAAAAATGAGGTGGAAGTTGCCAATATCCATCAGGCTCAGATTAAGGATAGTATCGCCCATATTCGCTTCATGAAGTGGCTGAAAGAAAATGTGGGAAAGACCCAGATTACAGAGATCAGTGCCTCTGATAAATTGGATGAATTTAGAGCCCAGATGGGAAACTTTATTCGTCCAAGTTTTGAACCTATTTCTTCCTTTGGAGAACATGGAGCTATTGTACACTATACATCTACTCCGGAAACAGATGTGGAGCTTGAGGAAGGACAGCTGTTTCTTACAGATACTGGTGCAGGATTCTACGAGGGATCTACAGATGTAACCAGAACCTATGCCTTTGGTGAGATTCCACAGATTATGAAAGACCACTTTACCTTGGTGGCTATTAGTAACTTACAGCTTGCTAATGCAAAATTCTTGGAAGGATCAACAGGATTAACTTTGGATATTTTGGCTCGTAAACCTTTCTGGGACCGGGACTTAAACTACAATCACGGAACCGGACATGGGGTTGGATATCTTTTGAACATTCATGAAGGACCGGCAGGCTTCCGTTGGACTTATCGTGCCGGAGAGACAGAAGTTTTGCAGGAAGGTATGATTATTACCGACGAGCCGGGAATTTATATCGAAGGCTCTCATGGTATTCGTTTGGAAAATGAGCTCCTTACAAGAAAAGGAACTAAGAATGAATATGGGCAGTTTATGTATTTCGAAACCATTACCTTGATTCCTTTTGATTTGGATGCCATTAATCCAGACATTATGACAACAGAAGAGAAGAAGCTTTTGAATGACTATCATAAGAAAGTGTACGAGAAAATTGCACCTTATCTTGAGGAAGATGAAAAGCAGTGGCTGGCAACTTATACAAGAGCAATCTAAATCTGTTGAAAAAGGTAGAGATGAACAGCAATTATCTAGGTTTTGATTAGGAGGCGCCTATGGGACTGGGACCGAGTATTAAAATGACAACTCTTCATCATTACAGATGTCCGGTGACAACTAGACTTTCTAAGGATGAGGATTTAGAGTTTACGGGAATTATTGTGGATGGAGTGTCTGAAATTTGCGATGACAAGATCTATACCGCCAAGCGGGTGGGAGATCTTGCTCAGATGCTTCGAGCAGATGGGGCTATTGTGGCCATTGATGGTTGGGGAAATCATCATGTAGATTTTGTAAATGTCATTGAACAGCTGGGGGTTCGTGGAATTCCCAGCGTAGGTCTAAGTTATATTGGCCAGCAAGGGCGCTTGGTTTGCAGTAATTCTTACGTGGACTGCGTGGTGGATTTTAATAAAAGTTCTGTGGGATACGAATCCTGCGTAGTGGGAGAAAATAATCTGACAGATTATGATGCCATGAAAGCAGTGGCTCTGCTAAAAAACAAACTTCGAAAAATAGGAAAGCCGGTAGGAAGTTCTTTAGGTGATGAGAAGGTTCTGCGCCGACTTACACGAAAAACCTTTCGTATTAATCATGTGGAATTTGGAAATCAAACGGCAGTGGATGCCGGAAACTTAATCATTAAGAAGGATATTGAGAAGTCTTATGTGGCAATGGAACCAAGGATCCAGTCTGCTAAGGTGACACTTTTAAAACCGGGAGAAAATGATTTCTTTATAAATTCTAATTTGGATTTTATGCCTATTGCATGCAAGGTTCGGGGAGAATTGGGAGAAGGAGTGACGCATCTTTTATCAGGTGTGACTTTGATGTTGACCGGGGTGGAGGCAGAAAGTGGATTTCAACCTTCCAATATAGGTTCTTCAGAGGGGATACTAAAAGAACAGGTGACCTACAATCAGGCGGGAACCCCAAGTTCTGAGGAGTTCATACTCCATGTTGATGTAACTTTCAAAGAGGGAGAAGGAAGAACCGCAGAAGGAATTATGGCGGCTCATAGATTGGCGGATCGGATTCTTGGAGAGATTCGAAGAAGCCTGGAGAAAGTGGGGAATATGCCTTATACAAAAGAGGAATTCTTTGACTTAGAAAAACCGGGAAAACGAAAGGTGATTCTAGTAAAGATTGTATCTGGTCTTGGGAATATGTACGATACGGTTATGTTTCCTCAGGAGCCAGGAGGAATAATCGGAGGCCATAATATGATGGATTCCCAAAATGTTCCCTATGTAATAAGTGCAAATCAGTGCCTGGATGGAGCAATTCATTCCTTGTTATAATGCATCGATTTACAAAAGATAAAAAGAGAAACCCCAGTGGACATCGATTAAGATGCCCGCTGGGGTTCTTTTTTCATAATAATCGAAAAGTTTCCCTATTATAACACAAAAGCCCTATTATGATATTAACGCTCTACATCCATGTTTTTAGGCAGGACTAGATTTAAAATAATGGAAGTTAAGAATACAACTGCTACACAGTTCTCTGCAAATACGGATCGTACAAGAGTTGGGAAAATTGCGAAGAGGTCTGGAAGCTGTGTAAATCCAAGTCCGATACTTAAGGACAAAGCTGCAATAGTAATATTTCTCTGGGTGTAACCACACTTTCCAATCATCTGAAGTCCGCTGACAACAATGGTACCGAACATCATAATGGTACAACCTCCAAGGACTGCACTTGGCAGGGTGGCCAGTAAGGCCCCAACAATTGGGAAGATTCCTGCAATAATCATAATGATGGCTCCGGTGGCAATGGCATAGCGGTTGACTACCTTTGTCATGGCAACTAAGCCGACATTCTGGCTAAAGGAGGTAATAGGCATGCATCCAAAGATGGAAGATAATGCACTTACAAAACCATCGCAAGCAATAGAGCCGGAGGTTTCTTTTTCTGTTACGTCCCGGTTTAATCCGGAGGAAGCAAGAGCAGAAGTATCACCGATGGTCTCTGTAGCAGATACTAGGAAAATCAAAACAAAGGCGATGATTGCATTTAGATGGAACTCCATTTTAAAAGGTAAAACGTGTGGGAAGGCGATGATTCCGCTGCTAAGAACATCGGAGAAATCAACCACCCCCATAATAGTTGCCAAAATATAACCCACAACAAGACCGAATAATACCGATAACTGTTTGTAGTAGGATTTAGCAAAAATATTAAATAAAATACAACATACCAGGGTAACAGTCCCTAGGATCCAGTTCGTAGCGGAGCCAAAATCAGCACTGCTGCTTCCGCCACCGAAGGAATCAGCTCCTACAGAAAGGAGGGAGAATCCGATGGAAGTTACAACTGTAGCTGCCACAATAGGAGTAATCAGTTTCATCCAGTACTTGGCAAAAAGTCCCAGGATACCTTCTACAATACCTCCCACTAAAACAGCTCCCATAATGCCACCGTAGCCATACTGGCCGCCGATGACACAAGCAATAGAAGCGAAGGTAAAAGAGATACCCATTACAATAGGAAGGCCAGACCCGATTCTCCATACAGGAAATAACTGAACTAAAGTTCCGATGCCGGCAATTAACATAGCGCTCTGAATTACCATAGCAGTATCCTTGGTTCCAAGTCCACAAGCCCCGGCTACAATGATAATGGGGGCGATGTTGGCAACAAACATTGCTAAGATGTGCTGCAGGCCAAAGGGGACAGCCTTTAGCATGGGCACTTTCCCGTTTAAGGTATAGATATTGTCAAGAGATGCGACTTGTTCCTTATTATTGATCACGGAAGTTCACCTCCCCTGTAGTAGGATCCATGCTATCAACAATGGCTAGAGATTCTAATTGATAGCCCATATTGCGGATGATATTTCCGCCGATTTGGAAGCCCTTTTCAATAGCAATTCCAATACCCTCAACGGTACCCCCGGCTTGGTTCACAATGGAGATCAGGCCCTGGAGCGCGCATCCGTTGGCAAGAAAATCGTCGATAATCAATACATGATCTTCGGGACTTAAAAACTTCTTGGAAACAATTACCTGGTTGGTGTTTTTGTGGGTAAATGAAACCACATCAGCTACATACATTTCTCCGTCGATATTAATGCTCTTAGCCTTCTTTGCAAAAACAACGGGAACATTGAAATAGCGAGCAACAATACAAGCAATACCGATACCGGAAGCCTCAATAGTGACAATTTTGTTGATGTTCTTTCCTTCGAATCGTTTCTTAAATTCTTCTCCCATTTGCTCAAATAGGTCGATGTCCATCTGATGGTTTAAGAAACTATCGACTTTCAAGACGTTGCCTTCTTTTACAAGGCCGTCTCTTTGAATTCTTTCTTCTAAGAAATTCATGGTTTACTCCTTCCTGAATCTGTTTAGACAACTTATGTATAAACAACAATATAACGGTTTCCATTATACTACAGGTGAAAAAAGGTGTCAGTAAAAAGATGAGAATATAACGTTTTTCGTTGAGATAGGGAAAGGTAAGGAAACTAGATTTTGTTTGGACATGAAAGAAGATGGATGATAATATATAAGAAATACTATGAATTCAAAAGAACAGGAGGAATGAATTATGTGTCAGATAGCAGGGATGACAGAAGAAGATTTTATCAAATATTTGGGATACAATCATATATCAATCTTTCAATTTGAAGATGAGGAAGAATTCATGGAGGAGCTTAATAATGCGTAAAGTGGTCGTGAATTCCACTCCTTTGATTATCTTGTGTGGAATTGGTAGATTGGATATTTTAAGAATGCTATATCAGGAAATAACCACGCCAATGGCTGTGTTTAGAGAAGTGACTGCAAAAGAAGAGTATCAGAAATTTATCGACCAGATGATAAAAGATTCTGATGTTGATACAGGAGTAAAGCCGCAGACCAGTAATAAGATACTGACATTTTCTACCTGTACAGGCAACGGATACAGAAAGCGGCTTGCCATCCATGCAGTCTGTGTTGACGCACAGACTACGGATGAATCAAAATTAAAGGAAACCGGAAATTAACTATGAAAATATCCAAAAGTATGTGAAAAAAGAAATAAAAACATATTTTTGGATATTTTTATATGGAATTATAATGTTGTAGGGGAAAATGCATTGACAAACCTGAAAAAAGGACAATATAATTAAAGCTACATGGTTTGAATCAACTAACTAAAGCGTAATCGGTAAACAAAACAGAGGGAAAAGCAGCTATCGAAGATATGCGGTTTGAACGGGATGGCTGCATATAGAGCCTTGGGAGATTTGGTTGGAACTAACAGAGCATCCGGAAAATGAAGATGACTGAACAATCTGGTATCAGAACATGCATGGAATCTAGAAGAAGGCAGAAGTAAATGATCACAGCATCAAAATACCTGCCACAGCATTTCATATAGAGTACGAACAGCAGTGGTTGGGTGAAATACACTTCACCTGTAATCTTGGATTCGTTGCAGAGAAAAAGAAAGGCTCTAAGAAAAAAACGATATGCTTACTGGATGGAAGGTTTTTGCAGAAAATACCGGATATCGTATAGCGGATGAATATATAAAAAAGACAGGTAGGAAGGGTAAAATGGTAAAGAAGATTGAAAACAGAAATATTGATGTGACAAAAGCCAGAGGCGAATTGGAAGAAGATCTTCTGGAATATGTCTACCGGACATGGAGACATGGCAGACAGATTACATCGAAAGAGTATGCCAGAAAAGTGAACATAACCGGATATGAAGCAGCAGGCCTGGTGCGAAGTCTGGTGAAAAAAGGCTTTTTGTGTGAGCCGGAAAACGGACATCTTGAACTGACCGATAAGGGAAAACTGGAAGGTATGGCGTGCCTTGCACGCCATGAGAAACTGACACAGTTCTTTCAGATGGTCAGCGGCATGGACCAGGAACGTGCTCAGGAAGATGCCTGTAGAGTGGAACATTATATCAGTCCGGAAGGATTAAAAGGAATTGAGAACTTTCTGCAGTACGGTGACGTATACGATCGAGTTTATGACGATATGGACTTGTATACCTTTTATGAGGACGGCGAGTTTCCGGTGGCATTCGGACTGTATGAACCGGAACGACGCAATCCAAGATTCCTTGCACCAGAGTACGGGAAACTGGAACACTCTGTCATATTGAGAGTAAAAAAGTCCCAGACCTGTTTCCTGCTCAGGACAAAAAAGGACGAATCCATCGGCTATGTATGGTACAGAAGAGAGGATGAATGGATACAGGCGAAAGAAGAAAAAGGTGTTTATCAATTACCGACAGACATCTGTACTTATACTGCCAATACAGGAATCCCGATTACAGAAGCAGTGGCAATCATTGCGATTACACGCTTTGAGCAGGAACCATTGCCAATCGATTATCGGGAATTGAATATTCATGTATGGTGACGAAGAGAGGAACAGGAAAATGGAAAAAGGCAAACATCTAAAGAGACAGAACAGACCTACGATGCTGCAACTGCAATATTTACAAGGTCTGTCAAGAATAGAGAAAAAACGTGGAGCTCAGGGAAGTATCGCAGAATCCTATGGAGTGAACCGATCAACGGTAAACCGCTTTTTTAAGAACTGCATCGAAAGAGGAATCCTGACAGAATTACTGGAATTTACCCCTGTGGGAGAAGAATGGCTGGAGAGATATACCAAGCTGTATGAAAATCTTGAAAAATTTTTGAAAGAAATCGGTGCAAAGCAGGAAGAGATTGACGAAACACTGGACGTTATGGTAGAGAACATCGACATCCACATGCTGGAAATGATGTTAAATGCATTTGCAGAGAAGAAATCCGTATACAAGAAAAAAGAGAATGAACTGGATCAGGAGATACAACACAATCTGCAGAAATGTGAAAGACATCCGGTAGTGTTCCGACTTTATCGAATGAATAAAAAGCCGGGGCAGGACAGAGATTCAATGGCAATGAGGGGATTTGAAGATATAGCCGAAATTGTTCAGGAGAATGGAGAAAGCTATCTGGAATTAAAGCTGAAAGAGATGGCTGCACACTCCAGAGCGAACGGTGAAATGATGGCTGGTAAGTTAAAAACATTAAAGTATGAGCATAATGAAGTCCTGGAAGAGGCAAGAATAGAGAATAATATTGTGAAAATCCCGATGGAAGCGTGCAGAATTCACCGGTGGACGGGGATTGGCACGATGGGAATTGTTCCAGTGACCGTTACTTGTAGCGTAGGACCAATGCACATGCCGGAAAGCACTGCACTATTATATTTCTGGGTATAAATGAGAAGTGAGAAAAATTCTCATTTACGCATATCATGTAACAAAATAAGAAAAAATTTCAATAAAGTGCTGTTATTGATAAAATGCTATCAATAACAGCACTTTTGCGTCTGTTGTTGTCTAGATAGCAACAAAATCGAAGAAAATAACGGTTTGTTTGTTGCAATTCGGGCAACAAAGTTATACGAAAATGGTGTTGACATTGGATGGCAAATTATGGTATCTTTCAGACAAGGAGTTAGATACGAGTAACCGGAAATATTCTCGTAGAACTCTAAACATCATAACTAAAGATTTATTAGCAAAAAGCTAATACCAAGATGAGAAAAGGAGGATTACAGTTATGAGAAAGATCAAGAAATTAGTTGCTACACTGTTAGCGGCAACAATGGTACTGGCAATGGGAGTTACAGCATTTGCAGCAGGAACTACATATAATGTATCAACTACATTATACAAAAATGAAAGTTGCACTAGCGTTTCAATGGGAAATAGCGGAATTGCAAGTGTAACAGCAACAGTTGATGAAGAAAATGGAACAGTAGATATTTTGCTGAAAACAAAATCTGTAATTTATAGCAATAAAACAGGACAGTTAAGTAAAGTTGTATTACTTGATGCATTGGGTGAAACATATGAAGGATATACAGTAGGCGATGATTACTTAACATTCCATATTGATGGATTCCCGGCAGAAGACTTTACAACAGGCTCTGTTATCACAGGAAAATTCACATCTTCAGTGCCGCTTATGGGTGGAGAAAAAACAGGTTATCTTAAAATCAACTCAATGACAGCACAATAAGCAGTTACGACCGCAAATAAAAAATAAAGTATAAGGAGCTGCACACTAAATTATAGTGTGGCAGCTCCTTTGAGGATAAAGAATAAAATGAACAAAATATGGAAAAAAATATCAACAATTTTATTAGCTTTGTCAGTGGTTGCAACAAGTGTTCCAGTTACTGCAATGGCCTCAGAAAAAGAAACAACTAATCAAAATAAAAATTTAGAAATGAATAAAACTTATATAGTTCCAATTAGCAGACTTGATAAATATGGTCTAAATATAGATTGGACAGCAACGGGAGCTGATCAAGAATATGGTCAAGACAATGTTGCACAGAAAGCGCTAGTTACCCCGAAAGAGGATGGTACTTATTCAGTTACCTTACAATGGGCTTCGTATGATTATTTAGATGCAGTTCAATTTTACAAACAAGAAAAAATGACGGATGGAATGCAACCTAAGGATCTGGTTATGGGAACATTTAATATTCCGGAAAAATTTAAAATTGATTTAACATCATCTACCAGATTTAAAAAATATGACTATACAGAAATTTTGAAATCCTTACTTTCAGAAAGCGAAAATGACAACTATTATCAAAACGTAACGGTAAAAAAAGATGAGGAAAAAGATTTATCCTACATCACTTTAGATGTTTCTGATATTAATAAGGCACTGTATTTTAAAGCAATAGAAACATGGAAATACGGAAGTTATACAACAACAACTGGGATTAAAGATCCTGCAAAGGATCCCGATACAGTGAAACAGGTATGCCAAGAATGCATTACAAGTGGTGGATTTAAATTTGACTTGGAAAATGCTGAACTTTTGACTTCGACTAATGAATTGTCAAAAGGAAATTTAGATGTTCAAATTGAAAGAGCAGCTGTAGCCACTGATTTGGAAATGGGCGTTGCGTCCTCAGATGAAACTGCTGAAACAATTAAAAATATGTTAAAAACGAATGTATCTATTAAAAATGAAACCGACGAATCAGCAACAGCAATATTTGAATTAAATGATGCTGTAGACGGTGTCTTTGTAGCAGATACTAGAACAGGAGTTGAATTAAACGCAACTAATCCAACAGCAAATAGAATAAAATATATGTATTATATGTCTCGTGCTTATAGGGGCATGAATTATAATGAAATCAGTGTATCGGATAATAAATTTGAATTAGCTTTTAGCAACGATGAACTCGCATGGGGGAAAATTATAAAAATTGTAAAAGGCGATGAAATTTATCAATTCACATTGCGAGTGGTAGCAAAAGAAAAAGATAATTCCATAACATTTTCATCAGATGGTATGACGTTTACAACTACAAAAGAAAATGTAAATGAAAACGCCGTTTTTAATTCTAATCCAATAACTAGCGGAACTGATTATGAGAACATTCAATCTATGTTGAATGGATATAGTGCAAAAAATATGATTTATGCACCGACATTTACATACAACGATGAAAAAGTTACTCCAACCGAAAATGTGGATGTCTATATAAAAATTCCAGACGGATGGGATACCAGCAAAATAAAAATGTATTATCTTTATGGGACGTCGACAGATGGTTCTTTGACAGATATCTCTAAAGATAAATATAAAGTAATTGATGATTGTGTTGTTTTTAATACCAATAATTTGAATCAAACGTATGTTATTTCGCAAGATTCAGTAGAAGCGAATATAAAAAATCTTGAAGATGGGCTTTATTCTGTAGATATTTCATCGTGGAATGTGACAACCGTAGGAGAAGTATCTATGAGTAATGCGGCTATCAAAAGAGGGACATCATATTTATATGTAAAAGATGGCGAATATAGAGTATTCTTTAGATTACAAGGAATTTACATAGACGGTAGCTATGGATATTGCCAGAGAATTTATTACAAAGATAATAATGGGAAAAAACAACAGGCAGAATATTTAAGTTACGTTACAAATGATGATGACACCAGTGTTTATAATGTGGATTATTATGGAAAAAATTTTGGATGCATTTATCCTAATTCAGTAACATTTCCTATTTCATCTAATAGTTTAGTAAGAGGAAGATATGAGATAGAGTTCCAAGTACCGATTATGGATGAGCTTGGGCGGTTTGTTCCTGGCTCTGGTTTAGGAGCTAGAACAGCTGAACTCAAATTTTATAATTTGAAGAAATTAAGTGATAGTTCTAATGTTCCAACCTATGAGACTTCATATTTATTAAAGAGTATTGAAGATGCAGAAGCAGTCGTTAATGTTGAAAATGCAGAAGATATTTATGATGCAGATACCTTTGCAGAGTTAACAAAGAAAACCAAAGATACAAGAACTGCGTATGAATTGATGAAAGAAGCATCAAGTGTTAATGGTGATGCAATATTAAATGCAAGCCAGGAACTGGATCAGGGAACAACTGAGATGCTGAAAACTTCTTTAAACAAGATGGTTGAAAAGGCACAGGCTGTTGATTCTACAAAATATACAGAAGCAAGCTATAACACTATGAAAGATGCATTAGAAGCAGCAGTTGTGGTAGCTAATAATTCTTCTGCAACAAATGCAGACATTGAAGATGCACTGAATAAACTGTATATTTCGATAGATGGACTTGCGGAAAGTAATACAGTAGATAAGAGTGCGTTAACAGCGAAACTTGCTGAGGCAAAGGAAGAAGTTGCTAAGACGGAAATTTATAAACCTTCAAGTATTGCTAAATTGCAGAGTGCAATTGAAGCAGCACAGACTATTGCAGATTCCGACATAGCTACACAGACACAGGTTGATGAACAGGTAACGAATCTGGAAACAACAATTAAAGGCCTGGAAAAACAGGTCAACAAAGATGCACTGAAAGAAAAATACGATGAGGCACTGGAAACTTATAATGAAGGAAATGCAGATGGCAGATACAATGCTGATGCATGGGCAGAATTTGAAAAAGCTGTGAATGATGCTAAAGCTGTTCTTGCTAATGGAGATGCAACAGAAAGTGAAGTCACAGCAGCAAGAACTGCATTATTTAACACCATGAATAAGTTAGCAACTTCTGTAGATGCAAGTGCATTGAATAAACTAATCGCAGAAGCAAAGGCGACAGATACAAGTAACTGCACAGAGAAGAGCGTTGCAGCACTGAATGCGGCAATCGCTTCTGCAGAAAAGACAGTTTCCGACAGCAAGGCTTCACAGGATGCTATCGATAAACAGTACAAATTGTTGAATAATGCAATGAATGCGTTAGTTATAAAAAATGATGATGCCAATACAGTATATGATGGTACATACAATGTGTTTGGAAGATTATGGCAGGCAACACAGGATATTCCAGAAGATTGGAAGACGAGTAATGAAGGAAAATCCATGGCTGATCCGGCAATCAATCATACAATGCTTCTGACTGTAAAAGATGGAAAACCATATCTGACTGTTGAATTCCAAAAGAATACAATGACATTATTTGGAAAAGAAAAAGAAGGATATCTGAAGAATCTTTGGTATTTCCCTGGATATACAGGAACAGCGATTCCAACAGATGTAGAAGCTCAGGAAACAACTGTAGAAGATACATGGGGAGATGTTACCGATGATTTTAATGTGGATGCAAATGGAAAACAAACGTTTGAATATCCGCGTCATTTAAGTTTCCCACTTGAGTCACTCGGACAGAATCCGGTTTATGTGAAAGTGTTTGTTCCAATCATGGATAGTATTCAGAGCGGAAGTGGTACACAGCTTGCAAAACTCCTTATTGACTGGGATAGTAGAGAACAGTTGACTGGTATTGATACTGATAAGGCAGAACTTAAAAAACAGATTAAATCAGCCAAGGAATTATCACAGGGAGATGCTTCAGATGAAGTTTATGCGGCATTACAGGCAGCTTTATCACAGGCAGAAGATGTAAATGAAGATTTGAATGTAAGTCAAGAAGTTATTGATGCAACAACAAAAGTTTTGAAATCCGCAATTGCAGCTATGTCAGAAGAAATCACAGAAGTTGATAAGACGGAATTAAAAGAAGAGATGAAGTCTGCGAAAGAGATTTTGGACTCTAAAGATGTGGTTTATACAGAAGCAACACTTGAACAATTACAGACTGCTTATAATGAAGCAAAAGAAATCTATGACCGCAACAATGCATCACAGAATGATGTTAATCGTGCAGTGATGAATTTGAAAAATGCAATCGGTGATCTGGTTAAAGTTGCAGATAAGAAAGACTTAAAGAGTGCTATGGACAAAGCAGCAACTATGTTAAAGGATACAGATTCTTACACAGCATCTGCACTGGACGCACTGAAACAGATCTACGATCAGGCAAAGGATGTTTACAATGACAGCAATGCTTCACAGGATACAGTAGATGCAGTCACTTCTGCACTGAACTACATGGTAAAACATACTGATAAGGTAGAGACAACAGTAGATAAAGATGCACTCGCCAAGATGTTGATGGTAGCTTCCAATATGGCAGGAAGAGAATCTATTTACACAGCAGATTCGCTGAATAACTTAAAAGCAGCAATCGAAGCAGCTCAGGCTGTATATGATAAGAAGTCAGCAACTGAAGAAGAAGTAAATGCACAGGTTTCCGCACTGACAACCGCAATTGTAAATCTGGAAATGAATCCTTCTAATTCTGGAAGCAACAATAACGGAAATAATGGTAATAACGGAAACAACAATAATGGTGATAACAACGGAAGCTTAGATATTAAGAATCTTGCAGATGGCGTATATTCTATCACTGGAAACATGGTAAAAGTTGATAAGATAACAGCGTCTATGTCTGACGGAGCAATCAATCATACAGTGAAACTGACAGTGAAGAATGGCAAATATTACATTACTCTGAACTTCAACGGATTGACAGTAGGAGAGAAACTTGGATATTTAAGCCAGCTCAAATACTTCACGACGGGTTACACACTTGATAAGTATGGTAATCCGCAGGGAACACTTGCTGATGTTACAGTTGACACCTATCAGAAGAACAGCGATGGTTCACTGGTTTCTGACCAGTACGGAACAAACTATCCAGATGAAGTAACATTCGAGCTTATTCCGGAAGCTCTGGATGACGGATATGTTCCGTTACAGGTATTTGTACCGATTATGGACGCTATCAGCTCTGGTACAGGTACACAGCCAGTATTCCTGAAACTGGATTGGAGTTCATTAAAAGCAACAACAGCTGATGATTCGGATTTTAATAAGAATGACAACAATGGCAATAACAACAATAATAATTCCAACGGAAACAACAACAGCTCTTCACTTGGAAACAGCTCTCTTGGAAATAACAGCCTCGGAAGCAGTTCACTTGGAAGCAGCAAACTTGGTTCTTCCTCACTTGGAAGTGGTTCTTCAAGTCTGAAGAGTGGAACATCCAGCCTTGGATCAGGTTCCAGCCTGAAATCAGCATCCAATGTTAAGACTGGTGATGTTGTACAGAACAATACCCTGTGGGCAGCTATCCTTCTTCTCGGAGGAGTCGCTTTACTGGCAGGAATCATGGAGTACAACAGAAAGAAAAAAGCAAACGTAAAATAATAAGTAGTGATTTGGCAGACGAACCCTCCCATTCCTTCGGGACTGGGAGTCTGCCAAATTTATTTAACAGGAGATAAGGAATGAAATTAGCAGCGAAGAAAAACAAAATATTGTCTGCCATTATGACTTGCGTGCTTGCCATTACTTTAATGGCAGGCTTTCCTGCTGTTAAGGCTTATGCCGCAAGCGGGACAGTGTATAGCTGTGCGATCAACAGATGTTACGCACACCCAGTTACCGGAGTAATCGAAGATTCCGGCGGAGAGAGTTCTTATGCAACAGGACAGGGTATGGTAGAAGGCTGTGTATACAGCAATGGTATCCTGGAAGTAACAGACGATGGAGCTTATTATCTGACCATCCGTATGAGTCTGATGGACTACACCAGTGGACATAGTTTTCAGGTACAGAATGTAGGAGATTCTGGATGGACTACACCGTCAGAGATGGGGGTTACTGGAAATGGTTCAGACAGCAATGGTACAACATCAGATATTTGCATTCGTGTTCCAAGTGAAAACTGTGTAGTTAGAGGCGAGATGTATGTAGAACCTATGGGAAGAACGGTTATTTTTTATCTCTACCCAAGTGATTATAGTGAGGGAAATAGTACAGATATGAGTGCTACTATGGTGACAGAAAGTTCTTCTGGAACTACAAGTGATAGCTCTACAACTGCAGAAAGTTCCGGAAGTACTTCTTCTACAGACAGCTCAGGAACTAGCTCTTCTACAGGAAACAGTAGCTTAAGCTCAGGAAGCATTTCCTCTACTACAAGTTCTGGAAATAGAACTTCTTCTGCAGGAAATAGTAGTTTGAGTTCGGGAACTTCCTCTACTTCTTCTAATAATAGTAACTCCTCCAATAATAGTAGCTCTTCTAGCTCATCAAAGAAATTGGAAAGCAGTATCACAGAGGCGGCAAAGCCAAGCAGCGATTCTTCTTCCCTAGATACTGAGAGTGAAGTGGATTCTGCAGAAGGATTAAGCCTTTCTACAGAAAAAGATACTACAAGCACCAGCGATTCTGATGGCGAGACCAGCTCTTCTGGAAATAAGATTTTCCAAATTGCCTTGGCAGTTGTTGTATCAGGTTTAATCTTGCTGGCAGCAGTAGCCGGAGTGGTTTATTTCTTCCGCACAAACTGGAAACGTTGGGGAGGTGCCCAGGACGATGATGAATAAACATTTGAAAAAGGCATCGGCATTATTTCTGGCAATGACCATAATTTTTTCTTTGACGGCTTGTGTAAACCAAAGTCAGGGAAAGAAAGACAGTGATTCTGACACAAAGACAGAAAGCAGTACTGATACAGAAGATTCTTCAGATGAGGATGCCCAGTCTCTTTTGGAGATTGATGATCCAGAAGAGAAGGCGGCTGTGGAGGCTGCCAAAAAAAAGGTCCAGGCCATGGAGGAGGAGCCAAAAATTGTAGCTACTTCTCCTGCAACTGCAGATATCTGTGATAAGTTGGAACTAGATCTGGTAGGTGTGTGCAGCAGTACGGTATCTACCATTCCAGACAGGTACAAGGATGTAGAGACAGTGGGAACTGCTATGAGTCCGGATATGGAGATTGTGGCTTCCTTAAATCCAGACTGGATCTTAAGCCCTGTTTCTTTGCAAAGTGATCTGCAACCTAAATATGAAGCCATCGACACAGACTGGGCATTTTTAAATCTTAGAAGTGTGCCAGGCATGTACCGGTCTATTCAGGAATTAGGGGAGATCTTCGACAGAGAAGAGCAAGCCCAGGAATTGGTAGATGAATTTACTGAATTTTACAATGAATATAAGACGAAGAATGAAGGAAAAGACCATCCAAAGGTTATGATTCTTATGGGACTTCCGGGTTCTTATATTATTGCAACCCCGAATTCTTATGTAGGAAGTTTGGTGGAACTGGCAGGTGGCGAGAATGTATATTCTGATACCGACCAGGAATTTTTAACTGTTAATACGGAAGATATGAAGACTAAAGAGCCGGACATTATCCTTCGTGCCGCCCATGCCCTGCCGGACCAGGTGGTGGAAATGTTCAATAAGGACTTTGCAGAGAATGATATCTGGCAGCATTTTGATGCGGTAAAAAATGGCAGAGTGTATGATCTGACTTATGAATACTTTGGCATGAGTGCTACATTTAAATATCCAGAGGCCTTGGAAGAGTTGCAGCCAATCCTCTATCCAGAAAGCGATGAGGATACAGAGAAAGCCAAAGAAACCAGTGAAAAGGCCCAGAAGAAAGCCAAAGATTCTGATGCAACTGAGAAATATAATGAACAGCAAAGTAATTAGAAAGGAGAGGGCAGATGGAAGAAAAAGAATTACAGAGTATATCTGATGTTTCTAAGGCGGAAGATATGAACCTCTCCAGACAAGATAAGGTGAGAAAACAGAAGAAAACTGCAAAGGCAGCAATTTCATTTATTGTGATGATCCTGTTTTTGCTTGCATTGTTTTTCGCGGCAGTGAATATCGGAAGCTTGAAGGTAAGCTTCCCAGACCTGCTAAAAGGGTTGTTTGTGGAGTACAATGAAAATGTGGCAACCATTTATGACTTACGATTCCCGCGAATTGTAATCTCAATGTTGGCAGGAGCTGCTATCGCCGTATCAGGAGTTTTGTTTCAGGCGGTGCTTAAGAATCCGCTTGCAGATCCTGGGATTATTGGTATTTCCAGTGGGGCAAGTTTTGCAGCTGTTCTGATCACTGCATTTGCACCGACCTTATTTTTCTTTACACCCTTATTTGCATTCCTTGGTGGTGTAATCGCATTTATCCTGGTTTATAGCCTGTCTTGGAAAGGGGGAATTAGTCCTCTTAGAATTATCCTGGTAGGTGTGGCTGTGGATGCCATGTTTACAGGACTTTCCAGTGCCTTGAATTCCATGAACGGTGGAAATATGTCCGGCGTGGCAGCCATTGTAAATGGAAATATTACCATGAAAACCTGGGATGATGTAAAGACCTTGGTGCCTTATGTAATTGTAGGACTGGTGCTGGCGCTGATCATGACCAAGATGTGCAACCTTTTGGCCCTGGAAGATAAGACAGCCCGAAGCCTTGGAATCAATGTTAATGCAATGCGGATAGTGATTTCCTTGATTGCCGTTTTATTAGCAAGTATTTCAACAGCGGTAGCTGGAGTAATCAGTTTCTTGGGACTCATTGTTCCCCATATTGGAAGAATCCTGGTAGGAAGTGACCACAAGGCGCTGGTGCCATTTAGTGCCTTGTTTGGAGCATTTACCTTTTTGCTGGCAGATACCATCGGACGAACCATTGCTTCTCCTTATGAGGTGTCGGCATCCATTATTATGAGCGTGGTGGGAGGACCATTCTTCATTATTCTGTTAAGGAGGTCTAAGAAGTATGGAAAGTAGAGAAAAGAATATGGATTTGACTTCTGTGCAGAGTGTGGCAGCTTCAAAAGATGTGCTTGGGGAGGATTTGACAGAGAAAAAATCTCCCCCAAAAGATAAGTGGGCAGACAAGCCGGCTATGGAAGTTCGTGACCTGCATTTTGCCTATGGAAAAAATAAGGTCTTAAAAGGGGTATCTTTGAAAATCGAAGAGGGGAAGATTACCACTATTATGGGGGCTAACGGATGTGGAAAATCCACATTATTTTCCCTAATGACAAAGAACCTTTATCCCAGAAAGGGAAATATTTTCCTAAAGGGCAAGAATATACAGAATTTGAATCTAAAAGAATTTGCCAGAAAGGTGGCCATTGTTCAACAGTATAACAGTGCATCGGATGATATCACTGTTGAAAATCTGGTGGCATTTGGAAGAACCCCTCATAAGAAGATGATGCAGGGAGACAGCGCCGAAGATGAGCAGATGATCGAATGGGCCTTGGAAGTCACCAACCTGACAGAGTATCGGGACAGAGAGGTGTCAAGACTTTCCGGTGGACAGCGGCAGCGTGTGTGGATTGCCATGGCCCTTTGTCAGGGGACAAAGACCTTGTTCCTTGATGAGCCAACAACCTATTTGGATATCCGCTATCAGATAGAGATCCTGCAATTAGTAAAGAAGCTAAACCAGGAATTTGGAATTACCATTATAATGGTCCTCCACGATATCAATCAGGCCATCGCCTATTCCGATAATGTAATAGGAATGAAAGCTGGCGTGGTGCTGGTAGAAGGGGATCCGGAAAAGGTGATAACTAAGGAGAGTATTAGAGAATTGTATGGTATCGAGCTTGGCGTGACCCGAGTTGGTGGGCGTAAGTTTGTGTTAGCGGTGTGAGGAATTTCTTTTTAATAGAAAATGGAATAGGGATTTGACATAAGATGTTTGCGGTGATAGTATGACTATAGAAAAGGTGCTACTGATGACGGTTCGCCTGATTATTATGTTAAGTTAAAATAACCGCTCATGTTTTCTCAGGACGATGGGCGGTTATTTTTGTGTCTTGGAATCATGCTTTCCACGCACGTAACCAAGACTGTAAAATGTCGCACACAGTGAAATTACTGCGATAAGGTCACCAATGGTCAGCGTATTCTAAATTCAATACAGATTATAGAAACTGAGAAACTTTGTTATAAATGTACAAAAAGAAAGGAATTAAGATGAAAAATCCCTTGAGAATATTTTGGATCGTGCTGGGATTTCTTTGCCTGGGGCTTGGCACCATAGGAATTGTTCTTCCTATCTTGCCAACGGTTCCGTTTTACATGGCGACATTATTTTGTTTCGCCAAGAGCTCAAAGAAACTGCACGACTGGTTCGTAGGAACCAATTTATATAAGAAACATCTGGATAGTTTTGTTCAGAAAAGAGCCATGACCATGGGGACAAAATGCAAGATTATTGGAATGGTAACAGTGGTTATGGCAATCGGCTTTATCTGCATGAAAAATGTACCTATTGGAAGGATCTGTCTTGCAGTAGTTTGGGTATGCCATCTCTTGTATTTCTTCTTCCGAGTAAAAACGGAAGACCCGGAAGAGGTGATGGTTGAAAGTGGAGAATAAAATGGATAAAGTAGAAAAGAAACGACAGAAGGAACAGTATGTGGTTGAAGAAATGATCCGGTTGTATTGTCGGAAGAACCACTCAGAGGAAGATCGGCAGGCAGGACAGATGTGTCCTGTCTGTCAGACGTTATCGGATTACGCAAAGTTTCGCAGTGAAAAATGTCCTTTTATGAAAGAGAAGACATTTTGTGCCAATTGTAAGGTTCATTGCTACAAGCCGGAGATGAGAGCGCAAATCCGACAAGTAATGCGATTTTCAGGCCCGCGAATGCTTTTGTATCATCCCATGTTGGCAGTGTGGCATTTGCTGTGTAGTATAAAAGAAAAAAAGAAAACAACAAAATCTGGATAAGGAGTGTATATGATAAAAACAAGACTGGTGGGACTTCTGTCCCACGCAAAAAAGTATATCGTTTATACGATTTTGTGGCAGTGGGCAGCCCTTGTGTCCCAGGTGTTGGCCGTCTTTTCCGTTGCAAACTTACTGGAAGGGGTGGTCTATCGGTCAGTAACGCTGGCAATGATTGAGCGGACAATACTGATCTTAATATTAGTTTTGGTGATCCGCTTTATATGCGAGCGGATGGGAGCAAGAGCTTCCTATCTAGCATGTGTGGACGTAAAGCGGATTCTGAGAGAAAAGATTTACGAGAAAATGCTGAAGCTTGGAGCCTCCTATAGTGAGCAGGTGTCTTCTTCGGAGGTGGTACAGGTGTCCACAGAAGGAGTGGAGCAGCTAGAAACCTATTTTGGGAAATATCTTCCCCAGCTGTTTTATAGTTTGTTAGCACCTCTGACCCTATTTGTTATTCTTTGCAGGGTCAGTGTAAAAGCCAGTGTGATTTTATTGATTTGCGTGCCTTTAATCCCCATTTCTATCGTGGTGGTGCAAAAGATAGCAAAGAAACTTTTGAATAAATATTGGAGTATATATACAGGACTTGGAGATTCATTTTTGGAGAATTTGCAGGGACTTACTACTCTTAAGATTTATCAAGCTGACCAGCAAAAAGCCCAGGAGATGGATGAGGAATCTCAGGAATTTCGCAGGATTACCATGAAGGTACTGACCATGCAGCTAAATTCTACCAGTGTCATGGACATAGTAGCTTACGGTGGGGCGGCCATTGGAATGGCAGTTGCAGTGTCAGAATTTTTAAAAGGAAATATTGGTGTAGCCGGAACTTTGTGCATCGTTCTCCTTGCCAGTGAGTTTTTCCTGCCCCTTCGTCTGTTGGGATCATTCTTTCATATTGCTATGAATGGAATGGCAGCCAGCGATAAGATTTTCAAGATTTTAGATTTGCCAGAGCCCCAGGAGGGAGATCAAATCCTTCCGGAGGGACCTTTAGATGTAACATTAAAAGATGTACATTTTTCTTATGAAGAAGACAGAGAAATATTAAAAGGAATAAACTTAGATCTTCCAGCAGGAAGTTTTGTCTCCTTAGTAGGGGAGTCAGGGTGTGGAAAAAGTACCATCGCAGGAATCCTGGCAGCAAAGAACCGGGGATACAGAGGAGAGATTGTCATTGGAGGAGTTACTCTTAAAGACGTGAAGGAAGCTGACCTAATGAAGCATCTGGTGTTGGTTCGCCATAACAGCTATCTGTTTAAAGGTACTGTAGAAGAAAATTTGAAGATGGCAAAACCAGATGCCACTACAGAAGAAATGGAAGCGGTGCTTCAAAAAGTCAACCTCTTAGGGTTCTTACAGACCCA
Organism: Bacteroidaceae bacterium; assembly: GCA_963597615.1. Taxonomy (GTDB): domain Bacteria; phylum Bacillota; class Clostridia; order Lachnospirales; family Lachnospiraceae; genus CAKRJP01. Next base: position 29,663 of record CAVBQS010000009.1, read on the forward strand.
GGATGGCTTGCAGACTCAGTTGCTTGAGAAGGCAAGTAACCTATCTGGCGGGCAGTGCCAGAGACTGGTGATTGCCAGAGCCTTACTTCGGACAGACAGCGCGGTTTACATCTTTGATGAGGCGGCATCCAATATAGATGTGGAAAGCGAAGAACTGATTATGGAAGTGATCCATGAGTTGGCAAAAACCAAGACGGTGCTTTTAATTTCCCATAGACTGGCAAATGTAGTGAAGTCAGATGTGATTTATTTCCTGAAAAATGGAGAGATAGTAGAGAGTGGAAAACACGAGCAACTGATGGGCCAGAATGGAGCCTATAAAGCTCTCTATGAAAGCCAGATGGCCTTGGAAAATTATGGAAAGGAGGGCAGTGAATCATGAAAGTTAATGAAAAATTAATTGTGCCTGACACCATTAAGAAAGACGCCAAGAAAAGAAGAAGTGCCTTTCAGATTATGGGTAGCCTTATTGGCCTGGTGAAGCCCTTGCTTCATGTTATGCTTGCGGCCATCATCCTTGGTACCCTGGGATACTTGTGTGCTATTTTTCTTACGATTTTGGCTGGGCAGGTTATGGTGCATGGTCTTCTTACCGGGGTGGCTGGTTTGATAGTTCCGGTTCAGAATATGTGGCTTGTGTTTACTCCGGTTAAAAGGATTATTACCGTGATGATCCTAATTGCCCTGCTTCGTGGAATTTTGCATTATGCAGAGCAGTATTGTAATCATTTTATTGCTTTTAAACTTCTGGCTATTATTCGCCACAAGGTCTTTGCGGCTCTTAGGAAACTTTGCCCTGCCAAGTTGGAAGGCCGGGATAAGGGGAATTTGATTTCTATTATTACGACAGATATTGAGCTTTTGGAAGTTTTCTATGCTCATACCATTTCCCCCATTGCTATTGCCACTTTGACATCTCTGATTATGGTGATTTTTATTGGAAGATACCACTATCTTGCGGGCCTGCTTGCCTTGTGTGCTTACCTGGTTGTAGGTGTGGCCATCCCTATGTGGAATGGGAAACGTGGCAGCCAGAAGGGTATGGAGTTTCGAACAAATTTTGGTGAGTTAAATAGTTTTGTTCTGGATTCTCTTCGGGGCTTAGATGAGACGATTCAGTATGGACAGGGGGAGAAGAGAAAGGAGCAAATGACAGACCGCTCTAAAAATCTTGCTGGTATGCAGGAAGATTTAAGCAAGATGGAAGGTTCCCAGAGATCTTTTACCAATATGATGATCTTGCTTGCTTCCTTTGGAATGTTGGCCCTTACTGTTTGGCTGTATGAAAATGGAGAGATGGGATTCGAGGGAATCTTAACCTGCGCCATTGCCATGATGGGTTCTTTCGGACCGGTGGTGGCGCTGTCGAGTCTCTCTAATAACCTGAATCAAACTTTGGCCAGCGGTGAGCGTGTTCTTTCTCTTCTGGAAGAGACTCCCCTTGTGGAAGAGATTCCAGGAGATGTGGATAACTTTGGACAAGATAGTGAGAAATGTGAATTTACAGGAGCCCAGGCGGAAAATGTATCCTTTGCCTACGGCGAAGAAGTGATTTTAGACGACTATTCATTGAAGCTTCAGCCAGGGAAGATTACCGGTATTCATGGAGCTAGTGGTTCTGGAAAATCCACCCTATTAAAGCTTTTGATGCGGTTCTGGGATGTACAGGCTGGAAAGGTTTCAGTGGATGGCACAGATGTACGAGAAATTCCCACAAAACACCTAAGAGATCTGGAAAGTTATGTAACCCAGGAAACCCACCTCTTCCATGATTCTATTGCAAATAATATTGGAATTGCAAAAGCTGGGGCTTCCAGAGAAGAGATTATGGAGGCGGCAAAGAAGGCTTCTATCCACGATTTCATCATGACCCTTCCTAAAGGATATGACACAGAAGTGGGAGAGCTTGGTGATACCCTGTCTGGCGGTGAGAAACAAAGAATCGGAATTGCAAGAGCCTTCTTGCATGATGCGGATATGATCCTTTTAGATGAGCCCACCAGTAACCTGGATTCTTTGAATGAAGGAATTATCTTAAAATCCTTAAAAGAATTTGCGAGAAAGAAAACTGTTGTCTTAGTCTCACACAGAGTTTCTACCATGAATGTGGCAGACCTGGTTTATGAAATGGAGAATGGAAGAATTTCATAATAATGTAAGCAGAAACTATATAATTTTGAAAAAGCTATCCCGCTTATTTTGGTTGGCGGGATAGCTTTTTGTATGTAATAAAAAGTTTATAATTTCTCCATCTGGTAAAAGGCCCCTTTTTTCTCCATTAATTCCTCATAGGATCCGCATTCCAACACGTTCCCCTTTCCAATGACGGCAATCCGGTCGGCATTTCGGATGGTGGACAGGCGGTGGGCTACGATTAGGGTGGTTCTTCCCTTTACAAGTTTCTGAATGGAATCTTGAATCTTCTTTTCGGAAACGCTGTCCAGGGCAGATGTGGCTTCGTCCAGAATCAGGATCTTAGGGTCTCGTAAAAATGCACGGGCAATGGAAATACGCTGGCGCTGACCTCCGGAAAGATTTTCACCATGCTCGGTGATCATGGTGTCCAGGCCATTTGGAAGCTTCCTAACCACTTCTTCTAAGTTAGCAGCTTGAATGACTTTCCAAAGTTGTTCCTCAGAGATGGATTCAGAACCATAGGTAATGTTTTCCCGAAGGGTTCCGGTAAAGAGGATGGACTGCTGGGGAACCACAGCAATTTGTTTCCGGTAGCTGTGAAGATCTAGTTCCATCAAATCATTTCCGTCTACTAATACCTGGCCATGGTCAGCTTTTAGAAAACCAATGGCCAGATTAAGGATGGTGGTTTTTCCGGAACCGGAACCGCCGGCGAAGGCCACAGTTTCACCTGGTTGAATCTTGAAATTCAGATGATTTAATACTGGCTTTTCGTCTCCCTTATAGATAAAGGATACATTTTGGAAGGCAATCTCTCCTTGCAGATTCGACACTTTTTTCTTTTTGTGATTATCTTCGATATCATTTGCACACAGTACATCTCCAATGGAGTCCACAGATTCCAGGCCCTTGGAAATAATTGGAAGCAAGGTAACAATGCTGGCAATCTGGGCCACGATGCTGGAAAAGTAGGTTTGGTATAAGGTGATGTCTCCCACACCGATCATTCCCTTCCAGGCAATGTAGGCGGTAAATGCAAGACAGAATACCTGAAAAATCTGAAAAGCAACCCAGCTGATAGAAGAAAAGTAGGTCTGTATCATATCAAGCTGGAGGCCTTTTTCAGCAACTTTACGGAGTTGGTCGCTCATTTTACAGGTTTCCTGGTCTTCCAGGGCATGGGCCTTGGTTACAGGAATCATTTCCACCATTTCCATTACCTTGGCAGAGGTTTCTTCCATTTCCTTGCGAAAGGCCCGGTTGTGGCTTTTGATTTTTCCCTTAAAGCCTACAATAATCAGAACGGAAACTGGTATTGTGCAGAGGAAGAAGAGAAAGACAATGCGACTTTTGAAAATTACCACTCCGAAAGACACCCCTATATTTAGGATGATGGTCAAAAGGGAAATGAATATCTGGGACGCCAGGTTTTGGATCTGTTCTACATCTCGCATAATCTTCGATTGAAGTCTTCCGGATTGCATTTCCTTGTGATAGGTAATGGACAGCTGCTGGAGCTTGCACACCAAAGCCTCCCTTAGTTCCTTTTCTACAGTCCGCACGGTTTTTGCATAGAGCCAGGTATGGATGTAGTTGGTAGGTATGTTCTGTACCAGAAATACAATTATAAGGACGGTATTTAGGACCAAGATTTTTGTAATGTTCCCGCTGTGGTCGGTCACTGCATTAATAATATTAGCTGTAACAATGGGCAAGACCCAGGTGGGGGAGTGTTTGATGATAAAAAAGAAAATGGAACCGCCTAGCGCCCCGTAGTGTCCCTTGAAAAGAGAAAGAAGGGTGCGGAGATTACTTTTCCTGTTTTGGCGAAAGATATGCATTAAGGCTGCCTCTTCCTGCCAAAGATCCTGGGCTGTCCATTGTTGGCTGTTTTTATTTTCTCGTGTTTTGCTCATAATAATCTTTAATAACCTCCTGAACTGGCTTGTTACAGATTTCATAGCTGCTATCTTTTGAAGCAGTGTTTTTAGAAGGAAGGATTGGAGCCCATTCCCACAGGGCAAAACCGCTAACCCATGGTCGTTTTTTACAAGCCTTAAACATGGCCTGATACCAGTCGGATTGTTCCTCTAAGCGTAAAGGCCCTTGGATGGCCCAGTTGTTTGGCACCAGTGAGGAACCTTGCCTGGACATACAGCCTGCTTCGGCAAAGAAAAATGGTTTCTTGTATTCCTGAACGATTTTTTCAATACGATCAAGTTCCTGGTCCCACTGATGGATGGGGTAGTAGCCGCTGGAAGAGATAATGTCCACGCAATCCCACCAGCTTACATTTTCCTCCTGGTATTTATCGGTGTTGTAGGAAACTAGTCCCTGGTAGCAGCCTCGGATGGCAGCAATTACATTTCTCCATTCCTGGCTTCGGTGTTCTGTCATGACCATTTCGCAGCCAGCGATAAAAAGATCGCATTGTTCTGCTTGGGCGATTTTTGCATAATGGGTCTGGAACTTTGTATAGGAGGCAAACCACTTGCTCCACTTAGGTTCGCAGGGCACATCCTTTTCAAAGAAACTAATATAGGCCCGCCAGACGCCGTTTTTACAGTTGACAGTAGGCTTCAGTCCCACGCGGATGCCCTTGCTTTTAGCATAGCGAATCATATGGATCAATTCCTCGTCGGTAAATGTGGCACTGGAATTGTAGTAAATCTCTTCTGCGTGGGCATGATCTTGCAGGCCCACTGGGGCAAGAATTACAAAATCGGCAGCAGTTTGTTGAATCATATAATCAAAACTGTCTAAGGCAGTCTGTGTAGAAAGAGAACCACGCTTATGAAAAGGGGCAAAGGTGATTCCCTTGATATAGCCAAGTGGATTTTGAAGAGTCATTTTTGTAAAAACCTCCTGTGTTTTTTATGTTTTCGGGGGAAAGTATATCATGTGAGTATATGAGATGATATAATGAATCTATTTAAAAATTGTAAAAATCTATGATGGTAAAAAGAGATGAAACCTTATTTTGAATATTCAGATACACTTAATAACCCCTATGAAGCCTTTCTGTTTGATGCCCAGACAGCAGGTGTATTTCCTATCCTTCCCCACTGGCATTATTTTGTGGAAATCCTTTATATGTTAGAGGGAAATGCCTATGTAGAAGCGGGAGAAGAAAATTATGTATTGGAACCGGGAGACCTGATCGTATTTTATCCCCAGATGCCCCATGCCATCTATTCCACAGGCCAGCTTCCCATCCGTTACTATGTTCTAAAGTTTGATGCGGTACATTTGAATATGTCCGGTTCGGCTCTTCCGCCAATTTCCAGCCTCCTTGCCATGGCAGCAGAGGAAAGGGAGGTGTCGGTTTATCTGGAAAAAGACACCTTGGATGGGAGAAAAGTAAGACGCCTGATTCAGGAATCTATAAAAGCATTAGAAGAAAAAAACTTTGGCTATGATATTGTTCTTCATTCGAATTATTGTCTTGTTATGGCAGAAATTTTTCGGGTTTGGGAGCAAGAGGGCCTTCAGATAAAAAAGAGAAGAAAGGAAAGCAGCTTAAATGAAAAATTTGCGAAAGTGTCAGAATACATCTCCCAGCATTACCAGGAAGAAATTTCGGTGGAGGATCTGGCAGGAAAGCTTCGTATGAGCTATTCCTATTTTGCTGCAAAATTTAAGGAATATTATGGACAGACCTGCAAAGAAATGATTCTTGCAGTGAGACTGCAAAAGGCAGAAGATTTGCTGCGTTTTACAGATTTTGATCTGACTTATATTAGTCAGGAGACAGGCTTTTGCGACTGTAGTCATTTTATTAAGGCCTTTAAACAGAAGTATGGAGTGACGCCACGGAAATACAGAAACAAATTTTTGGCAATTGAGAAAAATGTACGATTTTAACGAAAAAGCTACCCTACCAACTTTTGTTGGCAGGGTAGCTTTTCTAATTGACTTTTTATAGATTTCTATAGATTTAGTCTTCTCCGTAGAAAGCAACAAGCTTCTTAAGATGCTCGTAACGATCGCCTGCTTCTTTCTCTGATTCAGCAAACAATTTCTCAGCTTTCTCTGGATCCACTTTGCGGAGAGCGTTGTAACGAACTTCTCCGTCAAGGAAGGTCTTGTAGTCCTCAGTTGGAGCCTTGGAGTCAAGAGAGAAGGCTGATTTGCCTGTACCTACAAGCTGTGGGTTGTAGCGGTATGTATGCCAGTAACCAGACTTAACAGCTAATTCTTCCTCTGTCATTGCCTTAGACATACCCTTTTTGATACCGTGGTTAATACAAGGAGCGTATGCGATGATGATTGAAGGACCTTCGTAAGCCTCGGCCTCCATCATAGCCTTAACACACTGGTTGTAATCAGCACCCATAGAGATGGAAGCTACATATACATAACCATAGCTCATAGCGATACCAGCAAGGTCTTTCTTCTTAGTTCCCTTTCCACCGGCAGCGAACTGTGCAACAGCACCTGTAGGTGTAGACTTAGAAGACTGTCCACCTGTGTTAGAGTATACCTCTGTATCGAATACCATGATGTTGATATCTTCGCCGGAAGCAAGTACGTGATCAAGACCACCGAATCCGATATCGTAAGCCCATCCGTCACCACCGAAGATCCACTGAGATTTCTTAGAAAGGAAATCTTTCTGATCCAAGATAGCCTTAGCAGCTTCAGATCCATCAGCTTCCAAAGCAGCTACAAGAGCGTCAGTAGCTTTTCCGTTGGTAGCTCCTGATGTGAAGGTATCCAGATAGTTCTGTCCAGCTTCCTTTAGACTGTCATTCTCAGCCATAATAGCTTCTACTTTGTGCTTTAATTCTTTTCTAATTGCCTTCTGTCCAAGATACATACCATATCCGAACTCAGCAGCATCCTCAAAGAGGGAGTTAGACCATGCAGGTCCCTTACCAGCCTTGTTTACTGTGTAAGGTGTAGAAGGAGATGAGTTACCCCAAATACTTGAACATCCAGTTGCATTACCGATGTACATTCTATCACCAAAGAGCTGGGTTAAAAGTTTTGCATAAGGTGTCTCACCACAACCAGCACAAGCTCCTGAGAACTCAAGGAGTGGCTGACGGAACTGGCTTCCCTTAACGCTTCCAAGTTTGAATTTCTCAATAACGTCTTCTTTGTCTTCAAGAGTTACTGCATAATCGAAGTACTTCTGAGCTTCCTGATGCTCTTCATCAAATGTTTCCATCTTAAGTGCTTTTTCCTTTGCAGGACAAACGTTAGCACAAGATCCACATCCGGTACAGTCAAATACAGAAACAGCCATGCTGTACTTGTAATCTGGCATACCTGTCATGTTAGCACAAGCCATTCCTTCTGGTGCAGCTTGAGCTTCTTCTTCAGTAAGAGCAACCGGACGGATTGCAGCATGTGGGCAAACATAAGAACAACGGTTACACTGGATACATTTTGAAGAATCCCAAACTGGAACGTCTGTTGCGATACCGCGTTTCTCAAATGCAGAAGTTCCGGAAGGTGTAGAACCTGTCTGATATTTAATAAGGTCAGAAACTGCAAGCTTGTTACCCTGCTGACCGTTAACCTTTGCTTGAATGTTGTTTGCAAAATCAACAGCATCTGCACGAGGTCCGGTAACCTTGTGTGCTTCTGTAGCATCCTCTTCTGCAGAAGCCCAAGAAGCTGGTACATCAACCTTAACAATTCTCTGTGCGCCTGCTTCGATAGCATCGTAGTTCATCTTAACTACGTCGTCACCCTTCTTGCCATAAGACTTCTTAGCAGCTGCCTTCATAAGTTCGATAGCAGTCTCCTCTGGAATAATATTAGCAAGCTTGAAGAAAGCTGACTGAAGGACAGTGTTGATACGTCCGCCAAGTCCGATCTCTTTACCAATAGCAATACCATTGATGATGTAGAACTGGATGTTGTGCTCAGCAATGAAGCGCTTAGTCTTTGCTGGAATCTCGTCCTCTAACTGTTCTACAGTCCATGGGCAGTTTAATAAGAAGATACCGCCGTCAACCAAATCCTGAGCAATGTCATACTTCTTAATATAAGAAGGATTGTGACAGGCAATAAAGTTACCCTGCTCGATTAAGTAGGTAGAACGAATTGGTTTCTTTCCGAAACGAAGGTGAGATACAGTAACACCACCAGACTTCTTAGAATCATAGTCAAAGTAAGCCTGAGCATACATGTCTGTGTTATCACCGATAATCTTGATGGAGTTCTTGTTAGCACCTACAGTACCGTCAGAACCAAGTCCCCAGAACTTACAGCTGATAGTTCCTTCTGGAGTAGTAACTGGATTCTCCTTAACTTCAAGAGAAAGGTTAGTAACATCATCCACGATACCGATGGTGAATTCCTTCTTCTCTGTGTTATTAAATACGGAAATGATCTGTCCGGGAGTTGTGTTCTTAGAACCAAGACCATAACGTCCACCATTAACAGGTACATTTTCAAATTTAGATCCCTTTAATGCTGCAACAACATCAAGGTAAAGTGGCTCTCCAAGAGCTCCCGGCTCTTTAGTACGATCCAAAACGTTGATCTGCTTAACAGTCTCAGGAATAACATCGATCAAAGCCTGTGGGTAGAATGGACGATAGAGACGAACTTTAACTACGCCGACTTTCTCGCCACGAGCAAGAAGGTAATCGATAGTCTCATCGATAGTCTCACATACAGATCCCATAGCTACGATAACGCTCTCAGCATCCGGAGCTCCGTAGTAGTTAAATAACTTGTAGTCTGTTCCAAGTTTTGCATTGATCTTGTCCATCTGCTTCTGAACGATAGCAGGAAGGGCATCATAAGCACCGTTGCTAGACTCTCTTGCCTGGAAGAAGATATCTGGGTTCTGAGCAGATCCCATCTGATAAGGATTCTCTGGGCTAAATACATCATCTTTGAATTTCTTAACAGCGTCCATGTCTAACATGTCTGCAAGATCTGCATAGTCCCAAGTCTCGATCTTCTGGATCTCGTGAGAAGTACGGAATCCATCAAAGAAGTTGATAAATGGAAGACGTCCCTCGATAGCTGCAAGGTGAGCAACTGGAGCAAGGTCCATAACTTCCTGAACACTGGATTCGCAAAGCATTGCTACACCAGTCTGACGACAGGCGTAAACATCGGAGTGATCACCGAAGATGTTCAGAGCGTGGCTTGATACGGCACGAGCTGAAACATGGAAAACACCTGGAAGTCTCTCACCGGCAATCTTGTAAAGGTTAGGGATCATAAGAAGGAGACCCTGAGAAGCTGTGTAAGTAGTTGTTAAAGCACCGGATGCAAGAGAACCGTGAACAGTACCTGCTGCTCCAGCCTCGGACTGCATCTCTGTGATCTGAACTGGTTCCCCGAAGACATTCTTTCTTCCGGCAACAGCCCACTCGTCACTGACTTCTGCCATAACAGAAGAAGGGGTGATAGGATAGATAGCAGCAACTTCTGTAAACGCGTAAGATACGTGTGCAGCTGCGTTATTTCCATCCATTGTTTTCATCTGACGTTTCATTGAATAACCTCCTATAAAGTTTTTAAAAATATTTTTTTAACGATTCAAGAATGTGGGGTGAATCGTTTGTTATTTATCTGACAATTCATTGAATTTACCAATAAACATCAGTTTTATCAATAGTAGCATTAAAAATTGTATGCGTCAAATGGTGCACTTAAAATAAAACAAAAAAATAAAAAATTAATGAGATGCTTTGTGGAATTTGCTACAATAGACATAGTCGGTGTGGCGAAAGAGATTATGAAAAAAGAGAAAAAGAAATAAAATGAGAGGAATATTATGAATCAAACTTACATGAAAGAACAACCAGTAATGAAATTAATCCTATCCATGGCTCTTCCTATGGTGATTTCCATGATGGTGAATTCTCTTTATAATATAGTAGACAGTTTTTTTATTGCTAAGATCAGTGAGGATGCCATGACGGCTCTGTCCCTGGTGTATCCGGTGCAAAATCTTATTAATGCGGTGATGATTGGATTTGGTATTGGGATCAATGCAGTGATTTCCTTTTATCTGGGAGCCCAGGAGCATGAGGATGCAGACAGGGCGGCGACCCAGGGGATGCTTCTTGGTACCTTACACGGAATTGGCTTTATGATTCTTGGCATTGCAGTAATGAAACCATTTTTACAATTGTTTACAGAAAATGCGGAGATTATTGCTTGTGGTGTTCGATACTCTAGGATTGCTTTTCTTTTTGCTACAGCTATATCCTGGGAGATGGTCTTTGAGAAAACTTTTCAGGCAGTAGGGCGCATGGTGGAGTCTATGATCTGCATGATGTCCGGTGCTGTGATTAATATCATCCTGGATCCAGTGCTGATTTTTGGACTGGGGCCTTTTCCTGAGATGGGAATTGAGGGAGCAGCCTTGGCAACGGGGATTGGACAGACGGCAGCAGCTCTTTTTTATCTGCTTCTTTATGTGTTACGGCCCCTTCCTGTTAAATATAGGAAGAAATACTTGAAGCCGGACCTTGCCTTGTGGAAGAGATTGTATGTGATTGGAATTCCTGCAAGTTTAAATTTGGCCCTGCCTTCCCTCTTGATTTCTGTACTGAATGTGATCCTGGCAGCTTATGGAGAAATCTACGTATTTATCTTAGGAGTTTATTATAAGTTGCAGACCTTTCTCTATCTTCCGGCAAATGGAATCGTCCAGGGTATGCGTCCTCTTTTGGGATACAACTATGGGGCGGGAGAACATGAAAGAGTTCAGAAAATTTTCAAAAATGGTCTGGCCTTGGTCCTCTTGATGATGGCAGCAGGAACCGTAATCTGCCTGGCAATTCCTGGTCAGTTAATGGGATTATTTACAAGCAATAGCACAACCTTGGCGGCAGGAAGTACCGCCCTTCGCGTCATCAGTCTGGGATTTATTGCATCATCGGTATCCGTAATCTGTAGTGGTTCCCTGGAAGGCTTAGGAAAAGGCCTGGAGTCTTTGATTATCTCCCTGTGCAGATATGTTCTGGTGATTTTGCCTCTTGCATTCTTAGCTAGCCGGGTGCTTGGAGCTGTGGGAGTCTGGCATGGTTTTTGGATTACAGAGCTTATTACGGCGGTGATTTCCTACATAGTGTGGGTGACTTGTCGAAAAAACTCTTGAAAAATCAGAGAAATTTCTGCTAAAATAATCCGTGGTCGGGAAAAAGCAAATTTCCGAATATTCATTTGATTTACATTCTTTAATGATACCAGGATAAAATTTCATAATATTTATAAGACAATAAATGTCACTCTGCCAATGTCAGACGGCGGAGGGGCATTTATTTTTTGCTTTATTATGGTTTGGGAGAAAAATGCCTTGGATAATCAAAGAAGTACATGCAATCAGAAAAATTATATTTAAAAATCAGGAGGAACTTATAATGCCAAAAACAAAATTTGAATCAGTTATTTTTACTGCGGTGACCGCATGGATCATGGTATACATCATGACCCTATATAATACAGTGCAGGCATCGGGTAGCTTTACCAATACTACTTTTCTCATTGCTTTAAAAGGAATGTGGATAGAATTTGTAGTGATCTTTTTATGTGCCTTTTTTATTTCCAGCCGTGTAGCTAAATTCTTTGCTTTCCGCGTGGTAAGGCCAACAGACCGCCAAATCGCAATCATTTTTGTGATTCAAACATTTACAGTGGTTTCTCAGGTGGCCCTAGCTAGTATCCTGGGAGTATGGCATGGGTATGGATTTACCGGTCAGTTTATTCCGAACTATCTGGAAACCTATTGCCGGAATTTTATCATGGCCTTGCCGGTACAGTTATTTATTGCAGGCCCTATTGCCAGGGGATTGTTCCGCCAGACCTCTAAATAGTTGCATTTTTTAATTATTCCGGTTTTGAAGCTGCAGCAAAGCTGGTATGAGTCAGTTCGTCTGCTGGAATCAGTGCGCAGGCACAATAGCCTTCTTTTGGTTGAAAGCAACTTACATATAAATCTTTTCCGATTTCAGGACTGTAATCTAAGATGTGGCGAATGCCACCATTGATGGCAACGTCTGTATAAGCCACCAGCCACTTCTTGTCTGCATTAGGAAATACCTTAAAAAATGACTGATTCAGCATTTCGGAAATTTTCTTGCCCTCAACCACTTCCATCTGCTTGTTGCAATAACGGAAAATGAAATCCATGCCAATGCCGTTGGGATTAATTACTAGCTCAATGACACAGAAGGCAATGGGCATGTTGTCCAGAAGAGAAAGCCCATAGGACATATTCTGGGGAGCGACTTCTGCCTGGAGAGAGTATAGCTGTCTGTTCAAACGCTTGTGAACAGCCGGAGTTCTATGGCGACCTTCCAAGGTGGTTCCGTCCTTCATATGATAGGTGAACTTATCAATATAGTCGATCTGAGAGAGGGCAACAATAACTCCCTTACTAATGTTTAGAAAATCCTCTTGAGGGAGTTGCTCTAAAATTGTCTTGGTGGGAATGTAAGTGCGGATGACCTGCCCGCTTAATAAATGGATACAGGTCTTCCCATCCTCTCTTGTCATGTATTTAATAGCTTCGGCTTGAATGCCATTTCTTGTTAAAAATCGTTGAATCTTATCATCCATGATGATTTCTCCTTCTTGGAAGAATGAAATTAAATTCATAATTGTATCTTTGGTTAGTATATCAGAAAGTGGTTCCCTTGTCACTTGAAAAGTTTAGATTAACCTCAAAGAGAGGTAAAAATATGATGATTAAGAGAAAAACAGACATTTTATGCGCGGAAAAACCGGATAAACATAGTGCTGAAAAATAATGGAGTGTAAGGAAATATATCATAGCAATATAAACGATTCGTCGTATTACACAAAAACAAGAAACTATTTTTGTAAAAGTAGTTTCTTGTTTTTTTATTTATACAATGTTACGATTTGGGAAACTAGAAAAACGAAAATAGTTTCCGTTTGGACAAGAATGAACGTTTTGTTAGAAAGGAGCAGTTATGGAGAATGCCCAGCTTAAAGATCGGATCCTGAATGCCACCCTTCAGGTTTTTAACGAAAAAGGACTGAAATTTACCATGGACGATATTACGGTCCTTCTTGGTATTAGCAAGAAGACAATTTATACTGTATTTGAAGATAAGAACTCCTTGATTACGGAGATGGTGGACTACTGTTTTGATTCCATTAAAGAAAGCGAACAGCGGGTGCTAAAGGATAATTCTCTGGGAGTTGTGGAGAAGATTCGAGGAATCTTAGGGGTACTTCCGGAAGGCTACAAGGAATTAAATTTGGAGCAGTTGTATCAATTAAGGGAGAAATATCCAGAGGTGTATATGAGGGTGCAGGACCACCTGGAGAGTGGTTGGGAAAACACCATTGCCCTTATTGAGGAAGGAATTGAAAAGGGTAGGATTCGAAAGGTTAGCATTCCTATTTTAAAGACTATGATGGAGGCTACCTTGGAGCAGTTCTTCCAGAGGGATGTGCTGGTACGAAACCAAATCTCCTATCAGGAAGCCTTGGATGAAGTGGTTATGATCCTGATGCAGGGAATCATAATCAGATAGGGTAATATGAAATAGGAAATAATAAATAAGAAATAAGGCATTACGAAGTAAGAAAGTATGAAATTGGGAGGAAGTAAAAAATGCAGGATCATTCAAAAGTGATTTTTGGGAACAAGGTATCAAAAGAGGCTTATCAGAAGGCAGTCCACTCTAAAATCAAGTATCAGAAAAAATTCGGGGATGACTCGCAGAAAGATTACAGGGTTCATATTGTAAAGAACCCTTATATCGGGGATTCTTTGGGGGTGCAAAATCTTATGATCGGAGATTTGAAATCTAATGCCCATTATGATCCCCAAAACACAGATTTCCAGGAGTCTTTTGATACAGATAAAGGAATTATCGTAGCCAATATCCGGATGGGCTTTGGCCATTACCGGATTTCTATGGCTATGGCTTCTGCGGCGAAGGCGATGGGATATACCCCTTATTGGATGGATCTTAATTCCTACGGGGAGACTACTTGTACCAAGGTAATCAGTGCCCAGAATGATCTTTATTCCATGGGATCTAGACTTTCTAAGAACCCTGTATTTAATAAGTTGGTATGGGAACCTATGAATTATGAAGGTTTCCGGGCTTTGTCCTATAACGCGGCAGACCAAAAAAATGCAGAGCTTATGGCCCCGGTTTTTAAAAATATTCCAAAAGAGATTCCGGTGGTAGGAACCCATGTGTGGCCTGCCCAGGCAGCAATACACGGAGGCATGGAGCATGTGGTAAATGCAATTCCTGACAATTGGCCCATGGCCCTTCATTTGGCTGAAGGAAGTATCCATACCATTCAGTGCCATAATGCTTACTTAGGCTATCGAATTTTAAATGGTATGAATAAAAAGAAGGTAAACCAGCCAATGCCGGCAGACAGCCTGGTCTATACCGGACATTATATTGATCATGAGTTAGTAAGTAATATTGAAGTAGACTGTGCTGCAAGAATCGCAAGAAGAGAAAATAATCGACCCATGCGCTTCCTTCTTACCATTGGAGGGGCAGGAGCCCAGAAGGAAATTTTTGCTGCTATTATTAAACATTTACTTCCAGCTATTTGCCAGAAAAAAGTAGCCCTCTATGTAAATGTAGGGGATTATAAAAATGTTTGGGAAGAGCTGTTGGAAGAAATCCCTCAGCTTAAAAAAGTGTCCAAGGAGCATTTTGAAAACTGGGAAGAGACGGAAAGATTTGCCGAGAAGGCCTTGGATCCTGAGACAGAGATTATTGGTGTTCACGGCTTTTATCACAAAAATATTTTCGAGGCTGTTTATTGCACCAACCTTCTTATGAGAAGCTGCGATGTGCTGGTTACAAAACCAAGTGAGTTAGCATTTTATCCGGTGCCGAAATTATTTATCAAGAGAGTGGGAAAACATGAAATGTGGGGGGCTATTCACTCCGCAGAGATGGGAGACGGAACCCAGGAGTGCCGGGATATTCCCCATACCCTGCAAATGTTGGATTTATTTATGGAAGATAAGGACCTGCTGATTTCCATGTGTGAGAATATAAAAAAGAACAAAGCCCAGGGCCTGTATGATGGAGCTTATAAAGTAATTGAACTGGCAATGCAGCAAAAAAACGGAAACTAGGATGGGATCAAATAAGAAAAGAGGAGCAAATCTATGGATGAAAAAATCAGATTAGGGGGCAGAGAAAAATTTGCCTATGGAATCGGTGCGGCAGGCAAAGATATGGTTTATATGCTTTCTGCGTCCTATGTGCTTTATTATTACCAGGATATTATGGGGGTCAGTGCAGTGGCAATGGGAATTATTTTGTTTATTGCCCGAATCTTCGATGCCTTTAATGATCCCATTATGGGGATAATTGTTGCAAAGACAAAGACAAAATGGGGAAAATTTAGGCCCTGGCTCTTTGTTGGAACCTTAACTAACGCCATTATTTTGTATTTAATGTTTTCAGCCCCACCGGCTTTAAATGGTGGCGGTCTTGTAGCCTATGCTGCAGCGACTTATATTTTGTGGGGCGTAACCTATACCATGATGGATATTCCCTACTGGTCTATGATTCCGGCATTTACAAAAAGCGGAAAAGAAAGAGAGAATCTTTCAGCCCTGGCCCGTTCCTGTGCCGGAGTGGGATCTGCTATTATCAGCATTATTACAGTGCTTAGTGTATCAGCCCTTGGAAATCTGGCAGGAGGAACTAGCGCTGTAGAAATCGAGCGTCTGGGCTATAAGTATTTTGCCCTGGTTATTGCAATTTTATTTGTGGTTTTCATCAGCATTACCTGTTTAAATATTAAAGAAAAATCCTCTGTAAATATGGAGACTGCTACCGTAAAAGAGATGTTTAAGGCCTTGATTCAAAATGATCAGGCTATGACCATGGTGCTGGCTATTGTTATGATTAATACGGCCCTCTACATTACCTCCAACTTAGTAATCTATTTCTTTAAATATGATTTTAGCCCAGAGGCATGGCAGAGCAATTATACTTTATTTAACACCTTTGGAGGCGCTTTTCAGATTCTTGCCATGATGATATTATTCCCGGTTTTGCGGAAATTTATGAATACCATGAAAATCTTTTATGTAAGCTTTGGCATGGCATTTGCTGGATATATCATTCTTTTGGGAATTACCTTTACCGGAATGGATAATGTGTATTTCCTATTGGTTCCGGCTTACCTTATTATGTCAGCTAATTGGTATGATGAACGTTATTGTAACCATTTTCCTGGCCAATACGGTAGACTACGGGGAGTGGAAAAATAGACGAAGAGACGAGTCTGTAATTTTTTCTATGCAGACTTTTGTAGTAAAGCTGGCATCTGGGGTTGCAGCTTTGGCTGCATCTGTAGTAATTGCTGTCTTCCACATTAATAAAGATGAAACGGCAGGGGCTTTGACTGCAATCTCTACATCTAGTAGAATGGGACTTCGGATGTGCATGACCCTGATCCCTATAGCAGTGCTTCTTGTTGGCCTTGTAGTATTTAAGAAGAAATATATTTTAACAGAAGAAAAATCCAGGGAAATTGAGCAGGAACTGCAGATGCGATAAAAAACTAGAAAGACGAAAAAAGAGGAGATCAATCAATGATTCGAACTACAGATGGTATTTTTGTACTGGAGACCCTTCATACCAGCTATGTCTTTGGGGTGCTTCCTACTGGACAACTGGAACATATGTATTACGGGAAAAAGATTAGACTGTATGAACCTTTGGAGGAGTCCATAAGACCTTTAAGGGAACAGCATACCTTTCAGCCGGGAAACAGCGTTGTATATGATAGAGACCACGAAAACTATACTTTGGAAGATATGTGCCTGGAAATGTCTTCTTATGGAAAAGGGGATATTAGGGAGCCTTTTGTGGAAATTCATTATGAAAATGGAAGTGTTTCTTCAGATTTTGTCTATGATTCCTATGAGATTTTAGAGAAAAAGGAAATCTGGAATAGCTTGCCAACTGCAGTAGATGACGGAAAAGGGGACCACCTAAAAATCCGTTTAAAAGACAAAAATAGTAGTCTGATTCTGGAACTTTTCTATGATGTTTACGAGGACTGTGATGTGATCTGTAGAAGAAGCAGACTTTCCCAGGAAGGAGAAGAGACCGTGCGGCTTGGCAGACTTATGAGCTGCCAGATGGATTTTCCAGAGCCTGATTATCACTTTACCAGCTTCCACGGAGCCTGGGCTAGGGAAATGCGAAAATATGAGACCAAGCTTCAGGCAGGGCGCCTAGTAAATGATTCCTATACGGGAACTACTTCCAACCGGGCCAACTCCTTCGTTATGGTTAGCAAAGATCATACCAGCGAAGATGTGGGAGACTGCTATGGATTTCATTTGCTGTATAGCGGAAATCACTACGAGGCCTTGGAGGTAAATGGATACGGAAAGACAAGACTTGTGACTGGAATCAATCCCAGAAGTTTTAGCTGGGAATTGAAGCCTGGTGAGGCCTTTGAAGCGCCGGAGGCTGTCCTCGCATATTCCCATAAGGGCTATAATGGGATAAGCCAGTGTATGCATGAGTTTATCCGGGAATATATTGTGCGGGGCCCGTGGCAGAAAAAAGAGCGGCCGGTGCTTCTTAACAGCTGGGAGGCCAGTTATTTTGATATTAATGAAAAGAAATTATTGAGCTTGGCAAAAGCCGGAAAAGAAGTGGGCATCGAACTATTTGTTATGGATGACGGCTGGTTTGGTCAGCGAAATAATGACAAAACATCTCTTGGAGACTGGAAGGCCAATGATAAAAAATTGCCTGGAGGGGTAGAGGGAATCTGCAAAAAAATCAATGACCTGGGCTTAGATTTTGGAATCTGGGTGGAACCGGAAATGATCAGCACAGACAGTGAGCTTTTCAGAAAACACCCGGACTGGGCCATGGAAATTCCAGGGAAGGATCACGCAGAAGGTCGGAATCAAAAACTCTTGGATCTTGCAAGAGAAGAAGTTCAAGATTTTATCATTGAAGAGATGAGTGGCTTGTTTTCCTCTGCCCCAATTCGTTATGTGAAATGGGATATGAACCGGATTGTTAGTGATTCTTATTCCCAGCATCTTCCGGCAGACAAACAGGGGGAAGTAGCCCACCGTTACGTCTTGGGACTTTATCGTTGCATGAAGAAACTGACAGAAAAGTTCCCGGAGATCTTGTTTGAGGGATGTGCCGCCGGAGGCAACCGCTTTGACCCGGGAATTTTATGCTATTTCCCACAGATTTGGTCCAGCGATGATACAGATGCCTTGTGCCGGGCAGAGATTCAGACAGGCTATAGCTACGGATATCCGCCATCGGTTATCAGCAATCATGTGTCATCTTGCCCTAATCACCAGACGCTGCGGGTGACTCCATTAGAAACCAGGTTTCAGGTGGCAGCCTTCGGAGTTTTGGGCTATGAGTGCAATTTGAAAGATACAAAAAAAGAGGACTTAGAAGCCATTAAAGAGCAGATTTCTCTTTATAAAAAATGGAGAAAGACCTTGCAGTTTGGTAGTTTCTACCGAGGCAGAAGCTTTACCGAGGCTGAAAGTTCAGGCAGTGTACTGGCAGGCAGTGGTGGTAATTTAACTGAGTGGACCATGGTGTCAGCAGATAAAAGTCAGGCGGTAGGCTTGTATTTGCAAAAACTGGTTCAGCCCAACAGCCAGTATGGTGTCTACTATGCAAAGGGACTTTCGGAAGAAGGGCAGTATCATTTTTATAACAGACAATTAAAGCATAATATCAAGGAATTTGGAGATTTGATCAATACGGTAGCTCCCATTCATGTTCGCCAGGATTCCCCTGCTCATCAGTTGATGGCAAAATTTGTGAAGCTTGACGGCGAGGTGGAGGATCTTAAAGCTTACGGGGATACCTTAATGTATAGCGGAGTGAAGTTAAAACCGGCCTTTGGGGGAACAGGATTTAATGATCAGGTGAGACATTTTCCGGACTTTGCTTCTAGGATGTATTTTATGGAGTCGGTGGTTTTATAAACCACGGCTCCTTTTGCTATGGATTAAAAAATACGATTGTATTTTCCATTGCTTATACATAAAATATAAGTAATAAGTTAACGTTCAGTGATGTGTAAAAGTGGAAGGAGTATAAAGTGAGAAAATTAGAGCTTTACCATGGAAGTGGACAAGTTGTTGAATTTCCAGAAATCAGAAAAACTAGATATACAAAAGATTTTTCATGGGGATTCTATTGTACAAAAAGTCATGAGCAGGCATATCGTTGGGCGGAAAGAAAACATGAACAGGGAATGGTTAATATCTATTCTTACGTAGAAAACGAAAAACTGAACATAAAAAAATTTAATGAAATGTGTGATGAGTGGTTGGATTTTATTGCGGAATGCAGAATGGGAAAAGTGCACGAGTATGATATCGTAGAGGGTCCTATGGTAGATGACACTATTTGGAATTTTGTTAATGATTTTTTGAATCACAATATCAGCAGAGCTGTTTTTTGGGAATATGCAAAATTTAAACATCCAACTCATCAGATTAGTTTTCATAGCCTAAGAGCGTTGGAATGTCTGCAGTATGAGAGGAGTGAGGCGATAAATGACGGCACAGTGGAATAAAGATGATTTGTTTTATGTATGTACTATGATCGAATATGTGGCGCGAAAAACCCACAATAAAAGTAAAGATATTGTAGCAAAATTATCGGATAAAGATTTGGTACACCAGTTGAAAGTAGCGGGTGTAAATCACTGCCTTTCCTTCGAGCAAGTATCTGATGAGTGGATTGAAGAATATAAAATAACAGAAGAATCTTATGACAATATATCGACATGCAAATATGAAGTGCCAACTGAAACAGCAATAGGGCGGGTCTATCAGACGTTGATTTTGGGAGTTGTATCGCTGTATCAGGATGTTGTAGAAACTATTAAGGCCATATACAGTTCTTTTATTAGTGATGAAATATCTGATTATAATTCGAGTGTGTATTATAGTAATCCGGATTATATTCGGTGTTCTTATGAGGCTGGAAAGTTATTAGATTAGAAAATACGAATGATAAAATTTGTGAAGCTGGCTGGAGAGGAGGGGGCTTAAATGGGAAAGAAGACAATTGCAATTGTAACAGGTGCAAGTGGTGGCTTGGGATTAGAATTCGTAAAACTTTTGGTGAAAAAACCAGAACTTGATGAAATTTGGATCATGTCAAGAAGCTCAGAAAAGTTAGAAAAGATTCAGAGAAGATTTGGCGACAAAATCAGATGTTTCCCAATGGATTTGACAGAACTTTTCAACATCAAGCAGTTTGGGGAAAATCAGGAACTGGAAAGCTGCAAGATTAAATATTTAATCAACAATGCAGGATTTGCAAAGTGTTGTTCTTATGAAGATCTGTCTGTGGATGAATCCATCAATATGATTGATTTAAATATTAGTGGGGTGGTGGCTATGGGGCTGGTATGCATTCCTCATATGAAAGAAGGCAGTTACATTATTAATATTGCATCCCAGGCATCATTTCAGCCCCTTCCCTATCTGAATATTTACAGTGCCACGAAAGCCTTTGTGCGAAATTATACAAGGGCTTTAAATGTAGAGCTGAAGGATAAAGGGATTGTGGCAACGGCGGTATGTCCCGGTTGGATGAAAACCGGTCTGTTTGACAGGGCCTTAATAGGGGCGAAAAAAGCCCCTAAAAATTTTAAAGGAATGGTGACCCCGGACCTAGTTGCCAAAAAAGCTATGATAGATGCCGAAAAAGGAAAAGATCTGTCGGTTTATAGCTTGTATGTAAAGACAGGGCATCTTGTAGCCAAAATACTTCCTCAAAAAGCTATGATGAAAGTATGGGGGATACAGCAGGGGGCTCCTAATACCACTTGGTCATTGGCAAATCGTTGTTCACATCGTTAGTGTAAATAATCTGATGCAGGTCAATGATTCCGTTTCGGAATGTTGCGGCGCAAGCGCATAAATATAATTCCCACATGCGAGCGAAGTGTTCTCCAAACATTTCAACCACTTCTGCCCGGTGTTCCTGGAAATTTTTATTCCAGCATAGGAGAGTCTTGCTGTAATGACGGCGTAGGCTTTCCGCTGGACTTATGTCAATACCTTAGACACAAAAAGTTGAACATCTTCTCCCCATG
>CAVBQS010000010.1:0-190400 GCA_963597615.1 Bacteroidaceae bacterium
TTTGGTTATTATAGGTTGTTCAACCTTCCGTGTCCATAGCTATATACTAACACCATTCAGGAAATCGCAAAACCAAAAAACTAACTATATAAGTCGGGAATTCCCCGGCTTTAATTCTGCCCTTTGACGAAAAGGAGAACAACATGAAAAAAGTATATTCCGTTAATGATGTAAAAGAAATCCTAGGATTAAGTGAAAACAAGGCTTATGCCTTTATTAAAGAGTGTTATGAAAAACAAGAACCTTTTCGAGTTATAAGAATCGGTAGAGAATATAAAATTCCCATTATTTCCTTCACCAAATGGTTGGAAGGAGAATAGCAAGCATATTGCCAAGAGGAGAAAAGTTGAATATAATAATCACCGAAGAGTGAAATCCTCTTGTTGATTAAAACAAGGAGGAAAACAATGGAACCATTAATATACTGCAACAATGAAACATGGAGTATAAAAGTTAAGGAGGTAGATTTAAAAAAATCTATAATCATTTACACCACATATGATAATTTTCCAACAAAAGAAGTGGCAGAGATTGTATACAATGCAAAAATGGATCAGTTCCAAAAGGAAATGGATCGATTAAGGAAGATCTCTAATGTTAAATATACCTTAAGTACTTATCTTACTTACTGGTACGAAGAAGTCTTTAGCAAACGAACCTCTTCCAAAGGATATCTGGCTGCAATTGAGTGGACGGTTACAAAACTTATCATTCCTAATATTACCCAAGACCGCCTAATGTCCGATGTAACACCTGCATATGTCAATCAAATTTTGAAAAAGTGTAGTCTACTGCCGTACACAACATCAGGAACTATGTGTAAGAAGGCGTTAAAACTTGCATTAAAGTCAGCTGTTGCCGAAAATGTTTTGAGCAGATTTGATTTTGAGGATTTGGACTCATATCCGGCTACTCCTCCAAAATATGTGAAATATTCAGAGGAAAATCTGAAACTATTCCTATCTGCTGCCAAAATATCCCATACCCATTATCTTGAGATCCTTTTATGTCTTTTAGCCGGGCTACGAATTGGGGAGGTTCGGGGACTTGATTTCTCTAACGTGGACTTTTCCAAACAGACGATAACGGTATGTCAACAGATTTCTGAGGATGTTAAGGAATATATTGGGGATCGTAAGGCAACCATTGATGATTTTGTAAAGGCTCCAAAAACGGAATCCAGTTATTGAACTTTAAAGGTTCCAGACGTAATAATGGAAGAATTGTCATTAAGAAAAGAATACAATAAACACTATTTTTATAATCATAACGTAGATCAGACATGGAATAATTACGTTTGCATTGGGAAAAACGGGCAGATCAAGCATTCCAACACAGTTTCAGAGGCTTGCAAGACTATATGCAGAACGAATGGATTACCGCTAATAACCTGTCACGGGTTGCGGCACATGTGTGCTACGATTCTTCTGGAATCCGGCATGAAATTGGAAGACATTAGTCACATCCTAGGTCACAAATTTACAGCGACCACTTTTGATATTTATTGTGGGGAAATGTGCGGAAGTGAAGCAATTAGGAATCTTACGGAATGTCTGGACCCGATCTATCACGAAAGACAGGTGGTGGGCCTGTGAATGTAAAGGAATTTGAACGTCCACCTTGTGATAAACGTTTCTTTTGCACAACAGTCGAATCTTGGAATTTTCGTGATACCATTACGGAGGATCATGGAAAGTATTGTGTTCGATATACCATAACCTTTAAGGATGGGCATACAGAAACTAGGCAAAAGGGGGGCTTTAAAACAAAGAAAGAAGCTCTAAGTGCTAAAGATTTCCTAATCATAGAACTTGCCAATCATAATTACATCCCATATAGTTTTAGAATGTCAGAGTTTTACGACTATTGGCTCTATTATTATATGGTGGATGATCGAAAGATTGCATACAACACGTTTGTCAGCTATCGAAACCTGGTGGAACAGATGTTCATTTATATGGAGCAAAATCCATATATCAACAATGTTACAAGTGAAGATTTGATACAGGTGTTAAAGGAATACCCAACAAAGCATTTAAGGAAACAAGCCTATTCTATGTTATCCAGTTCCTTTCAATATGCAAAAGCAAACCATATTATTCAAACCAATCATGCTAAAACAGCAATACAGATTGTAAAGTATCAATTAAGAGAGAGTTGTAAGGCTCCCAAAAGAACGGCCTTTACGCTAGATGAGCTGATTACGATACTTCTCACCTGTCAAAAGACGAAACCGGATTTATATCTGCTCTTACTGATGTCTGTTACAACCGGAACAAGGATTTCGGAAACATTAGGGCTTTGTTACAGCGATATTGATTTCGTCCAAAAAAATGTTGTTATTACCCACCAGTTGGGCCGAAAAATTGATACATCTAATCCAGACACAAGACTGGAACGAGTAAAAGTAAAGACTTCAAATGGAATTCGAACGATTCCTCTTCCGGAATTTGTTCTTGATGAAGTAGTTCTCAAGAAAGTAAAGCACGATTATGACAAGGAACATGATCCATTGTTTCTTAAAGATTCAGACTATATCTTTACAAGAGAACACGGCTATCCAATGCCTCGTAACCAGAATATTGCTCTAAAGCGAATATTAAAGGCCGCAGGCTTTGATTCCACGAAGTATACCTGGCATGATCTACGACACAGTTATGCAACCGTATTAAAGGACTCGGATATTAATTTAAAAGCAATCTCAAGGGCATTAGGTCACGGCTCAAAGGAATTTACCGATGATGTATATATTGACCATCACGAACATTCCACGGTTTATGACCCTTCGGTCATAATGAACCAATTCTTCGAAAGGATTATTGGCCCAAAGGAATCGGAAACCTACGACCTATCGGGGGTGAACCTTTCTAATATCCTGGATGAATAATTATTCATTCCACATGAATAAAAAATATCTCGTAAAAACCCTTTACTTTTGCTTTTATTCCCTAGTATCCTTAAAATACATTAAGTATTCCCTTTTATCATTATCTATTTAGAAAAAAATGAATTTGTTGTAAATCTCAAAAATCGGCCCAAAAAACACTAAAAATAGGGCAAAAAATCCCTAATTTTGGCCCCAAAAATTCCTCAAAAATCCCAATTTAAGAGGAACAAATGTTTTGTCTAAAACAGACAAAAAACAAGGAGAAATAATGAGAAAACTAGCGTTAAATGATGCAATATTACTAAAAATCGAGAAGCCAGCCCGCTATATCGGGGGTGAGGTAAACTCGGTGATGAAGGACAAAAATAAGGTGTCTATCAGGTTCGCCATGTGCTTCCCGGACGTTTATGAGATTGGTATGTCTCACTTAGGAATTCAGATCCTTTATGATATGTTTAACCGACGAGAAGATGTCTGGTGTGAGAGAGTATATTCTCCATGGACTGATTTGGATCAGATTATGAGAGAAGAGCACATCCCTCTTTTTGCTTTGGAATCCCAGGACCCAGTGAAGAATTTTGACTTTTTAGGAATCACGCTACAATACGAGATGTGCTACACCAATATTTTGCAGATTTTAGATCTTAGTGGCATTCCCATTCATAGCAAGGATCGAACAGAAGAGGATCCGATTGTAATCGGGGGAGGTCCCTGCACCTATAATCCAGAGCCTTTGGCGGATTTTTTTGATTTAATCTATATGGGTGAGGGTGAAACAGTTTATGATCAGCTCCTTGATGCCTATAAAAAGAATAAAGAAGAGGGTGGTTCTAGAAAGGACTACTTGGAAAAAGCTGCGGAAATTGAAGGTATTTATGTTCCTTCCTTCTATGAAGTAACTTATAAGGAAGATGGAACCATAAAAAAATTCTATCCAATTAACTCTCATGCACAGGAGACCATAAAAAAACAGTTGGTTTTAGATATGACAGAAGCCTGTTATCCGGAGAAGCCAGTAGTGCCTTTTATTAAGGTTACTCAGGACAGAGTGGTGTTGGAAATTCAAAGAGGATGTATTCGTGGCTGTAGATTCTGTCAGGCTGGTATGCTTTACCGTCCTACGAGAGAAAGAGACGTTTCGGTCCTCAAAGAATATGCCTATAAGATGTTAAAGAATACAGGTCATGAGGAAATTTCTCTTAGTTCCCTTAGTTCCAGCGATTATAGCAGCTTGAAAGAATTGGTTAACTTTTTGATTGATGAGTTTAAGGACAAAGGGATTAACATTTCTCTTCCTTCTCTTCGAATTGATGCCTTTTCCTTAGATGTTATGGAGCGGGTGCAGGATGTAAGAAAGAGCAGTCTTACATTTGCTCCAGAGGCTGGTTCTCAACGTATGCGAAATGTAATCAACAAAGGTCTCACAGAGGATGATATTTTAAATGGTGCAGCCCAGGCCTTTGCCGGTGGCTGGAATAAGGTGAAGCTATATTTTATGCTAGGCCTTCCTACAGAGACGGAAGAGGATATTAAGGAAATTGCTATTTTAGCTGATAAGGTTGCAAGAAAATACTATGAAATTCCAAAAGATCAAAGGAATGGAAAGTGCCAGATTACTTCCAGCACTTCTTTCTTTATTCCAAAGCCTTTTACCCCCTTTCAGTGGGCTAGAATGTATAGGGGAGAGGAATATATTGCCAAAGCAGCTACAGTAAAACATACCTTTAACGAGCAGTTGAATCGTAAGAGTCTTCGTTATCAGTGGCATGATGTGGAGGTTTCTGTTCTTGAGGGGGTATTTGCAAGGGGAGACCGAAAAGTTGGAGCAGTTATTGAGGAGGCCTATCGTATGGGATGCATCTATGACTCCTGGTCTGATTGTTTTGATAATGATAAATGGATGCAAGCTTTTGAAAATACTGGGGTCAGCATTGATTTTTATAATTACCGAGACCGTTCCCTAGACGAAATTTTGCCATGGGATTATATTGATATAGGAGTGACAAAAGCATTTCTAAAGAGAGAATGGGAAAATGCCATGGCAGCAACTGTAACTCCCAACTGCCGCATGAAATGTTCTGGTTGCGGTGTAGCAAAATGGAAAAGAGGTGTCTGTGTTGAAAGCAAGAATTAAATTTAAGAAAAATGGCACCATGAAATTTATTGGACACTTAGATGTGATGCGCTATTTTCAAAAGGCCATGCGAAGAGCAGAGATTCCAATCGCCTTTACAAAAGGATTTAGCCCCCATATGATCATGTCCTTTGCCCAGCCTTTGGGAATAGGCCTAACCAGTGATGGGGAATATTTTGATATTGAAGTAGAAGAATATATTGATCCAGAAGAAGCCATTAAGCGCTTAAATGAAACTATGGTAGAGGGCATGGAAGTATCAAACTTTGTGTACATTTCTGATAATAAAAAATTAAGCGGAATGACTATTACAGCTGCTGCGGATTATCATGTCTATCCCTTGCTCTCAATAAAAAGTTCTGAGGACCGTTTAAAAATTCCGGAAGAATGGTCAGAAAAAATCGCTGATTTTATGAAGCAAGAAGAAATCATTGTTTTAAAGAAGACAAAAAAGAGTGAAAAAGAAGTCAATATCCGTCATATGATCTATGATATGAGGGTGGATGGCGATGCTGTTTATTTATACCTGGCCACTGGAAGTGAGCAAAACTTAAAGCCGGACCTAGTAATGGAAACATTTTTACAGTTTATTGGAGAAGAAATTCCTATGCACTATCATAGATTGGATGTTTATGCTAGAAATGAACAGGGTAAGCTAGCTCCTTTGGATGCTTTTGTGGAGGAAGTAGATTAAGATGAGTAAGAAAGAAGTAAAGACAAACGCAATGCGGATTTTAGATCGCATGAAAATTCCTTATGAATATGAAACCTATGAATGCGATGAATTTACCGATGGAATTGAGACAGCAGACAAGTTAGGTTATGATCACAAATTGGTATTTAAGACCTTAGTGACCACAGGAAAAAGTGGGGAACACTATGTGTTTGTCATTCCTATTGAAGAGGAAATTGATTTAAAAAAAGCTGCCAAAGTTGTGGGAGAAAAATCTTTGGAAATGCTTCCTTTAAAGGAATTAACAAAGACCACAGGATATGTCCGGGGAGGATGTACTTCTATTGGTATGAAGAAAAATTTTCCCACCATCATTCATGAATCAGCCCAGGATCTAGAATATATGCATATCAGTGGTGGTAAGCTTGGAATGCAGTTAAAATTAGCACCAGCTGATCTTTTAAAGGCTGCAAATGGTAAATTTGCTGATGTAATCAAGTGATCCCCTGGAAATTTCCGTAAGAATTAGGATTGATGAATATATAAAAATAGTATATGATACTAAGCAGGTTTGTAATACCTTGTTATGAATGGTAGATGAAGGAGTAAAAAGATGAGTAAAGTTGTAAAATTCGGCGGTAGCTCTTTGGCAAGTGCAAAGCAGTTTCAGAAGGTTGGCAAGATTATCAAAAGTGATGCTTCTAGAAGATATGTAGTACCTTCTGCACCTGGAAAGCGTTTTTCAGAGGATACGAAAGTTACCGATATGTTATATAGTTGCTATGGTCTTGCTTTACAGGGAAGAGATTTTACCAAGGAAATGACAGCTATTAAAGCAAGATATGATGAAATCATTGAAGGCTTAGGACTCACCGTTACTTTAGATGAGGAATTTAAAACCATCAGCCAGAATTTCTGTGGTAAGATTGGCAGAGACTATGCAGCCTCTAGAGGAGAGTACTTAAATGGTATTCTCATGGCAAATTATTTGGGATTTGAATTTGTAGATGCAGCAGACTATATTAAATTCGATGAGTCAGGAAATTTTGATGCAGTGACTACCCATCAACTTCTGTCAGCAAAACTTGCAGAGACAGAAGCTGCAGTTATCCCGGGATTTTATGGTTCTACACCAGATGGAAAGGTTAAGACCTTCTCCCGTGGTGGTTCTGATGTGACAGGATCCATTGTTGCCAAGGCTGTCCATGCAGATATGTATGAGAACTGGACCGATGTATCTGGATTCTTAATTGCAGATCCAAGAATTATCAAAAATCCTAAGGCCATTGATACCATTACCTACCGTGAACTTCGAGAGCTTTCTTACATGGGAGCGTCTGTTCTTCATGAGGATGCCATCTTCCCGGTTCGTAAGGAGGGAATTCCAATCAATATCCGCAATACCAATGCACCGGAAGATAAGGGTACATTGATTGTGGAGGATACCTGCAGAAAACCAAGATTTGTTATTACCGGAATTGCAGGAAAGAAAGATTTTGCTTCTATTACTATAGAGAAAGCAATGATGAATTCAGAGATTGGTTTCTGTAAGCGCGTATTGGAAGTTTTTGACGAGAATCATATTTCCATTGAACATATGCCTTCCGGAATTGATACCATGACCATTTTCGTTCATCAAGATGAATTTGAAGAGAAGGAACAGGATGTTATCGCAGGAATCCACCGGGCAGTAGAGCCGGATTTCTTGGAACTTGAGTCAGACTTGGCCTTGATTGCTGTTGTAGGACGAGGAATGAGAGCAACCAGAGGAACTTCTGGACGTATTTTCTCAGCCCTTGCCCATGCAAATGTAAATGTAAAGATGATTGATCAGGGATCTAGTGAGTTAAATATTATCATTGGTGTGAGAAATCATGATTTTGATAATGCTATTAAGGCAATTTACGATATTTTCGTGAATATTATGCTGTAAGAAAAAATAAAAACA
The DNA here is from genome assembly GCA_963597615.1 of Bacteroidaceae bacterium. GTDB lineage: Bacteria > Bacillota > Clostridia > Lachnospirales > Lachnospiraceae > CAKRJP01. The sequence continues at coordinate 7,643 of CAVBQS010000010.1, forward strand.
AAAAATATGCAGGAATCCATTGACCTAGATGGATTCCTGTGTTACTATTTATGAGTATGCCGCACAGCGAGGTGATAAGTTCGTATTTTGCGACACCGTAGCTGGCGAGTAATGATAATAGGAGGTGCCATATGTACGCAATTATAGCAACAGGTGGTAAACAGTACAAAGTAGCCGAAGGCGATATCATTAGAGTAGAAAAGCTTGGTGTAGAAGCCGGAGAGACTTATACATTCGACCAGGTGCTTGCAGTAAGTGACAACGGATTAAAGGTTGGTAACCCTACAGTTGAGGGTGCAACAGTTGAGGCTTCTGTAGTTGAGAACGGTAAAGCAAAGAAAGTTATCGTTTACAAGTACAAGAGAAAGACTGGATACCACAAGAAGAACGGTCACAGACAGCAGTATACAGCAGTTAAGATCGAAAAGATTAATGCATAATTTGGAGTATTTCCAATGATTCAGATTACCATATTTCAAAACCATAAGAAGGAATGTATGGGGTTTCAGACTGCCGGGCATGCAGAGTATGCAGAGTCGGGTCAGGATATTGTATGTGCAGCGGTTTCTGTGTTGATGATTAATACCGTCAATGCCATCGAAGCATTTACATCTGACGAAATTTCTTGTTTTTCCGATGAAGAAGAAGGAATTCTGGTTTGTCATCTGACTGATCATCCGTCGAAGGATACCAATCTTTTGATGAATACAATGCTTCTTGGTTTACAGGAGATGGCCTCTGATGAGAACTATGCAGGATACATGAAATTATCATTCGAGGAGGTGCAACAACCATGATGAAATTAAACCTTCAGTTTTTTGCTCATAAGAAAGGTGTAGGTTCTACTAAGAACGGTAGAGATTCTGAGTCTAAGAGACTTGGCGCTAAGAGAGCAGACGGACAGTTTGTTAAGGCTGGTAACATTCTTTACAGACAGCGCGGAACTAGAATTCACCCAGGTGTTAACGTTGGTCGTGGCGGAGATGATACATTATTCGCACTTGTTGACGGCGTTGTTAAGTTTGAGAGAAAAGGTAGAGATAAGAAGCAGGTTTCTATCTACCCAGTAGCTGAGTAATAAGTAGAATGTTTTAAGGTGCTGCAATGTAACTGATGAACCAGTTATATGCAGTACCTTTTTGATTATAAGGATTTTTAATAGTTCTTATTTTGTTTCCATATATGATGAGAGGGCTTTTGCCTTCTAGGATTCCATACATAGGAAAGGATGAAAAATATGTTTGCAGATAGAGCGAAAATTTATATTCGATCTGGTAAAGGCGGCGATGGCCACGTAAGCTTTCGCCGAGAATTGTATGTGCCAAACGGTGGACCGGACGGCGGTGATGGGGGCCGAGGTGGCGATGTGATTTTTGAGGTAGACAAGGGACTTAATACCCTTCAGGATTTCCGCCATAAGCGTAAATTTACAGCCAAGGACGGAGAACCAGGTGGGAAAAAGCGTTGTCACGGAAAAGATGCCGATGATATTATCTTAAAGGTTCCGGAAGGTACTGTTATTAAAGAGGCAGAATCTGGAAAAGTAATTGCAGATATGTCTGGCGAGAATCAAAGACAGGTGATTTTAAAGGGCGGAAAAGGCGGCCTTGGAAACCAGCATTTTGCTACTTCTACCATGCAGATTCCTAAATATGCCCAGCCAGGACAGCCTTCTAAAGAACTTTGGGTATGTTTGGAGCTTAAGGTTATTGCTGATGTAGGCCTTGTAGGCTTCCCTAATGTTGGTAAATCTACCCTACTTTCCAGAGTGTCTAATGCTCAGCCTAAGATTGCAAATTATCATTTCACTACTTTAAATCCAAATCTTGGAGTGGTGGATTTAGATGGTGGACAGGGCTTTGTAATGGCTGATATTCCGGGTCTTATTGAGGGGGCTTCGGAAGGAATCGGTTTAGGATATGAGTTCCTTAGACATATTGAACGTACCAAGCTTATGATTCATGTGGTTGATGCTGCAGGTACGGAAGGCCGGGATCCGGTAGATGATATTCATAAAATCAATGCGGAACTTGAAGCTTACAATCCAGAGATTGCAAAACGCCCACAGGTAATTGCTGCAAATAAAATTGATGCTATTTATCAGGATGGAGAGACAGATCCTATTCAGGCTTTAAAAGATGAATTTGAGCCTTTAGGAGTGAAAGTATTTCCAATCTCAGGTGTAACAGGACAGGGAATTAAGGAACTTTTATACTATGTCTCAGAGGAGTTATCTAAGTTAGATCAGACCCCAATTGTCTTTGAACAGGAATATTTCCCAGAAGAAGAGCTTTTATATGAGGATCTTCCATTTACAGTAGAAAAAGATGGAGACATGTATGTAGTAGAGGGTCCACGGATTGAGAAGATGCTTGGATATACCAATTTGGATTCCGAAAAAGGATTCGCCTTCTTCCAGAAATTCTTGAAGGAGACTGGGATTTTACAGCAGCTTGAGGATGCTGGAATTGAAGAAGGTGACACTGTTTGTATGTATGACTTACAGTTTGATTATTATAAATAATTCCTAAAATTGTTATCAAAGATAAGGAGCAGATAGATGACTACAAAACAAAGAGCATATTTAAAAAGCCTTGCAATGACCATGGATCCTATTTTTCAAGTAGGGAAACATAGCCTTACGCCAGAGCTTACCAATGCCATTTCAGAGGCTTTAGAGGCAAGAGAACTTATTAAAATCAGTGTTTTAAAAAATTGCATTGATGATCCTAAAGAGATTGCTGCACTGATGGCAGAGCGCACCCGTTCTCAGGTGGTTCAGGTTATTGGAAAAAAGATTGTTCTATATAAAGAGGGGAAAGATAAGAACAAAAAAATCGTATTACCTTAGGTCTAAGAAAAGAATAAGACTATGAATAAAAAGAAAATTGGAATTATGGGGGGAACCTTTGATCCCATTCATAAGGGCCATATGATGTTAGCTGAATATGCCTATAAATGTTTTGGGCTGGATGAGGTGTGGTTTATGCCTAATGGCAAACCACCTCATAAGGATTGGGATTCCATAGAGACTACAGCCAAAGAACGCCTTGAGATGGTAAGGCTTGCTATTAAGGACTTTTGTGAATATCGTTTAGAGCCCTATGAGGTGCTAGAGGGCCATACTTGCTGTACCTACAGCACTATGGAGCATTTTAAGAAGGTTTATCCAGATTATGACTTTTACTTTATAATAGGAGCAGATTCCCTTCAAATGCTGGATACTTGGGTACATCCAGAACGGATTTTTCCTACCTGTACCTTGGTGGCTACCTGTAGGGATGATATGAATACTCCCAAGGCTATGGAAGATAGAATTCGAGAATTGAAAGAAAAATATCAAGAGGTGGATATCCGGTTTATGAAGACTCCGATGATTCCACTTTCTTCTAGCGATCTTCGAAAAAAACTCAAAGATCAAATGCCGGTAGAGGATGATATTCCCAAAGTGGTTTATGAATATATCATGGAGCATGGATTATATGGACGAAAAACTAAACAACATACGCAAGGAACTATATAAGGAATTAGATAAGGATCGATACTATCATACCATGGGAGTTATGTACACAGCTGCTTCTATGGCCATGAGTCATGACGTGGAGCTTGAAAAAGCCCTTTATGCTGGTCTTTTACACGATTGTGCCAAATGTATTTCTGATGCAAATAAATTAAAGATGGCCCGCAAATATGGCCTTAAAATCTCAAAGACCGAGGAAGAAAATCCTGGACTTTTGCATGCGAAACTTGGAGCCTATTTAGCTAGGGAAAAATATAAAATCAAAGATCAGGATATTATCAATGCAATTGCCAGTCATACCACGGGACGACCAGATATGTCGACCTTAGAGAAAATTGTTTATATTGCAGATTATATTGAACCTGGAAGAAGGCCCCTACCTAATATGCCGGAGCTTCGCCCTTTGGCCTTTCGTGATCTGGATTTATGCTTATATCGAATTTTAGAAGACTCCGTAAAGTATTTGGAAACTTCCAATAAGCCTATTGATCCTAGCACAAAGGAAACCTATCTTTACTATAAAGAAAGATTGAATCAGCCTTTGCAGGAGTCTCATTTTACCAAAGAATACGCAAAAGGTCTTGCACCTAACGCAATGGTAAGAAGAGACCTGGAAGAAGATTAAAGAACAATTTGTATTTGTATATTTTTAATGAAAGAGAGAGACCTATGAATCAGATAAAGGACATGGTTAAAACAGCCTATGAAGCTTTAGATGAAAAGAAGGGCAATGACATTGTTATTTTAGATATCGCTGAAATTTCTACCTTGGCAGATTATTTTGTGATCTGTGATGGAAGTAACGAAAGTCAGGTGCATGCCCTGACAGATAATGTTGAAGAGAAAATGCACAAGGCTGGATACCGTCAGGAAAGACGAGAAGGACACAGAAGCAGCTCTTGGATCCTTTTGGATTATGAAGATGTGATTGTACATATCTTTGACCGGGAAAATCGTGAATTTTACAATTTAGAACGTATCTGGAGAGATGCTAAGCAAATAAAAATCGAGGACCTCTAAAAGAGGCTCCTCGATTTTTATCTTTTATATAGTTTAATAGTAAAGATGAAATTTCTTTGTAGCGATATTATAGATTTAGAATAGTCGAAATACTCCGCGAACTCTTCCTAAAATAGAACAATCTTTTACGATAATTGGCTCCATAGCATCATTCTCTGGCTGTAGACGAATGTGGTTATTCTCCTTATAGAAACGCTTGACAGTAGCTCCGTCTTCAATCATAGCTACAACAATCTCTCCGTTATGGGCCGTATTACAAGCTTCCACAAGGACTAAATCTCCATCTAGAATTCCTGCATCCACCATACTTTCTCCTTGAACACGAAGGAGATAGGCTTGATTCTTTGTAATATATTCTGCAGGAAAAGGAATATACTCCTGAATATTCTGCTCTGCTAAAATAGGTTCTCCTGCAGCAACTTGGCCTACCAAGGGCAGGCTGACCATCTCTTTTCGAATCATATTGAAAGAGTCATCTAAAATCTCGATGGCCCTTGGTTTTGTAGGGTCTCTCTTAATATATCCATTCTTTTCAAGGGTCTCAAGATGTGAGTGAACAGAAGAAGTGGATTTTAAATGTACAGCTGTACAGATATCCCGAACTGACGGAGGAAATCCTCGCTCTATAATCTGTGATTTTATATATTCTAAAATTTCCTGCTGCTTATCGCTAATCTTACCAGGCATATGAAATCCTCCTTGCTTGCCAATGAATTATTTGGCAATTAACATTTATGAATCCATTCTAGCATAGGGGTAATCAAAAGGCAAACAAATGTTTAGAAAATATGTTCGATTATTTCTCATAAATTATTGACAAACATTTGTTCTGATAATATAATTCTAAATAGAACAGATGTTCGTGAATGTTTGTTCTAAAAAAGTTATAGTAATTAGTTATCCCATTCGTAATCACCAACGTATAAAGGAAAAGAGCAGGAGGGTACACGCGATGAGAATGAAGAGAATGATTTATTTATTTGCAATCATATTTGTTTTGGGATTTGTTCTTTTTTATAGAACAGGATATGCCAAGGATCGGCAAAAACGGAATGACCAGATTACTGCATACAGTGATTCAAAAGATTCCAATAAAGATACCCAGAAGCTTTATAAGACCATAGAGATTGGTTCTGGAGATTCCCTTTGGGCCATTGCTGAGGAATACATGGATGAACATTATGATTCTGTAGATGATTATATTCAGGATTTAAAAGAAATCAATCACCTGGAAACTGACTGTATTGAGGAAGGGAATTATTTAACTGTAGCCTATTATTTATAGAAGTGTTTTGATGGATCTAGAATTTGCAATGATTTGAAGCTAAAAATTTATTTGTGATTTTCTATGAGTAATTTTCATAGATGGCTTTGAATTGTTGCAAAGAGTAGTTAAATGTACTATAATGAATAGAGATAGATCTATACGACAAATCCTTGTTTTTCCAATAGATCTATTAATTTTTATAGGGAGTATATACTATATGGCTACAACAAAGACCTATCATGACCAGATTGAACAGGATTATACCTTACGCCTAAGGGATATCTTAAAGACTTTACCTCCTTTTGCAAAGGATTATTTCCGGGCATTGGAACCTAGAACCTCTGTAAGAACCAGGATTAATTATGCGTATGATATTCGAGTTTTCTTTTATTTCCTTATGGAGATGAATCCTGTCTACAAGGATTATACCATAGATCAATTTAAAGTTGAGGATTTGGAACATATTGAGCCGGCAGATATTGAGGAATATATGGAATATCTGAAGGTTTATAAAAAAGATTCTCAGGAAGAATATATTACCAACGGTGAACGAGGCCTAAAAAGGAAAATGTCTGCCCTGCGAAGCTTTTATAATTATTACTACACTAGACAGTCTATCCAAAAGAATCCAACTCTTCTGGTAGAGATGCCAAAGCTTCACGATAAGGCTATTATTCGCCTGGATACCGATGAGATTGCCCTTTTATTAGAATATGTAGAAAACTGTGGTTCTAAGCTTACAGGACAGGCTCTACGTTATTATAACAAGACTAAGGATCGTGATATTGCAATTCTCACACTTTTATTAGGCACTGGGATTCGTGTGTCCGAATGTGTAGGCTTAGATTTAACGGATGTTGATTTTAAAAATTACGGAATTACAGTCACCCGAAAAGGTGGCAATCAGATGGTTGTATATTTCGGTGATGAAGTTGCTGATGCCCTCCTTCAATACATAGAAGGTGACAGGAAGGCTACAAAGGCCCTAGAAGGCCACGAAAACGCCTTGTTTTTATCAACCCAACGGAAACGTATGGGGGTTCAATCAGTTGAGAATATGGTTAAGAAATATACCAAGATGGTGACTCCAAATAAAAAGATTACCCCTCATAAGCTTCGAAGTACTTACGGAACTGCCCTTTATAAGGAAACCGGTGATATTTATTTGGTAGCAGATGTTCTTGGCCATAAAGATGTAAATACTACAAAGAAACATTATGCAGCGATTGATGAGGATCGTCGTAGGCAGGCTGCTGGAGTTGTAAAGCTACGGGAGCCCTAAAATTTTCTTTAAAGCTGAAATAATAGCTGAAATGAATATCAGAATATTATATATCTTATGTCTGTCAGTAAATAAAATTGCAGAGAATCTTTGAAAGATCCTATCAACACATTAATTAATATGATCACGCTCTTGATTCTCTGCAAATTATTTCTAGAGTTTATTTCTTAGAGTTTAACACCAACATTTTTTTCTTTTAACTCAATCAAAGCTTTAATGGCATCTACTGCTCCTTCGATTCCTAAGATGGAACTATTTAAGCAGAAATCGTAGCTTTCGGAGTCGCCCCATTTTTTATTACTATAATAATTATAGTAACCGGCTCGCTTCTTGTCTGTTTTAATGATCATATCCTTGGCTTTAGCATCGGAAAGATCAAATTGTTTGGCTACTCTTCGGATTCTGTCATTTAAGTCCGCGCGGATGAAAATTCGGAGCACATCAGGACGATCTTCCAAGGCATAGTCTGCGCAACGTCCAATGAGGACACATGGACCTTCTGTAGCAATTCCTTTAATGGCATCAAACTGTGCCAGAAAAATCTTATGATTCAGGGGCATATCCAAGTATCCAGAGGCATAATTGCTACCGAAAGAATAAGTATCCATTACCAATGAATATAAAAAGCTATTGGTAGGCTTCTCGTCATTGCTTTCAAAAAGTTCCTGGCAAATACCACTCTCCTTTGCCGCCCGGTCCAACATTTCTTTATCATAGAATTTGATATTTAACTCTTCCGCCAGTTTTGTTCCGATATCATGGCCACCACTACCAAATTGCCGTCCGATTGTAATAATTGTATTTGTTTTTGCCATAATCACTCACGCTCCTTTATAGAAATGTAAAAAGTATATTCTTCGAGTTTTTTGCTACTCTTGTTGTACACATTATACATGAATTCAGAACAAAAGTATACTAAATCAGGGAAAATGTAGGAGAAATTCATTAAATTTACATGAACTATTTGTTGTTTTCCGACAATATTCCAAGCAATTTTGTAAAATATTCAGGCAGAGGCGCATTAACTTCTAAATATTCTCCCGTTCTAGGGTGAATAATGCCCAGAGTTTTTGCATGAAGGGTTTGCCCCTGTAACCAAGAAAATGGGCATTTTTTGGGTCCATAAACTTCATCCCCCAAAATAGGATGGCCAATGCTGGCCATATGGACTCGGATTTGATGGGTGCGTCCGGTTTCTAATTCGCATTGAATGTAGGTATAATTTCCAAATCGTTGTAAGACTTTATAGTGGGTAATGGCGTCCCTGGATACTTTTGCATGGGTGCTCATTTTTTTTCGGTCCAAAGGATGTCTTCCTATAGGGGCATGAATTGTTCCAGTGTCCTCCTTTAGATTGCCATGGACAATGGCCTCATATACTCGCTTAATGGAGTGAACTTTCAGTTGTTCTGAAATACTTTGATGAGCTATATTATTTTTGCAGATTACTAATGATCCTGTGGTATCCATATCAATTCTGTGAACGATACCAGGGCGTAATTCCCCGTTGATTCCAGACAAGTCTTCTCCACAATGATACATTAAGGCATTTACCAAAGTACCACTATAATGACCAGGAGCTGGATGCACCACCATTTGCTTAGCTTTATTTACGATAATAAGATCCTTATCTTCGTATAGAATATCCAAAGGAATGTTTTCCGCCAGAATTTCCGGATCTTTAATTTCCGGAATATCCACACTTATTACATCATCTACAGAAAGCTTATAATTAGATTTTACGGGGTGGTTATTAACTTGCACCTGACCTTCTTTAATGAGCTTCTGAAGAAAAGACCTGGTACAGTCTGGCATTTTCTCAGTAAGAAATTTGTCAATACGAATATCCTTATTTTGATGATCTACTAAAAATTCTGTCAAAATCTGTCTCCTTATAATAAAAGCCAATCAGCAGGATTAAGGCAAAGGCTGATAGGGTAACATAGATATCTGCTACATTAAATACAGGAAAATCAATTAGTTTGAAATAAAAGAAATCAACCACATAATTAAGCCTGGCACGGTCGATTAAATTGCCTAAAGCGCCGGATAAGAGAAAGACCCCACAGATTCTTAGAGGTAAAAATTTTTTTTCCATTGGTACTTTATAATAAAAGTAGGCAACTAGACATATAATAAGAATAGCGCACAGATAAAAAAAGATTCTTTGATTCTGAAGGATTCCAAAAGCTGCACCTGAATTTTCTAAATATTCCAGTTGAAAAATATTTTTTAGAATTACAAAGGGATCCTTCCCCTTAAGATTAAGAACTGCTAAATACTTGGTGTATTGGTCTAATAAAACTAAGAAAAAAACTGCAAGGACAGCCAGTATATAGTTTTTTATTCGTTTGTTTTTCATAGGACATTCTCCTTAAATTATACATAATATACAGTAACTGATCTTCATGTATCTGTTAGTTACATTTCCTGCATATATTAGCAACAATCTGGCAAATAAGATAAAGAAAGAGCATCAACCAAATGATTTGCTGATGCTCTGTAAAAATTTAATTTATGCTTCTTTAAAATTAGTATCTAGATGTCATGGATGACTCATTAAAAGAAGTGTTCAACAAATCCTGTAAATCACCAGAAATATCTACGTTCGTTGGTGTTACAAGGAAAATATAATTGGAAATCTTCTGTAAATTACCATTGATGGCAAAAGCTGCACCACAAGTAAAATCTATAATTCTCTGAGCAATCTCAAGATCTAAGCCTTCCAAATTGAGGATAACAGTTCTTCCACTAAGTAAGGTCTCGGTAATCTCCCTACCATCGTCTACTGCGGTGGGTTTGATAACACATACTTCCATATTTACTGGGCTTCTACGGGTAGAAGTTGCAGGTCTCATTGGAGTTACTTTATTGTTAAATCTTGATGATTTAGATGAAGATGGCGCTTCGAACTCCTCTTCATCTTCAGCAACGGCCTCAGACTTAGAAGACTTTCCACCAAAAAGTCCACCTAGCTTACTAGCTACAGACTTCTCTTCTACTTCATCATCATATTCATCATCGAAGAAATCATCATCGTAATCTTCATCATCGTTCAGCTTTATGATATCAAGAAACTTATCTAATACTCCCATTCTAAATATCTCCCATCTTATATTTATACTAGAGCATAATCCCGTGCACCAAAAATACCGGTTCCAACTCGAACCATCGTAGCACCCTCTTCTATGGCAACCTGGTAATCATTCGTCATACCCATAGACAAAACACTCATGTTAATATTATCAACGTTTTTCTTTCCTATGTCAACAGATAATTCGCGTAATCTTGCGAAAATTGGTCGATTTTCCTCGGGATCTGACACAAATGGTGCGATTGTCATTAGCCCTTTTACCTGAATATGCTTGTAATTTGCAAGCTGGTCAATAAAATCATCTACTTCCTCCGGCATCAAGCCAAATTTTGTATCTTCCTTTGCCACATTTACTTCGATTAGGATATTGGCTGTAATTCCTTTTTTTTCGGCCTCTTTGTCAATGGTTTCAGCTAATCGAATGGAATCTACAGAGTGAATCAAATCCACTTTGTCGATGATATATTTTACTTTATTGCGCTGCAAATGACCAATCATTTGCCATTTAATATCTTTTGGTAACACTTCATACTTATCTACTAATTCTTGAACCTTATTTTCGCCAAAGACACGAATTCCCTCGTCATAAATTTCTTGAAGCATCTCTACAGGCTTGGTCTTGCTAACAGCAATTAAGGTTACTTCTTGGCGGTCACGGCCGGCATGCTCACAAGCTTTTTTAATATTTTCTTCTACCTGAGCCAAATTTTCTTTTAGCATTTTTAATACCTCGATTTCTTTTGCTTTTTATTTAAATATAATTTTTTACTCTTTTACAACTGCTTCTTAAAAAACAATCTCGTCTTCTTTTACAGAAGACCCCTGTAGAGCAATACGATCGTAGTTTACGATTCCGTAAACACTGTCAGATTCTACAATATAATAACCATCGCTTTCGCATAAGATGGTAACAGGCTTAAACTCTGCATAACCTTTATTAATATTATAAACTCCTTTTAATGTTGCGGTTTCTGATACGGTATAGGTATCTGTAGAGTCAGCCATCTTTAAGCTGGCGTTTTTATTTAAATCATCTGTACTAAGATAAACCATATTGGTATCACTGTCTAAATAATAAATATTGGTGCTGACAAATTGGGCACTGTCTGTTCCATTGTCTACCAAAACCCCTGTGGAACTGCTATTTCCTCCCTGGGTAATATAATCCTTAGGAACAGTATAAAAAGTCTTTTCTGTAACAGAGGACTCAGGAATTTTAAGGCCAGATTCATCGGTGGTAATAAGCTCAATATCAGCATAGCGGCTAGTGGCATATTGAACCATAGAATTATCAAAGGATAAAATAGCTATGTTGGTATTACCATCCTTCTTTAGGTCTACTGTAGCATAAAAAGTTTCTGAGGTATCTGGAAATTGCACCTTCACACTGGTAACATCGGTTAATTCTTTGGCCGTATCCTGGGAAATTACAATAGCGATGGACCAGTTATTGTCTGTTACTACCTTGTATATGGCAGTTCCAGAAGTAACCTGAGTATCGTCCTGCAAGCTTGTACTCTTATAGCCTTCTTTTTCAATCATAGCTTCTGTAACGGTATCAGCTGTGACCCCTTCAAATCCATCTACAGTGTACAAAATAATGCCATCTGAGGAAGCATTATAGGTTTTTACCGAACTATCTGCGGAAAGGTCTGCTAATTGATTTTGCTTGCTTTTACTACTCTGTCCTGACAAGGCATTGTTAATGTTGTCTTTTAAAGAATAGACATCAGAAAATCGATTGGAATTGTAATTGTCATTATAGGATTGAATTTTAGAATAGATGACACTTTGCTGATCTGCAGTAAGGGTTTCCGTATCTGCACTGCTATTACTATCTAAATTTAAGGCTTCATCCGATAAAGTATATACACAGGTTTGAGCACCTACCTTACTTCCTTCCAATGCGAAAAAATTAATATAGCCATCCGCTTCGGCATTTACCACAGTTTCGTTTCTTATAATCAAGCCCGTATAGGTTTGATCTTTTAGAATGGAACCATCTCGTACTTCATAAGCTGTTACTCGGTTGCTGGTAATATAGGCAAGAATTGTAACTAAGAGATAAATGAAGATAACTCCGAATATAATCATTCCCACATTAAAATGAACTCTCTTATGATAAACTTGAATGTTAGAATTGTTTTTCTTACTCACAAAAAAATCCCCTTATTCTGATTCTAAAAATTCTAAAGATTTTAAAAAAGGAATGCTTTGAAAGGCATCCCTTTTGTGCTTACATTTAATTAGTTGTTAATGTAGGAATTGCTTCAATCATGGTTGTCATATCATTGTACAGGATACTCTTAGTGGAAGCTCCCATAACAATTGTAATATAGGAATGATCCGATTCATCTTTCACAAGAAGGATCAAACAACTTCCTGCCTCATCAGTGGTACCTGTCTTACCTCCTACAACGGTCATATTCTCCGGCGTATCTACTAATCCAGATTGATACCAGTTACTAGGAATCCATTCATCTGTTCTTGTGGATCCGTCAGCATTTGTAATAGTCACAGTATAAGACTCGGTGTTAATAATATCAAGAAATTCCTGATGCTTGATACACTCATTGAAAACCAAATAGAGATCATAAACCGTAGTATAATGGGATTCATCATGTAATCCATTGGAATTTACAAAATGAGAATTTGTTGCATAAAGCTTAGCCGCCCTCTCATTCATCATGTCTGCAAATTCAGACGTACTACCAGCAATGTAATAAGCAATGGTGGCAGCATTATCATTTCCAGACTCAAGAAGCATTCCATACATAAGATCCTCTAAAGTCAGTTGATCTCCTTCCTGCAAGCCACAAGTTGATTCATCTGCTGCAAAGGCATCTGCCGCCGTCTCAGAAGGAACGGTAACTACATCACTTAAATTGCCATTCTCAATGGCAAGCAACGCCGTTAAAATCTTTGTGGTGCTGGCAGGATATAGCTGTTCAAAAACATTGTTAGCATATAAAACTTTGCTATTATCTACATCAAAGATCGCAGCTCCTGTAAAGTCATATCCATCAGGCTCTCCATCAAAATCCACATCCGTATCGGTAATACAATAACCTGTAGTAAGAGAACGGCCTGTATAGACAGACGTATTATAAGTGCTACTCTCATAAACTCGTACCACTTCCTGATATTCTTTCGTGTGATTTACATAAATCAACCCACTGACTGCCAGTAAAGCTATAACAATTATGGATAAACCTAGCTTTTTACCAGAAGAATTCTTCCTTCTTCTTCGTCTTCTCCCCCTGTTTTTCCTTTTATCGGTACATTTCACGCCAATCCAAATCCCCTCTATCTAATGCTAATATAATGATCTCAGCGGTGGCCAAGTTGGTAGCCATAGGTATATTGTAGGTATCACAAAGGCGAACCACGTCATTGACATCGGGTTCATGAGGCTTGGGATTATTAGGTTCCCTAAGGAAAATAAGTGCATCTATATCATTCTGGGCAATCTGAGCTCCCAGCTGCTGATTACCGCCTAGGTGACCTGCCAAATATTTATGTATATTAAGGTTTGTAACCTCCTCAATAAGACGTCCGGTTGTTCCTGTGGCAAACAATTCGTGTTTGCTTAGGATGCCACGATAAGCGATGCAGAAGTTTTGCATCAATGTTTTTTTAGAATCATGTGCGATCAAACCGATATTCATCCTTCTCCACTCTCCTTTATCCGTTATTATTTTTGTTGCAATCCAACATTTAAAACGAATCCGATACCAATAAATAAGCTGACCAGCGAGGTTAGTCCGTAACTTACAAAGGGCAATGGGACACCGGTATTAGGCAAAATCTGAGTTGACACACCGATATTAATAAAACTTTGGAAGCCTATAAGGCCTCCCACCCCGCAGGCGATAATCCTCCCGGATAAATCCCTGGCTCGAATTCCTATCAAAACACATTGTATCACAATCAACAATATTAAAGCAATAACTATACAACTTCCTACAAATCCAAGTTCTTCTCCGATGATTGCAAAAATAAAATCGGTTTGTGGCTCAGAAATAAAATTACCATTTTTAACAGAGGTTGTGGTGTTATTTTTTAATCCTTTTCCGGTTAATTGTCCGGAACCTATAGCCATGACAGAGTTCTTCTGCTGATAACCTTCATCGGAAGAATATTTTTCCGGCTCAATAAATGCTAAGATTCGCTTTTGCTGATAATCATGCAAAAAAGGCTGATTAGGCTGCACTACGATACTCAAGAAAATCACTGCACAGGGGATTAAAATCAAAAGCACGGTTCCAATAAACTTATAGCTTAATCCCGCAACATAAATAAGTAAGCATAGAACTAAAGCGGTACAGATTGTGGTGGAAAGGTTTGGTTCCGCAATAATCAGGGCCAAGGGGACTCCACACAATATGGCATATTTTATAATGGTCCAGGCATCATTTACATCATCCTCATGTTCCATCAAAAATTTTGAAAAGAACAAAATTAGAAGAATTTTAGCGAGCTCAGAAGGTTGAAAAGTAGTAAATCCAAGGTCAATCCATCTGGTAGCACCATTTGCTTCTGTACCAATCACCAATACAGCTACCAAACTTAAAATGGTAATGCCGTAGAAGGTCCAATAAAAGCTCAGAAGCCACATGTAATCTACTAAAGAAACAATGATCATTAGTACCAAACCAATGATGACTCCCATAATCTGTCTGGATTGATAGATTTCCTTGGCACTTCCTACTACAAAAACTCCCAAAATAGAAAGCGCCAATACTGAGATGACTAATCCAAATTTATAATTTTTCAATTGATAAGGCCTGGTAAATGATTTAAATAATCGCATCATTCTTCTCCTTAAATTATGAAAGATCAAGCTCTAGAATTAGACAATAACTAATCATGAGAGCTAGAAGTAGAAGTAATACTTGCAGCGGTTCCCGTAACAACATTACTTTCACTGGACAATCCATAAAAATACTCTAAAATATCATTTCCTATCTGACAGGTATAAACAGAGGTGTAACCATTTGCAATACGAGTGGCAAAGGCAATCTGCTTTGTATTGTTCTGGTTGGCAAAGCCGATAAAGAGTGCATGGTCAGGACTGGTCTCGCTTTCCTGGGCGGTACCTGTCTTTCCATAAACTTCCACGTCACTGGAATTGAGATTTGGGAAGTAAGTTGCATCTGCAACGGTAATTACCTGTCGCATTCCCTGATGAACGGCATTCCAAGTAGAAGCCTTCACATCCTCAATGGTATTTTTTACCTCAGGAGTGTAATCTTTTACCACATTTCCATCAGTGTCTGTCACTTTATCTAAGAGACTTAAATTATAAACAGTTCCTGAATTTGCCAATGCAGTAGCATATCTTGCTAGCTGACTGACGGTGTAGTTGTTGGTACCTTGTCCAATAGCAGATGGAACGGAAGAATCATCGGAAATCTGTGGTTGAGATTCAGGAATCTCTATTCCACTGGTATCACCTAAACCAAACTTTTCTGCATATTTTTTCATCTTGGATAATCCAAGCTCACTATTGTACTGGGTAGTGGTGATGGCCTTTCCATCTTCGTCTGTAGTCTGTACTTCTTCCTGGCTAAGATTCCACCCTACCTGATAGAAGAAGACGTTACAAGAATTCTGTATTGCGGAAACTACATCCTGAGAACCATGTCCACTTGGGTAAATCCAACATTTGGGATTGGGTTCTACCGAGGTAAAGATACCGCTACAATCAATAGTGGAATCCAGAGAAATCACGCCCTCTGTTAAGCCTACAATAGCTGTCAGAGGCTTGTAGGTAGATCCGGGAGCTGTTCTTTCCTGAGTGGCATTATTATAAAATGGTCTGGAAGAATCTGTAACCAATAGATTATAGTAGTCAGAATCCATATTATTTGCCAGACGATTATTGTCATATCCTGGGTAGGATACGCAAGCTAATACTTCTCCGGAGGTAGAATCGGTCATTACAAAAGATCCGGTACAAGGCTCTAATCCTAACTGTCCAGGAGTAATCTCCAAAGAGCTAATCTTACTTGTGATAAAATCATAGGCTGCTAGCTTGCCAGAATTTAAGTTATTATAAGTTTCATCATCTTGATCTAAAATTCCCTGCTCATAGAGAATCATACAAATCTGTCTTCCGGTAACTTCTCCGTTTTTAAACATATATTTGTAGATTAGCTTATCAAAATTATCACCTGTTTTTATTTCATCTTTTATGTAGTTAACCAGTGCTTCGTAGGTCTCGCTGGAATCTGAATAGCTTCCCTTAGAAGATACATAATCTTTAAGCTGGGAGGTATCGACCCAATTCTTTGAAATGGCATAGGTGAGATAACTGTAGGCATTAATGGATTCGTCAGTGGTCCATGCTACATAGGTATCGTCAGTAGTGTCAATGGCATCACTCATAAGAATTCCGGTCTCGCTGGTTAAAAGATCTGTCACCAGATAATTTAAGTAAGCTTGCATTTCTCTAGGTTGATCCTTATAGGCTGCACTTGTGGAATCCTCCAGAGAAGAAATCACGGTATTCATTACAGACTCTTTTTTGTTCTGGAAAATAGCTGCCACTTCCTGTTCTGCTGTCTTTGCATCGCTTTCAGAGAAATGGCTCATATCCACGATTTCATTATCAATAAAAGCATCGTAGACATCTCCCACCGCAATCTTTACGTCAGATCCGTCGGAAACAGAGGTTTTATCAAAATCTAAATCAGAAGTCATTTTAGCTAGAATAACTCCGGCCAATTCCTGCTCGATTACGTGATAGGCCACTTTTTGCAGATTGGCATCAATGGTAAGATACACATCATTTCCAGCTTCCGGGTCATCTCCTTTTACGGTATCTATGACCTTACCTACACTATCAACGTAAAGCTTCTCCTCACCGTTCTTACCCTGAAGCTCCTTATCCATTACCTGCTCTAGGCCTGATTTTCCTACGGTAGCAGTCATGGTATATTCTTCCTGCTCTTCTTTAGTCAGGGCATCATACTCTTCCTGGGAAATCTTTCCGGTATATCCTATAAGATTAGCAAAGCAATAGCTATCATTATAGCGCCGCAAAGATTCTTCCTCAATACTAATGCCTGTAAGAGTATCTGAGTTTTCCATAATATCTGCCACTGTTTCATCGCTGACATCTTCTGCAATGGTGGTGGTAATATATTTTTGATAACTATTCAAAGATAAAGCATAGCGGACATTGATCATTTTTAAAATTTCAGATCGGTCCATCTTTTCTTGATTGAGACCATATCCATAGGTATCGTCTGTACACAGATAATCAATTAATCCCTGAGCCGTAATATTGGATTGCTTCTTACTCAGCTCGTCAATGGTTTGCTTCCCATATACGTCTGCAATAAAACGAAGTCTGGTAGTCTTATTTTCACTGGAGAATTTATATTCATTATTATTATCTAAAATAATACCAAAACTATTTATAATGGAATCTCCGTTGGACTCTACAATATCAATGACAGAGGAAATAACTTTATTAAGTTCTTTATTTTTTTTGGCAATGGTATCGTATTCTCCTGTATCCTCAATGGTTACAGAATAAGCCAGGGCATTGTAAGCTAAAAGATTTCCGTTCCGGTCATAAATGTTTCCCCGGGTTCCAGATACAGTTCTGGTTTTTTGAATCTGCAGCTTATAATCCTGGGCATAGGACTGGCCTTTCACAATCTGCAAATAAAAAACTCGTTGGACTAAAATTGCGGAAAGAATACAAAAGACCACTATTACAACAAATATTCTCGATTTTAATACTTCCGATACAGCGTCTTTAAAACGCTTCCATAATTTAGACAAATTTACTTGCACTCCTTTGTTCTTCCGCTTCTAGTCGACGGTTAATCTGTAAAATAATCTGATACATGGCCAGGGTGATCAAAACCGTATAAACTAATTCCGGCATGATAGTATGAATCAGATAATATCCAAATGCAAAGGTTCCCTGAAGCATATACAGGCAGGTATAGTTGATCACGCCAAACAAAAAATCGCTTACTGCAATAAGGACAATGGGTAATTTTATATCTTCATCAAAAAACATTTGACGGAAGCTTCCGTTTAAATATCCAAGAACTGCATAAATCAGCATGGAATATCCAAGAACACTGCCCCAAAATAGGTCGGCAAAAAGGCCAGAAAATAGACCTACAAACATTCCATGTTTACGGCCTCTCATAAGTCCTAAGGAACAGGTTAGGATCAATAGTAGATTAGGTTTGATAGAACCTGGGGCAATTTTCGTAAATAGGGTACACTGCAACAAAAAGCTAACGACTATCATAAGAAATGTAACAATTCTTCTTTTCATAGAACCTCCTTTTTGTTATTCGGAAGTTTCTGTAATATCCTCTTTGGTGGTTGTAATTACTAAAACTTCCTGTATATTTGTGAAATCTACTGCCGGGGTAATATAGCCAGACCTTGTAAGATTGTTGGAATCCACATTAATCTCGCTGACGTATCCAATTAAAAGTCCCTGGAGATATCGGTTGCTGACATGGGAGGTTACTACCTGCTCCCCTACCTGAATTTCATTGTCATTGTTGGCAAGTTTCTCAAAACGGATTTTTCCATCATCCATTAACTGTAAGTCTCCCTGAACAATGCAAGTGTCAGAGGTTGAAAGCATCATACCGCTGATATTGCTGGAATCATCGATGACGGACCTAACTCTTGCATAGTTTGGCCCTACTTCTGTTACAATTCCGGCCAAACCACTTCCAGCCAATACGTTGGAATTGATTTTGACACCATCCTTGCTTCCCTTATCGATGGTAAAATCATCAAACCAGTTACTTCCGTTATTGGCAATAACCCGAGCCCCAATTTTTTCATAATCCGCATAATTGGCATCTAGTTTATATAAGTCTCTTAAACGCTCCAATTCATATTGCTCTTGATTTAATCTTGTGTTATCAATGGTAAGTTCGTCTACTTTTGATTGAAGTTCCTCATTTTCCGCCTTCATCTCTTCCATGGTTTTGAGATTATCAGATATGTCACTAATATACTGACCTACATAGGCAATTCCTTTTTGCATGGGAATTACGGTATAATTGGCAATAAAACCTAGAGGACCTCCGCCGCCAGTCACCTTCCAGATCCCACCTAAAAGGACACAGAGGATCACTACAAGGAGTAACCAATATTTACTTGGAAGAGTTGCCTGATTCTTGATTTTCATACTATCTCATCCACCTATAATTTTCTTCTACCATTGAGTAAGCAAGTTTCTTTAATTCTTTTGATTCCATAATTTTTTTCAGCCCTATTACAGAGCAAATATCTGGTTCCACAGAAGTTCTGGTTTTAATTCCGGTGGACCCTTCTATATAAGTCTCCAATCCAGCTGTATGGGCCACACCACCAGTTAGAAAAATCCCATTCTCATGAATGGCTTTTCGAACTTCTGGGGGAATTCTCCCAAGAAGGGATTGAATTCCTGCCACACATTCTAGTAAAGGCTCCTTCATGGCAGTTCTTACCAAATTAATGGAAATGGTCTTTTGCATAGGAACCCCTGTAATAAGATCCCGTCCGGAAACAGTCTGTACTTCATCGGATTCGCTGGTAAGTACACCAAAATCCTTTCTTAATTTTTCTGCTGTATGCATGCCAATTAGGAAATCATGGGTGTTTCGCACCAAATTTACAATAGCCCTGTCAAAACTAACGCCGCCGAACTTTAAAAGCTTATTATAGACTAGACCACCTTCTGCAACTACGGACTGCTCTATAGTTTCTCCACCAAAGTTTACAATAATAACGCCTTTGGTGTTTTGAACATCTAAGTTGAGGCCTATGGCATCTGCAATAGAACGTTCTACAATATTAATTTCCCTTGCCTTGGCATTGGAGTGAACTACCAGATCAAAGAAAGCCTTCTTTTGAACTTCGGTAATGTCCGTGGGCACAGCAATTACATACTCTGCACCTCTAGAATATCTTCTGCCTTTTTTCAAAAGGCTTTGCAAAAGATATTGCATGTCATTAAATCTTGAAATAACCCCTTCTTCCATGGGAAATGCTACTTCGATGCTCCCAGGAGTTCGCTCATACATATCGTAGGCTTCGTCCCCCACTGCCAAAATATCCGTCTTATCTTTAATGGCAATGGCATCTTTTTCCTTCCAAAAGGTGTTTTCATTTTTATCATAAACTTTGATCTCATAGGATCCCAGATCAATTCCATAAATATTCTTAGCCATTTATTATAATCCTTTCTCCAGCATCCCCTCTTCCCGAAAACTAATGTAGCAATTATCTCCAATCACTACATGATCTAAAAGATCGATTCCGATAAGTAGGCTTGCTTCACGAATCCTTTTAGTAACCAGTACATCTTCCCTGCTGGGAGTTGGGTCACCACTGGGATGGTTATGTAAAATAATAATGGAAACTGCATTTTTTTGTAATGCTTCAATAAATAATTCTCTCGGTGTAATTAAGGAGGCGTTAACGGTTCCCTTTGAAATGTTGGTCTCTCCAATTAATTTGGTTTTGGAATTCAACATCAAAAGCTTCATAATCTCTTGCTTTTCGTGACGCATTTCTTCCATATAATAATTTGCAATGGTCTCCGGGTCCGTAAAGCAAATAGAATCCGAGTAGGTGGTTTTTGCTAAGCGTTTTGCTAATTCAGAGATACAGGAAATCTGAACTGCCTTCACCTTGCCGATTCCTTTGATTTTCAAAAGTCTGTTTAGGTTAAACTGGTGAATGGCAAGAAGCCCAGATTCTCCGGCATTATAAAGAATGCGCCTGGAAAGTTCCAAAGCATTCTCGCCCCTAGTTCCAGTACGCAACAACACCGCCAATAGCTCTTCGTTGGTTAAGGAAGCAGCTCCTTTTTGCAGACATTTTTCATATGGACGTTCCTCTATAGGCAACGCCTTGATTGTAGTTGTTTGGTTCATTTAATCCACAGATTCGTATGACATCTTAAGAATTTATAAGAAACGATAAATGATAATAGCCAGAACAACCCCTATGATGCTGGCGATGCTGATATTGATAGAAAGTCCGAAGGTTAAAACTAAAACTCCAAGATCTAGGACAATGGGATCGTTTAATCCAAAGGACTGACCATAGGATAACCAGTTTAATGCTGATACATCCTTGGTAAGTGTACCAATAAATCCGCCAATGACAATTCCTGCCAAAAGCATCAAAAATAAAGCCCAGGCGTTTTTACTTCCTGTTCCTTTCATAAATTATAAACTCCTCCTCGTTTTTAACAGCGTATATTTTATCACATTTGCCAAAACGTGTACAGACGTATTGGGTTAGAATGAAAATTTAACAAAATCATCACATTTTTTTGTAGCGACACATAATGGCCTCTGCCACTTTTATTCCATCCATGGCTGCGGAAGTAATTCCTCCGGCATAGCCTGCTCCTTCCCCACAGGGATATAAGCCGGCTACCGAACTTAAGAAATTTTCATTTCTTGTAATTCGCACCGGAGATGAGGTCCTGCTTTCTACCCCTGAAACCAGAGCATCCTCTCTTCCATATCCTGCAATCTTTTTATCGAAAGCTAGGATTCCCTCTTGTAGGGCATCTCCGATTTCTTCCGGGAAAATGCTTCGGACATTAGTCCAAAGGTAGGCCCCCTTCATCTGAGGCTGCAAGGATCCTTCCCTTTCTTTTTCTGGATCTGTGGCCTTATTTTTGCAAAAATCGCCAAAACGTTGCACGGGAATATTTCCCTTTCCGATTTCGAAGGCCTTCTCCTCCAAGTGTCTTTGAAATTCTAATCCGGAAAGGACGCCATCTCCAGGAAAATCTTTTGGGGTCACTGTGGCAATCACAGCGCTGTTGGCATTTTCCCCATCTCGTTTGTGGTAGCTCATACCATTGACAGCCAATCTCCCCTTTTCAGAGGATGCATTTACCACGTAACCTCCCGGACACATACAGAAAGTATACACTCCCCGGCCATTGGAAGCCTTGGTCGAAAGCTTGTAGGCTGCTGCCGGAAGATCCTCATGCCCTGGCCCGTACTGAGACTCATTGATCATATTCTGGGGGTGTTCAACTCGCACTCCTACTGCAAAGGATTTCTGCTCCATTGGGATTTTGTGTTTTAGTAACATTTCAAAAGTATCTCTAGCACTGTGGCCAATGGCAAGAACAGTGGCTTCCGTATCCAATTCCCAAACCTCTCCAGACAAGGTATCTGTTACTTGAAGCCTAGATAGCTTTCCCGGTGTTTCTTCGTTAATAATAAAATCCGTCACCTGGGAATGGAATTTCACTTCTCCCCCCTGGGAGATAATATCTTTTCGAATTTTTTTTACGATCTTAGCCAGAACATCCGTACCTACGTGAGGTTTTTGCTGGTAGAGGATGGCAGGGTCTGCCCCAGCCTCCACAAAAAACTCCAAAATTTTTTGATTTCTTCCTTTGGGATCATTGACCAAGGTATTTAGTTTCCCATCGGAAAAGGTCCCTGCTCCCCCCTCTCCAAATTGTACATTAGAATTTAAAGATAGGCTTCCTGTATTCCAAAATTTTTCCACATCTTTTTGTCTAGAGTCAACATCCAGGCCTCTCTCTAATAAGATGGGTCGAAAGCCATTTATAGCCAAAAAATATCCGCAAAAAAGCCCTGCGGGGCCAGTGCCAATAATCACAGGGCGATGTTTTAATTCTTCACAGCCACTGGGAGTAAATTCGTAAGTTACAGGTGCTTCCACATACCTTACATTGGTGTTTTTACATTTTTTTACAAGTTGAATTTCCTGCTTTGCCTTTACAGCAAGGGTATAGACATAAAAAAGCTGGGGCTTTTTTCTTGCATCTATGGACTGTTTTTTAATCTCATAAGAAATAAGCTGATTCTCAGGAATGCGCAAAGTTTTTAATATTTTCTTTTCCAGATCTTTTTTACTATGGTGAATATCTAGTTTCAATTGGCTGATTTGAATCATTTCGCTGCTTCCTTTCCTGCCAGGTATCCCGTTGCAAAGGCCCACTGAAGATTGTAACCTCCGCAAATTCCATCAACGTCTAAAAGTTCTCCGGTAAGGTAAAGATTTTTAATATAGTTTGACTCTAGGTTAAGAGGCGAAACTTCTGTAGTTAGAACTCCTCCGGCACAAACCTGGGCTCTTTGAAATCCCATAGTATCTTCTATGAGAAATTCCTGATTTTTTATGGTAGCAATTAATTTATCCCACTGGGATTTCTTTAAATCCTGAATAGGGATCCCTCCGGGTAAATGAGATTTTTTTAAGAATTCTGTCACTAATTTTCCGTTAAAAATTCCTGTCAAGAAAGCAACCAGGGTATGATCCCCCCTGGACTTTGTTTGCTGATGAATCCATAAATAGAAATCCTCATAGCTAAGTTCCGGAAGAAAATCCACAGCTACTTTGACAGCAATCTCTTCATAAAGGGCTTTTGCCACATATCTGCTAATCTGAAAAATAGGAATTCCAGATAGGCCATAGGCCGTTATTTGCAATTCTCCTGTATCACTGGCCACACATTGTCCCTTGATCAGAGCAGACACTTTTGCCTGAGCCCGAACTCCGGAAGCCTTTTTAAACGAAAAATTCTTTACTTTTAAGGGAACTAAAGAAGGCACTACCGGGGAAAGGTGATGCCCCAGGGACTTGGCAAATTCATAACTACTTCCATCAGATCCTAATTCCGGTTGAGCCTTTCCACCACAAGACAAAATCAAGGCATCTGCTTTTAAGACTTCTTTTTCTGTCTGAATCTCAAAAACATTATTTTTATGCCTAACTTTTAAGGCCTTGGTCCCTGTTTTAATAATCACCTTTTGATTTTTTACTTCCCCTATTAAAAGATTTACAAGAGTCTGGGCCTGGTCAGATCTAGGATAAATATAGCCTTCTCTGGATTTTGTCATAAGGCCTAATTCAGCAAAAAATCCAAGGGTATCTTTGTAGTCAAATCTCTCAAGAATTTGAGGAACAATTGCATTATGATCACTCCGAAAAAAAGAGGGGCTCATATTCTCATTAGTAAGATTACAGCGACCATTTCCGGTGGCTAATAGTTTTTTCCCTAAGGCATCTTTTTGCTCTAAAATATAAATTTGTGCTTCTCTATTGGTTCTTGCAGCTTCAATAGCTGCCACCATTCCAGAGGCTCCCCCTCCAAGGATCACAATCTTCTTCATAAGTATTTATCTTCCATACTAAGTGATTTATCTATATAGTTGTTCTTCATTGATTACGCCGTCACGAATCAAATACTCCAGGGACATTAATATTCCAAGTTTTGCATGGGGTGCTGTAAGACCTCCCTGGAAGTAAACAGCATAGGGTTCTTTAATAGGGCCATCGGCACTTAATTCAATGGAGGATCCCTGGACAAAGGCTCCTGCTGCCATAATAACATTGCTGTCATATCCTGGCATTGGCCATGGCTCTGGTGTTACATAGGAGTCCACTGGAGCTGCTGCCTGAATTCCCTTACAAAAAGCGATTACTCCCTCTGGTTTTCCAAACTCCACAGCCTGAATAATGTCATGGCGGCTCTCGGATCCATTAGGAACAACAGGGTAGCCTAACTTTTCATAAATATTTGCGGCAAAAATAGCGCCCTTCAAGGCAGACGCTACCACTGTAGGAGCAAGGAAAAGTCCCTGATAGAAGGACCGCATCACATCTAGGGAGGCTCCTACTTCTCTTCCAAGTCCTGGAGATGTTAGACGATAACCGCAATTTTCAATCAAATCTTCTCTTCCTGCAATATAGCCTCCGATAGGAGCAAGCCCTCCACCTGGATTCTTAATAAGGGACCCAACTACTAGATCGGCCCCTACATCACTAGGCTCTATTTCTTCTACAAATTCTCCGTAGCAATTATCTACCATACAGATAATATTAAGACCTAAGGATTTCACAAAGGAAATTGCCTCCCCAATCTGGGCCACTGAAAAACTTGGCCTGGTCTGATATCCCTTGGACCGCTGAATGGTCACCAGTTTGGTCTTTTCTGACAAAGTATTTTCAATCCCTTCAAAATCAAAGGATCCATCTGGCAAAAGGTCTACCTGCTTATAGCTGACTCCGTATTCAGTAAGAGATCCATTGGAAGGTCTGATTCCAATGACTTCTTCTAAGGTGTCATAGGGTTTTCCGGCAATAGATATCAGTTCATCCCCAGGTCTTAAATTGGCTGCCAAAGCCAGGGAAAGGGCGTGGGTCCCGCAGGTAATCTGGGGGCGCACCAGGGCTGCTTCTGTATGAAAAATTGAAGCATATACTTTTTCTAAGGTATCTCTTCCGTGATCGTCATAGCCATAGCCGCTGACATAGTTAAAGCAGGAAACATTCACTCGGTTTTCCTGCATAGCGCGAATTACCTTCAACTGGTTGTACTCTGCCATCTCATCGATAGCAGCAAACCGCTCTTTTAGAGATGTTTCAATTTGGTTTCCAAAGTCAAGAACACTTCTTCGAATTCCAATTTCTCTATAAATATTATGCATATCTGGCATATCATTTTCTCCTAACGTATCTTCCTACAAAGCTTCCATGATCTTCGTTTTTACTATGGCACACTTTGCATCAAATTCTGGATTTAGGGAAGGAATTTCCAAAATAATATCGGAAGCCTCCCTGTAATGTTTTAAATCATATAAAAGAGATGCTCGGTTTAGATCATAAAGAGCCCGCTCCCCTTGGGTCTTTACAAGGGCTTCTAATTTTAAAAGCTCCCTGTAAGTGGCTCTGGTATCCATACTGGTCTCATAAATCCCCATAAGGGTATTTAGGCGTTTTACAAATTTTGAACCTCGTTTGAATCGTACAAGCATCTTAACCCCTCCGTCTTCTTTATCATATCCTCAATAAGTGCTGTTTCGTTCTGATAGGTCTCTTTGTTTAACCAAATCACCTGCCGTTCTCTTCGAAACCAGGTAAGCTGGCGTTTGGCAAAATGTCTGGTGTCACGTTTGATCTTATAAATCGCTTCCTCTAATGAGATAGTTCCCTCCAGGTATTCCAGGATTTCTTTGTAGCCCAAGCCCTGCATAGAGACCATATCCTTAGTACAACCCATCTCTTTTAGTTTAGAAACTTCTGCTACCAAACCATTTTCTATCATAAGGTCAACTCTTCTATCAATTCGATTGTATAACTTTTGCCTGTCATCTGTCAGCACAAAATATCGAAAATCATAGGGAGATTCTTTGGCTCTTTCTGTTTCGTTATGTTCTGAAATAGGTCTTCCGGTTTGCTCAAAAAATTCCAAAGCTCGAATCACCCGCTTTTTATTGTTAGCATGAATGCTTTCTGCAGATTTTGGATCCACCTTTCTAAGGCGGTCATGAAGGGCTTCTAGTCCATGGTTATCGGCAAAAGCTTCCAGTTCTTTCCGGATACTGGAATCCTCTTCATTACTGGTAAAATCAATATCATAGAGAAGGGCCTGAATATAAAACCCGGTACCTCCCACTACAATTGGAATATGTCCATGGCTATAAATTTCTTCCATAGCTTTTTTTGCCATTTCCTGAAATTTTACAACATGAAATTCCTCCCTTGGATCTAAAACATCTACCAGGTAGTGAGGGATTCCATCCATCTCTTCTTTGCTAATCTTTGCAGATCCAATATCCATATACCGATAAACCTGCATAGAATCTGCAGAAATGATTTCTCC
Organism: Bacteroidaceae bacterium; assembly: GCA_963597615.1. Taxonomy (GTDB): domain Bacteria; phylum Bacillota; class Clostridia; order Lachnospirales; family Lachnospiraceae; genus CAKRJP01. The sequence goes on from CAVBQS010000010.1 coordinate 34,474, forward strand.
ACCTATGGATTTTGCCAGTTCAATGGAAGCCTTTGTCTTCCCCACGGCCGTAGGCCCTGTTAGTACTACTAATGGTTTTTTCTGCATTTATACAATCCTCTTAAATTTCTTTTCCAGTTCCCTCTTACTCATGGCAATAATAGTAGGGCGCCCATGGGGGCAATGATAGGGGTTGTCTAGTTCCAAGAGTTCTGCAATCAGAGTATCAATTTCTTCTATGGAAAGTCGCATATTTCCCTTAACCGCTGCCTTACAAGACATAGAAGCAATCTTCTCATCAATAAGGTCCGGGGTAGCATTTCGCGCTACGTCTGAAGACAAATTATCTAACATTTGCATGAGAAGATCCTTTTTAGCAATGCTAAATAAATTGTCTGGTACAGCCCTTACAGCATAAGAGTCTTCTCCAAATTCTTCAAATTCAAAGCCAATCCTGGTAAATTGATCCATGTATGTCTTTAAAAGTTCTGCCTCCTGCATAGACAGATTTAAAATAATAGGAGGCGAGATCATCTGGGAAGTATACTCTCTAGTCTTCATGCTTTTTAGGGTCCGCTCATAGAGAACTCGCTCGTGGGCAGCATGCTGATCAATAATATAGAGATTATCTTTAAACTCCACAATCCAATAAGTATCAAAGGCTTGGCCGATAATCTTATATTCTTTCATAGCCTTTTTAGAAATCAGACGCTCCTCAAAGAGATTTAATTGCTCTCCTGTCTGAGAAATCTCAGGCAGGGGCTCTGGTGTGGACTCTGGGATTATCTCTGGCTTTTCATTGGTCAGAGGCTCATCTAGGGATACTTCTTCCTCCTGAGATTTTATAGCTTTCTCCTGGGCGTGTTTTTCGTATACCCGCTCCCTCATTTTTTCCAGGAAGTAGTGAAGTTTATCATTATCTTCAAGCGCAAATGCCTCAGACGGTTTGCTTTCTATATAGGAGGTTTTCTTTTCCTGAATCTCACTTACGGATATGGAAGTCTCCCCTACTGATTTTGCCGGTAACGTTACAGACTTTACCGGAGTCTCTATAGGACTTTGAGGAACTGCAACAGGCTTTGCTAGAGTCTCTATAGGCCTTTGAGGAACTGCAACAGCCTTTACTGGAGTTTCTATAGATTTTACAGGTTCCACCGAAGGCGATACCGGCTTGGCCTTGGTTTGCACTGTTTTTACAACAGGTGCATCAAGCTCTACCTGGGGAATTAGCTCCGGCTCCCTAAGGACATCGCTAATCATTTGATAAAGGCTATTGTAAATGTCCTGTTGATGGTGGAAGCGCATTTCCATTTTTGCAGGATGTACATTTACATCTACATCCTCCCCGTCCACTTCCATTAAAAGCACACAGAAAGGATACTTGTGCTGCATACTGTAATCTTTATAGCCATCTTCAATGGCCTTGGCGATAATATTATTTCGAATATACCTGCCATTGATAAAGTAATTTTCAAAATTACGGTTTCCTCGGGAAATGATAGGTTTCCCAATATAACCTTCTATAGAAAGACCCTCTTTTTTAAAGCTTGCTGTAAGAAGGTTGGATGTAATCTCCCGGCCATAGACCTGATAGATTACATCTTTTAAGCGGTTGTTCCCTGAGGTTTGGAGTTTGGTCTGTCCATTATTTACAAATCGAAAGGAAATTCCTGGCTGGGATAGGGCTAATCTTGTAATAAAATCTCCCACGTGGCTTGCTTCTGTCATAGGGGTTTTTAAAAATTTTCTCCTGGCAGGTGTGTTGTAAAAAAGCTGCCGGATAATAAAGGTAGTTCCGTCCTTTACTCCTGCTTCCTCAAAGGAGACTTCTTTCCCGCCATGGATGCAATAGCGCATACCATAATCTGCCTCCTTGGTTTTTGTAAGTAATTCCACCTGAGAAACTGCAGAAATACTAGACAAAGCTTCCCCTCGAAAGCCCAGGGAGTGGATATGGGTAAGATCTTCCACCTGGCGAATCTTACTGGTGGAGTGTCTAAGGAAGGCCTTGCGGATATCCTCCGGGGCAATGCCTGAGCCATTATCTGTAATTCGCATATAGGAGATTCCGCCCTCTTCGATTTCTACCGTAATAGCGGTGGCTCCGGCGTCTATGGCATTTTCCACTAATTCTTTAATTACAGAAGCAGGCCGTTCAATCACCTCTCCTGCAGCAATTTTATCAATTGTAACAGTATCTAATACCTGTATCTTTCCCATAAATGATCTACCACCTGTTCTTTAACTTGTTCTGGAATTGATATAAGGTGTTCAGTGCGTCGATAGGTGTCATATTGCTGACATCTAAATCTCGTAATTCTTGTAAAATGTCATCATCCTTTACTGTGTCAAAGAGAGACATCTGGGCCAAATCCACATCATCATAATGCTTGGGCTTTCCCTTGTTGCTGCTCTTCTTTGCTGGTTCCATTCCCTTTGAGGCAATATCTTTGATTCTGGTAGTAACGTCTGCTTCCACCAACTCTTCCACTATTTCTTTGGCTCTGTTGGTAACAATTTCCGGAACCCCGGCAAGCTTTGCTACCTGGATTCCGTAACTTTTATCCGCACCGCCTTTTACAATCTTTCGAAGGAAAATAATATCGTCTCCCTTTTCTTTTACGGCGATACAGTAATTGTTGACATTTTCAATCTTACCTTCTAATTCAGTAAGCTCATGATAGTGGGTGGCAAATAAGGTCTTTGCCCCTAGTAGTTTGTTGTTGCTGATATATTCGATTACTGCCCAAGCAATACTTAAGCCGTCAAAGGTACTGGTTCCTCGTCCAATCTCATCTAGGATTAAGAGACTCTTGCTGGTGGCATTTCTTAAAATATTGGCTACTTCTGTCATTTCTACCATAAAGGTACTCTGACCGCTGGCCAGATCATCGGAAGCTCCTACTCTGGTAAAAATTCTGTCTACTAATCCAATGTTTGCCTTGGAGGCGGGAACAAAGGACCCAATCTGGGCCATAAGAACAATCAGGGCCGTTTGCCGCATATAGGTAGATTTTCCTGCCATATTGGGGCCTGTAATAACAGCGATCCGATCTTTTTTATCATTTAAATAGGTGTCATTTGCAATAAACATATCGTTAGAAATCATTTTTTCTACCACAGGATGCCTTCCATCCCGAATATCAATGGTTCCCCGCTCGTTTATCTTTGGCCGCACATAATGATTCCGTTCCGCCACTACTGCAAGAGAGGCTAATGCGTCAATATAGGCTATAGCCTTGGCTGTTTTTTGAATTCTTGAGGTTTCCCCTGCAATGGTATCTCTCACCTGGGTATAAAGCTGGTACTCTAAGGCATAGAGTTTGTCTTCTGCTCCTAAAATGGTATCTTCTAATTCCTTTAATTCAGGAGTAATATAGCGCTCCGCATTGGCTAAGGTTTGTTTTCTGGTATAGTAGTCCGGAACAAGATCTTTGTAGGAGTTGGTAACTTCCAAGTAATATCCAAAGACTTTATTATATTTAATTCGAAGGTTTTTAATTCCTGTCTGCTCCCGTTCCTTGCTTTCCAACTGGGCAAGCCACTCTTTTCCCTGGGTTTTGGCATTTCTTAAACGATCCACTTCTTCATTGTAGCCAGTCTTTATAATGCCCCCTTCTTTCATGGCAAGGGGTGGATCCTCAATAATGGCATCCTGGACCAACTTACAAAGATCCTTCATAGGATCTAGTTTTTCATATAAATCTTTTAAAAGAGGGGCCTGCATTTCCTCTAAAATATACTTAATAGATGGAAGCATAGATAGGGAGGAACAAAAGGCAATTAAGTCTCTTGGGTTCGCAGATTGATAGGTGAATTTACAAACCAATCGCTCCAAGTCATAAACGGAGGATAAATATTCCCGCATTTCTTCTCGGGATATGGCTGCATTTACAAGCTCCTCCACTCCATCTAAACGTTTGAGAATAGATTCCTTATCAATTAAAGGCTGCTCAATAAATTTTCTAAGAGCTCTTGCTCCCATAGCAGTTTTGGTCTTATCCAATACCCACAAAAGAGAGCCTCGCTTTTGTTTATCCCTTAGGGTCTCGCAAAGCTCCAGGTTCCTTCTACTGGAACTGTCAAGAAGCATATACTTTCCGGAAGCATATACGGTCAAGCTGGTAATATGAGATAGGTCTCTTTTTTGGGTTTCGATTAAATAGCGAAGAAGAGAACCTGCCGCTATAGTGCCGCAGTCATAATCCTTAATTCCCAGCCCTTCCAAGGCTTTTACATGAAAATGGTCCTTTAAGGTATTCTCGCAGATTTCCTCATCGAAATACCAGGCATCCTGAGAGTAAATCACGATTCCAAGCTTATTCTTTAAAAGCTCCACATCAATGCCGCACATATAAAAGGCCTCGTTGCAAATCAACTCTGAAGGCATATACTTATAAATTTCATCAAAGAGTTTTTGACTGTCTGAAACTTCTGTTACAAAAAATTCTCCAGTTGTAACATCCGCCACAGACAGGCCAAAATGATCTTCGGAATATACCACACACATAATGAAATTATTTTTTGTTTCATCTAAGTATGATAGATCCAGATTCGTTCCTGGGGTAGCAATTCGGACCACTTCTCGCTTTACAATGCCTTTTGCAGTAGCCGGGTCTTCTACCTGTTCGCAGATTGCCACCTTATATCCTTTAGAAACCAGACGATTTAAATATCCGTCTACAGCATGATAAGGAACGCCACACATAGGTGCGCGTTCCTCTAGTCCACAGCTTTTTCCAGTTAATGTAAGTTCTAGTTCCTTAGATGCTGTAAGAGCATCGTCAAAGAACATTTCATAAAAATCTCCCAATCGGTAAAACAAAATACAGTCCTTGTATTCTTTTTTTGTCTGCATATATTGCTGCATCATGGGTGTTAATTCAGCCACTTTGTTAAACCTCCAAATTTATCCTTGCGAAACTAGTTCTCCCAAATAATAGAAGCCTTTGCATTCTGTCAAATGCACATTTTTAAAGGATCCAATTAAACTTTCATCTCCCTTAAAATGTACCAGCAGGTTGTTGCTCATTCGGCCGCTAACCATAGATGGGTCATGGTCACTGACAGTCTCCACCAGGACTTCTACAGTCTTTCGCTCATGAACTGTGCAGACTTCTCCTGCGATGGTCTGTACCTCCTTAAGTAGACGATTGAATCGATCTTTGACTACCTCCTCAGGAACCTGATCTTCCATTGTTGCCGCCGGTGTTCCTGTTCTCTTGGAATAAATAAAGGTAAAGGCACTATCGTAACGTACCTTGCGAACCACATCCAAGGTCTCCTCAAAGTCTTCCTCCGTTTCTCCTGGGAAGCCTACAATAATATCTGTAGTGAGAGAAATATCTGGAATCCGTTCTTTTATCTTAAGGGCTAAGTCTAAATACTGTTCCTTGGTATATCTACGGTTCATAAGCTTTAACATGCGACTGCTTCCGGACTGTACGGGAAGATGCAAATGCTTACAGATTTTTTGGGATGCCGCCATAACCTCAATCAGTTCGTCAGACAGGTCTTTTGGATGAGAGGTCATAAAACGAATCCGCTTAAGGCCTTCAATTTTCTCAATTTCCTGAAGAAGTTTAGCAAAGGTCATTGGCTCTTCTAAGTTCTTGCCATAGGAGTTTACATTTTGCCCTAAAAGCATGATTTCTACTACTCCATCTGCTACCAGATTCTCGATTTCACGGACAATGTCTTTGGGATCACGGCTTCTCTCACGCCCTCTTACATAAGGAACAATGCAGTAGGTACAGAAATTGTTGCAGCCAAACATAATATTGATTCCAGACTTGAAAGGATATTTTCGATCTACCGGAAGGTCTTCTACGATTTTGTCTGTGTCTTTCCAAATGTCGATTACCATATGGGTGGATTCATATCTTGTAACAATCAGCTCTGCAAATTTATAAATATTGTGGGTTCCGAAAATCAAGTCAATATAGCGATAGCTTTGCTGCAATTTTGCTACTACCTCAGGCTCCTGCATCATACAGCCGCAAAGACCAATTTTCATGTGAGGATTTTTCTTCTTTTTTGGCTTTAACTGGCCCAGTCTTCCATAGACTCTGGTGTTGGCATTTTCTCTGACGGTGCAGGTGTTAAAGATAATAAAATCAGCCTGATCTTCTTCTGCTTCCACATAACCAATCTCTTTTAGAATTCCCCGAAGCTTCTCCGAGTCTCTGGCATTCATTTGACAACCAAAGGTGGTGACGCAAAAAGTCAGAGGACGCCCAAGTTCCTCCGATTCCTCTTTAATATATTTCTTTGCTTTTTCTATAAAATAATACTGACGTTCCGGTTCAGTAACCGGAGCCACATCAGATAAATTGATGTCTGTTTTCATCATATTCATAATCGATTCCTTTCAAAGTCTCTATGATCCAAGTCTGATCCACCTGCAAATCTTCACACATAGCATCTAAGGATGGGTAAAAATCTCTAAGCTTCATGTTAACAACGCTTAAAAGTAACATAGGGTCTTTAGGTAGGGTTTCCATAAATATTTTCCTCCGTAATAATCATATCAGGAGAAATGTCAAATTCCTCCCAGGGGATCTCTTCAAATATTTGACAGGAAAATGCTATAGCAATTTTTTTTAGATTAAGGTGACCAGCCAAATACCGGTCATAAAATCCCCCACCGTATCCAATGCGATGACAGTCTTTATCAAAAGCTACGCCTGGAAGAATCATAAGTCCTTCCTTTCCTGTTGCCATTTTTTTAAAATCTTCTTTGGGTTCCAAAATTCCTTTACATCCAGCTTCCAAATCAGAAAAAGATTGTATCTGAAAAAAATCCATTTCTTTTCCCAAAACTTTTGGAACGTAAACTTTCTTTCCAGCCTTCCAGGCATCTTCAATAATGCCCTTCGTTCCAACCTCATGATTATAATCTACATAACAGTAGATGGACCCAGCAGACTTATAGGCTGGTATCTCTTTTAAGGAGTTGGCAATGGACTTAGTTTTTGCTTCCCAATCTTCCTTTGTTATAGCTTTTCGCTGGGCGTAGACCTGCTTCCTAATTTCCTGTTTTTTTAAGATTTTTGTCATACTTTTCTCCAAGATTGGTAATAGAACCATCTTTTTCTTGTACGTCAATATTATCTAATTGACCTCTGAGATTTCTCCTGACAGATTCAATATATTCTTTTCTAAGGATTTGTTGCTCTTTCAGTTCTTCTTCTGTAAGTCCACAAGTTTTAGACTTACGGTAAAGCTCATTGATCCTGTTAATTTTCTGGTCGTTCATCTTTATCCCCCATATTGCTTAGAGTTTATTTAATGTAGTTTCAATTAAAAGACCTTCCCGCTCCGGATACTCATATTTTTCACTCTCCCGAATGCAGGCACACACAAAGGCGTGGGCTGCCTGAACGCTTTCTAAAAGAGAATATCCTTGCAGGTATTTTCCTATAAACATACCGTCAAAAGCATCTCCGGCCCCGTGGTATTCTCCTTGTTCTTCCCCATTTCCAATATAAAGAAAAGCGTGGTTTTCATAGAGGATCATACCCTTGTTGCAGTCGTCCTTAGGGACACTGGTAATGATAAGATTCTTTGCTCCTAATTCTGTAAGTTTTTCACAAATAGGAAGAATCTGTCTGTGGTCGCTAGGAACCTTGTATTCCTCTCCTGCCATTAGATAAGCTTCCGTTAAATTAGGCAAGATTACATCTGCATAGGGTAAAAGTTTTACAAGAGCCTCTGGGTAGTCTTCGGAAAATAAAGAATATAATTTTCCCTGGTCTCCCATAATAGGATCTACCACAACCTTGGTCTCCGGAAATGTTTCTATAAAATAAATAACATCTTCCAGCAGTTCTTTACTTCCTACATAACCTACAAAAATCAAGTCAAAGATGATTTTCTGGTCCTTATAATGGTCGGCAGTCGCTCTTAAATATTCGCCTGGAATCCGATGCAAGGCTGGAGTGCCATATCCTCCTGTATGGGTAGACAAAAGCATGGTGGGGATGGGGCAAGACTCCACTCCCATCTTGCCTAGAATGGGCATCATATTTGTTAAAGAAGCCTTTCCTATACTACAAATATCATGAATCAAAGCCACCTTTTTTATTGGTCTCATGATTATAATTCTCCTTGAATTAAATGTAATTTCTTACAAATAGAAATAATAAAGGTCCCCTTTGGCATCTCTCGAAGGTCTGCCTCTGTAACTGCTCCGATTAAAAACAGGCTGACGCCATAAGTACTTGCTGCAGCCACAATGGCCAATAATGTTGCAAGAGTCTCTCCAGTAAAGAGCTGGAAGACTAAATGCACCACCAAGGCTACCAGGCCCATTATGGCAGAAGCGATGGTAGGCAGTAAGAAGGTTTTTCTTGTCTCCTGAACGTAACCCACCTGCATTCTTAAGGTGTGGTCATTTAAAATAGTATTTACCAGGGCAAATATAGTCTTACTCATAACCACCGCATAAATATTCCACTGGAAGACTACCATCATAAGCACCAGGGCAATAATATGTACCACCAAGGAAATGGCTGAATTCTTTACTGGGGTCATCATATCATCTAGTCCCTGAATGACTGCTGTTGTAACGGTTGACAAGCTGAAGAAGACTACTGAAATCGCTCCCAACTGAAGCATCCAGGCTGCCTCCACATTATCTCTTGTAAAAAGCACATCCAAAATAGGTTTTGCCAGTACTAAAAATCCTACGGCACACGGAATAGAAATTAACATAGTAAATCGAATTACCGTAAAAATCTTTCCATGAATCTGCTTTCTGCTGCCGCTTTGAGCCGTCATAACCAAGGCAGGAATCAAGGAAGAAGCTAAGGCGCTAGCTACAGAGGTAGGCACATTAATAAGAGTAGTAAACTTTCCACTAAACATACCTAGAAGGCTGGCATACTCTGACTTTTCATATCCTTGAAATACCATAATCTTATTAAAGATTGCCGTATCCAAAAGGTCACTAATGTTATAGACTGTTGCGCTTAGAATAACTGGTATAATTGTTGCAATCAAAATCTTTAAGATCATGCGATACCGTTCTTCTTCTTTGGTAGGGTCTTTACGCATCTGCTTCTTAAAGATTTTTTTGTAAGCAAAGAAAATTGCCAAAAGTAATAAAAGAGCAAAGAAGGCACCTGCTACGGTACCGATGGTTCCTCCTGCTGCGGCATAAGAATAGGAATAGGAAGAGTCATTCATCTTCTTTGCTACATTCTTACCAGCCTGTAAAAGCATGTAGGCGCCTGCTACAGAAGCAATAGCATTTACAATCTGCTCCAAAATCTGGGAGATGGCTGTAGGCACCATGGATCCTGTTCCTTGGAAGAAGCCACGAAAGACTCCCAAAAGAGCTACAATTAAAATACAGGGAGCCAATACCCGAAGGGAGTAGGCACACATGTCCATACTTAAAAGGGTGCTTGCTATAAAGTCTGCTCCGAAAAAGATTAACAGGGAAACAAAACCTCCTGCTACTAAGGCGAAAGCTAAGGCCTCACGAAAAACCTTATAAGCATTTTTATATTGTCCTTTTCCAATACGTTCTGATACAAGTTTTGATACTGCCAAAGGCAAGCTGTATGAGGTAAGCATCAGGGCCACCGTATAAATAGAAAAAGCAGCGCTGTAGTAGCCCATACCCTCGTTGCCAGCAATATTATTTAAGGGAATTCGATAAATCAGGCCAATGACCTTGGTTACCACCCCCGCAATGGCTAGTATGGAACCTTGCACCAGAAAATTTTTTTCTTTATGTTTTGTCATATAAATAAACTCCAATTCTGTATGGTTTTCTCCAAAAATAATATTTTTTTAGAGACAAAGCGATCAGCGCAAGATATGAACTTTCTCCATAATCTCCCGCTGTTTTTCTTCCATAACTTTTCGTTCATCCTCTTCCATGTGGTCATACCCAAATAAGTGTAACATAGAATGTGCAATTAAAAAAGCATATTCTCTAAGCACCGAATGACCATATTCTGCTGCCTGGCTAATGACTTTCTCCTTAGAAATCATAATATCCCCCAAAGAAAGCTCTCCAGTTTCCGGATCAAAGAACTCCTCATGGTCTTCTAGAAAATCAAAATTTCCAGGCTCCTCGTACTCTAGCATGGGGAAGGATAAAACATCCGTAGCCCGGTCTATACCTCGAAAATTAAGATTGGTGGCATGAATCTCCTGATCCATAGAAAGCAGCAAATTCACCTGGGCCTCATAGGGGCAGTCTATATAATCAAGTGCTGCCTCTATTACCTGTTTTGCTATTTTTTCACAGGGAATATCTAAAGTCAGATCCCCTTCTTCTTCAAAAAACAATGTCATGATTTTTTTCTCTTCTCTCTTTTTCTTGGAGCATTTAACTTGTTTTCATAATCTTCGTATGCTTTTACAATCTTTTGTACCAATGGGTGACGTACTACGTCTTTATTGGTTAGTTTGCAGATTGAAATATCATCAATATTTTTAATTACATTTACAGCCACATCCAGACCGGAAGTCTGCCCTGCCGGAAGATCTTTTTGGGTGGAATCTCCGGTAATAACTACCTTGGATCCAAAACCGATACGGGTCAAAAACATTTTCATCTGAGCTGGGGTAGTATTTTGAGCCTCGTCCAAGATAATGAAGGCATTATCCAAGGTTCGTCCTCTCATATAAGCTAAAGGAGCCACCTCGATCAATCCCTTCTCAGAATTTTTCATAAAGCTTTCGGCTCCCATAATCTGATAGAGGGCATCGTATAAAGGCCTTAAGTAAGGATCAATCTTACTTTGCAAGTCTCCTGGTAAAAATCCCAGCTTTTCTCCTGCTTCTATGGCAGGTCTTGTAAGAATAATCCGTCCCACCTCATTATTTTTAAAAGCTGTAATAGCCATAGCCATGGCAAGATAAGTCTTACCGGTACCGGCGGGTCCCAGGCCAAATACAATCATTTGATTTCTTATGGCATCCACATATTTTTTCTGGCCTAAGGTTTTTGGTTTAATGGGCTTTCCCTGGAGGGTATGGCAGATTACATCCTTATCAATTTCTAAAACATTTTCTTCAGAATCTTCCATTGTTAAAGACAAGGTATAATTGACATTCTGCTCTTCTATAGTATTTCCTCGTTTGGAAAGTTCTACAAGTTGCTCCAAGACTTTCTTTGCCTTTTCTACAGAAGCGGCCTCTCCCAAAATTTTTACAGTCTCCCCTCTGGCTATCAAAGAAACCTTCAGGGTGCGTTCAATTTTTTTTGCAAATACATCAAACTGACCAAAGACATTTGCCTCATGATCTGCTGGTATATCAATGACTGTTTCTATTAATCCCATGTAGCTAAAACTCCTTATTTAGATAAATACTTGCTTAATGCTGTCATAGTGGAGGAAAATTCCTTCCTCTGCCAGGGCCTTGATTTCATCTACTGTGGCCAGCTTGTATCCGTCAGTTTCTTCATTTTGAAGATGAAGATCTGATTCCTCAAAGTCCAGTTCAAAGCGATAGACATCTACAAAATAATTGTCTCCCTCTCCTGGATTCTCTCTGTGATAGGTAAACATATAGCCATCTTGGCAACCGGATACATCAAGACCGGTTTCCTCCAAGACTTCTCGGTTTACTGCCTGTCTGGATTCTTCTCCAAACATAGCAGCTCCTCCAGAAACCTCCCACCAACCGGGAGCCCAGCTTTTGGTCATTACCCGTTTGGTAATTAAATATTTTCCGTCCGGTCTTGCCACAACTCCTAAAACAGTTAAGTGATATTCATCATCTTTTAAGCACCAATCGTTGCGCTTCATCTTTCTTCCGGTTCTTTTTTTATCTTTATCGTAAATATCCCAATATTCCATCTCCGATACCTTCATCCTTTTTATCCATAATACTTAATTTTTTTATTTAGCTTTAAAAGTTCGTTGACAAATTTTTGTGGCTCCTTAAGAGAAATGTAAACCAAGGTTTTATTTCTCGGATTAATCTCCAAGCGGTCAAAGGAGGCCGCAAAGGAAGCTCCTACACTGTTGGAAGATTTAATTGAGTAAATATCCTTTACCAGAATCTGCTTCTTTAGAAAGCCAAATTGTACTGTAATAAGGTCCTTATCTAAAGTCACTTCATTTCGAAATAAAACTGGTATCAAATATAAGTCTACTACCAAGGTAATAGGAAGATACAAAGCATAAGGTCCATAGCCTCCATAATGAATCACTGCTGCCACAGCAAGACCATTTAAAACGCCAATAGCTACATACCACCAAGGTGCGATTTTTCCTTTAAATTTCATAAATCTACTCCTTCTTACTATTTGTGATAGGGTTCCCCATTAATAATGCGGTAGCTTCGATAAATTTGTTCCAAAAGAATCACCCGCATCAATTGATGTGGAAAGGTCATTTTAGAAAAGCTTAGGGCATAATTGGATTTTTTTAAAATCGCATCTCCAAGGCCAAGGGAACCTCCAATAATAAAGACCAGGTGACTTTCTCCGCCAATGCCCAAAGCATCTATTTTTTCTGAAAGCTCCTCAGAAGTTAACTGCTTTCCTAGAATCTCCAGGGTAAAAATATAAGAACCTTCTTTTATATATTTTAAGATTCGCTCTGCTTCCTTATCTCGGATTGCCTTTTCCATAGCCTGACTGGCATGGTCTGGAGTTTTCTCATCCATTACCTCGATAATCTCCAGTTTGCAATAGCGACTAAGCCTCTTGGAATATTCAGCAATCGCATCCCGCAAATATTTTTCTTTAATCTTTCCAACGGTAATTAGAGTAATACGCATACATTCTCCAATATATATTCTTTATCCTGCTAACTTATAAATTTTATCCTAGATTCTAAGTAAAGTCAATTGTAAAAGACAGGAGGGATTTCTCATCGCCTCCTGTCTTTTTATAAATTATATCTTTTTAAAGATTATAAAAGTATGCTACTATTTTTACTCTTCTTTATTTTGAAGGAATTCATGAATACCCTTTGCGGCAGCCTTACCTGCTCCCATAGCCAGGATTACGGTAGCCGCTCCGGTAACTGCATCTCCACCGGCAAATACGCCTACTCTTGTGGTCTGTCCATACTCATCGGTAGTTACCAAACATTTTCTTTTATTGGTCTCAAGTCCCTTTGTGGTAGCTGCGATCAATGGGTTTGGAGAAGTTCCCAGAGACATAATCACGGTATCTAATTCCATTTCAAATTCAGAATCTGGAATTACTACAGGTCTTCTTCTTCCCGAATCATCTGGCTCTCCTAATTCCATACGCACAACCTTCATGCCTTTTACCCAACCTTTATCATCTACCAGGATTTCTGTTGGGTTTGTAAGAAGATCAAAGATCACACCTTCTTGTTTTGCGTGATGTACTTCCTCAACACGGGCTGGAAGTTCTTCTTCGCTACGACGGTAAACAATGTGAACTTCCTCTGCACCTAAACGAAGGGCTGTTCTTGCTACGTCCATAGCCACATTTCCTCCACCAACAACTGCAACTTTGTTGCCTGCAATAATAGGAGTCTCATAGGAAGAATCATAGGCCTTCATAAGGTTACTTCTTGTAAGATACTCATTAGCTGAGAATACGCCGTTGGACATCTCTCCAGGGATTCCCATGAACTTTGGAAGACCAGCACCGGAGCCTACAAATACCGCTTCAAAGCCCTCCTCTTCCACTAACTGATCAATGGTAAGAGAACGTCCAATAACGATATTATTTACAAATTCTACACCTAGGTCTTTTAATTTCTGTACCTCTTTTGCAACGACCTTTTTCTTTGGAAGACGGAATTCTGGAATACCATAAACCAAAACGCCTCCCAGTTCCTGTAAGGTTTCAAATACAGTAACTTCATAGCCTAACTTGGCAAGGTCTCCGGCACAGGTAAGTCCGGAAGGTCCAGAGCCTACAACTGCAACCTTATGTCCGTTGGTGGTTTCTGGCTTCATTGGCTTAATATCGTGCTCCAATGCATAGTCTGCAACGTAGCGCTCCAACTTACCAATGGAAACTGCATCTCCCTTAATGCCTAATACACATTTGCACTCACACTGAGATTCCTGGGGACATACACGACCACAAACTGCTGGAAGAGAAGAAGCCTCACTGATGGTGTGATAAGCACCCTCAATGTCCTTTTCTTTAATCTTTTGAATGAATCCTGGAATGTTAATCGCAACCGGACATCCCTTTCTACACTGAGGAACCTTACAATTTAAACATCTACTTGCCTCTTCTAAAGCCTCCTCGTCATTATATCCATAACAAACTTCTTCAAAATTTTTTGCTCTTACTTTTGGATCCTGCTCTCTAACAGGTACTCTTGGTGCCATAGCCATTATTCATCACCTCCGCAATTTCCACATCCACCGTGATGTGTATCTCCTTCTTGTGCCTTAAGCAGGGCACGGCCTTCCTGGGTTCTATACATTTGCTGTCTTCTCATTGCACTGTCAAAGTCAACTAAATGTCCGTCAAACTCAGGTCCATCGATACATGCGAATTTAATTTCGTCACCAACTACTAAACGACAGGCACCACACATTCCGGTTCCATCTACCATAATAGGATTCATGCTGACAGTTGTTGGAATCTCTAACTCTTTTGTAAGTTTAGCAACAAATTTCATCATGATTACAGGTCCGATAGCGATACAGTGATCGTAATGTTTTCCTTCTTCTTTCACAAGTTGCTCAATCTTTGTAGTAACCATTCCAGCATGACCATAAGATCCATCATCTGTACATGGATAATAATTTCCAGCCACTGCCTTCATCTCATCCTCTAAGATTAAGATATCTTTATTCTTTGCACCAACTACAACGTCCACATCAACGCCGTGCTCTTTTAACCACTTTACCTGAGGATAAACTGGCGCTGTTCCAACACCACCTGCTACAAAGAGGAATTTTTTCTTCTTTGTTTCTTCTAAATGATCCTCTACACAGAACTCAGAAGGATTACCTAAGGGTCCCATGAAATCTCTAAAAGAATCTCCGACTTTTAACTTTGACATCTTATGAGTAGACGCTCCGATTAACTGGAATACAATGGTAATTGTTTCTGCTTCACGGTCATAGTCGCAAATGGTAAGAGGAATACGCTCACTCTTTTCGTCTATGCTCACAATGACAAACTGTCCCGGGAGACAATGTTTTGCAACACTTGGCGCTTTGACTTCCATAAGATAGATCACGTCTGCCAATTGTTCTGCCTTTACTATTTGGTACATAATCGACCTCCTTTATTTTCTAAGCCTGATTTATATAAATACCTTCCGTCTTCTCTAATTTAAATTGAGGAACTAAAGAAGACGAAAAACAAGTATTTACGAATAAAGTTACTCTGTTTCATAAGTATAGTGTCTCGTTGTTATTCCGCTACTCTGCCCCTTCTTATTGATCAGGATTGCCTTAAAGATGGTCTCACCTTCCGGCATATCAATAGGGTCGGAGTATTGATCCGATTCACTTGTTGGATCTGTTCCGTCCAGGGTATAGTAAGCTGTATATCCATCAGGCACCTGAATAGAAATAACTTTTGCACTAGAATACTGTCCAGTGGACGGTGAAACTGCCGGTGCATCCTCCACCGGAAGTTCTACTTTATATTTTTTTGTTACGGTTGCACTGGGAATTCCATCGGCATTTACTGCAATGGCTTTTACTTTGGTAGTACCTTCACTTAACTGAATAGCTTCTGTATATTCTGTACTCTTGGTGGTAGGATCTTCTCCATCTATTGTGTAGTAAATAGTGGTATTATTCTCTGCCGTTAAGCTAACTTCCTGCACGTCGTCAAAGGTTTCCGAATCATCTAAACTAAAATCCGGTTCCTTTACTACGTACTGAGATAGCTTCGTAGTAACACTCTCATCTGCATCCGTCAAAAGGCTTGGAATCGACATCTGATTATCTGTGTCTATATAGTAAGTGATACAAGCCTCGTAAAGATTGACATTGGAAGGCTGCCCGTCAATAGCATCTGTAAATACCTTTTCTGCTTCCTCGGCATCGCCCTGAGCTGTATATACCTGCGCCAAACCAGAATAAGCTTTTGCCTTTGTACTGTTTTTCTTAATGGCTCTCTTAAAGCAAGAGGTGGCTACTGTATAATCTCCGGAATTTAAGGCTTTGTAACCTTTATTTACCACTCCAGTATAGGAATTTAAATAAGAAAACACCCCTCCAACTACAACAATAAGGAAAACTACTACCATAGTAGTAATTAGTTTTCGCCTTTTCTTTCGTTTTATGGCCATGCGCTTGGCAGCAGCTTTTTTCCTTCTCTCTCTCTCTTCTGGAGACAGGGCTTCTCTGCTTCGATTTTTTTCTTGAGAATATCTATCCTGAGAATTTCCGCCAGATCTTTCGTTTTTTCCACTGGAATGCTGGTTGGATCTAGAACTATTACTTTCTCGTGCTTTGGCTGCGGCAGAATTTCGATTCCGAGACTCTCCTCTTCCATAAGAAGCATTTCTTGAATTTCCCTGTGGAAACCGATTCTCTTTATAATGCTGCCCACCAATTTCAGAAGCTTCGATCATCTCATACTCTTCTTCAGTCATAGAACCTCGAAGGTGGGCCGTGATCATATCTTCCAGTGGATTATAATCCGGAACAATATGTACTTCATGTCCACACCGGGGACATCGAACCATATCCTCAGGTATTGCAGTATTGCAATATCTACATTTCATTCTTAAAAACCTCCTGCATAAACATAGGTAATTAGAATAATCCTACAATTTTTCCATCATCAGTTACATCAATGCCGTTGGCAGCAGGTACCTTTGGAAGACCTGGCATAGTCATAACAGCTCCTGTTAAGGCTACTACAAATCCTGCTCCTGCATTTACATAAACTTCTCGGATATGAATGTCAAAACCAGTTGGCCTTCCTAATTTCTTTTCATCATCAGATAATGAATACTGGTTCTTTGCCATACAGATTGGAAGATTTCCAAATCCCATATCCTCAATTTTTTTCAGCTGTCTATTAGCTGCTGGCTCGTAAAGCACCTTATCTGCACCATAGATTTCTGTTGCAATCTTAGAAATTTTATCCTTTAAGGAAAGATCATCTTCATAAAGCATCTGGAAATTGCTTTCTTTGTTCTCTAAAGTATCTAATACCTTTTTAGCTAAGGCAAGGCCACCTTCGCCACCTTTTTCCCAAACTTCAGAAAGAGCAAATTCGCAACCTCTCTCCTCACAGAATTTCTGGATAAAGGCATTCTCTGCATCTGTATCTGTAACAAAGGAATTGAGGGTAACAATTACCGGTACACCAAATTTCTGAATATTTTCAATGTGCTTTTCAAGGTTTGCAATTCCCTTAGCCAGGGCCTCTAAATTTTCTTCTCCTAAATCTGCCTTGGCAACGCCTCCATTATACTTAAGGGCTCTAACAGTAGCAACTAAAACTACTGCATCTGGATGTAAGTCAGCCTTTCTGCAGGTAATATCCATAAATTTCTCTGCACCAAGATCTGCACCAAATCCAGCTTCGGTAAGGGCAATATCTCCAAGTTTTAAAGCCATCTTTGTAGCCTGTACACTATTACAGCCATGAGCAATATTTGCAAAAGGGCCTCCGTGAACAAAAGCCGGTGTATGCTCAAGAGTCTGAATCAAGTTTGGTTTAATGGCATCCTTAAGAAGGGCAGCCATAGCACCGGTTGCCTGAAGATCATCTGCTGTCACAGGGTCTCCTGTAAAATTATAAGCTACAATAATTTTTCCCAAACGTTCTTTTAAATCTTTAATATCATTGGCTAGACAAAGAATTGCCATAATTTCAGAAGCTACCGTAATAACAAAGTGATCTTCTCTTACCATTCCGTCTACTTTACGGCCTAATCCAATAACAATATTGCGAAGGCTTCTGTCATTCATATCCACGCATCTTTTCCAAACTACCTGGCGTGGATCAATCTGCAGGGCATTTCCCTGTTGAATGTGATTATCTAAAAGAGCTGCCAGCAGATTATTAGCAGAAGTAATAGCATGAAAATCACCGGTAAAGTGAAGGTTTAGATCATCCATAGGAACTACCTGGGCATATCCGCCACCTGCTGCACCACCCTTAATACCAAAGCAAGGACCAAGAGATGGTTCTCTAAGGGCAATGACTGCTTTTTTATTTAATTTTGCTAAAGCCTGTCCCAGGCCGATGGAAGTGGTAGTCTTTCCCTCTCCTGCAGGAGTTGGATTAATAGCAGTTACCAAAACCAGCTTTCCGTCCGGACGGTCTTTGACTTTATTCCAAAGATCAAAGCTCACCTTGGCCTTATGCTTTCCATAAAGCTCTAAATCATCCTCCTCGATACCAACAGTAGCAGCAACTTCCCGAATGTCTTTTAACTGGGCTTCCTGTGCGATTTCAATATCTGTTTTCATACTCTACAATCCCTTTCTTAATGTGTCACCTATATCTTCTAAAAAATGTTAATAGCAATACTTTAGCATTGTTTTGAAATGAACTCTTCAAACTCTAGGGCATTCATTAGGACCTTTCTTGGTTTGGTTCCTTCCTCCGGGCCCACAACCCCTGCCTCGCAAAGCTGGTCCATTATTCTAGCTGCTCGGTTAAAGCCAATTTTAAAATTCCTCTGCAACATTCCAATAGAAGCTTTTTCTTTATCAATGATCAATTGACCTGCTTCTTTAAAATATGTATCTCTAGAATCATCATCGGAAGAGGCCATAGGCGTGCTTCCTCCTCCAAGTTGAATGGTATCTACATGATTAATGACTTCTTCATTATACACGTTATCCTGATTAGAATCCTTGAGAAAATCCACCACCTGTTGAATTTCTTCATCACTGACAAAGGATCCCTGGACTCTGGCAGGTTTTTGATAACCTGTAGGATAAAAGAGCATATCACCCTTTCCCAAAAGTTTCTCGGCACCATTCATATCAATAATGGTTCTGGAGTCTACACCAGAGGAAACAGAAAATGCAATTCTAGAAGGCATGTTAGCCTTAATAAGGCCTGTAATAACGTTAACGGAAGGTCTCTGGGTAGCGATTACCAAGTGAATTCCCGCCGCTCTGGCTAACTGGGCCAGACGACAGATGGCATCTTCCACGTCTCCGGGAGCCACCATCATAAGGTCGGCCAACTCGTCCACAATAATGACAATCTGTGGCAGAGGCTCAAGAGGGTCTCCCTCCTCTGTCATGACATGTTCTTTTTTGATTTTTTCATTGTAACCTGCCATATCCCGGACTCCGTATTCTGCGAAGGCCTTGTATCTTCTGGTCATTTCGGCTACCCCCCAGTTAAGAGCTCCCGCTGCTTTTTTGGGGTCTGTCACTACAGGGATCAACAAATGAGGAATCCCATTATAAATATTAAGTTCAACCACCTTGGGGTCGATCATAATTAATTTTACTTCATCAGGAGTTGCCTTATAAAGGATACTCATGATCAAAGTATTGATACAAACGGATTTACCAGAACCGGTGGCACCGGCAATTAATACATGGGGCATCTTGGCAATATCAAAGACCACCGTCTTACCCCCAATATCTTTACCTACTGCAAAGGAAAGCTTAGACTTACTATCTTGAAATTCCTTGGATTCCAATAAATCGCGAAGCATAACTCCTGAAGTTTCTTTATTTGGAACCTCGATTCCAACGGCAGCCTTTCCTGGAATAGGGGCTTCAATACGAATATCTGCCGCCGCAAGATTTAATTTTATATCATCGGCCAATCCAACAATCTTACTTACCTTCACACCAGTCTCCGGTTGTAATTCATATCTGGTAACAGAAGGTCCGCAACTTACATTGCTAATAGTTACTTTTACCCCAAAGCTTGCCAGAGTATTCTGAAGCTTTGTGGCAGTTTCAGCAAGTGCCTCGTTGGATTCTCCAGAAGAATTCTTTCCTTTTTTTAGAAGATTCAAAGATGGATATTCATATTCTTTTTTGGGTAGATTTTCAGAAGCTGTAATTGCAGCCTCTACCTCTGCCATCTCCCCTGCTGCGGAGGCGGCATCCATTTTAGGAGCCTTTCTTTGGCTACGTTTTACTTCCTGATCTTCTTGAGCTTCTTGAATTTCTAACTCTTTGCTTTCTGCTGTCTGAGACTTTGAATCTTGAACCTCTGAAATAGCAGGTTCAGAGGCTAGGTCATCTGCCGACTCCACAGTTTCACCGCCCCTATAAATAGTAAAGGAAGGAACTTTTCTCTCTTCTTCTACTACAGGTTCTGAAACTACCTCCTCTATCGACCTTGCAATAGGCTCAAAAGGTGAGGAAAGATTTTCGGTTCCAAGCTTTGGCTTGTCAGCGGCATCCGGCGACTCTATGGTAAGCTCATGCATGTTGAATTTTTTCTTTTTGCTGCCAAGAGTCGTATCAAAAGAAACGCCGTCTACTATATTATCTCTGCGTTTCTTTCCTTTAGGCTTCAGATCATAGGAAGTTCCTTCCCCTTGTTCTTCTTTCTCTGCCTTTTCCTGCTCGGCCAAAAGCTTTTCTCTTTCTAATCTCCTGGTCTCTGATAATTCTTTTCTCCGAATGGCATCCTTTTTAGCCTTCTCGTAAGCTCTATTGCCTCCCTTTTGCATCCCCTTCAGGGCTGACTTTCCGGTAATAATCACCAGACATATAATCAGTAAAATAATTACGATTACATAGGTTCCAGCTACCCCAATCGCAGGAGTTAGCAGGTTCACCAAAAGACCTCCCAGGGCCCCTCCCTCTTCATTGATCAACTGAACCAGGGTACAGATTAAGACTAACATTACAAAGGCTGTGGCCACCCGGATTCTAGCTCTCTTGCTCCCTTTATTTGCCACCAGAAACATGATGGACAGGAATAAAACAAATGGAAATACATAGGCCAAAATTCCAAAAATCTTTATTAAGAATCCAGAAATCGCCTCTCCTATGAAACCACCCAGACCAAAATTGCTGAGAATCATTAAGATACTAAGGGCCACTACCATCCAGATAAAAATCTCCGAACCAAGAAAACCTAAAGACTCTGCCTCATCCTTGGCAGTTTTGTTTTTTGCTGTAGTTTTAGTTGATTTCTTCGCATTACCCTGTTTTTTTCTACTTGTATTTTTTCTTGTATTTTTAATTGTTGTTGATTTTTTACCCCTCGTCTTACTTGTACTACTGTTTGACTTTGCAGCCATAAATTACTCCACTCCCTTACTTTTAGACGATACTGTTTCTAGTATATCATTTTTGGGAACCACTGTCATCTACTAACTTTCATGCTGGTTAATAGCATTTCAGTCATGAAATAATAGAAAGAATGCAGGTGACAAAAATTTTAATCCAACACTTTTGTCATCTGCATACCTATTGTACTTTTAAATTTTTTATTTAGGAAGAAACAAAACGTTCCTTAAGGCCTAAAACCATGTCCACGTACAGGTCCTTACAGTCCTCATTTCTTCCAGCTTCTATTAAATGAAGGCATGGAAGCAAATAATCTCTGTAAAGTTCCTGATACAAGGTCTCCTCTTTAGGAAGCATGCGCATAGTCATAACAAGCCGTGGAGCAAGCTCATAATATTCCTCCACCAAAGCCCTTCCCTCCTGGGAATTCATAAGATAGGAATCCCTATAGGACCGAAGGGTTGTAAGCTCATAGCAGTCATCTGCCTTACCCTGATATTGACAAACTGCCGTAGTAATATAGCAAAGCTTGGTCTTAAAGCCCCCGTTCACATCCTCAAAAGTAGAGGATTGTAAGGTCATAGGAGTAACCGGAAGTTGGTTCCAGGCCTTTACAAAGGTTTCAGCCAGGGCATCTCCCTCAGGGGTCTTAGTATATCGGATCAAGGGAATAAAATAGACCGCCATAGTTAGATTTAAATCGATGGCCTGGACTTCCTGCATCCGCTTAGATGCCTGTTCCATTTTCTTATGAGCATGGCCCGCCAAAGCCTCTGCTAAGACCTCTGCCGAAGCCGCTGAATCCTCTGAATCTTTCAAGGCCTTATAGTATTCCAAGGACTCTGTAATCAAAGACTCATACTTAGCCCAAAGTTCTGATACAACCTCTGGATACTTATTCTTTTTAAATTGATTGATGTGATCCATGGATTCATCAAACATATCCATGAATTCACTTGAAAATCTTTCCAAAGAAATCTCCCCTCCTAAATAAACAGTAGGATTCGATCCATTTTCTGCAAATACATCCGATTACTTATATCTGATTACTCATCCCAGTTGTGATATACATCCTGAACATCGTCATCATCATCCAACATATCCAATGTCTTCTGAATGCTTGCAATATCCTTAGCATCGGTTAATTCTACATAAGTCTGAGGAATCATAGTAACCTCTGCAGCTGCCATCTTAATTCCAGCTTCCTCTAAAGCATCTCTTACAGCACTAAATTCTTCTGGAGCTGTAAGGATTTCAAAGCTATCATCCTCCTCAACAAAATCATCTGCTCCGGCATCTAAAGCTGTCATCATAAGCTCATCGGAATCTCCGTCGTACTCTTCTTTGTCAATAACGATCTGTCCCTTTTTGTCAAACATAAAGGATACGCATCCTGGAGTTCCTACATTACCATTTCCCTTGGTAAATGCATTCTTAACATTGGTGGCTGTACGGTTACGATTATCTGTAAGAGCCTCTACGATAATAGCTGTTCCGTTAGGACCATATCCCTCGTAGGTAATGTGCTCGTAGTTGGCAGCATTGGCATCTCCGTCTGCTTTCTTAATATTACGCTCAATGGTATCATTAGGCATGTTGGCTGCCTTTGCCTTTGCAATAACATCACGAAGTCTGCTGTTATTAACCGGATCAGCACTTCCTCCTTCTTTAACTGCTACTGCCAATTCTTTTCCTAATTTTGTAAAGATTTTTCCCTTTGCCGCATCATTCTTCTCTTTTTTATGCTTAATATTGGCAAATTTTGAATGTCCTGACATATTCTTCCCTTCTCCTATCTATGAAATTAAATTCAACTTAAATTCAAATGTGCTTATGGGCAAATCCCAAATTGCACATATCCAAAACATTCTAACACTATTCTTCTATTTTTTCAATCTTAACTCTTTTAATGGTTTTGTTGTCTACCGATAGAATGGTAAAACGGTATCCTTCGTAATCTACAACACAGGCTTCCTCTTCATCCATAGACGGAATTCGATCTAATTGGGCAATCAAAAAACCATTTAAGGTTTCGTACTCCTCTTTTTCAAATACAATATCAATATATTCTTCCAAATCCTCTAGATCAATAAATCCATCTGCAAGATAGCTTCCGTCTGCCTGTTTCGTAATAAGGACTTCTTCCTCATCATACTCATCCATAATATTTCCAACCAGTTCTTCAAGAATGTCCTCCAAAGCTACCAGGCCGGATGTCTGGCCATACTCGTCCAAAACGATAGCCATGTGTTTCTTCTCCGTTTGCATTTCCTTAAAAAGGGTATCAATGCTTTTCGTCTCAGGAATGAATTTTACCGGATGCACATAATCTCCAAGCTGCAGCACCGGAGTTTTTCGAAGTTCCTCATTCATATATCCGGTAATGGCTTCCCTTAGATGCAAGGTTCCGACAATCTCATCAATATCTTCTTTGTACACTGGAAATCTAGAATACTGCTCTCCCAGCATAAAATCCAAGGCTTCCTCCAAAGGCATATTCCCGTCAATGGCAACAATGTGCTTTCTATGGGTCATAATATCCTTGGCATCTTTTTCCATGTAACGGAAAATATTTTGAATCAGAGTGGCCGCTTCCTTTTTCATGGTATCGTCCATCTCTTCTTCCTGTTGAAAAATATGATGCATTCTATGAAGTAATTTTTCTCGTTCCATATTCTTTTAAATCTCTTCTCCAAAATAATCCTTTTGTTCTACAACTTTTCCGTGACGGATAAATTCTCTAGGGATCCTCTTTCCTAAGTCACAAACAAATTCATAATTAAATCTTCCTGAAAGGTCACTGAGAACTTCCACCGGCAAATGTTCATCTCCATTATAACCTACCAATGTTACTAAGTCACCAAAAGAAAGATCTTCAATATCTGTAACGTCCACCATAAACTGGTCCATACAGACACGGCCAAGAATCGGTGCCTTCTTTCCTTTTATGAGGACATATCCCCTATTGGACAGGGCTCTTGGATAACCATCTCCATAGCCCACTGGAATGGTGGCAATTTTAGTAGCTTTGTCTGTCACAAAAGTACTTCCGTAGCTTACCGGAGTTCCCTCAGGAACCCACTTTATATGGGTCACATGGCTAATAAGCTCCAAGGCCGGTTTTAGAGGCACCTGGTCTTTTTTTACTTCTTCTGATGGATATAAGCCATAGATAGAAATTCCAGCCCTCACTAAATCCAGGTTCACCTCCGGCAGGTCGATAATCCCCGCACTGTTGGAACAGTGATAATAAGGGAAACGAAGGTCCAGGTCTTCCAAGGCTTCTTTCATCCATAAATAATTATTAAACTGGGTCTTCGTAAAGCCTTTGTCGGTCTCGTCAGATTTGGCAAAGTGAGTAAACATTCCCTCCAAAATCAGTCCCGGCAGCTTGGAAATTTCCACGATAGTTTCCACCGATTCTTGGTTGATTAAAAATCCAAGTCTGGACATTCCTGTATCTAATTTAATATGGATATAAGCAGATCTTCCTAAGGCTGTAGCCCTCTTAGAAATAAATTCTGCCGCCTCCAAGCTATAGGTCGTGATTCGGATTTCATTTTCAATGGCCTTATCAATGGAATCAGGGAAGATACATCCCAAAACTAAGATGGGTTTCTTTCTTCCGGCTCTTCGAAGGCTCACTGCCTCTTCCAAAGTAGCTGTAGCATATCCCCAGATATATTCCTTATCCTCTAATAAATTAGAGATCTGGGAAGCGCCATGTCCGTAGCCATCGGTTTTAATAACTGCCAGCATAGAGGTGCCAGGTCGAAGATTCTCCTTCATCTGTTCCATATTATATTCAATGGCATCTAAGTCAATTCTTGCACATACTCTAGTATAAGCTTTCATTTGCTATATCCTCCTGTTCCTTAAGGGCTCTTCCAAGACAGGAAATAAGATCCCGTGCAAGAACACTGTAACTTCCTTTTTCTTTTCTAGCTATATCTCCAGATCTTCCATGAAGATAAACACCCATGTCTGTGGCACTTAAAGCATTGGTACTTTGTACTACTAAGGCTGCAATACACCCAGCCAAAACATCCCCAGATCCTGCCTTTGCCATGGCGTTATTGCCTGTCAGATTCACATAGGGGCCACAAAGATGATTAAAGACCATAGTTCTGGTATCTTTTAGGGCACAGATTACCTGATATTCTTCTACAAATTTTTCTAACAGCTGGGTTCGGTTTTGTTTTAAACTAGCTACATCTGTATCTAAAAGTCTTGCCATCTCCAGCATGTGAGGGGTCAGAATATACTTTCCATTTTTTAACTTTTCTAATAATTCCCGGTGCTCTGAAATCAGGTTCAGGCCATCGGCATCAATGACACATGGCACTTTAGCTTCCTCTAAAACCAGCTTTAAAATCTCCTGGGAAATAAGGCCGGTTCCCAGCCCAGAACCTATGCATACACCATCAGCCCACTCCAGTAATTGAAGCACATCAATCTTATCGAAAGATTTGTAGGTAATTACAACGGCTTCCGGCAACAGTTCCTGCAAAATAATACGATTGCTCTCATGGGTATAGATTTTTACCAGCCCCACACCTGCAGTATAAGCTGCCAAGGCATTAAAATAAGCAGCCCCTGACATGCCCTTACTTCCTGCGATCACCAGAAGCCTTCCATAGGTTCCCTTGTGGGAATCCACCTTTCGAAGAGGCAAAAGTCTTACATATTCTTCCGGTTCATAAGTATAGGCTAAGCTTTTATCTGCTACCAGCCTACTAGTGTCAATTCCTACATCTTTTATAATGACCTTTCCCGCGTAGTCTGCTCCAGGAAACAGTACCAGGCCAAGCTTCTCCTCCTGGAAGGTAACAGTAATGGTTGCATGGACTGCAATTCCCATAATCTGTCCGGAATCTGCGGAAATACCGGAAGGCAGGTCCACTGCCAAAACAGGTGCCCCCTGACGATTAATCTTTCGGATTACATTTTGATATTCTCCCTGAATCTCCCGGTCTAAGCCTACACCAAAAATAGCATCCACAATGAGACTGTAATCATCTTCTTCAAAGCCATCGATAAAGTCTCCCCCTGCTTCTTGCAAAAATCCAATCTGCTTTTTCGTCTCCTCGCTGCAATGGGTTTTATTTCCCACAAAACAAACAGTAACTGAAAATCCCTGCTGCATCAAAATCCTGGCAATGGCAAATCCATCCCCTCCATTGTTCCCGGAACCGCATACCAGGCACACCCGGCTTAGATCCAAGCCTTCCTTATGCATAACCTCTACACAGGAAAGAGCCGCATTCTCCATAAGTTCCAGAGAAGAAATACCAAGGTCTTCTATGGTATGTTTGTCTGCTTGTTTCATTTGCTTTCCATTTACTAGATATTTCATAATTAATAATCTCCCCTTTTATCTACAAAACACATAACTTTTCCTGTAGACATGGTAAAAAGAGACGACCGAAGCCGTCTCTTAATTATCATTCTTATTCTTCCTCGGAATCCTCCAAAGCATTCTCATGTAAACGATAGGTTACCTGTAAGAGGCTGTCTGTCAAATGTACGCTTTCAGTAACTACATTCTCCGGCACATGTAAGTCTGTATAAGTGAAGTTCCAAATAGCCTTCACCCCATTGTCTGTAAGAATCTTGGCAACTGCTACAGCCTGATCACGAGGCACAGACAAAATAGCAATCTCAACGGGATGCTCTTTTACAAAAGTCGGAAATTCATCCATCATATAGATTGGCTTTCCATTAATGGAAACTCCCTGCAATCTGGGATTTACATCAAATAAAGCAGTGATCTCGAATGCATTCTGATTAAAGCCATGATAATTTGCAAGAGCCTGACCTAAGTTACCAGCTCCTACAACTGCAATAGTATGATGATCTTCTAATCCTAAAATCTTCCCAATCTCAGTTAGAAGATACTTTACATTATAACCATATCCCTGCTGGCCAAAACCTCCAAAGTTATTAAGGTCCTGTCTGATCTGGGATGCAGTTACGTGCATACGTTTACTTAAATCGCTTGAGGAAATTCTCTCAACTCCTTCGTTAGATAAAGTCTCCAAGTATCTGTGATATCTGGGCAATCTCCTAACGACTGCTTGTGAAATTTCTTTTGCCATATATTTACACCTACTATTCTCTCATAATATAACAAGTATACCCTTTTGTGATAATCCTGTCAAATATTTCCTACAAGCCACTCTTGCGAGAAAACCTAGATTCTTGTATTATTAGGGGTAAGTTTGATTACTTAAATAAGGAGTTTTAGAAATGATTTTAGCATGTCATGGAATAGCAAAAGCATTTGGAGAAGAGGTTATCGTAGAAAACGGTTCCTTTCATATAGAAGATCGAGAAAAGGTTGCTTTAGTAGGAATTAACGGCGCAGGAAAGTCTACGATTTTAAAAATGATCGTAGGAGAACTTCCTACTGATGCCGGTCAGGTAATCCTTACGAAAGGTAAAACTTTAGGATACCTAGCCCAGCATCAGGCAATGAAAAGCGGCTCTACCATCTATGAGGAAGTTCGAAGTTCCAGACCGGATATTTTGCAAATGAATCAGCAGCTTCGAGACATCGAAGAAGAATTGAACATCCTATCTGGGGAGGCCTTAAATGCACGTTTAGACACCTACCACCGACTAACTGAAGAATTTGACCGGATGAATGGCTATGCTTACGAAAGCGAGGTTGTTGGAGTATTAAAAGGATTAGGTTTTTTAGAAGAAGAATTTTCAAAACCGGTAGACACCCTATCCGGAGGACAAAAAACCAGAGTTTCTCTTAGTAAACTTCTCTTGACCAAACCAGATATTTTACTTTTAGATGAGCCTACCAACCATTTGGATTTAAATTCCATTGACTGGTTAGAAACTTACCTAGTAAATTACCCTGGAGCTGTTTTAATTGTATCCCACGACCGTTATTTCCTAAATCGCGTAGTTACCAAAGTTTTGGAGATTGAGCGTGGTCATCTTATGACCTTTCAGGGCAATTACAATGACTATGCCACAAAAAAGCAGCAGCTTCGTGACATTCAGTTAAAGGAATATTTAAATCAGCAACAGGAAATCAAACACCAAGAGGCGGTTATCGAAAAATTAAAATCCTTTAACCGAGAAAAATCTATAAAGCGGGCAGAAAGTCGAGAGAAAATGTTGGATAAAATCCAAGTTCTTGATAAGCCTATGGAATTAAACACCGATATTCATCTAACCTTGGAGCCCTCCCATATAAGCGGGTCTGATGTTTTGACGGTAGATCATTTAAGTAAGAGTTTTCCAACTCAGGACTTATTTAAAGATATTTGTTTTGAGATTAAGCGAGGGGAACATGTTGCTATTATTGGAGATAACGGAACAGGAAAAACCACCCTGCTTAAGATTTTAAACCAGGTGATTAAAGCAGATAGCGGAGCCTTCACCTTAGGAACCAATGTAGAAATCGGATACTATGATCAGGAGCATCACGTGCTTCACATGGACAAAACTATTTTCCAGGAGATTTCAGATGACTATCCGACCCTTACCAATACACAGATTCGTAATGTATTGGCCGCCTTTTTATTTACCGGTGATGACGTTTTTAAATCCATTGGAGACCTAAGCGGTGGAGAGCGTGGCCGTGTATCTCTAGCAAAATTAATGCTATCCAATGCCAATTTCTTAATCTTGGATGAGCCTACCAACCACTTGGATATTACTTCCAAAGAGATTTTGGAAAAAGCTTTAAACAATTATACCGGAACGGTTTTATATGTTTCCCATGACCGATATTTTATTAACCAAACCGCTACAAGAATTCTGGATTTAGTAAACCACACCTTTGTAAATTATATTGGAAATTATGATTATTATCTAGAAAAGAAAGAAGCTCTTACTGCCATCTATGCCAATGATTCAGAAGCTGGAGCTGAAGGTACTGCTCCTGAAACAGAAAGCGAAGGAAAACTGAATTGGCAGGAGCAAAAGGAAGCCCAGGCTAAAGAGCGCAAGCGTCAAAACGAATTAAAGAAAACCGAAGAAAGGATTTCTAAATTAGAAGAAAGAGATCAAGAAATCGATGAGCTCATGTTCCAAGAAGAAATCTTTACAAATTCTGTAAAGTGTCAGGAATTATCTACGGAAAAAGCCCAGATTCTTGAAGAATTGGAAGCCTTGTACGAAAGCTGGGAGACCTTAGCAGAATAAAACAATCAAAGAAAGCAATCTTCCTTGTATCTAGTGCAAAAAGGTCTACCACATAAAATCTCTGTGATAGACCTTTTTCATAAAATCAATTTTATTTATCTTCTTCCTTCAGTTTTTTCTCTTCCATATATTGAATCATGGCCTGGGCCGCTTTTTTCGCTCCGTCTACTGCATGGACTACCGTCTTTGCCCCGCTAACCACATCACCTGCTGCAAAGACACCATCTTTTGTAGTCATATAATTCTCATCTACAAGAAGAAGCCCCTTCTCAGAACCCTCTAATCCCAAGGTAGTTCGGATTAATTTCTTTCTTGGTCCCTGACTGATAGAAATAATGGTAGAATCAGCTTCCACCTGTACCAGGTCTTCCTCCTCTCCCACTACTTGACTATTCTCATCCAAAATCATCTTCTTAAAGACTGGTCCCTTTTCATTAATCTCCTGGATCCTATAGCCAAATTCAAATTCTGCTCCGTCAAGCCTTGCATAGGATACTTCATGGGAGCTGGCTGCGATTTCTGAACCTCTAGCGTACAAGGTAACCTTTCTAGACCCATTTCTAAGGGCAGTTCTTGCCACGTCCATGGCAGCATTTCCCACGCCGATAATGGCCACCTTTTCCCCCAGGTGATAGGCCGAAGCATTTGCTAAATAATCGATTCCGAAAAAAACATTTCCAAAACATTCTCCAGGAACGCCTAGATTTCTTGCCTTCCACACGCCGGTTCCAATAAATACACTGTCATACCCGTCTCTTAGGAGGTCCTCGATTTTTAACACAGCACCAATGGTAGTGTTTGGGCGAATCTTAATGTCCAGCTCCTGCATGCGAATCTGATATCGATCCAGAATGGTTTTGGGCAGACGAAATTCAGGGATTCCATACTGCATAACGCCACCAATTTTATCCTTCCATTCAAAGATGGTCACGTCATACCCCTCTTTTGCTAATTTAATAGCCACAGTCATTCCAGCTGGTCCCGCCCCGATAATGGCTACTTTCTGATTCTTTTTTTCTGCTTTCTCCAACTGCATCCGATCTAGGTACATATCAGATATGTAATTTTCAATGCTGGAAAAATGTACCGGATTCCCCTTTCTTCCAAGTACACAGTGCCCCTCACACTGGTTCTCATGATTACAGACAATGGAACATACTGCCGACATCGGATTATTTTCAAAAAGTTTCTCTCCAGCCTCCATGAGCCGATTCTCTTTAAACAACTGGATGATCTGAGGTACCGCCGTATGCACCGGACATCCCTGCTGACACATGGGTTTCTTACAGTTCAGGCAGCGATTTGCCTCGTCAATAATGTGTAATGCCATATCAATTTCCTCCCATTTATAGCTTTTCTACTATAAATGATACAGCGACAGGATACACACAGCTAATTCCATTATAGAATCTTCTCATTCCTATTGTTCATTTCGTAATAATGCTTTTGCTTTTTCCATTTCCCTGTCAGTCGCATCCAGCAAATTTTTCACTTCCTGCAGAGATACCCCTTTTTTTATAACAAATTATAATTCCACAACTGTACAACTGTGTTCCTTACTTTTCCTCCAATAACCAATTCCAACAGCAAGGATTCTTCCTGTGTATCTTTTCTGTTCAGCAAGCTTCGGCACAAATTTAAGTGCATACTTTTTTTCTTTTATTTGCGCAATTGCTTCATCTGGACTATGATCTACCTTTAACTCGAGAATGATACAATCTGCGGTTGTATCATATGGATAAAAAATAAAATCTACATATCCTATTCCTGCCTTATCTTCACGTTCTACGCAATAACTATCTCTTGCAGCAAAATATACAAGATTAACTATTGCTGATAACTCTGTTTCATGATTATAGGATAGAAGCGGAACTTCTGTGTTATGTGCAAATTCAAGAATTTTCTCCATTGTTGCTGTATCACCAGCTAATGTTGCCCTAAGCATTTTCTCTGACTCTTTTGCTAAGCGATATACATATCCCAATGATTCGGTTTTCACGAGAAGTTGATCAAACTTTCCCATAAGTTCCCTGTTCGGGATGCAAACCTTACCATTAAGATAGCTTAGAAATCCATATACCACCATTGCAGAATAGATTTCATCTCTTGTTGAGAGATTCATTGATGTTGCTGCGTACTCCTGTATTTTTGCATTAACAGACTCTCCAGATATCATCAAGGCCAAATCATCTCTAACATCAGAAATATTATTTCTAATATAGTAATAGATCTCATCATATGGCCCTGAACTTGTCCAGTAATTTGCCAGATTGTTAAACTGCAAGGCAAATACTACAGAACGGGGATTGTAAACTCTCTCTCCAGACTTTGTATAGTATCCATTATACCAATCACGGAGTCCACTTCGAGTTATGTTTTTTTTCTTGTGCTGGCTGTCACATTCCTCAGTGTAACGCTGGTATAAATTATCAACCTCATCCTCTGTAAATCCAAAGTATTCGCTAAACATAGGGGAATTTACCATTGTAAACTCTGCAAACATATTAAGTTCTGAACCACTAGAATATTTTGCAATGGGTAAAATTCCTGTCATGTATGAAAGTACTACATAGGGTCGATCTTTTAGCAGATTGCTTAAAAAGGCTACATACTTTTCTTTGTCATTCTCTCTTATAAAGCCTCTGTGAAAGATAAAATCCCATTCATCTAGAACAAATATAAATTTTTCATCATACTGGGCAAATATATTCTCTAGAATATCTCCCAGGGCATCTTCCTTATTAATTTTTACTTCTGGATATGCAACCCTTAAATCTTCCAGCAATAATTCTTCAATCCTATCGATATATTGCTTATATGAATCACAGGTTTTTGGCATTTTACTAAAATCTATACGAATGACATTATACTGATTTCTATATTTGTGATACCCATCAGCCTTTGAAATCTTAAGACCATCAAAAATTCCTCCAGATTCTTGTCCTTTTTGAAAAAATGCACTAATCATATTTGCTGCAATTGTCTTACCAAATCTACGAGGTCTCGTAACACAGATATGGCGATTTCCAGCATTTACATACGGAAACAATTCCCTGAGCATGTCTGTTTTATCTACAAAATACATACTCTGTTTTTCACTCTTATACAATGCACATGGAGTTATACTATTCAGATATGCTCCCATTAGAATCCTCCTCTATAATTTACTTCATTATTATACATTAATAGGACATGCTTTACGAGGTATTTTAGGAAATCAAATTCTAACTTTCTCTCTGGGGCTGTTCATCAAATCTGTGATCACCAAAATAATATTCTGCATCGTGTTCATTGATTTCACGATAGACCTTACAAGGGGAACCAAAGGCTACCACATTTGCCGGAATATCTTTGGTTACTACAGATCCTGCTCCAATCACTGAATTTTCACCAATTGTAACTCCTGGCAATACGATTACATTCCCTCCAATCCATACATTGTCGCCGATTGTAATGGGAAATGAATACATGCCATCTGCCCGATGGTCTGGATGAATGGCATGTCCCGTTGTACTAAGAGTAACATTCGGTCCAATTAAAACATTTTTACCAATGGTAATTTTCCAGTCGTCAATGAGAGTAAAGTTCATATTGGCGTAGGTTCCGGAACCGATGGACACATATTGGCCAACGGAAACGGTGAGAGGGGAATTAAGCCATACCCCCTCTCCTACCTGACCAAATATCTCATGGACTACTTGCTCTCGCTCCTTCATAGCGTCTGTAGGCAGATCATTAAACTTCTTAACCAGTTCCTTACACCTGGCCTGTAGGGCCATATTTTCCTGGTCATCTTTCCAAATATAGCCCTGCTTCATACGTTCTTGTTCTGTCATCCTTACTTCCTCCAATTATAGTTTAAATAAAAATCCTATCTCACATACTGGGATTCATAGGCAAGAATTGCAGCGATGGTTTTTGCATCTTCAATTTTTCCGCCAAAAATCATTTGTTTGAGTTCGTTTAAGGTATAGGCTTCTACTTCCACATATTCATTCTCATCTAAATGCTGTTTAGAAGGGATTAGGTCTTTAGCTAAGAATATTTCAATGCGCTCATCACAAAATGCTACTGTGGTCCTGAGGGTTAATAAGCGTTCTAAATGTTCAGAACGGTATCCCGTCTCTTCTTCTAACTCTCTGGCTGCACACTGGATTCCAGGCTCTCCCGGTTGGTCTAATTTTCCTGCTGGAACCTCTAGAGTCTCTCTTTCAAGAGCGTTGCGATACTGTCTTACCATTAAAATTTTTCCATCTTCTCTTACAGGAATTACTGCTGCAGCTCCATCATGATGTATAAAATCCCAATCTTCAGAAGATCCATTGGCAAATTCCATATGGTCTTGATAGATCTTAAGGACGGTTCCTTCATACTTTAAGGTGCGACTTGTTCTTCTTACTTCATTACTCATAATCTAAGTTCTCCTTTTCATAATAATCTTGTAAATCTTATAAAACCTATAAAACTCAAAAAGACAGAACCGAAATCACCGGTTCTGTCTTATATTTATCTTCTACTTGGCATAATCGGTAACTCGTGATTCTCGGATCACATTTACCTTAATCTGTCCAGGATATTCTAATTCAAACTCAATCTGTTTTGCAATATCTCTGGCCAGCAATACCATATCTGCATCAGATACTTGCTCTGGAACTACCATTACACGAATCTCTCTACCTGCTTGAATTGCAAAAGACTTCTCCACACCCTTAAACTGGTTGGTGATATCTTCTAACTGTTTTAATCTGTTTGTATATGTCTCTAAGGTTTCTCTTCTTGCACCCGGTCTAGCTGCAGAAATGGTATCTGCCGCCTGAACTACACAGGCAATCAGAGTCTGTGGCTCTACATCTCCATGATGAGATTCTACCGCGTTAATAACTGTTGCAGATTCCTTGTATTTTCTACACAAATCTACACCAATCTGAATATGTGAACCTTCTACATCATGATCGATAGATTTACCAATATCGTGCAAGAGACCTGCACGCTTGGCCATACGAACATCTAAGCCAATCTCGCCAGCTAAAAGTCCTGACAAATGAGCCACCTCGATGGAATGCTTAAGGGCATTCTGGCCATAGCTTGTTCTAAACTTCATGCGTCCAAGAAGCTTAATGAGTTCCGGATGAATGCCGTGAACACCTACTTCTAAAGTAGCTGATTCACCCTCTTCACGGATCATGGTCTCAACCTCTTTTTGAGCCTTCTCCACCATCTCCTCAATTCTTGCCGGATGGATACGTCCATCTACAATCAACTTCTCAAGAGCGATTCTTGCAATTTCCCTTCTGATCGGATCAAATCCAGACAAAACAACTGCTTCCGGCGTATCATCAATAATAAGTTCCACACCGGTGAGAGTCTCCAGAGTACGTATATTACGTCCCTCACGTCCAATGATTCTTCCTTTCATTTCGTCACTTGGCAGCTGGACTACAGAAATTGTAGTCTCTGCCACATGATCTGCCGCACATCTTTGGATAGCTGTTACAACAAATTCCTTAGCCTTCTTATCGGCTTCTTCCTTTGCCTTAACTTCCATCTCCTTGATCATCTTAGCAGTGTCATGCTTCACATCTTCTTCAACAGTTTTTAATAAGTATTCTTTTGCTTGTTCGGAGGTAAGTCCTGAGATTCTTTCGAGTTCCTGCACACGCTGCTGACTCAGCTCTTCCACTTTCGTTTCCCGCTGCTTCAGCTGTTCTTCTTTTGCTGCCAACCCTGTCTCACGACGTTCTAATGCATCGGACTTCTTCTCTAAGGCCTCTTCCTTGGAAAGGACACGCTTCTCATAACGCTGTAATTCATTTCTGCGATCCTTGGTCTCTTTTTCAAGTTCATTCTTATTCTTAATGGACTCTTCTTTGATCTCCAAGAGAGACTCCTTCTTCTTTGCCTCAGCTGTTTTCACCGCTTCATCAATAATTTCTCTAGCTTTTGTTTCTGCATTACCAATCTTTGACTCAGCATCACTCTTTAACTTGCTAATAGTTAAGAAACGACTAATGATGGCGGCTGCGACGATCAACACAATTGCGACAACAATTATAATGATATTCGGCACAGGAGCACCTCCTTATTTAGTTTTCATTGTACACAAATACAACACCTAAATTCTATACTGATTTGTGAAATCTGTCAAGTAGTACATGCTTGATATCTCCGTAGGCGAAGCCCTTCCTGGCAAGGTACATTAAATGTTTTTGCAGGTATTTTTCATCCTCTGCGTCTGAATCAAAGCGACGTCTAAGCAAGGCTTTTTCTATGGCATCATATACGTCCTCTTCCCCATAACATTCTAAAAAAATCTCTGAAATGATTTCTGAAGAAACTCCTTTTTGCAACAGCAGGACTTGAATCTGTTTTTTACTTTTTGAAGCTTTTTTTGCTAAAATAAAATTCCTGGCATAATTTCTATCATCTATATAACCGAAGGACTTCACGTAGGCAAGAACTTCCTCCACAATCCCTTTGGGATAGCCCCCCTTGTCTAACTTATCTCGCAGCTGATACTCCGTTCTTCCCATGTCATTTAATAAATGCAAAGCCCGAAGCTTTCCTCTCTTTACTACTAACTTGTAAAGAGCCTCGTAGACCTCCTCTGTTATGGGGGCCTCTTCCTTTAAATGATAACGGGAGAGCTCGCCCTTGTATAATACAAAAGCGAACTCTCCATCAATAAATACCTTATATCTTGTCTTTGTTAATTCTTCAATCTTGCTAACAACCATTATAGTTATATTCCTTTAAACTTCCGGAGTCACAGGCTTATCTGACTTTGCTGCCTTCTTCTCTGTCTTTGTCTCTTCAGCCTCTTCGGCACCGTTTAAATGATAGTGAGCACGGATCTGGTGTTCTAATTCTTCCATAACCTGTGGGTTCTCCCCTAGATAAATCTTGGCATTCTCTCGTCCCTGACCAATCTTCTCTCCCTTGTAGGAGAACCAAGCACCGCTCTTACCAACCAAATCGCACTTCACTGCCAAGTCCAGAATATCTCCTTCTCTGGAAATACCTTTTCCAAACATAATATCAAATTCAGCTTCCTTAAAAGGAGGAGCAATCTTATTCTTAACTACCTTTACCTTGGTGCGGTTACCGATCATCTCCCCACCCTGTTTTAAGGTCTCTGTTCTGCGGACATCCAAACGGACAGAGGCGTAGAACTTAAGGGCACGTCCTCCTGTGGTTGTCTCTGGATTACCAAACATAACACCAATCTTTTCACGGAGCTGATTAATAAAAATAACTACGCAGCTGGACTTGCTGATTACCGGTGTAAGCTTTCTTAAAGCCTGGGACATAAGTCGCGCCTGCAATCCCACATGGGAATCGCCCATCTCTCCCTCAATCTCCTGACGAGGAACCAAGGCTGCTACAGAATCCACTACGATAATATCCATAGCTCCAGACCTTACCATAGTCTCAGCAATCTCTAAGGCCTGATCTCCACTGTCTGGTTGAGAAATATATAATTCATCTATATCAACCCCGATATTCTTAGCATAAACAGGATCCAAGGCATGCTCTGCATCAATAAATCCGGCAATGCCTCCTCTCTTCTGTACTTCAGCGATCACATGTAAGGCCACGGTAGTCTTACCACTAGATTCCGGTCCATAGATCTCAATAATACGTCCTCTAGGAAGACCGCCCAGGCCCAGAGCCAAATCAAGACTTAAAGATCCGGTGGGAATGGTCTCCACTGCCACCTGGGCGGAAGGATCTCCCAGCTTCATAACCGTACCCTTACCAAAATCCTTCTCTAACTTTGCAATCGCTGCATCCAAAGCTTCTTTCTTGCTTGTATTCTTATCTCCACTTGCCATGTTAAATTCTCCTTTTCAAAAACACGAACTAATGTTCGTCTCACTGAGTATAATAGTAGTATACCAAAACTTAAATGTCAACTATATTTTTCCTACTTTTGGGAAATTGGATACGGAAAATTTGTATCCTATAGAATATACAAAAACCAAAATATGTGAACATCCTCACCTTAACACAGCAAAGTCTTCATCGTCAAGATATTCGACAGGATCCAACAAAATCAAAAAAGAAATCCATAAAATTTTCAATTTAAAAAGGTCGCCCAGTTGCCTGAGCGACCTAATCATGGCTATGCCTATCTATTTTCCAATAATTTATCAATACTTACAAGCTTTACGCTAAGTACAAAGATATTCGTAGCAACCTTCAGTTCATCCAAGGTTGGATAAGAAGGAGCAATACGGATATTCTGATCTTTTGGATCTTTTCCATATGGGTAGGTAGCGCCTGCTCCTGTCATAATAAGACCTGCCTCTTTTGCTTTTGCAACAATTGCCTTTGCACATCCATCCATGGAATCAAAGGAAATAAAATAACCACCTCTTGGAGCCCTCCATGAACCAATCTCTAATCCTGTAAGCTCTTTATCCAAGGTTTCCAAAACAGCCTCGAATTTTGGACGCATAATATCTGCATGCTTTTTCATATGCTTTACAATGCCATGAATATTTCCAAAGAATCTTACGTGACGAAGCTGATTTACCTTGTCATGGCCGATAGTCTGGATTCCCATCTGCTTTTTTATATCTGCAATATTGGCCTCTGATGCTGCCAGAGCACTGATACCAGAACCTGGGAAGGTAATTTTTGAAGTAGAAGAAAATTTGTAAACCAAATCTTCATTTCCCTCTTTCTTACATTCCATTAAAAGCTCTAACAAGAAATCCTGCTTATCGTCATAAAGATGATGAACACAGTATGCATTGTCCCAATAAATTCTGAAATCTTCTGCAGCAGGTTTTAAACGGGCAAAACGGTGAACCGTCTCATCG
The DNA here is from genome assembly GCA_963597615.1 of Bacteroidaceae bacterium. Classification (GTDB taxonomy): domain Bacteria; phylum Bacillota; class Clostridia; order Lachnospirales; family Lachnospiraceae; genus CAKRJP01. The sequence goes on from CAVBQS010000010.1 coordinate 72,561, forward strand.
GAATAAGTAATTCCCTGAGGGTTTGAATACTTAGGTACACACCAAATTCCCTTTACCATTGGATCAGAAGAAACCAACTCTTCTACCATATCCATGTCCGGTCCGCTCTCAGACATAGGGATGTTAATCATCTCAATTCCGAAATGCTCTGTGATCTTAAAATGTCTGTCATATCCTGGAACTGGACATAAAAATTTAACCTTTTGATCCAGTTTTGCCCATGGAGTGCTTCCTAAAACCCCGTGAGTCATAGATCTTGCCACCATATCATACATTACATTCAGGCTTGAATTACCAAATACAATGACATTATCTTTAGGTACTTCCATCATATCTGCCAAAAGCTGTTTTGCCTCTGAGATACCATCTACCACTCCGTAGTTACGACAATCGGTTCCATCGTCACACAACAAATTCATGTCGCTGGTTAATACATCCATCATCTTCATAGACAGGTTTAATTGATCTGCTGAGGGCTTTCCTCTTGCCATATTCAGTGTCAGGCCTTTTCCCTTCACATCTTCAAACTCAGCTTCTAATTCTGCCTTTAACTTGAGTAACTCTTCTGTAGTCAAATCCTTGTATGCAGTCATTTTAAAACCTCCCAGTCTTTTTTCACTTGTGTTATTGTATCTAAGAAATGACGTTTCGTCAATAAGAACTTTCATTTTTAAAAAGTTTTTCTAGTTTTTTCGTGGTTTTTAAGTTTTATTTGAATTTTTATTTAAAAATCACTTCATTTACAGCCCTACAGGAAGAAAAAAGCTATTTTATGTAACAAGAAATTCCTGTTACACAAAATAGCCTTGCTTAAAATTAAAATTATATTGCCTAAATATCTAATTTTAACTGTACTTCTTCCTCTGCCTCTTCCTTAAAAGTCTCCACCTGCTCAGGATTTAGGCTTGGAAGGTCATCGATAGACTGGACAGAAAACCTTCGAAGGAATTCTTCGGTAGTGCCAAAGAGAATGGGCTTTCCTGGGGCATCCATCCTTCCTACCTCGCATACCAGTCCATATTCAATAAGCTTATTTACCGCATGGTCAGACTTAACTCCACGAATCTTTTCAATTTCCAGACGGGTTACCGGCTGCTTGTAGGCAATAATAGAGAGGGTTTCTAGTGCCACGTCAGTTAGCACATAGCGCTTGGGCTGTTTTGCCACTTTGATCAAGTATTCGTAGGTCTCCTTTTTGGTACACATTTGGAAGGAATTCTCAAGCTCTATAATGCGGATTCCCCGGTCTTCGGCTTCGTATTTATCCATCATATTATGAATGATCCGCCTGGTTGTTTCCGTATCATGTTCAATGGCCCCAGCTATCTTTTCAATTTCTACGGAATTTCCCATAGTAAATAGAATCGCTTCAATGATTCCCTCGATTTTATTAATTTCCACAGACTATTCCCCCTGTTCGGGATCCCTTGTTATGGTGATCTCCTGAAGATTTCCCACAGTTTCGATTTCTATATCATCGAATGGCTGGTCTTGTTTAATCTGAATCAAGCCATCTTTTATAAGCTGTAAAACTGCAAGAAATGTAACAATTACCTGAACTTTTGATGTTTGCTTCTTCAGTAGATGCCTGAAACTAAACCGCGGATGTGTGGTGGCATATTCTGCCACATAGTCTAATTTCTCGTCTACTGTAACTTCCTCTTTTTCAATCTTACCAAATTTGCTTCGGATGGGATCTAATTTTTCTTCCTGCCGTTTCATTACATCCTGAAAAATCTGGTTCAGCTTGTGAAGATTCAAGCCCTTAAGCAGTTCATCCAAATCCACCGGAGTCTCAAAAGATCGCACTTCTTTTGGAATATCCGGTTCCCGGTACATAATACAATCTGCATCTAACTGCCTGTCTTTTAGCTCATAAGCCATATACTTATACATCTTGTATTGCAAAAGCTGTTCCACAAGTTCTTGTCTTGGGTCTTCTTCCTCTCCTTCTTCGTTGACTTCTTTTGGAAGGAGCATCTTGCATTTAATATCTAAAAGCGTTGCTGCCATAACAAGGAATTCGCTCATGACATTCATATCTTCTTTTTCCATGGCCTTAATATAGTCCATGTACTGGTTGGTAATCTCCACAATCGGAATATCATAGATATCTATTTTATTTTTATCGATTAAATGCAAAAGAAGATCTAAAGGTCCCTCAAAGACTTCTAGCTTCACAGGAATTCCATTTGCCATATGTTACCTCATTTTATGAAATTAGCCCTGAAAATTCAGTACAACAAGCTCTGGAGGATTAAAAATCCGTAAGGGCATAGAATGAACTCCTAAGCCTCTGCTTACCACTATGGTTACGTCACCCTCTTTGTAAATCCCTCCAGAATACTTAGGAAAGAGGCGAAAATCCGGTGCTATAAGCCCCCCAAGAAATGGAAGTCTAAGAACTCCTCCATGTAAATGCCCCGACAAAATAAGGTCTGCCCCCCAATTCTTATAAAGCGGCACATGCCCCGGGTGATGGGCCAAAAGAATCTGATATTCCTTAGAAGCCTCCCCGATACAGGAAGTAATATCCAAAGCTTCCAATTTACAATGATAGAATTTTCTATATCCCTTTAAAGGAATCTCAAGGCCGGTAAGGATGACTTTTTTCCCCTCAAAAACCAAGGCTACCGATTGATTTTCCAGCATATGAATTCCGCAGGAAAGTAAGGCCTTTTTGTAGGCCTCATAGGATTGTTCGAAATATTCCGGCTCCATTTTTAACTTCTGCTCATGGTTTCCATTTGCATAGTAGACAGGACAAATTTCAGGCAATTTCTGTAGGAATTCAAGGGTGGCTTCATAGGAAGTTCCATTTCTTCGAACCAGCATATCCCCTCCAATAAAAATATAGGCTGGGTCAGCATCCTGAATTGCTCTTAAAAGGTCCTGATTCTTTTCTCCATAGCTGCAGTTATGAAGATCCGAGAGAAACAGGACTTTCACAGGTTCTTTCATCCCCTTCAATTTGGGAGACTTAATCTTATATTCTGTAATCCGAAAAAACTTACTCTCTCTTCTGCTTTCTAAAATAGCTAAGAGACATAAGATAAGAATTGCAAAAACAGCTAGCAGCCACTTCATAAAAGCCCTCTTACTTTCAAAAATCTATTTCAGGTGTTTTTAAAGAATCACATCTTCTTTGTGGGCGGAATTTGGGAATAAATCCTCCAGCACATATCCAGCCTCAAGGAGCCTGTCACAGGCTTCATTGGCCTTCTGCAATATTTTTGCGTCTTGGTAAATATCTCCCAATTTAAAATCCATAAGACCACTCTGCCTAATTCCAAACAAGTCTCCTGGGCCCCGAAGCCTCAGATCTTCAGAAGAAATTTTAAATCCATCATTACTTTTATTTAAAATCTCCAACCGTTCCCTGGTTTCTTTGTTCTTAGCATTGCTCATAAAAATACAGTAGGATTGGTATTTCCCTCGTCCCACACGGCCCCTTAGCTGGTGGAGCTGGGCAAGACCAAAGCGTTCTGCATTTTCAATTAGCATCACAGTAGCATTGGGAACGTCAATTCCCACCTCAATGACAGTGGTGGATACAAGGATTTGAATTTCATTTTTCCCGAAGCGACTCATAATGTCATCCTTTAGATTCTGCTTCATGCGACCGTGAAGATATTCTACACAAATATCTAGTCCCATTTCTTCCTGTAAAATTTTTGCATAATCTATAACATTTTCTGCTTCTAATTTTTCATTCTCCTCCACCATAGGACAGATTACATAGCATTGTCTGCCCTCAGCCACCTGTTTTTTCATAAACTCATAGGCAGTTTTTCTGTAATGGTCGTCTACCACACAGTTTTTTATAGGAAGACGATTGGCTGGCAGCTCATCAATGACGGAAATATCCAAGTCTCCATAGAGAATAATGGCCAGGGTTCTTGGAATGGGGGTTGCACTCATAACCAGCACATGGGGCGTACCGCCTTTTTCTGCAAAAATCTTTCTCTGATTTACTCCAAAACGGTGTTGCTCATCGGTGACTACCAAGGCAAGGGCATCATAAGTGACAGCTTCTTGAATTAGGGCATGGGTTCCAACTATAATTTTTGAATAACCACAGGCTATCCGGTCATAGGCCCTTCGCTTTTCGGCCTTTGTCATAGAACCAGTAAGAAGCTCTACTGGAAAAGAAATTCCATGTTCTTTAAAGAGACTCATAATGGATTCGTAATGCTGTCTGGCCAAAACCTCTGTTGGAGCCATTAAGGCTCCCTGATAGCCATTGGCAGCCACTGTTAAAAGCGCCAGTACTGCCATAATGGTTTTTCCAGAACCCACGTCTCCTTGCACCAATCTTGACATAGCCTTTGTTCCGGCAAAATCCTTTAAAATATCATTCCACACATTTTTTTGCGCAGCTGTAAGTGCAAAGGGAAGTTTTTTAAGAAACTGGTCTACTAAGGATTCAGGCTTCATAGGATATTGATTTTTAGCCACATCATTGGTGGTCTTTAGCTTTCTTAAAAGAAAAAGAAATTCCAAAAATTCATCAAAAACCAAGCGGTTTCTGGCCCTATAAAAGGTCTTTTTTTCTTTTGGGAAATGAATCTCTTTTAAGGCAGACCCTAAATCCATTAATTCTAAGGATGCTGAAACTTCTCCCGGCAGATAATCTCTACTTAAATCTAATTGACTAAGAGATTGTCTCATAGCCTTCATAAGGGCATTATTGGAAAGCCCTGCCGTCAATCCGTAGATTGGCTGCAGGGTGTCTAACTTTTCTTTGTATTTATCTGATGGAAGGAAAATCTCTGCTTGCTCTAGTTCCAGCCGGTTGTTTTTTTTAACTACCCGACCTCGCAAGGTTACTCTTGCCTTGCCCGAAAGCTGGCTTCTTACATAGGGGGTCCGAAACCATACGGCCTTTACTGTCCCTGTCAGGTCTCTCACCTGGCAGGTTACAACCTGCATCTGGGGATTTCCTCCCAGCGAAACATTGCCCTGGATGCCCCCGGTGATAGCCTGGATCTTACCAGCTTCCAACTCACTAATGGGAACTACTTTCTCATATATATCATAGGTTCTTGGGTAATAATGAATCAAATCCCCTACTGTAAAAATACCGATTTTGCCAAATAGCTTTGCGGTTTTTTCACCGATGCCTTTTATTTCCCTAATACTTGTCTGTTCAATCATTGACTTCTTAATTCTTATTCTACTGCAAGCACGTAATAGTAAATAGGCTGTCCACCAAAGTGGGTATCCACATCTAAGTCCGGATAAAGTTCTGCAAGTTCTGCAGTAAATTCTTCAGCAGCTTCCTCTGTAACATCCTCACCGTAATAGAGACTGATTAGCTCTGAATCTTCATCCACTAATTGAGCTAACATGTCTTTGGTAGTAGCTTCTACTTCTTTTCCCACAGAAAGGATTCCGGCATCACCAATGCCCATAATATCTCCCTCATGAATCTCTTTGTCATCAATATGGGTATCACGAACAGCATAGGTTACCTGACCGGTTTTTACATTGCCGATTTCTTCTAGCATATTCGCTTCGTTGGTGGCCACATCTCCATCTGGGATAAAACCAATCATGGCTGTAATTCCCTGAGGCACTGTCTTGGTTGGAATCACTACAATCTTCTTATCTTCCACCAAGTCTCTTGCCTGGTTAGCTGCCAAAATAATATTTTTATTATTCGGAAGAATAAATACAGTATCAGCATTTACCTGGTCAATGGCATTCAACATATCTTCGGTACTTGGATTCATGGTCTGACCACCCTCGATAATGTAGTCACATCCAAGCTCCTTAAAGATATCATTTAAACCCTCTCCAATGGATACAGCAATAAATCCCATGGCCTTTCTAGGCTCTTCTTTAGCTTTCTTTGCTTCCTCAGCCTGTTTTGCAGCAAACTTCTCTGCATCCCGGATAACTCTCTCGTGATGCTCCTCCCGCATATTATCAATCTTCATGCGAGTAAGCTGGCCATACTCCAGACCCTTTTGAATAGCAAGTCCTGGATCATTGGTATGTACATGGACCTTTACTACCTCATCATCTGCCACGCAAACAATGGAGTCACCGATGGAAGAAAGAAAGGCTTTGAACTTATCTTCATCCTCATCAGAAAATTCCTTATCCAGCATAACGATAAACTCGGTACAATATCCAAAGGTAATCTCTACTTCATCTTGTACTTCTACATTCTTCTTAACTGCTGGAGTAGCTCCTGCGGAAATAGCACTGTAGTCAATGTCCTTTCCAAGAAATGCATCGTAACCTCCGCGCAGGACTTCTAAAAGACCCTGGCCACCAGAGTCTACAACCCCTGCCTCTTTTAATACAGGAAGCATGTCCGGTGTCTTATTTAAAACTTCCTGGGCATACTCAATAATTGCCGGGAAGAACTCTTCTAAGTCATCAGTCTCCTCTGCCATCATAGCAGCTTTCTGGGCAATTCCACTGGCAACTGTAAGAATAGTACCCTCCTTAGGCTTCATAACTGCCTTGTAAGCGGTAGCCTTTGCTCTCTCGCATGCTGCTGCAAAAAGCAGGGTATCGATTTCCTTCTCATCACGGATTGCCTTTGTAAATCCGCGAAGAAGCTGAGATAAGATAACTCCTGAGTTACCTCTGGCACCACGAAGAGATCCGGAAGAAATTGCTTTAGCAAGACTTTTCATATCCATCTGATCACCAAGAGCTGCAACTTCCTTTGCTGCTGCCATAATGGTCATGGACATATTGGTTCCTGTGTCTCCGTCTGGAACAGGGAATACGTTTAGTTCATTAATATATTCTTTCTTTGCTTCAATATTCTGTGCACCAGCCAAAAACATATGGGCCAGTTGATCTACACTGATTGTTTTTGTAGCCACTTTTTCGTCCTCCTAAAACTAATCGATTACTCTTACGCCCTCGACAAAGATATTAATCTTGTCTACCGGCATACCGGAGAATTCTTCTACTTTATATTTTACATTTCCAATAAGATTGTCTGTAACAGTGGAAATGCTAACACCGTAAGCAACAATGATATGGAACTCCAAGCTAATATGGTTGTCTTCAGAAATGGTGACATGAATTCCACGGGTAAGGCTCTCCTTCTTGAGAAGATGTACCAATCCATCCTTCATGTTAACAGCTGCCATACCAACAATACCGAAGCATTCCACTGCAACTGTACCTGCGTACATAGCGATTACGTCGGAATCAACGGTGATAATACCAAGATCTGTACTAATACGTCCTTTCATATTAAACCTCCATTTTTATAAAAAAATCCATAACTAAAGGAATCATTTTTAGGCATAAACCTAGCCTATTATACTATTTTCATCAAAATATTACAATGCCAATCTCCATAAATAGTAGTGCCCATCCCTAGAGCAGCCGTAATAGCTATATCCTAATTCCTTCATAGACTCCTCTAAATCAGGTCGCAAGGTAACGATGCAATCAATGAAACGACCCTCAATTTCTTCCCTAAAAGCTTCAATTTTTTCTTCGTCATTAGGTTCTGTAATATATGCATCATAATTTTCCTGAAAATAGGTAGAAATGGTCTCATCATTATTTACCCGAAAACGTTCATTGGCGCTGACACTAATAATATCCGGAGCAAAAGCTCGTATAGAAACTGCCAGGCAGTGATAGGCATCGTTAACTATTTCAAATTTAGGCATGATTACACGGATCTTTTTGCCTTCCTCATTAGCCAGCTCCTCCAAAGATTCCCCTAGATACATGGTGGAATTTGGAACTGCTTTGGTATTTTCCCTAAAGACCTGGAAACAGGATGCTAGGTCCGTTCCTTGGATCAAATCCTCTGTTACAAGATTTCCTCCCTCTAGGGTAAATGCATAAATCATCTGGCCTGTTAAGGTTACAAATAAAACAAGTCCCACAGCTCTAGTAGCCATGTCATAGATATTAATCTTAAGGAGGATTCCCAAAAAATAAGTCATGTTTATAATCATGAATAGATAGATTAAGGCAGTCCAGGCTCTTCCTCCTACAAAGCCATAAATAGAGCATTTTTCAAAAACATCATTGCACTCTGGAACCAGTAGCAAAAAGGCCATAAGACAAATTAAAATGTTAAGCTTATACACCCATCGATTTTTTAAAACAAAAAAACTTAAGACGAAAACCAGGATAAAAGGAATCACCCCATAGGAAGTCAGGGAATTTATGGCATTTCCCCAGACATCTTCTTGAACACTGGCATTGTTGGGAAGAAGAAATCCAAGGAGCAGATAAAGGATGCCTCCTCCTAAAACAATGATCCATCCTTTTTTCTTATAATGTTCCACTGTCCACAAGGATCCAATGGAGACTCCTGCCATTACAATTAAAGGAAGAGCAATGGTAGATTTGGATATTAAAACCACTGCGATGACTCCAGAACCCAAAATTATTTTTAAAAATCCATGGGAATTATCCTTTCGGTCATTTTCTATATACCAAAGAAGGAAAAGTCCCAAACCACATAGGCGCACCGTAGTTGCTCCCAAAAACATGCCCGTCTCCACAAAAAAATTATCTCGCATATCCAGAAGATGGCTATGGTTTGCATATTGAAAAAAAGTACAGATTAAAGGAAAAAATATAGGTATAAATTGAGAAAATAATTCCCCCTTCTTCACTTCCATTTTTTCAAAGATTGAATCCCCTATGGCTTTAAATACATTTGCTGTCAAAAAATAATAAAAAGCCGACTGAAAGATTCTTAAGAAAAGGGTAGGTACTACCCCTAAAAGCTTTACATAGACAGAGGCCTCTGCCTCCCAGGTATTTACAATGTAACCGTTAAATCCACTATTTTCCACTCCCACTGCAAAGTTAAAATTGCCCCCTAAGGTCATGGTTGGAAGATTGGCTACTCGGTTAATGTAATAGCCATCATCCTGATGGTCTCCCAGCCAAAAACCCGCATAGTAGAAAAATAACATGGCGATCATTACAGCAGAAATAATATAGAGCATCCAGTTCTCTCTAAGATACTCTTTAAGATAAAAGTCATGGATTTTGATGCCCCATTTTACCTGTCCTAAAACAATCACTGCCAATATAAAAATCCATACCAGCCCCATATAGATTGCAAAGCAAATCCAAGGCATGTTTAAAAGCTGTAAGGGTATTCCTCCTAAAGCCACCAAAAAGCTATAGACCACATAGCCAATTACCAACTTATAAGAATGATTTTTCTTTGGAGCTAAAACATTTCCAAATCCATAGAGGAAAATCGTAAAGAGCCCCCAAAAACATAAACATAATAAATATTGCTTCATTGATTAGATATCCTCCTTGTGATCATGGTCCATCTTTCGGTCAATGGCAATCTGCTGGGCTAGGCTGTCCACCTTATTTTCCAACTGAGAAATCTGTAAGGTATTGAAAAATAATTTGACAATTAAAATAAAGAGAATCACCAAATAAACCATGTTAACTGCCGATTGAAATCCTAAGAATCCGGCCACACCTGTAAGCACTTCTGGAAAAATTCCCATGAACACCAACACCACTGAAAAAACAAGCCAAAATATGGTATATTCGATTTTTAATTTTGCCTGTCGAATTCGTTTAAACATGAAAGCCAGCAAGGCAATGGCACCAATAATCAATAAAATTCTAATATATAAGGACATGGCCTACCCTCTCTTTCTAAAGTTTTGGACAAATAAAATAGATGTTAACATTCTCGCCATGTATTTTGCAGAATTTGCCAGGTTCAAGTAGCTCTCTCCTGCCATACGCTCATCCATATGCACCGGTACCTCCGATACCTTGGCTCCATTTTTTAATAAATAAGATACGGTATCCGGTTCCGGCCCATAATTTAGGTTTTGGGCAAATTCTTTAATCATATTTCGGGAAAACATTCGCATACCGGAAGTTGGATCTGCCACCCGGACTCCCGTAGTCATCTTAATAGCCACGGTTAACATCTTACTGCCCACCATTCTTAGAGAACTTCCCTTTTTTTCATTAATAAAACGAGAACCTATAACAATATCATAGCCTTTTTTTATACGCTCCAACATAGGTTCGATAAATTCTGGCCGATGCTGGCCATCCGCATCAAACTGAATGGCGTAGGAATAACCCTTGGCATAGGCATATTTAAGTCCTGCCTGAAAGGCTCCGGCTAATCCTAAATTTACCGGAAGATTTAAAAGTTCATAACCTTTTTGTCTGCAGATATCTGCAGTTTTATCCTTGGATCCATCATTCACCACTACATAGTCATACTGGCTATATTTGTCCTGGATAAAGGTAACAACATTCTCAATATTTTCTTCCTCGTTATAGGCCGGTATAACAATTAATAATTCACTGTTCATATTCATCTTCTCTTTCTTTATGTTTGAGCTTTCATCTTTTTTTAATAAATATCCTTTACCCATATAAGGATACTCTGGCCAAGCGATAAACCTTATCAAGGTAATAGCAAGATGTAAATGTAAAGCGGACCCCGTCCACAAAAAACAAAATCCATCTTCTTTCTTCTAAATCTTTTAGCAAAGTATTAAATCTTGCGTTGGCTCTTCCGTAACGCTTGGCTGCTGCCCTTTTATTTTTTGAAGCAACATAAGTCTTTGCCTTATCAATATTGGTAACTTTTCCCTTTCGGTACTCAGAAGTAATATAACGCAAATAAAGATATTGTTCAAACAAATGATCTCTTGAGATGCTCTTATTTGACATACGATATTTTAACACTGTTTCATTAAGATTTGACAGACGAAATCCCTTTAGGGCCGCCCGCAGGGTAAAATCCGAATCCTCACAGAGGGGGATTTTTCGATATCCCTTCAAATCTTCAAAAACCTTTCGTCTGCCAAACCAGGTAGGATGAGCTAATACTTGATTATATCTTAGAGCCTTTAAAATCTCCTCGTGGTTCTTAGGAACATGATTAATGGAATATAAGAGCTTCCCATTATCATCAATTACTTGGGTAAGGCCCCCAATAAGATCTGCATGGCTCTCTTCCAAATATTGTTTTTGATATTCCAAGCGTTTTGGAAGAGAAACATCATCTGCATCCATGCGACAAATATAGGCTCCTGTAGATTTTTCAATTCCTTTATTTAAAGAGGCTGCTAACCCCAAATTTTCCTGATTAATATAAAATTTTATGCGATTATCTCTTCTTACATACTCTTCAATTACCCTCTTGTGTACTTCATTGTCTGGGTTATCTAGGATAATCACAAATTCAAAGTCTTTATATGTCTGACCTAATATAGATTCCACCGACTGACGAAGAAGGTCTTCTGCTTCCTTATAGGTAGACATAATCACCGAAATATCCATAAAATTTTCGCTTTCTATAAATTTTCGCCTTTAAATAATGTTTAATAGGACTTTCAAGGCAAAGATCCCCTTACTTTCTCCGCTTTTTAAATAAATATCCTGGCGTTTTAATAAGTGAATCTTATATTTTACATTCCTTCTATAGTAGGCCACGTCCTTTAAAAGAGCCTGATTTCTTGGAGAAATGGGAGCTTTTATCTTTAAAAGTAAGGCTGCAGACTTACTTCGAATATGTCTGTATTTTGGCTTTGAACCTTTGCCTAAAACTGCATCTATCCGATCTTTTATTCCGGTCTTCTTAATACCAACCGTATTATCCTGATGAATGCGATACAAAATTCTAGACTCCCCATCATAGAAAATCTTTCCAAAAGCACTTGCTATAAGGGCCATCCAGGCATCATGCATACGATAAGTTAAAATATCATTTCCCGGACAGGGAATAGACACTGTAAGCTTAGCCAGGTCATAAGCAAATACCATGGTACATCCCGAAAAATCATTTTTAGAAATATGACCTACAAGACTGGTATCCGGAATCTTATCAAAACGTAGTCTGGTTTTTTGTTTATTTTCATAAAGCCACTGGTTGGAACAATAGAGAATATTTTTTAATCCCCGTTTTTCTTCCTCTTCTATCATAGAAATAGCTCTTATCAATTTATCAGAAAACCAGATATCATCCTGATCGGCAAAGGCATAGTAATCAAATTTTTCTTCCAGATTCATCACATAATAAAGGAGCTTCATAAAGCTCATACCCGGCCTTACATTCCCATCAAAGGGAAGCAGGCAAAGCTTATGGGTGCCTTGGTACTCTCGAAGAATTCTTAGGGTGTCATCTTTGGAACCATCGTCCCTGACAAATAAGGTTACCTCCACGGCTTCCTGGTTAAAAATACTATCTAATTGTTCTCTTATAAATGCCTGTCCATTGTAGGTGCTCATTAGAGTAGCTACCGTGGGTTTTCTATTATTCTTAGCTTTATTCATAGCTTTTATCTCGCTCTAAAAAACATAAATTTATAAAAAAGACTCCATGGTCCATTTAAATAGGTCGTGATTATTTACGGTTGGTTCCCAACCTAAATCCCGAATCTTAGTGGTGTCCATAATTGCCAGTTTAAAAGGAAGATATGGAAGTGTACTGGCTTTATCTGAAAAAGTAACTTTTGTCTTTTTACTTGGGGCCAGGCTGGCAATCAATTCTGCCAAATCCTTTATACTAATTAGATTTTCATCTGTTGACACGTTATAAAGAGTACTTTCCCCCTTCTCCATAATTAAAAATACTGCATTAATAGCATCTGCCACGTAAGTATAGGTTCTCATGGCATTTCCCTTAGAATGAAGAACAATGTTCTCTCCCTTTAGTGCACAATTTATAAATTCTGCAAAGGCTCTTCCATCTTCTAGTTCGATTCCTGGTCCTAGGGTATGGGAAAAACGCACACCACAGTAATCAATTCCATATTCGTCCTTATAGGAGGCTAACATGGTCTCGCAAAGTCTCTTAGCCTCTGGGTAGCAGGCTCTGGAATTTAAATGTCTAAGAGGCCCCATATCTTCCTCTGTAATATTATCCTCTCTTGTCCACTCACCGTAGGTTTCTACTGTTGAAATGTAAAAAAACCTCTGTGCCTGCTTTTCTTTTGCCAATTCCAACATATTATGGGTACCGGCTACGTGAGCCCATAAAGTCTCCACACAGGTATCTTTAAAATCCCTTGGAGCCGCCGGGCCTGCTGTATGGAAAATATAATCAATAGGTCCATCATAAGCCACCGGTTCTTGAATATCCTGATAGAGAAAATTTACATTCGGAAATTCCAAAATAGAACCAAACACATTTTGAACTTTCTCCTTAGAACGTGCTAAGCCAAGAACCCGTAAATTTAAATTATATTTTAAATCTGCATCCACCAAAGTCTCTAGAATATAGCGTCCCAAACGTCCTGTAGCTCCAGATACAAGAATGATTTTGTCCTGGTACATTCTCCAATTTACTGCTGAATTATAGATAATATCCAAATCTCTTCTTTCCATATAGTGCCTCCTACAGACCGAATACGTAGCGATTTTCTTCTAACTCCAGAAGGGCCTTTAAAATATAATAATCTTCTGGGGTTGTAATCTTAATATTGTGGTTGTTTTCTTTAATCAAATGAATTTCGTTTCCTAAATAAGTATAGGCTAGGGCTGCATCCAAAATAGGTATCTCGGCATTTTCAATTTCTTCATTGTCATAGGTTTCCAAAAGGAATTCCAGTTTAAAAGACTGAGGTGATGTAAGGCTATAGGTGTCATCCCTCTTTTTGAAATCTTTAAAGTCCACAGACTCCTTCTCGGTAACCACCACAGATTCCACCACCGGTTTTACAGTGATTCCGCAGCCATATTTTTTTGCCACCCGGATATTTTCACGGATAATGCTCTTCTCCACTAAGGGTCTAACGCCATCGTGAATTACTACAATATCTTCTCCGGATCCTCCAAGGGCTGCGATCTTATCTAGGCCATTTTTTACACTGCCCTGACGATCCTTTCCTCCAAGGATTACTGCCTCCACCTTATTTAGCTTATATTGACTTACCAACTCTTCCATGTGGTCCATCCATCCGGAGTTGCAGGAGATAATAATTTTGTCGATTTCTTTACATTCTTCAAACTTTTGCAATGTATAAATGATAATAGGCTTCCCAAATACTTCCAAAAATTGTTTTGGCATACCGGAAGTTCGCATTCTCTGACCTACTCCTCCGGCCAAAATAATCGCATAATTCATAGACACTCCTCTCTTTTTTACCTAACTTACTTTACACTGATTTTTCTAATCTCTCTAAGTTTTCTTTTTTTCTACTAATCGTTTTAATATTACTTGGAATAATCTCTAAATTCTTTAATAAAATGGGCTCCGCCATTTCTCTTATTTTCCGGTGGAAGCTTCATATAATCATTGTAAAGCTGTTTTAAATACCCTGGATAGTCCTCAACTATTTTAGCTCTTCTTCCATTAAATTCATGATCAATGGTATGTTCAAATAATTCCCGTTTAAACAAGCCTTTTTCAGGATAGGCACCACCGTAATTAAATACGTATTTTTCACTGCTGCCATTGTATTGGTTCATAAGAGCCCACATTTTGCGGATCAGAAAACCAATCGGGACAATTTTCAGCAAGAGCCTTACCACTTTATAGATTGGTTTTAAATAAGCTGGGGCAGTGTCCGGAAGATTGTATCCACATCGAATAATATATACATTTTGAAGAAACTTCATTCTCTTTCTAAGAGCATTTCTTTGCTTTTCATCAGCCGGTACCGAGTCATAGCAGAAAACATCTACCCAAACACCCTGATGAAATTTCAGGTGGCTGGAATAGTTTTCGCTAAGAAGGGTATTTTTCCTTCGGATTTTTGCAAAAATCAAGCCACAGTTTTTGTCTGTGCGAAAATCCTGATACAAAAATCTGGATGTATCTAAATCCTTCTTACAGCATTGGTAAAACTTGTTATATTCCTCCCTAAGCATTGCAATATCAATGTCATCATCCCAGGGAATCATTCCGTTATGGCGAACTGCCCCAAGACAGCTTCCACCTTCCAAATTATATTTGATATGATTTTTCTCACAAATCCGGATAATTTCATCAAGAATCTCTAATTCGATCTCCTGAATCCGCTGCAAATTATATCCCTTGCTCATAGATTTTTCCTCTTACTTCTTTTTAAACCGAAAGTTTGCTAATATTGCTGTTCCATTATTCAATAGGAAAATCAGACTGCGAAATCTTCTCTCATAAAAAAGCTTCATGGTAATATAGGTTCTTATATTTAACTTTAAGACCTGTTTTTTTGTGGCTTTTGAAAGTTCCTGATCAAAGAGGGGGTGTCTTCGCAAACGACTCAAATAAGAGACTTCTTCTTTTAAAGTCAGTCTGCCCTTTGCCAGAGCCATGTATTTTGTCATTGGATAAATATAGGAGTTGATCAAGAACACATTTTTTTCAACATTGTCAACCCTATTAAGGCAAATCTGGCTCATAAACTGGTATTCCAAATCCATATTAATAAGATTCTTAAACATGTAATCTTTCTTAAAATTTCTGGAAGTACTATGGGCATCCCTTTGTTCCCATACATAATATTTTTGGGAATTAAATCCCAAGCGCTCGCTGTGAAGCAAAAACTGAAGGTTGAAATTTAAATCTTCAGACCCATAGCGGAATCTTTCATCATAACGAATTCCGTACTTTTCAATAATCTCCCTGCGGTAGAGGCCCGTCCAAATAGTGTCCTCACACCGAATATTTTTATAATGTTTATGAAACTCTTTTTCCTCAATAAACATTTCTTCCAGGTCGGTACCAGTCTCCCAAACGCTTCCGTCATCTCTCACAATCCGGCGAATCCTTCCATACCGCATTAGATCCACCTGCTGGTCCTTGGCCAAAGTATAATTGTCCTTAAGAAGACCTGGTAAATATTCATCGTCATTGTCACAAAAGCCTACATATTCTCCCTTTGCTACTGACAGGCCAGCATTTCTCGCAGAACAGATGCCTCCATTTTCTTTATGAATAACCCGGACCCTGGAATCCTTAGCGGCATATGTATCACAGATTTTGCCACTGGAATCCTTACTTCCATCATCTACAAGAATCAGCTCAAAATCATCAAAGTCCTGACCCAAAACACTGTCTACAGCCCCAGATACATATTGTTCCGAATTATAGACAGGCATAATCACGCTAACTTTCATCCTAAATTCCTCATTTCAACATTAATGTATTTTTCTGGCAACTGATTCAAAGGCATGATACAAGCGAAGCTTTGACAAAACATATCGCATCAGGGCAGCTTTCCCTGGCTGCAACTGATAACTTTTCTTATATTTTGCACTGCCATTTTTCCCATAAAATTCTAACTGATACCCCCAGTCCCGATATAGGATACTGGCTACATCCGGAAATTTTTGCAAGTCTTTTGCATATTTTTTTTCCAGCAATCGGTAGGCCCTATCCGCCTTATCAAAACTTGTAGTAATACTGTCATTTAAAACATAGCAGTCAACCAAGGCTTCCTTAATAAAATAAATGGAATATCCCTGCTTTAAAACTTGTAAGGTAAATTCCCAGTCCTGAAATCTTGGAAATCTTTCATCAAATCGAACTTGATCAAGGACTTTTCTTTTCAGTACAATGGTCTGGGTGCTGACACAATTTTTTAGAAGTACCTGTTTGAATTTATCATCATATTGGTTGAGATCATATTCTGGAATAATGCAGGTGCCTTTTTGCATTCCAGCCTTTCCAATTCGCCTGAAGGAAGAAAAAACCATATCCACTCCTTCTCTTTCCAAGGCCTTTAAAGACTTCTCCAACTTATCTGGGTGCCAGACATCATCGCTATCATGAAAGGCAATAATTTCTCCCTTTGCCTCATCAATTCCCTTATTTCTAGCCACACAGGCTCCACTATTTTTTTTAGACAAAATCAAATGGATTCTGGAATCTAACTTGGCCATGGACTGAACCACCTCTACGGAACCATCAGCAGAGCAATCATCAACGATGATTAGTTCTAAATCTGTATAGGTCTGGTTTAAAACACTCTCTGCTGCCTTCCTTATAGTATTTTCTCGATTATAAAGAGGGATAATTACGGATACTAACATACAATCAATCCCGCTCCTTCCTAAGTTCTCCAACCAATATTTCCAAAGAACGAATTTGGTGATCTAGCCAAAGCATTTGCTTTTCTTTTTTTCTCTTGGAAACAGAGTCTGTGGCAACATCCTCTAAGTGTCTGATTTTTAATTTTGGATTATATACCGTGAGAAGATGTTTTCTTTTACATCTTAAGTACAAAAGTTCCTCCTCTTTATAGAGAAAGGTATCTGGGAAAAAACCATTCTCATAAGACTCTATATACTTAGGAGAAAACACCAAACAGCATCCGTGCAAGACAACGTTTTCTCTTCGTTCATCTAAACCATCCAACTTTAAATAGGGTTTAAACCGGGACACTCTTCGATGTCCGGAGATCAAAAGGAAGAAGGACTTCACCTTTCTTCCAAACAAATAAAAGGAGTACAGGTGCTTTTTCCTTAGATTTCGCTCTCTTTTATGGATCCTAATTTCATTTTCAAAAAAAGCAATTCCTGGCATCTTATGGGTTAAAGGCTGCACCTTTCCTTTGTTTAAAAGGATTTTAGGCCCCATAAGGCCAAAACCGCTCTTATGATATTCCTCCAATATAGTGGCAAAAAAATCATCCTGTACTACTAAGGTATCGTTATTCATAACGCATAAGAAATTGCAATTTTCTTTATTTACAGCATAATCAAAGCCTAGATTATTTCCCTTGGCAAAACCCAAATTCTCCTTGGCAAGAATCACCGTTACCAAAGCATCTTTTTCATAGGCCTCTTCCAGGTTCTTGCCACTTCCATTGGGAGAAGCATTATCTACAATTACAATATGGTAATCTTTTGCATCAATATGATCTTTTATGGACTTTACGCAGTCCATAGTTTCTTTTATTGCATTGTAATGCAGAATTACAAATCCAATTTTTTGATATTCAACCATATCTTCTCCTATTTTTTCAGTTGCTTCAAAACCTTAAATACTAAACCTATGGTTACTGGAATGCTAAGGATAAGATTTCTCACCACTCCAAAATGGCTTAAGGGCTCTATATCACAAGAAAAACCATCAAAAACCTTCGTGGATTTCAAAGCCTTGCCAATATGAAAGGACTGCTGATTGGCATAATTAGTCCCATGAATAATCTCAATCCACATAGGCTCCTTCTTCTTTCCTCCTAAAGTTATCTTTGTAATTTCCTTAGGAAGTTTATTATGAGGGAATGAAATAACTGTTTTATCAGAAGTTGGAAGAATTAAAGTAATAAAGTGATTTCCAAACAAATAAAAATTACTATATAATTTTTTCTCTTCCATATACTGCAAACCATATGGGAAACTTACAAGAACATTGGTCTTCTTATATTCTTCAAAATACTTATGAATCTCCTGGATCATATGGATGTTCATAGCATCGTCATTGTCTATTCTGGTGGTGATATAAGCTTTTGCATCCACCTGGCCAATGATTCCAGCTAAATATTCATCAAAATTATAAGCCTCCTCATCTTTCAAAAACAAAGGGCAAAAGTTTTCAAATTCTTCTTTTAATTTATACAATTCTTCTCGAATAAGGGCTGGCGTAGCATCGCTAAAAAGCACCAGCCATTTAAAGTTCTGATCTGTTTGATTCTTCAAAGAGGGGAATGTATATTTTTTAAAGAGCTCTATTCGTCTTGTTAAATAATTTATATCCGTCTTAGGATCCACCCCATTCATACTCTTGTTCTTATGCCCAGCATAATTAGCCGGTATATTAAAACAGGTGATCACAAAATGTGCGTAATCTTTCTGTGACATTTTTCGTCCTTTCTCTCTGATGATTCCCTACTATTTACCAGCAGGAAGTTTGTCTTTTACAGTTTTAATAGCTTCTACCATGATAGGATCTTTTAATAATAAAAGCAGGATAAAATATCCTAGTCCACAGATAGCTATGGTCATAAACAACTTAATATACATAGCAAAAGCCAAATGATCCACGGCATATCTTACAAGGAAAAACCATACCGTTGCCAGCAAATACATGGGCAATCTGCCATATAAAAATTTGGTATCAAAAAATCGTCTAGAGTAAATAGTTAAGACCACAAATACCACCAGCTCAGAAAACAAGGTGGCCAGGGCTGCTCCAGTAGCTCCCCAGATTGGAATCAATGTAGCATTGGCTACCAAATTAAAACAAGCCCCTGCAATGGTAGAAATCAGCACATCCTTTTCTTTCTTATAAGGAATGCAAATTTGATAAGCCAAAATACGATTTACAGCCCCTACCACTACCTTCACAGAAAGGATCTTTGCTGCAAGACTACCTGCCAAAAATTCTTTTCCGCTGAATAATACAATCAGCCAATCACTGGTGCAAATCATACCTATAGACAAGGGCATGGCAATAAAAAACAGGATATTGGCAGATGTCTTCATTAGATCCTTGTACTTGTCCTCTAGATCATTTCCAATATAGTAGGAAACCCTTGGTAAGATGGTGGAGGAAATGGTACTGATCAAGGTACTGATTACAAGATTGATCTTAGAAGCTGCTGAATAAATTCCTGTGGCCGTGTCTCCTTCCATAGCTCCGATCATAGTGGTATCCATATTCATGTAAATGTTAGAAGCCACACTGGTGCCAAAAATCACTAAAATAGGCTTAATATGTTGTTTATAATGATAGACATGCTTAGACTTCCAGTCCACCAACTTTCTGGAATGCCAGAGATTTAATATAGCTGAACCTCCGGAAGATATTACTGTTAAGGCTGCGTACCATTTATAATCTGCCTTTTGCCTTACCAAAAGGAACAATAAAATCAGGGAAACAAATTGAAACAGAACCGCTCGCAGGGTAATGTAGCCATATTCCTCCTGAATTATAAAAAGCCATTCCATACCAATGGTGGTAAACCAAATTCCCAAGCTAAAGATCATCAGCAGTTCTTTGTATCCTTCCAAAATAGGAAAACAAAGAAAAATGCAAAACAAAATAAAGGCAATCACTGTCGTAAACAAATTGATGCCCAACATTTCTTTTGCAAATTGATTAAATTTATTTTTATTATCTCGAATCCTGGCCCCTTCTCTTACCGCATAGGTGCTAACACCTAAGGCAGCAATTAAAGAAAAATAAGAGACAATGGAATTGGCATAATTTACCTTTCCGATTCCATCAGCTCCTAATACTCTAGAAGCATAGGGAAAGGTAATCAAAGGAAAAATCACGCTCATGAGGGTCTTAATTCCATTGGCTATAAGATTAAAAGCCACAGATTTTTCTTTTTTTCTTTTTATTTCACTCATATAGTTAAAGTTAATTTCTCATCTTTTCTTTTATTTACATAGCTGTCATTATACCACTATCTAGTAGTCAGGGCAACCGTTCAGGAATAGATGCCCCATGATATAGACATCCTCCAGCAAAGACTTCAAGCAAAAAATCTTTTATCTTCAGGCATGAAAAAAGCTCAGATTTCATTCTCATGAAACCTGAGCTCACCATTCATTAAGCACGCTCAACTTTTCCGGCTCTTAAGCAAGAAGTACATACATACATCTTCTTTGTAGCACCATTATCAGCTTTAACACGAACTGACTTTACATTAGATTTCCACATCTTTGGTGTTTTTCTATGAGAGTGGCTAACACTGTTTCCAAAGTGAGCACCCTTTTCGCAAATAGCACATTTTGCCATGACTGCACCTCCTAACGTCCTACTATCGTCTGTTTTTTACAGACTCACAACATAGATTATTGTATCAGATTAATATCTTGAATGCAAGAACTATTTTCTTTATTTGCCATAGTTTTTTGCATTTTTTCATTCAAAAACTATTCCTGATCTGCAGAATCTAAGATGTCATTTACATCCTCTTCCGTCAACTCATCAGATCCTCCACCGGAGAAACTATTTGTCACCTTATCTACCACATCAGGAACCATATCTAAGATCTTGGTAATGGTATCTTGATTCTTGATATTAACAAGACGGGTGCTTCCGTTTTGAATTACCAAAACTGCACTTGGAGTCATCTTACCTCCAATACCTCCGGCTCCTTTTTCCTTTTTATCCTCCGTAAATGCTCCTGCTCCAATAGCAAAGGAAACATCCATCAAGGGAAGAATAATGGTGTTGCCAATATGAATGGCATCTCCCACTACTGTCTTTGAAGAGATCACTCCATTCATTCCGGAAAACAGTGCCTCCACTGTTCCTTTAAAATTATTCTCAGCCATCTAATTATCCTCCTGTTTATAATTCAAACTCACGTATATCCTTGTAGGTTTGTCGTACTGCTTTGCACCAGAACAGATTCCATAGGAATCCTACCAGGGAAAACAGGTAAATTCTTCCACAAAATAGCAACTTTCCACAAATCACTGGATGTTCAAAGTCAGGACGGACCTTAAGATCATTCTTGGTAAATGGATATATGAAACTTAAGGCTGCCAAAACTCTTCCTGTAATACTTGGATCCTCAAATCCATAGATAAGATCTCCCCGAATCTTTTTCGGCCATATTCTACCTATAAATTTAAAGACTTCTGTTTTAGCCTTCTTCCATGCCAGCTTATGGTTTTCATCCACAAGAAAATCTGTGACCTTATGTTTTTTCTCAGATAACGACTTTATTCTAGCACAGATACCCTTTCCTGTCTTTAAGATCTTGTTCCAAATTTCTGCAATTTTCCTTCCAAGACTTGATAGGCTTTTTCTGCTTTGTTCTTCCTGTCTTCTAGAATCTTCTGCCCCTGAACCAGATGCATCTTCAGTCTTTTCTCCAATTTCTTGTAGTTTTCCTGATAACGCTTCATTCCCTTTAAATCCAGTCGTCTCTTTGCTTGACGCTGTAACTTTTTGTATTTTTTCATCTGTCTTTTCAGCTTCTTTAGCTTCTTGTGGAACTTTTTCAATTCTGGGTACTTCTTCAGGTCTTTTTGAAGTTTCTTCAAGCCCTGCTGGTTTTTCAAATGCTTCCGCAACCTTTTCAGGCTCTGATGCCTTTTTATCCTCTTTTGTAATTTCTTCATTTTGGGTGCTGCTGTTAACATGTTCTTCATTAAAATCATTTCCTCCATTCTCTTGCTTCTTATTTAATTCTTCATCCAATTCTCGTTCTAGGCTTTCTAGTAGCTCGGCTTCTTCTTTGGAAGTTTCCGGATCTTTTGAGAATACATTGTCAAAGGATCTGCCGCTCATAAGGATGGTCTTTGTGGCCACACGTACTTTCCATTTCAATTTCCGTTCTCTAAACTGTACTGTCACCCCTACAAGTTTAAAAAACCAAGTCACTTCCCCTCGAGCCTTGGCTGAATCTATATTTCCTTCAAAGCTTGCCTTCCCTTGATAACATATAGGAACAAAAAGCACAATACACAAAATCAAGAGAATCAGGCCTAAAAGAACTGCTAAAATAATTCCTATTATTTTTAATATAAGTAATAGTATCTGTAGCATCTTATTCTTCTCGCTGTTTATTTAATATATAGGAGCGAATGTCTGCTCCTTGGGTCTCATTATACACGTTGCCAGTGATTTCTTCTACTAATTCTAAAGCTTCATCATATCCCTTGGCGAATCCTACTACAAAGAGATTCTCCCTAGGGTAAGAAGGTTGCTTTAACTCCAGAGAATTGATGATTTCTAACTGATTGGATGCTCCCATAGGTAAAGTCATCAGGTACAAATCATATTGAAGTTTATTCGCATTTAATTTTCGTATAATCTTCTTTTTCTTTTTTTCCAGATTTTCTGGAACATAAAGATATTTATAATAATGCATTCTTAAAACTCCCAAATTAACAACTGCTCTAAAAAGTTCTTAGTGCTAATAGTTCTATTAATATCTATTAATAATAGTAGCTATCAAAAATCTGCTTTGCAATCGTTACTGCGCTGGCTGAACCATTGGATTCTTCCACTACCACACTAATAACTAACTCTGGGTCATCTACATTGGTCATACCGATAAACCAAGAGTGGTCTTGACTGGCATCAGAGCTATACTCTGCTGTTCCTGTTTTTCCTGCAGCCGTATAACTTTGACCGCTAAGAACCATTCCTGTTCCATAGTCCACTACGCTCTTCATATATTGCTTTAACTGGCTGGCTTCCTCTGCCGTCATCAAGGTCTTATATTCCTTCTGACTGGTAGATTCAATTTCACTTCCGGAACTATTGATGATTCCTGAAATTAAATAAGGTTTCATAAGGACACCATCATTGGCAATGGCAGAAGTGATAAGAGCCATGTGATAAGGGCTTACCTCTGTATCTCCCTGTCCCATAGCTGTCATCATTTTTTCTGCGTCACCGGAATTTGAAGTTAAACTAAAGCTACTTTTGCTGTAAGGAAGAACTCTTGGAAGCTTACTGTTAAACAAAAGCTCCTTGGCAGTTTCCCCGAAACGGTCTACATCTAGAGAAACACCAATATTGGAGAAGGATGTGTTACAGGAATATGCAATACTTTGCTCTAAATTCACAGTTCCATGAACTGTCCCATTGTAACAGTGAATGGTATTTTCTCCTCCGGTAATCTCTCCCACGCAGTCATAGGAATAAGAGGCATAGTCACTGTGTTCCCTCATAAATTCCAGAGTTGTCACTACCTTAAAAGTAGATCCTGGCGCATATTGTCCCTGCATAGCCCGGTTTAAGAGCACCGCATTCCCATCTGCATTTAAGGCATCCCAATTTTCTTCCACTGTATTGGGGTCAAAGTCTGGCTTGGAAACCATAGCAAGGATTTTTCCTGTCTTCGGTTCCATAACAACCACAGCACCTTTGTAGCTTCCCAAGGCATTGTAGGCTGCCGTCTGAAGGTCTACATCCAAGGTGGTCACAACTGTGTCTCCCTGGTTTTTCTGGTCCTGAAATTCATTTTTTAACTTTTCTAAGAAAAAGGAATTGGAGGTCATAAGATCATAATTAGCCTCAGACTCCAGACCTGTCTTTCCCTGAACACTATAACCTACCACATGGGCAAATATATTGCTGTAAGGATACGTTCTTGTCTCAGTACCATCCTCTGCCACCGTAGTTTCTGCCAAAACATTTCCACTGCGGTCTACAATACTACCTCTAATCACACGTTCCGCATTAGAATCCTGTCTTGCATTGTAGGCACTTTTAATAATATCAGGGCTTTTTACCGCCTGCCAATAGACAATGTATCCCATCATGCCAAGAAAGAGGGCCACAAAAGCATAGGTAACTCTAGCGAACTCTTTGTTTCTTGCTCTTTTTTTCTTGGCGATTCTGCGCTCTTTCTTCTTGGCTTCTTTTCGCTCTTCTTTGGTCATTGATTCTTTTTCGATGCGTTTCCTCAGCTTCTTCTCTGCTTCGTTCTGCTCGTAGCTTTTCTTTCTTCTTTCGCTCAATGATTTCTTCCTCGTCTTCTCGTAATATATAGAGTCCCTGAATAATGGCAAACATAATTAAAGTACTTACCAGGGAACTACCACCGTAGCTTACTAGGGGAAGGGTAACACCTGTAGATGGAATAAATTTAGTTACACCTCCGATGGTTAAAAATACTTGAAAAATATAGCAGGTACCAAGTCCCAAAGCTACCATCTTATAAAACATTTTTCGAAGTTGCATAGCAATATTCAGAAACATAATATAGCAACTTACACATACCAAGATCATACACAGGGCAAAAATCAGACCCATTTCCTCTGATATAGCTGAGAAAATAAAGTCTTCCGCTGCTACCGGAATGGTATCTGGGGCTCCTTGATAGAGGCCTGTTCCAAACCAACCACCGGTTCCAATAGCAAAGAGAGACTGGGCTACCTGGTAACCTCCATTGTCGTAGCAGGCAAATGGATCCTTCCAAACAGTTACTCTGGTTTTTACATGGTCAAACAAATAATAAGCCGCTACAGATGCCACTGCTCCAGATCCTAGCCCTCCCAAAAGATACAGGGGCTGATGGGTAGCCACATATAACATAGTAAGGTAAACCACAAAAATAATTAAAGCTGCACCTAAGTCCTTTGAAACTACCAAAATCAGCACATGAAAAGCTGCCACTGCTGTGGTAATAACAATATTTTTAAACTCTAAAGAATATTTAAAGCTGGAGGCCACAAAGAATACAAAGATAATCTTCACCACCTCGGAAGGCTGCACGTTAATACCAGCCACTGTAAATCCCAGCATAGCTCCGTAGGATACACGGCCGATGATCACAACCACAGCCAACATAACAATCCCGGCAATTCCATAGAAAATCCTCCACTCTGATAGAAGCTTTAATTTTCGGATAATCACTGGAATCACTAAACTCAGTCCAACAGCAAAAGCAGCTATCAAGTATTGCTTATAGGCCTTGTCGTAGTCCAACCTAGTTAACATAATCATACCAATGCACATAAGCATACACATGTTATTTACTACCAACCTGGAAACTCTGGGATAAATCAGAGTGTACAAAATAATAGTAGCAACAAAAAGTACTACTTGCACAACATAAAGCACCAAGACCTTAAAATCATCGGTTTCTAAGTACATCACCATAAAAGCCACTGCGTGAATCAAGAACATGAGAATATTCTGCTCCCGAAGCTTTAGCTGCTTATCTTCCGGATCATAATATCCAAAAATGCTAAAACAAGTATAAGTATAAATACTCATTAACACAATCATCAGATATTTTGATACTTCTACAATAATATTTACCAATTCTCCACCTACTTCACTCCCCTTTTTATGTGTCCTCTGGTAAATTCTCCAGAAATTTTCACATCCACTCCCTGACTTATGGCACTGTCGTATGCTTCTATGATGTTTCTTACCTCTCCTGGTTTTTCAAAAGAAAAGTCCAAACGCAGTCTCTGGGGCTTTAATCCTTTTAACAGGGCGCTTTGATCTGCAAGATAAAGAGGCGCCGTGTTATAAATGACATTATAACAATAATTGCAACACATCTGAACAAAAAAATCTTTTCGATAGCGATCTTTTATAAAAAGTTTAGAATTCTGCTTGTTACATTCTTTGCTGGTTTTTTGAATACAGCCTGCCGTAATCATGACCGGCTGGTATCCATATCCTATAAAGGTACAGCCAGATATGTTAAGCTTCCGCAGTTCTTTTTCATTCAGTTCTACCGGCGCCGTTGATCTGGAGATTCCAGCCTCTTTCATCCACTTTTTTGACAACTTATTAAAAATATAAAGATTATAATCTCCGTGGATTTCTTTTGGATAATTTAAATCCCCAAGCAATTTCAAGCTCTCAAAATTTCGAATCAAAACTCCGTCGTAGACTTCCAATAATAGCTGATAATGTTCTTTAAGCTGCATAATCGCAGGCCTGCGAAAAATATAGGGCAGGGCACTATAAACTTTTCTATTATCTTCCTTAAATTTCCTTGCCACTTTCACTGTCTCAGCCTCATAACAAAGGGGGCTTTCAATATAGATTTCTTCAATCTGCTTGTATTTGGCAACAACTTCCAGTTGCTCAAAACTTCTCACCAGGGCAGAGAGTTTTTTGTTGGAAGATAAATTTCCCGAAATATTTTCCAAGGTGCCTTCATCTAAGATGGCTTCCTGAAATATTTTCTCATCTTCTAAGACCGCCATTTTAGCTACTGGGCTTCTATAATAAGGTTCTAAGATAGCTTTTTCTAATGCCTCCACCCCAGCTCTTCGAAGCTGGTTTAGTTCCTGCATAGGAAGAAAAATATCCAAATCCATCTCTAGTTCCAGATTTTTCATGGCAAATTCCGTGTTTCCTAGCTTTTTCATCTGCTTTCTTACACGGTCTTCGTCCAAAGGCTGTTTCATTGCCTCTTCACAGACAGCCCCTTCCACAGCCACTTCAAATTCCTGGTGCTTTAGGTATAACTTTGATTTTTGACCCTTCCTCAAAAGCAGCCTACCTGTAATAGGCTCCTGACATTTTTCATCAGGCACAAGAAGAAGGTCTTCTTTCTGGTTTGGTCGTTTAAGAGAAATCATCTGCTTGCCGTTATGCTGTTTATAATAGCCCTCGGTATATCCTCTTCTTTTGTAAGCGGATTCAAGCTTTCTTAAATCTTGTTCTGTAACCTTAAAACCCTCTCTTCCTTTTTCAAAATAAAGGTCTACATATTTCCGATACATACTGGCTACTGTATAAACATAGCCCGGTTGCTTCATGCGGCCTTCGATTTTAAAGGAATCAACTCCTGCCTCAATGAGTTCTGGAATCAGTTTAATGGTACACATATCCTTTAAGCTCATAAGATCCATTGGCTTTCCATCTGCCAAGCTGTAGGGCAATCTACAGGGCTGGGCACACTGGCCCCTGTTGCCACTGCGGCCCCCAATCATACTGCTAAGCAAACATTGACCGGAATAACAGTAACACATAGCTCCATGAACAAAACATTCTACCTCCAGGCCTGTTTCCGCCTTAATCTCCTTAACTTCCTTTAAAGAAAGCTCCCTGGCCGGAACCACTCTTGTAAGGCCTTGCTCTTTCATAAGCTTAGCCCCATAAGGACTAGTAAGGGTCATCTGGGTACTGGCATGCACCGGAAGATTCGGAAACTGTCTTCTCAGATAAGAAACCACTCCTATATCCTGCACAATCACTCCATCAAGTCCCTGTTTGTAATAAGGACTAAGAAAATCATAAAGCTTATGAAGTTCTGTATCCTTCAGCAAAGTATTTACTGTCATATATAATTTTCTGCCATGAATGTGGACATAATCTATGGCTTCTAACATCTCTTCTTCTGTAAGATTCTTAGCATAGGCTCTTGCTCCAAACATAGAACCCCCAAGATATACTGCATCCGCTCCAGCTAAGATAGCAGCTTTCAGACATTCCATGGAACCTGCCGGTGCCAAAACTTCTATTTGCCTCATGTAATTTCCTTTCAATCTCTTAAACGTAAAACAGGCTGTCATTGACAGCCTGCAAAATTATTTATCTTCGCTATTCTTGATCTCTGTTTCCAACTGAACAATCTTCATCTGGAGAGCCTTATTCTCTTCCTTAAGCTTATCCATAGCGGATTCTGCATTCTCCAACTTAATCTGAACAGAAATCAGTTCATGCTTGAGCTCGTACATCTCCTTGTCTTTCACTTCGATGTCCTGCTCCAAACTTCCGCCCTGCTTCTTGGCTTTAAAATAGTCATCTGCAATATTAAGGGCTAGCAAAATACTCCTGGTTTCTGCATTCTGCTTGCGGTATCCATCGTTGTTGCCGCACTCGTCAAGCTTATGGTTCAGGTAGGTAGACACCTTTTGGAGATATTCTTCACTTTCAAAACCACTTAAAGTGAACACCTTCCCACCGATTAAAACTTCTGTAAAATTTTTTGATGATGCCATATAAGCCTCCTCGAACATTCCATAATCTTTTATCATTATAAACTAATAAAGAACAAAAACCAACTGTTTTATTTAATTTTCCCTGGAAATTCCCAAATGGACATAGGCCTTGTCTGTAACCATACGGCCTCTTGGAGTCCTTTGAATAAATCCATTCTTAAGAAGAAAGGGCTCATAGACATCCTCTACTGTGCCTGCATCCTCTCCGATGGAGGCTGCCAAAGTCTCCAAGCCTACTGGCCCTCCTGAAAATCTTTCAATCATAGCAAGGAGCATGCCCCGGTCCGTCTGGTCTAAGCCTTCCTTATCCACATCTAAAAGGTCCAAGGCCCCATTGGCCACTTCCTCTGTAATATAACCGTCATATCTCACCTGGGCAAAATCTCTAACCCGCTTTAACAGGCGATTTGCCAGTCTTGGAGTTCCCCTGGATCTTCTTGCCATTGCAATGGCTCCTGCCTCGTCAATGCCTACATCCAGCACCTTGGCAGACCTTAGAATGATGGTTTTTAATTCATCTACCGTATAAAACTCCAGGCGATTTACCACTCCAAACCGGTCTCTTAAGGGGGCTGTCAACATTCCAGCCCTGGTAGTAGCCCCGACTAGGGTAAACTTTGGAAGGTCCAGCCTTATAGATCTAGCACTTGCTCCCTTGCCAATCATAATATCAATGGCATAATCTTCCATGGCAGGATAAAGAACCTCTTCCACCTGACGATTTAATCTATGGATCTCATCTACAAAAAGCACATCATTCTCCTGCAGATTATTTAAAATAGCCGCCATCTCTCCAGGCTTTTCTATAGCTGGTCCTGAGGTAATCTTAAGATTCACATTCATCTCATTGGCAATAATTCCAGCCAGGGTTGTCTTTCCAAGTCCTGGAGGTCCATAAAAAAGCACGTGATCTAAGGCCTCGCCTCTAGCTTTGGCTGCTTCAATATAAATCTTCAAGGTTTCCTTGGCTTTTTCCTGTCCAATGTAATCCTCCAGGTACTGAGGCCTTAAGTGATTTTCAATTTTAACATCTTCTTCCAGATTTTCTGTGGTAATTATTCGTCTGCTCATATTATCCTCTGTGATTTCTCTTAAAAAATCACCGTGTCATATATTTTAAAGAAAGTTTTAAGACATCTTCTACGGTAGTATCTTCTCCAATTTCTACCTGACGCACTGCCTTTAAGGCCTCTGTATTGCCATAGCCTAAAGCGCAGAGAGCTTCTACCGCCTCTCCCTGAACCTTAGAAAATACGCTGAAATCTCCGGCTACTAGCTGTCCATGGCTAGATTCCCTAGTGTGTTCTAAAGCATCTTCCAGTTTCAGCTTGTCTTTCAACTCGACAATCAATTTTTCCGCTGTCTTTTTTCCAATTCCTGGAGCTGCACTAATGGCCTTCACATCTTTAGAAGCCACTGCAAAACGAAGGTCATCAGGAGACAGGGTGGTAAGAATTCCCAAAGCTCCCTTAGGACCAATTCCACTGACTGTAATGGCAAGCTTAAATACTGCAAGCTCATCCCGAGACAGGAATCCATAAAGTTGCATAGCATCTTCCCTTACACTTAAATAAGTATAAATAAATACCTCTAAGCCGTTAGAAGGCAGACTTGCCAAGTCCCTACCAGACATAAAGACGCCATAACCTACACCACCTACATCTAAAACTACTTTTTCTTCTTCCACCCAAGAAATGGTACCTCTTAAAAATGAAATCATATGGATACATCCTTTATTCTTATTAAATCAAATGATTTTATTGTGGCAGCAAAAAGGTCAGTCGCTTTAAGACTTCTTTTGCCACTAACCCAATGATAGCTCCCGTAGCAAGACCTGCCACCAAAAGCACAGGAAGATAATAGACCACGCTGAAGGTTTCCACAAGAATCATCGCTACAAGAATCTGCCCTACATTGTGAAAGACTCCCCCTGCCATACTAACTCCCATAAGGCTGTAGCCCCCCTTATGTTTCAAAAAAGCCATAACCGATAAACTAAGAAGTCCTCCTGCAAGACTGTAAACAATACTAAAATAATTTCCAAAGAGAAATCCTGACAGGACCACCCGGACAATTGCAAGGAGATAAACATCTTTTAAATCTATCTTGTATAAAGCAAAGACTATAATTAAATTTGCCAATCCAAGCTTGACCCCAGGAATTCCAAAATTAAAGGGGATCAAGGTCTCAATGTAACTAAAAATCAATGCAAGGGCTGTAAAAACTCCAAAATATGCAACTCGGCTCTTCATTCCCTACGTCCTTTCTATTATCTGGCAACAGTATCCACATCCTCCGAATCCTCATTGTCTTGGCCGATCACTATTTTAACTACCACCTTATTAGGTAGACATATAATGGACTGGTTGCTTTTGGAAATGGGATTCTGATGAACACAAAGCTTATCTGGGCAATCAGCCTCTATAATCTGGGCTTTCTTATCCTGAATTTTTAAAATATTAGATCCATGATTAATAGAGATTGTCTGATTCACATTAAGATCATAGCTGCCGCAAACCTCTCCATCCACCATAACAAGGACCTGGCTATCTGAACTTACTCCTGTAAATTCCTGACAGAAATAAAAAGCCAATGCAACCACAAGCACTACTATTATCAGCAAAAAATCTTTTTTCTTAAATCCCAGAATCATATGACTTCCTCTCAAGTTACTATGGTACATTCTAACACAGGAAAAAAAGCAAGGCAACCTCATATTCGAATTTATGTTCGATTACAAAGCTACCCTGCTTTCGTTTTATTTTACAATAACTTCACCAGTCTATTTACTTTCTGTTTCAGCCTCCGGCTTTGCTGCTGGTTTTGCTGCTGGCATTACATCTTTTTTTGGCTCTATCTTTGGAGTAATGATCTTCTTAGGACATTTCTGTGCACATAAGGTACAATTCTTACAACGTGACACATCAATGTGAGCCAAATGGTCCTCCACTGTGATTGCTTCAAAGTGACAGTTCTTTGCGCAGATTCCACATCCGATACAACCTACAGAACAGTTCTTCATTACATCTTTTCCAAGATCTTTTGAACTACACTGTACCATACACTTTTGTTTGTAAGGAATAAGTTCGATCAAATGTTTCGGACAGACAGCTACGCACTTTCCACATGCCTTACAGGCTTCCTTATCTACCACTGCAACTCCATTTTCAATATGAATTGCATTAAATGGACAAGCCTTTACACATGAGCCTTCTCCTAAACATCCATAGTTACATCCCTTAGGGCCTGCATCCTGCATCATATTTACAAAGGTACAATCATGAATACCCTCATATTCATATTCCTGCTTTGCAACATCGCAGTTACCTGCACATTTAACAAAAGCAACCAGGTGCTCTTCCTCACCGGCTTCTACACCCATAATCTTAGCAATCTTTTCTGCAACAGGAGCTCCACCAACTGGGCAGGCACCCACTGCTGCTTCTCCCTTTACAATGGCCGCTGCAACACCAGAACATCCGGCGTAACCACAACCTCCACAGTTATTTCCTGGGAGAACTTCTAGAATTGCTTCTTCTCTCTCATCTACCTCAACGGCAAATTTCTGTCCGGCTACTCCAAGGAAGATTCCTATAAACAATCCAGTGCCGCCTACAACTACGGCTGCAATTATAATTCCTGTAATCATATATCTGTTCCTCCTAAATCAATCCTGAAAATCCAAAAAATGCAATGGACATCAAAGATGCTGTAATCAACACAATTGGAGTTCCCTGAAAGGATTCCGGAACATCATTGAACTCAATTTTCTCTCGGATACCAGCCATAATGGTAATAGCAATGGCAAATCCTACAGAAGTTCCAACACCGTTTATTACTCCCTGCAAAATGCTGTAGTCTTTCTGAACATTTGTAAGGGCAACACCTAGTACCGCACAGTTTGTGGTAATAAGAGGCAAATAAACACCCAAGGCATTATAAAGAGATGGCATGGACTTCTTTAAGAACATTTCTACAAACTGTACTAAGGCCGCGATAAATAAGATAAATACGATAGTCTGTAAGTATTCAAATCCCAAAGGGACCAAAATAAATTTGTAGATCAATCCTGTAAAGAAGGATGAAATACTAATAACAAAAATAACTGCACCGCCCATACCTGTAGCAGTTTCTACCTTCTTAGATACACCTAAGAAAGGACAGATACCAAGGAACTGGCTAAGGACCACATTATTAACAATAGCGGAACCTATTGCTAAAAGTAATAATTCTTTCATTTATAAATTCCCCCTATTCTTAATTTGCAACAGCATTTTTCTCAGCTGCTTTTCTTTTAATTCGATTCTGCAATGCAACTAATCCGGACAATACCAAGAAGGCTCCAGGTGCCAGGATAAAGATAGTAATTGGAGTATATCCAAGGGTTCCTGCCTCAGCATCTGCCAAAGGAAGAATCTGTACACCAAAGATCGCTCCTGTTCCGATGAACTCACGAACAATGGCAATTGCAGTTAATCCACAGGTAAATCCAAGTCCCATACCAAGACCATCAAAAATTGAAGGAATTACTGGATTTTTTGAAGCGTAGCTTTCTGCACGTCCAAGGATAATACAGTTAACTACAATCAAAGGGATATATAATCCCAAGGCACTATACAAACTTGGTAAGAATCCTTCTAGCAAAAATTGCACGATTGTTACAAAGGATGCTACTACTACGATAAAGGCCGGCATTCTCACAGAATCCGGAATAATATTTCTCAGCATTGATATTAACATGTTTGATAATACCAATACCACTGTTGTTGAAAGTCCCATACCCACACCATTGATGGCTGCTGTTGTAACCGCCAATGTCGGACACATTCCAAGCATCAATACAAAGGTAGGGTTTTCTTTAATGAGACCATTATGTAACCGTTCTAAACATACATTCATTTTCTCTACCTCCCTTAAAATGCTTCCTTAAAGTAACCAAGGGCTTCATTTACAGCACCGGTCATAGCTCTAGATGTGATGGTAGCTCCGCTAATGGCATCAATGGCTGTTCCATCACCGCCATCTTTGGAAACATAGAATCCGTCAGTAGCTTCCCCTACATACTGCTCATAAAAGCTTGCTTCCTTGGCCTTCATGCCAAGACCTGCAGTCTCACTGATTGAGAGAATAGAAATACCTGTAATGCTTCCGTCTTTGGAAATTCCTACGGTCACCTGAATATCTCCGCCGTAACCTTCAGAATCTGTTGTGGTAATCACATATCCCAAATCTCCAACCTGGCAAACTTCGTCTACTACTACTTTTTCATCCAAGCTTTCAGCAACTGCTGTTGAAATAGATTCGTCAACTTCCAAGGATTCAAAATCGCTTAAATCTGCTTCTGGAAAAACTGCCTGCCAAGCCTCTTTCTTTGCCTTTTCATTTGCTGAGGCAATAGGCGCCTTTGTCACCTCATAAACTCCACCTAAAAGAAGTCCGGAAACCAAGGTGATGGCTGTAAGGATCATTGTGTTCTTTATGATTTTATTCATTATTTTTCCCCTCCTTTGCCAAATGGTTTTGGAAGAGTCACCTTCTCGATCAATGGTACCAGTAAGTTGCTAATGATAATAGCATAGGAAACTCCCTCTGCAGATCCACCAAAGAGACGGAAGAGTCCTGTTAAGACACCTAATAAAATACCGTATACAAACTGTCCCTTCTTTGTAATAGGAGAGGTTACATAATCGGTGGCCATAAACCAAGCTCCCAGCATGATACCACCTCCGCAAAGGTGAGCGGCAATATACTGAAGATCAAAGAATCCTACAGAAGAATTCTGAAAATGTCCAAAGAGACCCACAAAAATCACGAAAGTAACAAGGTAGGTTCCAGGAATTCGAAGATCAATAACTCCCATAACAAGAAGGAAAATAGCTCCGATTAAAATTGCAATTACAGAAGTCTCTCCGATAGTTCCAGGGATTGTTCCCAAAAACATTTTCATAGTATCTACAGTCTCTCCAGCCTTAAGGCTAGCTAGTGGTGTAGCTCCTGAGACTCCATCATAAGCAAAATTAGTCATCTGGCTGGCAAAGGAAATCAAGAGAAAACATCTAGCTCCAAGAGCCGGGTTCATAAAATTCTGTCCCAGACCACCAAATAACTGTTTTACAATTAAGATACCGAAAATACTACCTAAAGCACCCATCCACAGAGGAGCACTTGCAGGCATATTCATACCAATTAACAAACCAGTTACCACTGCACTTAAATCCCCAACGGTAATTGGCTTGTGCATTAATTTTTCATAAATATATTCTGTCAACACTGCCGCTACTGTTGTGCTAATTAGCATCAAAAGGGCATGCATCCCAAAATTCCAAACTCCAAAACCACAAGCTGGAAGCAATGCAATGACTACATAAAGCATAATCTTATTTGTAGTAATTGCAGAGCGAATATGAGGGGATGACGACATTTTTAATTTTAATTCATTCACGTTTGATCACCTCTTTTTTATTTTCTACGACTTGCCAGTACTATTTTTCGCATGGAACCGATGGCCTGCTTTAATTGTCTTTTAGCAGGACATACGAAACTGCAAGAACCACACTCCATACATTCCATACCTTCACATTTTGTGAAGCTCTCCTGATCACCGCGCTCTGCATAATCTGCAAGTCTTGAAGGAATCAAACGGCTAGGACAGACTCCCACGCATCGTCCGCAGTTAATGCAGGCACTTGGCTTCATTTCAGAAACCTGATCCTTGGTTAAACATAAGATAGATGAAGAGGTCTTAGTTACAGGCACATCTAAGGTAAACATAGAAAATCCCATCATAGGACCACCAGAAATAACCTTCTCAGGATCCACCTTAAAGCCACCTACTGCCTCAATAATTTCTTTTTGATTCATTCCAATAGGAACTAGGAAATTTCCAGTTTCATTTACTGCATCTCCACTGACTGTCAGCACTCGTTCAAAACAAGGTTTTCTCTCGATGACAGCACGGTGAATATTAATAAGGGTCTCCACATTATCAACCACACATCCAGCATCTGCTGGCAGCATAGAAGAATTAATAGCTCTTCCTGTTGTTGCATAAATCAGCTGACGCTCACCACCCTGAGGATACTTGGTCTTAAGAGCCATAACCTCCATGCGAGGTTCGTCTTTTGTAAGCGCTTTCAATTTTGCAATACAATCAGGCTTGTTATCTTCCACGCCAAAGATTCCCTTAGCATTATCAAACAGCTGAAGGACAATTCTCATGCCTTCCACTAATTTTTCCGGAGTTTCCAGCATTCTTCGATAGTCTGCTGTAATATAAGGCTCACACTCTGCGCAGTTGGCAATAATAAAATCAATCTTCTCCGGTTCCTTTGGAGATAATTTTACTTTGGTAGGGAAACCTGCTCCTCCCATACCAACCACTCCAGCTTCACCAATCATCTGGAGGATTTCTTCTTTTGTTAAATCCTTCAGAGGCTTTGACTCTGGATAGGCTACCTCCTCATACAAGTTGTCATTTTCAACTACTATTCCCTGAACAGTTCCACCTGCAGGATTCAAATGAGGCTCAATTTTTTTCACTGTTCCTGACACAGAAGCATAAATCGGAGCGGAAACAAAGCCTCCAGCTTCTGCAATTTTTTGGCCTTTTAAGACACGATCTCCCACAGCCACAATAGGTTTAGCCGGTGCACCAATATGTTGAGAACATAAATACACTAGATTCCCCTTTGGTTTTAAGGGCTGGATTGCCTTGTCTTTTGCCAGGTTTTTTCCATCATAAGGATGGATACCACCTTTAAATGTCAACAATGCCATTGTTTTCATCCCTTCCTCTCTTTTTATTATCTATATATTATGATACCAGGGTTAAAAGGTCAGACAAATCAATTCAATCTCCCAAAAGAAACCTTTGATCTTTTGACCCCAACATCATGATAGATCCTAATATACAGTCCTCTACAATTATAGAGGAGTATCTTAGTTTTATCATCAAAATATCTATACAAATTTTTTGCCATTTTTTGTACAATCTGCTTAATTGTATTTTTGTGTATACAATATTTCTGTACAATATGTTCTTTTTTTAACAAAAACCAAGATTGTAAATCAAAAAAATAACAAATATCAAGCCATACAAAAAACGCGTCTATGTTTTCATAAACGCGCTTGTTATAAACCATTATTAAAAATTATAGAAAATCACTGATTACTCAGCATCCTCATAAACTTCTTCAGGAGCTTCCTCTACAGACTCTAAAGCTTTCATGCTTAAGCTGATTTTCTTATCAGCTACGCTAAGGTCAACAACCTTTGCTGTAATCTCCTGTCCTACAGCCAAAACATCAGAAGGCTTATCTACATGATCTCTTGAAATCTGTGAAACATGAAGTAATGCATCTACTCCAGGAGCAAGCTCTACGAATGCACCAAAGTCTGTCATTCTAGCAACCTTACCTGTAATTACAGTTCCAACTGCATAGTTCTCTTCTGCATTAGCCCAAGGATTAGACTCTGGAAACTTCAAGCTAAGAGCAATCTTAGTATCACGAATATCCTTAATCATAACCTCAAGTTCTGTTCCAACCTGGAATACCTTCTTAGGATTCTCAACACGTCCCCAAGACATCTCAGAGATATGAAGAAGTCCATCTACTCCGCCAAGGTCTACGAATGCACCAAAGTCTGTAACATTCTTAACTACACCCTGTACTCTGTCTCCAACCTGGATTCTTGAAAGAAGTTCTTCCTGCTTCTGTGCTCTCTCTGCAACCATAAGCTGCTTTCTATCACCGATGACACGGTTTCTTCTAGGATTAAACTCTGTAATTACGAATTCAATCTCCTGATCTTTGTACTTGCTAAGATCCTTCTCATAAGAATCAGATACAAGGCTAGCTGGGATAAATACTCTTGCTCCCTCAACTGTAACACCAAGTCCTCCTCCAAGGATCTGAGTAACTGGAGCCTTTAATACTTCCTGGTTCTCGAAAGCTTCTTTTAATCTCTCGTTACCCTTCTCAGCTACAAGTCTCTTGTATGTTAAGAGAACCTGTCCGTCTCCATCATTCACCTTAAGTACCTTAGCCTTCATCTCATCCCCAACAGATACAACTGTTGTAAGATCTAACCCTGACTCGTTAGAGTACTCATTGCGGGTAATGATACCGTCAGCTTTGTAGCCTATATTTAAGATGATCTCGTCCGGCTTTACGTCGATGACTGTACCATCTACCACTTCTCCATTTCTTATTGTCTTTAAAGACTCTTCCAACATCTGTTCAAAAGTTAATTCTGACATTCTCTTTGAACCTCCTCAATTATATTATTGGGCGTGGACGCCCCTGCTGTGATACCTACTGTTTCCACGGACCTTAATTGATTCGAATCCAAATCGTCAAGTGTCTGTATATAGTACGTATTCAAACATGCATTTCTACAGATTTCAAATAACTTCTGAGTATTGGAGCTGTGTTTATCACCGATAACGATCATAGCATCCACTCTATCTGCAATGTCCTTTGCCTCTTCTTGGCGTTCTTTTGTTGCATTGCAAATCGTATTTAAAACAAGTATATCATAACCCTTTTTAGAAATTATTTCAACTAATTCTTGAAATTTATTGTAATTAAATGTAGTCTGTGAAACAATGCAAATTTTTCTTGAAGGATCCGACATTTTAAAGGATTCTGCCTCTTCGCTGGTGCGAACCACCGTCACATCCTTGTGGGCAGACCAACCAATAATCCCTTGGACTTCAGGATGTTCCTCATTTCCTATAATCAAAATATAGGCTCCAGCCTTACTTTCTCTCTGGACAATGCCATGTATTTTTTTTACAAAAGGACAGGTAGCATCTACATAGGTCAATCCCTTTTCTTGAATTTTACGACAGACTGCTTCCTCCACCCCATGAGACCTTATGACAACAATCCCTTCCGTCAGATGATTAAATTCCTCATCCTTACGTATCACAGACACTCCTTTAGATTCCAGGTCTTTGATAACTTCATCGTTATGAATAATAGGACCGTAAGTGTAAATCTTTTTATCAGGATTTTCTTCAATTTGCTGATAGACTGTATCCACCGCTCTTTTAACCCCGAAACAAAATCCGGCGGTTTTTGCAAGAACAACTTCCATGTAACATTCCCTCACTTCTATTTACAGTAGCTTATGATTTTGTTTACCACTTCCTCAATGGTCATGTCTGAGCTGTCTACCAAAATGGCATCTTCTGCTTGTTTTAAAGGAGCTACTTTTCTTGTCATATCTCGAAGGTCTCTCTCTTTAATGTCTTCCTCAATTTCCTTAAGATCACAAGCAACTCCTTTTTCTGTCAATTCCT
This sequence comes from Bacteroidaceae bacterium, assembly GCA_963597615.1. GTDB lineage: Bacteria > Bacillota > Clostridia > Lachnospirales > Lachnospiraceae > CAKRJP01. The sequence goes on from CAVBQS010000010.1 coordinate 111,139, forward strand.
CATATCTTCTCTTAGCACGGGTGAGAGAACTTGCTGTAAGGTAAATTTTCAAATCCGCATTTGGCAAAATACAAGTTCCTATATCCCTTCCGTCCATAATAACATCTCTGGTTCTCGCTAGATTTCGCTGCAACTCCAAAAGAGCTTCTCTAACCTCTGGAATGCTGGAAATTTTGGAAGCCATATTTCCTACTGCTTCTTGTCTTAATCTTTCTGTGACGTTTTCTCCATTCACAAGAACTTGCTGTTTACCATCCTCATAAGAAATGGTTACATCCACAGATTTGCAAGCTTCAATGATCCGGTCCACATCCTCCGAGCGTAAATTTTGATCAAGAAAATAAATAGCCAGTCCTCTGTACATAGCGCCTGTATCCACATATATATATCCTTTTTTCTTTGCCACTAATTTGGCAATGGTACTTTTTCCCGCTCCTGCAGGTCCGTCAATGGCAACATTATATCCCATAATGCAAGTTCCTCCTCAATCCTCTTAGCAATCTAGGGCAATAAAGCCTTTCTTTGCACTGGTGCACTTTTCCTTCATCCAAGCCTTCATTTCTTCTAAATTTATATTGCAACGTTTAAAGGCATCTTTTGGTATTCCATAAAGCTGTTTTTGATTATTCTCTGTTAATACTGTAAAGGCAATCATGTCCTTCGTCTCAAACATAGACCTAACATTTACATAGCAAGCCTTCACATTGTCCATCTTTGATCTAGACTCTAAATAATTTTCATAAAAACGAAATTCAACTCGGACTTCTCCCAGCTTCCTTCTCTTTGCATAGATTTCCTTGGCCTTTTGTTCTGCCAGGGCGATGTTTCCGGAATTTCCAAAAAATCTTCTATATAATTCTCCCAAAGCAAACATAAGCACAGCCACCAAAAGAAAGCCACCCCAAAATACAAAGACATTCCCTTGTTTTCCCGTGGCAAATCCTGCCCTCCAGCTTACATATAAGCCTAAAATCAATAAACAAGCCGGAAGAACCTTTACCGATAAATTCAATTCTCGTATTTTATGAATCTTAAACATATCTGCAATGGTTTTTTCTGACTCTACATAATCTACCTTATATTTACAATTCATCCTATCTCTCCCAAATGACACAAAATTTGCAGAAACTTCCTATTTTTAAGGAATACTATTTCCCGCAGCATAAGCCGTGGACCAGGCAATCTGAAGATTAAAACCTCCTGTCAAGGCGTCAAGATCCAATACCTCCCCCACAAAATAAAGTCCTGGAATCTTTTTAGATTCCATAGTTCCCGGATCTATTTCCTTTACCTTTACCCCGCCTTTTGTGATAATAGCCTCATTATAATCCCGAAGTCCTGTCAAGGTAAGTTCTAAGTGCTTAATTAACTCCACAAAATTCTGACGTTCTTCTTTGGAAATAACATTGACCTTTTTATAAGGATCAATTCCGCTAAGTTCCAGCATGACTGGCACTAATTTTGAAGGAAACAAAGATCCAATAGAATTGTGAAATTGTTTATTTTTATTTTCTTCAAATTCACGAAGCAAACGTCGATCCAACTGTTCTTTAGAAAGCGCTGGTTTCAGATCAATACACATTTTCAAAGAATGATTTTTTAATTTTTTTCCCACATAACTACTGGCACTTAAGATCAATGGGCCACTGACTCCATAATGAGTAAAAAGCATTTCCCCAAATTCATCATAAATCTTCTTTTTCCCATCAAAAATCTGAACATTTACATTTCGAAGAGAAAGCCCCTGTAAAGATGGAACCCAGGATTCTTCTGTAGTCATAGGCACCAAGGCCGGCATGCACTCTGTAATTTGCAAACCTAAATCCTTGGCAAACTTTAGTCCATCGCCTGTGGACCCTGTAATAGGATAGGACAAGCCTCCCGTGGCCACAATACAGGCATCTCCTTCTATTCTTTTTCCACCTTCTAAAAGAATTGCCTCAAAGCGGTCTTCTTTGGTCTTGATGGATTTTACTTTATTTTGTAAATGAATCTCTACTCCCAAGCGCTTTAGTTCCCACTCCAAGCCACGAATTACATCTGAGGAATGGTCCGATAGAGGAAAGACCCTGTCTCCTCTTTCTACCTTAGTAGAAACTCCTAATTCTTCAAAAAAGTTAATAGCATCCTGATTGGTAAATCCATAGAAGCCACTGTAAAGGAACTTAGGATTAGATATAACTGATTGAAACAAGGCTTCTATATCTTCACATGCATTCGTAATATTGCAGCGTCCCTTACCTGTAATAAAAAGTTTTCGCCCTAATCGGTCATTTTTTTCATACACAGAAACTGAATGTCCATTTTTCGCCGCCCATATGGCTGCAAACATTCCGGAGGCCCCGCCTCCAACCACCAGTACTTTACTCATAAATTCTTCCTTATTTCAACTCCACTTTGTCTTTCACCATATCCAGTTCATCCTTACTGTATACTTGGTATTCATCCCAAATCTGCTCCATACTCTCTAAAGTCTCTACAACCTCATCCTGCCGCTTCATACAAAGGGCCACCACCAAAGCATTGATAACACTAAGAGGGGCCACCAGAGAATCTACAATAGATGCCATGTCACTTCGCGCAATTAAATTACATGAGGAATAAATAGTCATTGGAGAATGAATACTATCTGTAAGAGTAATTACTTTTGCCTTGCGATTGCTTGCAAATTCCAGTGCCTTTAATGTTCTCATGGAATATCTAGGAAAACTAATTCCTATAATAGCATCTTCCTCTCCGATGCGAATCAACTGTTCAAAAATTTCACTGGCACTGTTGGTACTTACAGGTATCACGTTATCTCTTACCATATTTAAATAAAATGCTAAAAAATTGGCCAGAGGGGCACAACTTCGTATTCCAACGATATAAATCTTTCTTGCATTTAAAATGGTATCCACTGCCATATCAAAATTCTCATGGTCTAGGGTCTGCATGGTCTGTTTGATCTTATCGATGTCTGACTGGAGAACAGAGGCAAGGATTTCCCCCCGGCTGATTCTTCCGTAAGTCACCTCCATACGCTGTATGGAATTTAACTTCATGCGAACCACTTCCCCTAGGGCCTTCTGGAATTCCGGATATCCTGCATAACCCAATGCAGTGGCAAAACGAACAACCGTAGATTCACTAACTCCAACTTCCTCCCCCATTTTCGCAGCGGTAAGGAAGGCCGCCTTATCATAGTTAGACTGAATGTAGTCTGCCAGCTTTTTTTGTCCTTTACTGAAGCTTTTATATTTTGCTTCGATTCGTTTTAAGAGCTCGTTATTGTTGTTCATTTTTTATTTCCTTTATTTCAAAAACAAATTCTCAAGCAAATAAGCGGAATTTGCCCTGATTCTTTCAAAATCTCACCTTGGTAATTATATAGCTTGCTTATTCAGAATTCAAGAATAAGTCTGCTTTTCCTATGTAAAAAGGCACAGCCCCTTTGGGGGCCATGCCTTTTCTTTTATGATACTTATCTAATTATACAGGATAACTTCCATGCTCTGTATCAGCAAGTGTCTGATCCACCTTTGTCTCCTGAGCTTCACGATACTTGAAGAAATCAGTAGCAACCTGTGGGAACAATGCATAAGAAAGTACATCCTCATCCTGCTCGATCCACTGTGCACATTCCTTACGAAGAGTATCTAACTCATCTGGAATCAAATCTGCCGGACGGCAAGTGATAATCTCAGCATCTGCTGGCAATACTTTCTTCTTAACCTCTTCATTGAAAGGTTTAACAGTCTCGCCGTATTTTCCGCTTAAGATATCCTTTGTCTCCTTTGTCGCCATCTTATAGCGCTCTCCCATAAGAACGTTAAATACAGCCTGGGTACCAACGATCTGTGAAGAAGGTGTTACAAGTGGTGGTTCTCCAAGATCCTTACGAACCTTCGGAACTTCCTCTAATACATCGTAGAACTTATCTTCTGCTCCCTGCTCAGCAAGCTGAGAAGTAAGGTTGGATAACATTCCACCAGGTACCTGATAAAGAAGTGTCTTAATGTTAACACCCATGTTCTTAGGATTCAAGAGTCCTGAATCAAGAGCATCATCTCTGATTGGTCTGAAGTAATCAGCGATTTCAGCTAATAAAGTCTGATCAAAACCTGTGTCGTAAGGAGTTCCCTTAAAGGTTTCAACCATAACCTCTGTTGCTGGCTGAGAAGTTCCAAGTGCAAATGGTGACATTGCTGTATCAATTACGTCAACGCCAGCCTCTACTGCCTTTAAGTAAGTCATAGAAGCAACACCTGAAGTATAGTGGGTATGAAGCTGAATCGGGATATCTACTGCATCCTTCAATGCTCCAATAAGCTCTGTTGCACGGTATGGAAGAAGAAGACCAGCCATATCCTTTAAACAGATAGAGTTTGCACCCATCTCCTCAACCTTTTTAGCCTTATCTACCCAGTACTCTGTAGTGTAAGCATCTCCAAGAGTATAAGACAATGCAACCTGAGCATGAGCACCTTCTTTATTTGCCGCTGTTACAGCTGTCTGCAGGTTACGAAGATCGTTCAAGCAGTCAAAAATACGGATAATATCAATTCCGTTTGCAACAGACTTCTGTACAAAGTACTCTACCACATCATCTGCATATGGACGGTATCCTAAAATGTTCTGTCCACGGAATAACATCTGTAATTTAGTATTCTTAAATCCATCACGGAACTTACGAAGTCTCTCCCATGGATCTTCCTTTAAGAATCTAAGAGAAGCATCAAAGGTAGCTCCTCCCCAACACTCTACAGAATGATAACCAACCTTATCCATCTTATCAACGATAGGAAGCATCTGTTCTGTAGTTAAACGTGTAGCGATCAGAGATTGATGCGCATCACGCAAAACTGTTTCTGTAATCTTAATTGGTTTCTTTTCTATTTCTGCCATTACTTGGCCCTCCTGTCTACGAATGTAACTTTTAAACACCTACTCCAAAGATAGCCATAAATGTTCCGGCTGCCACTGCAGTACCGATAACTCCCGCTACGTTAGGCCCCATAGCATGCATCAAAAGGAAGTTGGTAGGATCTGCCTCTGCACCAACCTTCTGAGATACTCTGGCTGCCATTGGAACGGCAGATACACCTGCAGAACCAATCAATGGGTTTACCTTACCTCCGGTTGCTACACACATCAACTTACCAAACAATACTCCTGCTGCTGTACCAAAGCAGAATGCAATAAGTCCAAGAGCAACGATCTTAAGAGTATCTGTATTAAGGAATGCCTCTGCACTTGTAGTAGCTCCTACGGAAGTACCAAGAAGGATAACTACGATGTACATAAGAGCATTAGATGCAGTATCTGTTAACTGTCTTACAACACCAGACTCTTTAAAGAGGTTACCAAGCATAAGAAGACCAACAAGTGGTGCTGTTGTAGGAAGGATCACACAAACAACAATTGTTACGATAATTGGAAAGAGAATCTTCTCCAACTTAGAAACAGGTCTAAGCTGATCCATCTTAATCTTACGCTCTTTTTCAGTTGTAAGTAATTTCATAATAGGTGGCTGAATAATTGGTACCAAGGACATATAAGAATATGCCGCTACAGCGATTGGTCCAAGAAGGGCTGTCTGCTGTAATTTTCCTGCAAGGAAGATTGATGTAGGACCATCTGCTCCACCGATAATAGAGATGGCAGCTGCTGCCTTATCAGAGAATCCCATCATCATAGCTCCAAGATATGCAGCAAAGATGCCAAACTGTGCCGCTGCTCCAAGAAGAAAGCTCTTTGGGTTTGCAATCAAAGGACCAAAGTCAGTCATGGCTCCAACGCCCATGAAAATCAAGGACGGAAGAATTGACCACTCATCCAATTTATAGAAGTAGTAGAGCAATCCACCGGTTCCATTTGAAGCATCATCGAAGCTAAGCATAATATCCGGATAGATATTAACCAACAACATACCGAATGCAATCGGAACCAGAAGTAAAGGCTCAAATCCATGTCTGATCGCAAGATACAAGAAGAAACATGCAACTGCGATCATAATCAGGTTGCCCCAGCTCAGGCTAAAGAACGCTGTCTGCTGAATGAGGTTTCCTAATGTCGTTGTTATATATTCCATTTTATAACCTCCAGTCGTTATTACACATCAAAGATGCTATTAGTTCAATGTAGCTAATACTGCTCCAGCATCACAAGCGTCACCAACTGCTACGTCAATGCTTGCTACTGTACCATCTTCAGGTGCAACAACCGGGATTTCCATCTTCATTGCCTCGATGACAACTACAGCGTCACCCTTAGCAACCTTCTGTCCAACACTTGCTTCAATCTTAAATACTTTACCAGCCGCACCAGCCTTAACTTCGATAGAACCTGCTCCTGCTGCTGCCTTTGGTGCTGCAGGTGCTGCCTTTGGTGCTGCTTTTGGAGTTGCCTTTGGTGCTGCCACAGGAGCTGCTCCTGCTCCATTCTCTTCTACGGTTACATCATATACATTACCATTTACTGTGATCGTATAATTTTTCATGATTTAAAATCCTCCTAAATGTGATCTATGAATTCCACTTATTTGATGGGCGACGTCTGATACTTCTTACTACAAATCCATCAGTAGTTGTACCTTCGGCCGCTGCAATTGCCGCTGCGATCACAGCAACAAGTTCTGTGTCATCTTCTGCCTCTACCACAGGTTCAGCTGCAACTTCTGCTGGAGCACTCTGGGTTTTCTTAGGCTCTTCCTTCTTTCCCTTGTTCTTAAATGCTGCCTCAAGAGCAGGAATGTATTTAAATAAGGAAATAAGAAGGGAAATAAAGATCAGTACAATAAATACAGTTCCCATTCCGAGAAGGGTATTTAAGCCTGCCTTTGTCATAACCTCTCCGGTTGTATAATCACCATCTACTGTTAAACTATCAAGATAAAGGTCATCATCATAGATAAATGTAATAGTAGCTTCACGATCAGCAAATACTGCCTCTGTAGTCAAAGTAACTTCATCATTACTAGCAGTAACTGTATAATCGCCATGGCTTACATAATCTCCACACTCTTCAACAGCTGCCTCCCAAGCGTCAATAGCTCCGGTAAAGCTTTCTGTTGTATATGGAAGTCCGGCATTTGTTAATTGTAACTGTAAATTAAATTCAGACATTGACTTAATCTGATCGAGGGTTGCTTCATCTGAAGATTCGCAATACTCAATAACAAAGTCAGAAGCCTGTACCAGCGTACTCTCGTCGTATTCCAATTCACTATTGTTACCACATGCAGTGAGGCCCAGGGATGCAACAAGTACGCAAAGTGTTAAGCTAATCTTTCTCTTCACTCTACCTCACCTCACTAAACTGTTCCATGCTTTTTCAGTGGCTGCTCTTCTCTCTTTGTGAATAACATCTCAAAAGCACCGATAACATATTTTCTAGTATCTGCTGGCTCTACGATAGTATCTACATATCCTCTTCTAGCTGCAGATAATGGGCTAGACTGAAGCTCCTTATATTCAGCTGCCTTCTCGTTAATGGTAGTCGCATCTTTGTCTGCATACATAATCTTAGCTGCAAGTTTTGCATCCATCATACCAATCTCAGCTGTAGGCCAAGCATATACCATGTCTGCTCCTGTTGACTTGCTGTTCATTGCAACATAAGCGCTTCCGAATGCTTTTCCAATAATAACATTTACCTTCGGAACAGTTGCCTCTGCAAATGCATAAGTCATCTTAGCAACTTCTTTTGCAAGATGGCTCTCATCATACTCAGATGCTGCAAATCCTGCTACATTTGTAAGGGTAAGAACAGGAATATTGAAAGCATCACAGAAAGCCACAAAGTCAGCTGACTTTCTTGCTCCATCTGCAGATAAAGATCCGTCAAATTCAGCAACTACTTTTGCTTCATCATCATAAACCTTAGAACGGTTTGCCACTGCACCTACAGTCATTCCGTTAAGTTTAATAAATCCAGTTACCATATCCTTGGCAAAATCCTTCTTTGTCTCGAAGAAAATTCCAGAATCTGCAAGCTGAGAAAGAGCGATTGCTGTATCCTCTACTGCGTTCTCAATCTCTGAGCAAGCACGATTTAAATCATCCTCACACTCAGCATAAGAAGCATCTTCCTCGTTGTTGCATGGTAACATGCATACTAATGTACGGATATTCTCTAAAACATCCTCTTCTGTTCCTACAGCATCAACGAGTCCAGCCTTCTGGCTCTGATATGAAGCAGATGCTGTATCACACTTAGCTTCTGTGTTGCCAGGAATTGCATTTGGAGAGTTAACAAATAACTTGCTCTTCTCTTCCATAAAAGTAAAATCAGTTAATCCTGGGATTACAGAAAGTCCGCCACCGCAAGAACCAAAAATTGCAGTAATCTGTGGAATAACTCCTGATGCCTTAGCCTGCTTAAGATAAACGCTGCCAAAAGCTTCCAAAGCGTCTGTAGACTCCTGTAATCTGAGTCCTGCACAGTCTACAAGTCCGATAACCGGTGCGCCCATCTTCATTGCCATATCATAGATATTAGCAATCTTCTTTGCGTGCATTTCTCCAACTGCACCCTTGAGCACTGTAGCATCCTGACTGTATACGTATACAAGGTTGCCATCGATGACTCCGTATCCTGTGATTACTCCATCAGCAGGTGTCTTAGTCTCACTCAGATTAAAATCTGTAGATCTGGCTGTTACTGCACCACCGATTTCAACAAAGCTTCCTGCATCCAGTAAAGCCGCGATACGGTTACATGCTGCGTTTTCTGTTGCCATGTTGCCCATAAACCTAGTCCTCCATTTTCTATTACATTATTAATAAGGAAATTATGTGGCTTTTGCGGTTTAAACAAAATGCACATAACAAAAATCCTTATTCTGCAAAAATATGGTTAAAATATAGAATGAACCAAATTTTAAACCATTTGTATTATATAGCCTGATACTTTAAATCACAACCGTTTTGTGTCATTTTCATAACAATTACCCATGTTTTTTTTCATATGGTTATAAAAATTGTTTATATTGATAAAAATAAAACAAGTCCGTTTCTCTTTGTTTAATTCCACCTTTATTTTCTTAATAATTCCTTAATAAACACTTGTACCATAGTCCAATTTATGATATATTTTTCACGTAAGATTTAAAGAAAAAGCTGTGGCTGTGGGGTCTGCAGACTGTCATCTTTAAATCGAAAAACTATATACGGAGGGATAATGAAATGGAAGCAAAAAAGAAAATGCCATTTGGTTTCTATGTATGCTGTCTTTCTTTCTCATTTGAGAGACTTGCTTACTATGCTGCTAAATGGGGATTGTCAGTTTACATCGTTGCTACAGTAGCAAACGGTGGACTGGGACTTACTTCTGCGGACGGAGCTTTGATGAACTCAAACTTAGTTGCCTTCACTTATATCACACCTATTATCGGTGGATATATTGCTGACCGTTGGATAAGTCCAAGAATCTTAGTACCTGTAGGAGAAATCCTTATGGGACTTGGATATTTATGTGCCTGGAAGTCAAACAGTATTGGAATGCTGTGGATAATGATTATCCTAGTTGCTATTGGTACAGGATGTTTCAAGGGTAATGTATCAGGTGTCAACGGAGGTTTATTCCCAGATGCTGATGAGGCTACCTTGAATGCAGTATTTAACATTCAGTACATGTTTGTTAATATCGGTTCTTTCTGTGGAACCACTTTCCTTAGCTTACTTGCTCTTTCTGCAGGATATCGTACCATGTTCTTAGTATGTGGTATTGCATTATTTGTAGACTGTGCATGGTGGCTCTTTGGAATGAAGTCCTTTGGAGAAGTTGGCAAGAAGCCATTTAAGGCAGGAACTGGTAAGGAAGAAAAATCTGTTGAAGCAAAAAGCGATGCTCCTCTTACTTCCTTGGAGAAGAGACGTGTTGCAGCTATCCTTATTGTAACTGTATTCTCTGGAATCTTCTGGTTGATCTGGTACATGGTATACATGCCAGTTTACTATGAGTTTGGTCCTGTTTCACAGGGTGGTTTCGGATGGGCTAACTGGTCAATCGGATCCTTCGAGATGCCAACTGCTTGGTTCGATTCTATGAATGCCATTCTTTGTATTATCCTTTGCCCTATCTTTGCAGGTATCTGGGTAAAGATGGCAGAAAGACCACAGGGAGACTGGGGCATGTTCAAGAAGACTGCTATCGGTATTATGATTCTTGGTCTTTGTGTTGCCTGCATGGTTGTTGCAGCTCTTCTTTGCGGATGTAGCTCAGACAAGCCAGTAGGAATCTGGATCATTATTTTAACATCAGTATTTATGTCATTAGGCGAGGTTATCTTCTCACCTCTTGGCAATGCATTCATCAACAAGTATTCTCCAAAGAAATTACTTGGTACCCTACTTGGTGTTTGGCCACTGATCATCTTCTTCTCAGGTAAGGCTTATGGACCGCTTTACAACTGGTTGGAGAACTTTAACTTCATTAAAGCATATGGTGCTGTTGCGATTATCATCTTCGCCTGCGGTGCTGTTATGATGTTATTTAACAAGAAGTTCGACGAAATGATCGAAGGATAATTTCTAAAAATGCTTTTTTAAAAGTAGGCAAAAAGGCTTCCGGTCATCCGGAAGCCTTTTTGTTTATCACAAAATATATTACAGGAGGTTTTTATCATGACTGTTGTTGCTGAAAGAATTTCAAAACTAAGATCTTTGATGTCCGAAAAAGGCATCGATGCCTATGTAGTGCCTACAGCTGATTTTCACCAGAGCGAGTATGTCGGAGAACACTTTAAAGCAAGAAAGTATATTACCGGTTTTACCGGATCCTACGGTACTGCTGTAATTACCATGGATGATGGTGGTCTATGGACAGACGGAAGATACTTCTTCCAAGCCACTAACGAGCTGGAAGGTAGCGGCATCCGTCTTATGAAGATGTTTGTAGGAGACACTCCTTCTGTTACAGAGTATCTTGCAGATACTGTGAAATCCGGAGGAACTGTAGCATTTGACGGCCGGGTTCTTTCTGTAGATGAGGGAAAAGAATTTGAAGATACCCTTATTGCTAAGGGCATTCAGATTGATTACGAAGAAGATCTAATTAACGAAATTTGGGAGGATCGCCCTAATCTTTCTACAAAACCTGCCTTCTTCCTTGAGGAGAAATATACTGGTGAAAGCACCACTTCAAAGCTTGCACGAATCCGCCAGAAAATGGCAGCTGCCGGGGCAGATATCCATGTCATTGCATCCTTAGATGATATTTGCTGGACCTTAAATATTCGGGGAGATGATGTAGATTTCTTCCCACTCCTCCTCTCATATGCCATTATTAAAAATGACTCCGTAGAGCTTTATGTGGACGATAGCAAGTTAGATGATAGGATTCACACCGAACTTACAAAAGACAATGTAAATATCCATCCATACAATGATATTTACGAGGATGTGAAGAAATTAGATCCTTCTTCTGTAGCAATGATCGATCCAATGAAGATGAACTATGCTCTTTACAAGAATATTCCTTGTAAATTGGCAGAGGAAGCCAACCCTTCTATTTTAATGAAGGCCATGAAGAATGAAGTAGAGCTTGAGAATATCAAAGAAGCTCACATCAAAGACGGAGTTGCCATTACCAAGTTCATGTATTGGATAAAAAATAATTATGACAAGGAAACTATCACCGAGCTTAGTGCTGCTGACAAAATCATGGCCCTTAGAGCAGAGCAGGATGGCTATATTAGAGAAAGTTTCGAACCTCTTTGTGCTTTTGCTGACCATGCAGCCATGATGCACTACTCTCCTTCTCCAGAGACTGACGTTCCTTTAAAGGAAGGCGGCATGCTCCTTAATGACACCGGTGGCGGTTACTATGAAGGTTCTACTGATATTACAAGAACCTTTGTATTAGGTTCTATTGACCAGAAAATGAAGAAATACTACACTGCAGTTCTTCGTTCTATGATGCGACTTGCCAGAGCAAAATTCCTCTATGGATGCTACGGATACAATTTGGATGTGTTGGTTCGTGGCCCGGTTTGGGATCTTGACCTGGACTTCCAGTGCGGTTCCGGTCACGGAGTTGGCTATCTTGGTAATATTCACGAGCCACCAACAGGCTTCCGCTGGTATGTAGTACCTAGCAAAAACGAGCACCATCAGTTAGAGGAAGGCATGGTTATGACTGATGAGCCTGGAATCTATGAAGATGGAGAATTTGGTATCCGTATCGAAAATGAATTTATCGTAAGAAAGGGAACCAAAAACAAATATGGTCAGTTTATGTATTTTGAAACCATCACCTTCGCTCCTATCGATTTAGATGGAATTGATCCTGAGGAGATGAGCCGGGACGAAAGAGAATGGTTAAATGACTATCACAAGCAGGTATACGAAAAGATTGGCCCACATCTTACAGAAGAAGAAAGAGAATGGCTAAAGGAATACACCCGAGCAATTTAATAGGACTTTCAAAAATCCAATCGATTGGATAAAGGGGGAAACAAACAATGATTATTGCTGCAAAATATTTAATAACAGGCGATGGCAAAACCCTGCTCACAGACAAGGCTGTGGTTACCGATGAATTTGGAAAAATCAAAAAGATTGCCTCTAAAGAAGAATTAATGACCCAATTTCCTGAAGAAGAGGTAAAGGATTACGGGGATGCCACTCTTCTTCCGGGACTCTGCGATATGCATGTCCATTTAGGCTACTATTATTCCCAACCGGATACCTTTAACTATGATCCCAAGCTAATTCAGTTATATGCCCTTCAACATGCCCAGGCTGCTTTTGAGCGAGGCATCACCTCTGTAAGAGATATGTCTTCCGCCCACGGTGTGTGTAAGACCTTAAAATTAGCTGCTGAAAAAGGATTTATTATTATTCCTCATATTACCCATACAGATACAGGAATCTGTATGACCGGCGGCCATGCCTGGGAGGAAGTCGAACAGGTAGACGGTCCTTGGGAGGTTCGAAAGGAAATCCGTAAGCAGGTAAGAGACGGGGCTGAATGGGTAAAGGTTCTTACTACCCACAGAACCCACACTCCAGAGTTGACCCAGGAAGAATTAGATGCCGCCGTAGATGAGTGCCACAGAAGAGGCATTAAATGTGGTGTTCATGCAGGAACCAATCCTGGAATCCAAATGTGTATTAATGCAGGCTTTGATACCATCGAGCATGCCACCTTTATGACTTTGGATCACGCAAAGCAAATGGCAGAAAAAGGCATTGCTTGGACTCCTACTATTATGGCCTATACCCTGCTTTATGATATTTGCAAGGAAAGCATGGAAAAACATGCAGGGGCTCCTGTAAATGATCCTGTAATGCAAAAAGAACTAAAAGACTACCAGTACTTTGAGCCTGCTTACAAGGCCTACAGAGATCACTTTAAGGAGTTTTATGATACTGGAGTTACCGTAATTGCAGGAACTGATATGGTTATGTACCAGTCTCCTCTCCTGCCTCTTCCAAGAGAACTTCAGTACATGGTTGAATACGGAATCACACCAATTCAGGCCATTCAGACTGCAACTTCTAACCCAGCCAAGGTTTTAGGAGTAGAAAATGAACGAGGCCTTGTAAAAGAGGGATTAGACGCCGACCTTCTGGTGGTAGGGGGAGATCTAAGCAAAGATATCACCTGTCTCAATGATGTGAAATTAGTAACCTTAGGGGGCAAACGTGTATTTGAGGATGGGGTTCGCTATGTAGGAACTACAAATATGTTTATGTAATCCTCTAAAAACCTACAATTTTAAAATTCCAAAAAAGGGAACGGCATTTTTCTTGCCGTTCCCTTTTATATCTAATTTTTATTTTTGATTTCTAAACTGCATTGGAGTCATCTCATAGGCTTTCTTAAAGAGACGATTAAAATGCTCTACATTCTGATATCCCACGGTCAGTGCAATGTTTTCTACTGTCATATTGCTGCTTTTTAGGAGGGCTCTAGCTTTCTTTAAACGAATCTTTTTTACTAGATCCCCAAAGGTCATACCAGATTTTTCTTTAATGTATTTTGACAGATAAGGCTTAGATAAATAGAACTTTTCTGCCAAATCGTCCAAGGTAATATCTATATAGTTGGCCTGAATATAGTTCATAATCTCGATCATACGAGGGTCTTTTACCCCGTCCTTGCTGGCCAGTTCGTCTAATTTATTGACTGCCACAATCAAGGCTTCAACAGAAGCTTTAATAATATCGGCGTCAATACCAACCCCCCACTGCATCTTTCCTTCTCTCAAAACTCCAACATAGGCAACTGCCTTAGAGGAAGATCCCTTAGTCAAAGAATGTTCCTCATAGAAGGATAATTCGTAGCTAATACCAAAATACTGTTTAATCGCATTACTTACTGCATCTAAACGTCCGTTGCCGATAGCTGTTATTACATGATTTTCTCCGCCATGGGAAATGGTTACTTCTGCTGTAATTCCATTAACTTGCTTAAAGTGACACTCATCTACATGGAAGACAGACTTTGTATTAATATAGTGGTCTGAGAAAATCTGATATACCCAGTCAGGGGTCAATTCCTTGTGAGCCTTGTCCGATACATCCTTAACCATGTAGCCTACTTCCTCACGCATCTTCTGAGGCAAGTTAAATCCATAAGCCTGATTTAAAATGTAGCTTACGCCACCTTTTCCTGATTGACTGTTGATACGGATTACATCAGAATCATATTTTCTTCCTACATCCTGAGGATCAATTGGAAGATAAGGCACAGTCCACTCCTCTAAATTCTTCTCTTCTCTCCAAGCCATTCCCTTTGCAATAGCATCTTGATGAGATCCAGAGAAGGCTGTAAATACCAAATCTCCGGCGTATGGTGTACGCTCATATACATGCATTCTTGTAAGCTTCTCGTAAGTTGCGCGAATTCGCTGCATGTCAGAAAAATCCAGTTTTGGATCTACGCCGTGAGAATACATATTCATTCCCAAGGTTACTACATCCACATTACCTGTACGCTCACCATTTCCAAAAAGAGTTCCCTCTACACGGTCAGCGCCTGCTAAAACACCAAGTTCTGCAGTGGCTACACCAGTTCCCCGGTCATTGTGGGGATGAATACTAAGTACCACACTGTCTCTGTAAGCCAAATGTTTGTGTACATACTCTAACTGGGTAGCAAATACATGAGGCATGGCATTCTCTACTGTGGTAGGAATATTAATAATAGCTTTATTATCAGCCGTTGGTTTCCAAACATCCAAAACTGCATTACAAACTTCCACTGCATAGTCGATCTCAGTTCCTGAGAAGCTTTCCGGACTATACTCGAAGGTGAAATTACCATCGGTTTCAGAAGCTAACTGATTTAAAAGCTTTGCTCCGTCAATGGCAATCTGCTTAATTTGCTCTTTATCCTTCTTAAATACCTGCTCTCTTTGAGCCACTGAGGTGGAATTATATACATGGATAACTGCATGGGGAGCTCCCTTTACAGCCTCAAAAGTTCTCTTAATAATATGTTCTCTAGCCTGGGTTAAAACCTGAACCGTAACATCATCAGGAATCATGTTTTTCTCAATCAAAGTTCTCATAAACTGATATTCTGTTTCAGAAGCTGCCGGAAAACCTACTTCAATTTCTTTAAATCCGATATCTACCAGCAACTGGAAAAACTCCAATTTTTCATCCAAGCTCATAGGCTCGATCAATGACTGATTTCCATCTCTAAGATCTACGCTGCACCAGATAGGAGCCTCTGTAATGGTCTCTTTTTTTACCCAATCATAGGTAATCTCTGGTGGCATAAAATACGGTTTTTTATATTTTTTTAAGTTCATCATATCTTTATCCTCTTTTCTATTGAAATATCATAATATTAATCAAAAACCTTGTCTTTTTTTAAGACTTCTCTAGTCTATCATAGGTCCTCAAAAAAGGAAAGTGATGAATTTAATCACTTTCCTTGATGTTTTTTAATCTTTTGTTTGAATTGTTTTTCTTTATTTCACATGCTGATGGGTAAAGAGATGATCCTGACAATACTCATAGTTTCCATTGCATTTAGAACAATATCTAAATTCCAGGCTACTATCATCTAATTCGGTACGCCCACATACAGCACAACGATGTTTTGCTCCGCCAGCATAAGTATTCTGGGGGCTTGCCTGGCTAGTCTGCCTTTTAAATTTCTGTCTTCTTGCAAATTGCTTTGGATTATACTTTTGGGCCTTCCTGGTGCTAAAGAAAAAGATCAGGAAATTTAAGACAGAAAGCACTGCAGCTACTGCATTGGCTCTATAGTAAACTCCATAAGCTGCACTTCCTCCGTAGGCAGGTAGGAAAGCTTGTACAATGGCATAAAGGAAATAGAGCCCGTCCACTACTGCCAGCCATTTAGCCTTAATAGGAATAATCATAAATAATAAAAATTCTAAATCTGGATAAAGGGCTGCAAAGGCAAAGAACAGGGACATATTCAAGTACCAGGTATCCATGGTAAGGTTGACCCCGGTAACCAGGTAAATCAAAAGAGCTGCAATCACCTCAAAAAACATACCGGAAAAAAAGTAAAGATTAAATTTAAAGGCTCCCCAAACACGCTCCAATTGAATCCCCAACATGTAATACATGTAAAGGACAAATACAATAAAAATCAGGCTGGTAGAAGGCGGATTAATAATAAAGGTGAAAATCCTCCAAACCTGTCCCTTTAAAATGGCTGCCGCATTGAGACTTAGATATTGATAGTAGAATGCAGGATTTACCAAATCAAGAAAAAATCCTGCAGCGTACAATATAATAATATAGATCATAAGATTTGGAATGGCATACCTTCCAAACTTCCGCTCTAATTTATTCAACCAATTCATATTTACAAACTCCTTTTCGTGATTTTTGGTCAATGCTGTACTTACATATTCTTTTTTATTCTATCTATCCCATCTTTCTTTGTCAATGTAGCCTAATACAAATTCACGGACATTTCATCTTCCCTTTATAAAGTTTTCATCTATTGGCTTAAGATATTTTTTTCTTAATTTTCTTTACGGTTTCTTAACAACTCTTTCTTCTTTTCAAATTGACATTTAAATTCTTTTGTCGCATAATATGTAATGTTTGCTCAAACACATATTAATAAGAAGAAATAAATATTTTTTAGAAAACGAGGTTATTGTTTATGAATCAAAATTTATATACTTTAGGCATTGATATTGGTTCAACTACAGTAAAAATCGCCCTGTTAGATAAAGAAAAACAGGTAGTATTTTCCGATTATGAAAGACATTTTGCCAATATTCAGGAGACCTTGTCCGGCCTTTTGGAGCGTGCAATTGCTAAGGTTGGAAAAGTGACTGCCTCTCCGGTAATCACTGGTTCCGGCGGACTTACCCTTGCTAAGCACTTAGGGGTTCCTTTTGTTCAGGAAGTTGTAGCAGTTTCCACTGCCCTTCAGGATTATGCGCCTCAGACAGATGTTGCCATAGAGCTTGGTGGCGAAGACGCTAAGATCATTTATTTTGAAGGCGGCAATATTGAACAGCGTATGAACGGTGTTTGTGCCGGTGGTACTGGTTCCTTTATTGACCAGATGGCTTCTCTTTTACAGACAGATGCCTCTGGATTAAATGCTTATGCTAAAAATTATCAGGCTCTTTATACTATCGCTGCCCGTTGTGGTGTATTTGCAAAGACAGATATTCAACCCTTAATAAATGACGGTGCTTCCAGAGAGGATTTGGCCGCTTCTATTTTCCAGGCAGTGGTAAATCAGACCATCAGTGGTTTGGCCTGTGGTAAACCTATTCGGGGACATGTAGCCTTTTTAGGTGGCCCTTTACACTTCTTATCTGAGCTTAAAGCTGCTTTTGTAAGAACCCTAAACCTAGATACGGAACATACCATAGCTCCAGATAATTCTCATTTATTTGCAGCCATTGGATCTGCCTTAAATTCAAAGCAGGATACACCAGTGTCCCTTTTGGATATGCAAAAGCGTTTGGAAGGCAAGATTACCATGGAGTTTGAGGTAGACCGTCTGGATCCTCTTTTTGCTAATAATGGGGAATGGGACGAATTCAACCAACGCCATGATGAACACAAGGTTCCTGTAGGTGATCTGTCATCCTATTCTGGAAAAGCATTTTTAGGAATCGATGCAGGATCTACCACTACCAAGGCCGCCTTAGTTGGGGAAGATGGGACCCTTTTATACTCCTTCTATCACAATAATGACGGAGACCCTTTAGGTACTACTATTTCCGCAATTAAAGATATTTACTCTAAGTTGCCAAAAAATGTAGAAATTGTTCATTCCTGCTCCACAGGATATGGAGAGGCCTTGATCAAAGCAGCTCTTCTTTTAGACGAAGGAGAGGTAGAGACCATTGCCCACTACTATGCCGCGGCCTACTTTGAGCCGGATGTAGATTGTATCTTGGACATTGGTGGCCAGGATATGAAGTGTATCAAGATTAAAAACCAAACCGTGGACAGCGTACAGTTAAACGAAGCTTGTTCTTCAGGATGTGGTTCCTTTATTGAGACCTTTGCCAAGTCCCTAAACTTTACGGTACAGGATTTTGCCAAGGAAGCACTTTTTGCAGAGCATCCTATTGACCTTGGTACCCGCTGTACCGTATTTATGAATTCTAAGGTAAAGCAGGCCCAAAAGGAAGGTGCCTCTGTTGCTGATATTTCTGCCGGCCTTGCCTACTCTGTAATAAAGAATGCCTTATTTAAGGTTATTAAGGTATCGGATGCCTCTGAATTAGGAAAACACATTGTAGTTCAGGGTGGTACTTTCTACAACAACGCTGTTCTTCGAAGCTTTGAGAAGATTGCAAATTGTCAGGCAGTACGTCCAGACATTGCCGGTATTATGGGAGCCTTTGGTGCTGCCTTAATTGCTAGAGAGCGCTACGACGAAGCTCAGGGCACCAGCATGTTGCCAATCAGTGCCATTGAAGCTATGGAATACTCTACCACCATGACCAAGTGTCGCGGATGTACCAACAACTGTCGTCTTACCATTAATCACTTTAGTGGCGGCCGTAGATTTATTACTGGTAACCGCTGTGAGCGAGGTCTTGGAAAAGAGAAAACAAAAAACAAGCTTCCAAATCTTTTTGACTATAAGATGCATCGGTATTTTGACTACCAACCTTTAGATGTCAGCGAAGCCAGCAGAGGAAGTATTGGAATTCCAAGAGTTCTAAATATGTATGAGAACTATCCATTCTGGTTTACATTTTTTAATAAACTAGGATTTCGAGTAGTCCTCTCTCCTGCTTCGACAAGAAAGATTTACGAACTGGGTATTGAATCTATCCCTAGTGAGTCCGAGTGTTACCCTGCAAAACTTGCCCATGGACACGTGCAGTGGCTCATTAACAAAAACGTAAGACGGATTTTCTATCCAAGTATTCCTTATGAGAGAAAGGAATTTTCCGAGGCTAACAATCACTATAACTGCCCCATTGTTACCTCCTACCCAGAAAATATTAAAAACAACATTGATGCCATTGTAAATGGACAGGTTGATTTTATTCATCCTTTTATCTCTTTTGAAAATGAGGACACCATTAGCTACGCATTAATTGAAACTTTCTCTGACAAATATAAGATTCCTCAAAGTGAAATTAGAGAAGCAGTACATTTAGCTTGGATTGAACTTGCATCTGCAAGAGAAGATATGAGAAGAAAAGGGGAGGAAACCATTGAATTCCTTCAAAAGACCGGTAATCATGGAATCGTATTAGCGGGACGCCCTTACCATATTGATCCGGAAATTCATCATGGCTTACCTGAGATGATCAATTCCTACAATATTGCTGTTTTAACAGAGGATTCCATTTCTCATTTAAATCCTGCGGAGCATCCTTTAAATGTTATGGACCAGTGGATGTACCACTCCAGACTCTATGCAGCAGCCAATTATGTTAAAACCGTAGACTTCTTAGATCTCATTCAGCTAAATTCTTTTGGATGCGGTCTGGATGCAGTTACCACGGATCAGGTGGCTGACATTTTAAATAATTCAGGGAAGATTTATACCACCTTAAAGATCGATGAAGTTAATAACTTAGGTGCTGCAAGAATCCGTGTTCGTTCTCTCTTAGCTGCTCTTCGAGTAAGAAAGACAAGAAACGAAACCAGACAGATTCGCTCTGCAGCCATTGAGAAGGTACCTTTCACCAAGGCAATGCGAAAAGACTACACCATCCTTTGTCCACAGATGTCTCCTATCCATTTTAATATTTTGGAAGCGGCATTTAATGCATCTGGATACAATTTAGAAGTTCTTCCTAATGACAACAAGCATTCTGTAGATGTAGGACTTAAATACGTAAATAATGATGCTTGCTACCCATCTCTTATGGTAGTAGGTCAGATTATGGAAGCAATTCTTTCCGGCAGATATGATACCGATAAAATCGCTGTAATTATCAGCCAAACCGGTGGTGGTTGTCGTGCTTCTAACTATATCGGATTTATCCGTAAAGCCCTCCACAAGGCAGGTTACGGACACATTCCGGTAATCTCCATTAACCTTAGCGGTTTGGAAGGCAATCCTGGATTTAAGATCACCCCTGGATTGGTACTTCGCGGTCTTTATGCTGCAGTATTTGGAGACATTTTCATGAAATGTGTATACCGCATGCGACCTTACGAAGCAGTACCAGGAACCGTTAATGCCCTTCATGAGAAATGGGAAAAGGTTTGTAAAGAGTTTGTCTCCCTAAAATATCCTACAAGATATGGCTTTAAGAGACTTTGTCAGGACATTATCCATGACTTTGACAATGTAGAAACTTTGGATATTAAAAAACCAAGAGTTGGTGTGGTAGGAGAAATTCTAGTTAAATTTTTACCTGCAGCCAACAACTATCTGGTAGAACTCTTGGAGCATGAGGGAGCCGAGGCCGTAGTCCCTGATCTTTTGGATTTCTTATACTACAGCTTCTATAATCAAAACTTTAAGGTAGAAAAATTAGGCTTTGCAAAATCAAAAGCTAGAATTGCCAACTTAGGAATCAAGGCTATGGATTGGTTTAGAGCCCCTGCCACAAAAGCCTTTAAAAACAGCAAGCATTTTGATCCACCTACAGATATTAGGGAGCTTGGAAAAATGGCTTCTGATATTGTATCTCTTGGAAATCAAACAGGGGAAGGTTGGTTCTTAACAGGAGAAATGTTAGAACTAATTCACGGTGGAGTTCCTAACATTGTTTGTACCCAGCCTTTTGCATGCTTGCCAAACCATGTAGTAGGCAAGGGTGTTATTAAAGAGTTAAGACGACGTTATCCTCAGTCCAATGTAGTGGCTATTGACTTTGATCCGGGAGCCAGTGAAGTTAATCAGTTGAATCGTATTAAATTAATGCTTTCAACAGCCAACAAAAATTTAGGTCTATAACAGACCAGTAGTAGAATAAAAAAGAAGAAGCGGTAGACCTTCCTACTGCTTCTTCTTTTTATAAGTATATTTAATATTAAGTGCGGTCCGATAGTTCTTTCATTACATCTTCCCAGGTTATTCCTTTTTCAACCATCAGGACCATCATATCGTAGAGAAGATCTCCCAGCTCGTATTTAAGTTCATCCTGGGCCGGATTTTTTGCCGCAACAATAACTTCCACGGCTTCCTCTCCCATTTTCTTTAAAATACTGTCAATTCCCTTTTCAAAAAGAAAGGTATTATAAGACTCTGCTTTTGGATGCAGCTTATCTTCTGCTATCCTCTGATAAAGGGCCTCAAAAATCTTCTTGGGATTTTTTACTTCCTGGTCCTCTCCTGCTAATGGGGTAAAGAAACAGGTTGGATTACCAGTGTGACAAGCCGCCCCTACCTGATCAACCTTAGCTAAGATGGTATCATAATCACAGTCAATGGTTAAGGACTTTACATACTGATAATGGCCACTGGTTTCTCCCTTAATCCACAACTGCTGTCTACTACGGCTATAATAAGTCATTCTACCAGATTTAATGGTATGATAATAGGCCTCTTCGTTCATATAAGCCAGCATAAGGATTTCATTGGTTACATAATGCTGAACAATAACAGGAATCAAGCCCTGGTCATTTAGCTTAAACAGGGAAAATTCCATGCTGGTTTCAAAGGAACTCATTTTTATATTCCTCTGACCACATTTTCTTTTAAATTTCTTTAAATTACGTCCCAATTCACTGACGTAACTTCCAGACAGTCCCTTCACTCCCTTGGATTTAAGAATTCCCATTAGTTCCTCTTCCTCTGTAGAATCTGTAATCACCACATAAGGAATGTCCGTTACATTTGTTACGGAATTCATATCCGGAAGTCCCATAAATATAATCTCGCTGGAATATTGTTTTATGGTATTTAAATGCTTAAATAATCCATCAAAATCGTATAAAAGAACTGCAATTTTTTCACTGCCAAAGCGCTTGTAAGCATCTGCAATAAGGGAAACATTCTCTGGTTTTGAGAAATTTAAAATCACTCGCTTGGCACCGGTATATAATGCCCGCTTTACATCCTCCTGATCACAGATGTGACCCCCAACAGCTGTAGGGATATGAATTTTTCGATTGATCTGTTTAATAAGATCAATATGATATTCATGTTCCTCCTCAGATGTGGCCAGGTCCAAAATCAAAAGTTCGTCGGCCCCATGTTTACTGTAGGATCTGGCAAGTCCAATTACCTCATCGGAAATTACCGTATCATCGTCGAACCATTTCACTGCCTTGCCATTCTTAATAAACATACATGGAATCAGTCTCTTATAATTCATAGCCATATTACTTCCTCCTAAAGGCTACCTTTGGTACTCCAGGTACCGGTAATTCTAGGCTCCTCCATGGTTGCCATATCAAGAGCCTTTCCAAAGGCCTTAAATAAAGCCTCTGTTTTGTGGTGATCATTTTCACCATCCATGATCTTCAAGTGAAGATTGATCATTGCACTGTAAGAAACCGCATAAAAAAATTCTTTTACCATCTGGGTATCCATAGTTCCCATCATAGGTGCATCAAAGCTTGCATCAAATTTAAGGTAAGGTCTTCCCGAAAGATCCACTGCACACAAGGCTAAAGTCTCATCCATAGGAAGGATAAAATATCCAAAGCGTTTGATTCCCGCCTTATCTCCAAGGGCCTGCAAAATTGCCTGGCCAAGTACGATTCCTGTATCTTCTATAGTGTGGTGAGCATCTACTTCCAGATCTCCTCTCACCATTACCGTAAGGTCAAAAAGACCATGCTTTGCAAATCCTGTTAACATATGGTCAAAAAATCCAACCCCTGTATCAATATCACTTTTTCCTATACCATCTAGGTTAATGGTTACTGAGATATCTGTCTCCTTGGTACTTCTTTTACAAGTCGCGATTCTCTCCATTCTAGGCTTCCTCCCTTACTCGAATCTTACTTTAATGGAATTAGCGTGAGCGGTAAGCTGCTCTGCCTCTGCAAATTTCTCAATATCTGTGTGAATTTCTTCCAGAGCATTTCTTGAATAAGAAATAATACTGGATTTCTTAATAAAATCATCCACAGACAAGGGAGAAAAGAACTTAGCTGTTCCATTGGTAGGAAGTACATGGTTTGGTCCTGCAAAATAATCTCCCAAAGGCTCGCTGGAGTACTCTCCAATAAAGATGGCCCCGGCATTTCTGATTTTTGTCATAACATCAAAAGGATTCGCTGTCTGGATCTCCAAATGCTCTGAAGCAATTTCATTGGCAATTTCTATAGCAGCATCCATATCTTCTGCCACTAAAATATAGCCATAATTTTCCAGAGATTTGCTAATAATATCTTTTCTTGAAAGCTCTTCTACGAACTGATCTACTTGCTCAGAAACTTTTTTTGCAATGTCATCGCTGGTGGTTACTAAAATAGCAGAAGCCAGCTCGTCGTGCTCTGCCTGAGAAAGTAAGTCTGCTGCCACATATCTTGGATTTGCCGTCTCATCTGCAATTACAAGAATCTCACTAGGTCCCGCAATGGCATCAATACTTACATGACCGTAAACTGCCTTTTTTGCCAAGGCCACATAGATATTTCCAGGACCTACGATCTTATCTACCTTCGGAATGGTCTCAGTTCCATAAGCTAAAGCACCAATTGCCTGGGCTCCTCCTACCTTGTAAATTGCTGTAGCACCGGCTTCATTGGCCGCTACTAAGGTATTAGGGTTAACCTTGCCGTCTTTTCCCGGAGGGGTCACCATAATAATCTCTTCTACCCCTGCCACCTTGGCTGGAAGAATATTCATAAGAACAGAAGAAGGATATACAGCCTTGCCTCCCGGCACATATACACCAACTCTCTGAAGGGCTGTCACCTTCTGTCCTAAAATGGTTCCGTCCGGCTTGCTGTCAAACCAGCTGTACTGTCTTTGCTTCTCATGGTAGCTACGAATATTAACAAGAGCCTTTCGGATAATTCCAATTAACTCCTCGTCTACTTTCTCATAGGCTTCTTTAATCTCTGCTTCTGTTACCTTAATGGTGGAAGCATCAATTTTAACCTTGTCAAATTTCTCTGTATAATCAAAAATTGCCTGATCTTTTTCTTCTTTTACCCGAGATAGGATTTCCTGTACACCTTTTTCATATTGTCCATAATTATTAGGACTTCTCTTTAAAAGATCCTCCAAAAGATTCTTCTTTGATTCTGAATTCAAGTGCTGTATTCTCATGAATATCCCATCCTTTCTTACAACTTGGTCTTAAGTCTGGCAATCAAATCATTGATGCGGTCTGACTCCATACGCATACTTACAGGGTTCACAATCATTCTTGCAGAAAGAGGGCAAACCTCCTCAAGAACTTGCAATCCATTCTCCTTTAAGGTTGAACCGGTCTCCACAATGTCCACAATCACCTCAGACAGACCTACAATAGGAGCAAGCTCAATAGACCCATTTAACTTAATAATCTCAACGGTCTGATGTTTGATATTATAGAAATAATCCTTGGCAATATTAGGATACTTAGTAGCTACACGAATCAATTCATGGTGCTGCAAAAGTGGCATGGCATCCTTATATCCACACACGCACATACGGCATTTTCCGTAACCCAAATCCAAGACTTCATGGACTTTTCTGCCTTCCTCTAAAATAGTGTCCTTACCTACAACACCGATATCCGCCGCACCGTACTCTACATATGTAGGTACGTCAGGACCTTTTGAAAGAAAGAAACGAAGCTTCAGTTCCTCATTGGTAAAAATCAGCTTTCTAGAATTTTTATCCTTCATTTCCTCGCAAGTAATCCCGATTTTTTCAAATAGCTCCAGGGTCTGATGGGCAAGACGTCCCTTTCCTAAGGCAAATGTTAAATATCTCATATGGCATTAACTCCTATCTATGGTCTTTCTCTCACCGGTCAAAAGATTTACCATGGTAATATCTCCGGTACTGCAAATGTAAATCAGCTTGCTGGCATAGTACTCATCCCCGTAGGTTACATAAGATTCCAAAGCCTTGTTGGGATCCTTCTTTAAAAGCTCAGTATTTTTGGCTTTACGACGGAAATCCCTTGCCAGGGAAATGGCTTCTTTTTGCCTTCCCTCATCGTAGAGAACAATGTAATTCTTTCTGGTATACATAACTCTGGCCTTCTGTCTGGTGAGGGCGTTCATAAGCTCGTCCACCACAATGGCAAATCCTACAGAAGGAGATTGTTTACCAAACTTCTCGATCAAATGATCATAACGGCCTCCACGAACTACCGCATCTCCGATTCCATAAGTATATCCTCTGAAAACAATTCCGGTATAGTATCCATAGGTTCCTGTCATACTAAGGTCAAAAGTAATAAACTTTTCTACTCCGTATTGTTTCAAAATATTATAAATTTGCTCTAGTCTAAGAACCGCCTTAACCCCCTTAGAATTAGGGGCTAAATCTCTAGCTCGCTCTAATATTTCCACACCGCCTACTAGTTGATTTAGGGCAACGAAGGCTTCTCTGGAGCTTCTCTTTACCTGAATGCTGTCTAAGTAGTCTTCTACGCCGAAGAAATTACGGTTAGCAATCAGCTCTAAGACCCGCTCTTCTGCATCCTCGTCTAGGGAGGCATCCTCCATAAGGCTCTGGAAAAATTCTACATTTCCTACATTTAGCTGAAATTCCTTTAAGCCTACTGTCAGCATAGATTCAATGACCAGAGCAAGCATCTCTGCATCGGCTTCCACAGAATCGTCTCCAATATATTCTGCCCCCATCTGAGTGTTTTCACTTAATCTTCCCTGGTACTTACTTTGATTCACAAAGGTATTGCCTGTGTAGCAAAGTCGTATTGGAAGGTCTTCCTCCTGAAAAAGAGTTGCTGCCACCCGGGCGATTGAAGGGGTAATATCCGGTCTAAGGGCTAAGGTATTACCATCCTTGTCAAAAAATTTATATAAGTCTTTGGAGGGAATGGTTCCGATTTCCTTACGGAATACGTCGAAATATTCAAACATAGGGGTTTGAATATCGTGGAATCCATAAAGGTGCAAGGCCTTTTTTAACCGTTCCTCCAACTCTAATTTCTTTCCGCATTCTACATTGTATATATCACGCACTCCTTCAGGAGTGTGAAGTAGTCTCTTCATAACTATAAACCGTCCTCTCCAGCACTTTAGTGTGCTACCATGGTAAAATACCTATCAAATTATAAGCATTTTATAAAGCTTTGTCAACCTACATCCTGATCCATCTGTACCAAAAAAATCCTGCCAACTTACAGGCTCTTAGGATGGCTCCTCTCGAAGTTCAAGATCCTTATTCAACAAGTCTAAATAAGGAACGTAAACGCCCCTATTTAAAGAGAAAAAAAAGTCTTCCTGAAGTTCATCCCTTCTAAAGCTTTTCCGACCTCCAGCTTTTGACCGCTCCCAAAATTTTTTTAATTCTTCATAACGCAAATAATAAAGCTCATTTCTTTTAGAAAAATAAATTAAGATAAAGGCTATTCCATCCTGCTTTTCAAAATCCTTCATAAACTCTACCTGGTGTTCATGAATATTTTGTAGGGGAAAAGTATCTGCCACGCATTCTTTGGCATCAAAGCACACGGGAATTCCCTGTACAGCTCCAATATAATCAATAGTACTTTTCTGATCAAAATAAGCCAGGGTAATGTGCCTATGGTTCTTGTCGATTCGCACAGGAGTAATAGGGGTTGGGATTTTTTGCATTAGGGCCAACCCCTTTTCTCTATACCATTCATTGGTGCGATTTACCATATCCTCTAATGTGGAACCTCTAAGTCCTCTAGAATTCCATGTTGCCATTTTGTCTCCTTTGTGATTTTCCAAAATTTTTCCGGAAGAGGGGCCATAAATGTTTTCCCTGACAGATTCTCTAAGGGCTCTTCCATCTTTGGAAAGCAGATTTCATAAGCATGTAAGAACTGGGATCCTAATCCAAATTTCTTCTTATATTTATCATTGTAAGATTTGTCCCCATACTTGTAATCCCCTAAAAGGGGATGGCCTATAGAAGCTAAGTGGGCCCGAATCTGGTGGGTCTTTCCTGTAATCAAATGGACCCTAAGAAGGGTCACATCCTCATTCCAAGCTAGGGGCATGTATTCTGTCTGAATTTCTTTTCCATTTGCAGAAGCATGATTTCTTATGGTCACGCAATTGGTCTTCTCGTTTTTTTCAAGGAATCCTTCTACTTTTGCTGGCTTTGTAAGCTTTCCTTTTACCATACAAAGATAATATTTTTTTAGGCTACGATCTTTAAAAATCTCTCCCATCTTCTGAAGACCTGGCATGGTTTTTCCTGCCACCAAAATTCCACTGGTATTGCGGTCTAAGCGATTGCAGATGGAAGGATGAAAGGTTTGCAAATCCTCTTTTCTTATGCTTCCATTTTCCAAAAGGTAGGCCGTCAAATGTTCCACCATAGAAAGATCTGTCGGATTTGCCTTTTGGGAAAGGACTCCCACAGCCTTGTTCATTAAAAGAATATGATCATCCTCATAAATCACCCTGACAGCTTTTGGATTTCCAAGCTTTCCTGATTTAATCTCTTTCTTAGATACTTCCATAGAATTTACAGAATTTTTTCCAAGAAATTTGTTTAAGGTTTCCTCTGAAAAATATAATTTTACAGAATCTCCCTCTGCTAATTTTTCATTTCCAGTAGCCTTTTTATCATTTAAGACAATGTTTTTCTTCCGGAGCATTTTATAAATAAAGCTCCCTGGTGCTTCCTGCAAATACTTTTTCAAAAGCTTATCCAGTCTCTGACCAGATTCCTTGCTCGTAATCTTAATCTCTTTCATATAACAAACTAAACCTTCTATCCTAGGTAGTGTTTCTACATAGAAACACTGAGGAGCAGGTGGCGGATTCCCTTCTCCTTTCTTCCCTGAGACGTGTTACTGACATCAGCCATACTGTTAAGGCCCTCTGCCCTGCTTAAAAATGCAGTGTAATCATGGAATATTTTCACTGTCATCCTTTCATAATTTTCTGATGCCAGCAAATTCTTTAACATGTCTGTCACTGCCTTTTCATCGGTTTTCTCATAAGAGGTATATCCACAAACTACATGGTCACTAATTACAATAGCATCTACTTGCATGAGTTTTTCATTACAGGTAAAAATAAGATCGTAGACTGTTACAAGAAGAGAAGCCTTCTCTTTGATCTCTTTCCCGTAATTTTTGTTGATTCCCTTAAAAGGAAGCATAACAATATATTCCACCAGCATTTTTGCTGCAGGAAGACATCCTACAATGGCTACAATAGTTAAAATATTTTTACGACTTCCTGTCTGCCAGATTCCTATGGCAAACAAGGAAAGCACCACTGCAAACTCTAAAATCGCCCACATAAGATATCTATTTTTACGACGTCTAATATATCCAGGTCTACCCTTTACTAATTTTTTCATCTATTCTTCCCTTATGATCGTTTTTTCTTATTTTTTCCAGCATTCTTTGCTGGTTTATTTCTTCCATCTTCTCTTTTGTTACCAATTTTCTTAGAAGATTTATTTTCCTGAATGTCAGCATGTTTTTTCTTTCCAGACTGATTTTTCTTTCCAGCTTTACCATATTTTTCAGAGGACATTTTTCTTGGTGGGATTAGACATTCCTTTCCAAAACCAACAAGATCCATACGGCCTTCTTTTTTTAGGGCCTCCATGACTAAGTCATAGTTTTTGGGATCCCTATATTGGATCAGGGCTCTCTGCATAGCCTTTTCATGGGGATTTTTAGGGACATAAACCGGCTTCATATTTCTTGGATCTACCCCCGTATAGTACATACAGGTGGAAATGGTGGACGGGGTAGGATAAAAGTCCTGTACCTGTTCCGGCATGTAACCCAAATCCCTCAAATGCTCTGCTAGTTCTATGGCATCGGAAAGCCTTGAGCCTGGATGGGAGGACATTAGATAAGGCACCAGATACTGGTCCATCCCCAGTTCCTTATTTACTTTTTTATACTTTTCAGTAAAGCTTCGATATACGGAATTTTCCGGTTTTCCCATTAAAGATAAAACATTGTCGGAAACATGTTCCGGCGCTACTTTTAGCTGGCCACTAACATGGTATTTACATAATTCCCGAATGAAAGTATCATCCTTATCTGCCATAACATAGTCGAATCGAATTCCTGACCGGATAAATACCTTCTTTACACCGGGAACCTTTCTCAGTTTTCTTAAAAGCCTTACATAATCCTTATGATCCACCCTTAGATTACCGCAAGGTTTGGGGAAGAGGCACTGCTTGTTGCTACAGACCCCCTTGGTCAATTGTTTCTCACAGGAAGGCTGTCTAAAGTTGGCTGTAGGACCTCCCACATCGTGAATATAGCCCTTAAAGTCCGAATCTCTGGTCATTTCTTCTGCCTCTTTGATGAGAGACTCATGACTTCTCGTTTGAAGGATCCGGCCTTGATGAAAGGTAAGGGCGCAGAAATTGCAGCCTCCAAAACAGCCTCGGTTACTAATGAGACTAAACTTTACCTCTGAAATTGCGGGAACCCCTCCATCCTCTTTGTAGGAAGGATGATAGGTTCTGGTAAATGGAAGTTCATAGACATCATCCATTTCCATCTGGGTAAGGGTAGCTGCCGATGGATTTTGCACCACATACAAATGATCCGAGTAGGGCTCTACTAAGCGCTTTCCGGCATTTGGATCCGTATTACAATATTGAATATAAAAGCTCTTTGCATAATTTATCTTATCCTTCTGTAAAGAGGGAAAATCAGGCAAGGTAAGAGCATCATAAACACTGTCCAAAGACTTAGTCTTATAAACTGTCCCCGGAATATAGGTAATATCCTGGACTGCAAGACCTGCGTCTAGGGCCTCTGCAATCTCCACAATGGAATGTTCTCCCATACCATAAGAGATTAAGTCAGCCCCAGAATCTAAAAGCACAGACCGCTTTAACTTATCAGACCAATAATCGTAATGGGCCAGTCGCCTTAAGCTAGCCTCAATTCCCCCAAGAATAATAGGGGTATGCTTATAAGTTTGGCGGATCAGATTGCCGTAAACTACTACTGCATAGTCCGGCCGTTTCCCCATAAGGCCTCCCGGTGTATAGGCATCCATCCGTCGCCGTTTTTTAGAAAC
Source organism: Bacteroidaceae bacterium (assembly GCA_963597615.1). Taxonomy (GTDB): domain Bacteria; phylum Bacillota; class Clostridia; order Lachnospirales; family Lachnospiraceae; genus CAKRJP01. The sequence goes on from CAVBQS010000010.1 coordinate 141,639, forward strand.
CGAGTAATGATTTACCATAGAATCCATATTTCCAGCGGATACTAAAAATCCAAGCCTTGGTTCGCCAAAAATAGTAACACTATTCTTATCCTTCCAGTCTGGTTGGGAAATCATGGCCACCTTATAACCTCTAGATTCCAGTATTCTGCTAATAATAGCCGGGCCAAAGGAAGGGTGGTCCACATAGGCATCCCCTGAAATATATACAAAATCCGGCTGTTTCCAGCCTCTTTCTAGCATTTCTTCTCTTGTTATAGGCAAAAAATCATGCTTCATTCTTCAATCCTTTAATTTCCTCATCTGTCAAAGGCCGGTATTGGCCCAGGGAAAGTTTAGGGTCTAACTGTAAGCTTCCCATAGATTCCCTTCTAAGATAAACCACTTCTTTTCCTACCGCCCGAAACATTCGTTTGATTTGATGAAATTTCCCTTCCTGAATCTTTAAGCGAATTTCCGATTCTTCCCCTGATGAAAGAATGGTAAGGGCAGCAGGCCTGGTAATCTCCGCTTCTTCCTGATTACCGATATTGACACCCTTTTTAAAATCCTCCACATCCTGACGAGTAACTTCCCCCTGAATCTTTGCAAAGTAAAGCTTGTCTACATGTTTCTTAGGAGAAAGTAATTCATGGGCCAGCTTCCCATCATTGGTAATTAGAAGAAGCCCTTCTGTATCCTTATCAAGTCTTCCCACAGGAAATAAATCTTTTCTGCGTCTACTGTCAATCAGATCGATCACTGTTTTTTCTTTCTTATCTTCTGTGGCAGACACTACCCCAGCGGGTTTATGTAACATATAGTACTCAAAGGCTACATATTCTATTTTTTTGCCACCACAAAGGATCAAATCCGCCTCTGGGTCCACCTTCCATTCTGGCTTTTTTACTACCTGTCCATTAACCAGAACCTGACCTTTTCGAATCAGACCTTTTACGTCACTTCTGCTTCCTACCCTCATTTCTGCAAGAATTTTATCCAAACGCATCATGAAACCAGTCTCCATCCTACTAAATATTCATTACTTCTATTAAGAATTCAATCGCCATCCAGGAAGGTACTTGTTCTTAAGGGTTCCTCTGGATAATTTACCCCATCCCAACGGATAAGAATCTACACAGACCAAATACCATCCAGAGTCCCTGTCTGCCACCAGATCATCTACCTCCAGAGTCTCTCCCTTTAAATAGCGGGTCACCCTTTCATCAGAAATAGGTAAATCAATGCAATGGGCATACTGGCTCTTTTTTAAGGTCATAGCCAGGGCCTGGCTAGGCTCAAACCTTTTCTTTTTTAGTTCTCCTAAAAGAAGTCCCGTTCTTAAAAAGCGAATCCCCTTTAATTTTGGTAGGCCTTTTGGCATGTAATAAACCCGTTCCCCATGGATATCCAGTCTTGAAGGGTCAAGCTTCATAGAAACATTTCTAAAGAAATCCGCCAGCTCCTCTGGAAGCTTCTTATTACTTTTCTTGTCTTCTGTATCAAGAACTTTTTCTTGAGGGTTCCCTTTTTGAAGAAGGGCAAGGTAATGGCCTTCTCCTTTCATTTTGTGGGGGAAAATACGTACTGTATTTTTTAGTTCCTCTCTGCCACTGTCTGTCACCCCTGGCATACCAGCTACAAATCCCTCATAGCCTTCCATAGGTAAAACACGAAATTCCGGGAAGTCATTGATCAGTCCGTCAATGATCCTCTCGTTCTCACTGGCATCAAAGGTACAGGTAGAATAAAGCATTAGTCCTCCCGGCTTTAACATTCTGGCAGCCTGTCTAATAATACTTTTTTGAATATTACTAAAAAATTCCGGCCCATGTTCCTGCCAAGCTGCCACCATCTTCTTATCCTTGCGAAACATGCCTTCCCCGGAGCAGGGAGCATCGATTAAAATCTTGTCAAAATACTCCGAAAAATACTGCTCCAAATTTCCCGGTTCTTCACTTAAAACCAAGACATTTCCAATGCCAAATACTTCGATATTTTTAAGAAGGCCCTTGGCTCTGGAACTACTGATATCGTTGCAGGCTAAAAGTCCCTGACCCTTTAACCTTGCTCCTAACTCTGTAGCCTTACCTCCCGGTGCTGCGCACACATCCAGCACCTTGTCCCCCGGTTCGATGGGCAAGCGACTGGCCGGAGTCATGGCACTAGGCTCCTGGAGATAATAAAGTCCGGCAAAATAATAGGGATGCTTAGAAGGAGTCACCTTGTCTCCATCATAATAAAATCCATTAGGGATCCAGGGAATGGGTCTTATGTCAAAGGGACAGATTTTCTTAAAATCTTCCACAGAAATCTTTCCTGTATTCACCCGAAGGCCATAATATCTGGGAGCTTCATAACAGGCAATATATTCCTCAAATTCTTCTCCTAAGAGTTGTTTCATTTTTTCTTCAAAGGCTTTTGGTAAATTCATTACTACTCCTTCTCAAATCACAGAAATTCCTATTATATAAAAACAGCAAATAGTCATTGAGACTTTTCTTTCTCAATGACTATCCTGCCAACAAAGGCATTGGCTACCTATAGCACATTTTTTTTATTTACAACGCTTTAATACTTCTAAGAGATACTTCCAGCATCTTTCTGTAGAAGCAATGTCTAACTTCTCATTAAAGGAATGAACATCCCAGATGTTAGGTCCGAAGGAAACACAGTCAAGATTAGGATTGGTTACACAGAATACTGCACACTCCAAGCCTGCATGCATGGTCTCCACTCTCATATCCTCTCCGTAGAGGTCCTTGTAGGTGTCCACCATAATTTTTTGAAGCTTTGAATCAATCTTTAAAGGCCATGCGTCATAGCTGCTTCTAAAGATTGCCTGGGCTCCCACTGCATTGGCACACTGCTCAAATCTCTCCCAAGTTTCCAAATCTCTGCTATCTACGGAGCTTCGAAGCATATGGACAGTACGAATATAATCAGAAGCGGTCTCCACAATTCCCATATTCAGGGATGTCTCTACGAAACCTGCCAACTTACGGCTATATTCAATCACGCCATTTGGACAAATAACTAAGAAGGCCACAGTACTTCTTGTGGATCTGTCATCACATACATCGATGGTAGAGTCATGAGACACAAAAGTATCTACCGCCAAATTTGGCTCAAATCCCATAAATTCTGCATCCCAGGTATCCTTCATCTCCTGAACAAGGGTCAGGGCTCTTTCTACCTGCTCTACAGGAACTAAAATCTCAGCTACAGAGATCATAGAGATTACATTATCCTGAGCTCCTCCATTAATCTCTACTAGGTTAAGAGAAATCTCCTTCATCATGTGATTCAAAAGACGTCCCATCATCTTGTGAGCATTACCTCTTTGCTTTTGAATCTCACATCCAGAATGGCCTCCCATGAGGCCGTGAATGTTAATGCGGATTAAGCTTCCACTCTTCTTTTGTCTGTGGATAGGAATTCTAGACTCTGCCATAATAGCTCCGGCACAACCTACCGTAAGAATCCCCTCTTCTTCAGAGTCGATATTAATGAGCTTGCCACCCTTCATCTGGGTGAAATCAAAGGCATTGGCCCCGTCAAGTCCTACTTCCTCATCTACAGTAAGAAGGACTTCAAGAGGTGGGTGCTCAATGGTGTCGCTATCTAAAACAGCTAAAGCCATAGCCACTGCGATTCCATCATCCCCACCAAGAGTGGTATCTTTTGCCTTTACATAGCCATCTTCCACATATAATTCCAAGCCATCCTTCATAAAGTCATGGGGAGAATCTTCTGTCTTGGCGCAGACCATATCAAGGTGCCCCTGAAGAATTACTCCTTCACTGTTTTCAAATCCGGGACTGGCTTCTTTTCGGATAAATACATTTCCCACTTCATCCTGTCTTGCATCTAAACCTCTTTTCGCTGCAAAATCCATGCAAAAATCGCTGATCTGCTTAGTATTGTGTGATCCATGGGGAATTTTACAGATTTCCTCAAAAAATTCAAACACCTTTTTAGGTTCAAGATTCTCCAATACTGCCATATTTCTCATCCTCTCTTTTGACCTTTAAATTTTTCTAAATTCAATAATAGAACTGGTTCCAAAAAGAGGCAACCAGTTCTATTATCTACACTCCTATATAGTCTCTAACAGTACTATTCGTTATCCAAAAATTCGTCAATTCCAGCATCATATACAGGTTCCTGTTCCTGCTGCTGTCCTGCTCCGTACTCTGCCTCTAAAGCTCTGTCAGACTGCTCTGGAATCTCAAGCTCTGCCCTATTGCCTCGAACCATATCGTAGCACTCCTGTAAGGAATTAACCAAGCTATCATATTTGGTTGTATAACTGTCTAAGGTGTGCCCGATCATGCTCTCTGCATTAGCCAGCAAATCGTCTGTATATTGCATAGCACCAATGCGGATATCATTGGCATCTCTGGTTGCGTTGTCAAGAATCTCCTGAGCCTGCTCTGTAGCGGCTGTAACAATTGCATTGGCCTGAGAATAAGCCTGCTGCATAATCTCATGCTCACTTACTAACTCGTTGGTCTGGATATGAGCTTCCTCAATCAGGTTATCTGCCTTAGCCTGAGCATCTGCTAAAATCGCATCCTTGTTGGCTATAATCTTCTGATAACGCTTAATCTCATCAGGAGTCTTCATACGAAGTTCTCTCAACAATTCATCTAACTGATCTTTATTTACAATGATCTTAGTAGTAGACAAAGGCTGAAACTTACAGCTATCAATGTACTCTTCGATCTCTTCAATAATCTGTTCAATACGACTACTCATATACTTATACTCTCCTTTTATTATTCATCTTCTCCTGAACCTGCTCCATCACCGATTCCGGAACAAATTGTGAAATATCCCCTCCGAAAGATGCCACCTCTTTTACAATGGATGAGCTTAAGTAAGAATATGCAAGATTTGTAGTTAAAAAAATCGTCTCCACCCCAGGCTCCAACTTGTGGTTGGTCTGGGACATCATAAGCTCATATTCAAAATCTGTCACAGCACGAAGCCCACGGACAATCATGTTGGCTCCGATTTCTTTGGCAAAATCCACTGTAAGTCCCTCAAAAGGAACAATCCTCACGTTAGGCGTATCTTTCGTTACCTCTTTTAACATTCTAACACGTTCTTCTAAGGAAAACAACGGGGTTTTTGTCTTATTGCATAAGACACCCACCGTTAATTCATCCACCAATTCTGCTGCTCTTTTAATGATATCTATATGGCCATAAGTAACGGGATCAAAACTTCCCGGATAAACTCCTTTTCTCATAATGATCTTCTTTCTCCCTTTTCTCTCTATCTAATTCTTATTCATTTTTACTTAAAAAAATGTGTTTGTTTGTCTTATAAATCTTCTCTTTTATTACTTCAAAACCAAGCTCTTCTATATAATTCATCTGGGTCTCTAAAGAAGCTTCCACTATAATCACACCATCTAAAGACAAGATGTTTCCATGGAATAGTTGCTCTAACACTTTTCGTTCCCACTCATGATTATAGGGAGGATCCATGAAAATAAAATCAAATTGTTTTTTCCCTTCTAACCGCTTGATTGCCGATAAAACATCCATCTGAAGGGTAAGGGCCCGGTCTTCCAAATGGGTTTTTTTCAGGTTCTCTTTGATGCAGGTCATGGCCTTTGGATTCATTTCTACAAAAACCGCCTCAGAGGCTCCACGGCTTAGGGCTTCAATTCCAATGCCGCCACTTCCAGCAAAAAGATCCAAAAAACTGGCATCATACAAGTCAGGGGATAGCATGTTAAACAAGGTCTCTTTAATGCGGTCTGTAGTAGGTCTAGTTTCTATCCCTTCAATGGTTTTAAGCTGGGTTCTTTTGGCACTTCCGGCAATTACTCTCATAAGGTCACCTTCATCTTTCTATAACGATTTAAACAGGCATAGATTTCCTGTTTCCTTGGCATAGCCAAACTACCAGGAACCTGCTTTCCGGTTACGGAGACAAAACTTTTCTTTTCTATTTCTTCATAAAGTTTTTCTACAATTTCTGTCATTGTTTTCTTTCCGTCAAAAACAGAATCTTCCAGATATTTTAAAATTTGTGCCAGCATAGTAAGCTGTTCTTCATCTAAAAGTTGTTCCACATAGCGAAGATCTATGGTCTCCCGGCCGATCATAATTCCGTCTTTCCCCAAAGTTTTTGTTTTAATTCTTCCCTTATCTTTTAAGTCTCTATTAGGGAAAATTTTACGACAATCTTTAGCTTTTAAGATTTTCGAATCCAAAGACTGCACCGGGACCTCAGAGGCTGCAGTTTCCTTAGCTTTCTTCGTAATATCCACCGGTTCATAGCGGTCCATCTGTAGTACCCTGTCAGCCACATGAAAATAAGCCCCGGAGCTTCCTGCTACTAAAATAGTAGAAAGGCCCAAATCATTATAGAGGCCCTGAACCCGTTCGATAAAGGGGGTAATAGGTTCCATCTCCCGGCAGATCACTCTCTGCATCAATTCATCTCTTACCATAAAGTTGGTGGCACTGGTATCCTCGTCAATTAAAAACAAAGATGTCCCCGCCTCCATAGCTTCCACAACATTGGCCGCCTGGGAGGTACTTCCACTAGCATCCTCTGTATCAAAGGCAGTGGTATCCTTTCCATTAGGCAAATCATTAATAAATAAGGAGATATCTCCCTTGTGGATACATCTTCCATCCTCTGCCCGAATCTTCATGGCATCCCTTGCAGTGACCACATACTCTCTTCCATCTCCTGGAATATGGGGATAAACGCCCCCTTCCAAGGCCTTTAAAAGGGTAGATTTTCCATGATAGCCGCCTCCTACAATTAAGGTAACTCCCTTTTTGATTCCCATACCCCTTTTCTTACCGGCTCCCGGAAGGTCAAAAGAAACTTCCATAGACTCCGGGGACTTAAAAATGATTCCCTCTTTCATAGGTTTTTCACTGACACCGGATTCTCTTGGAAGCAAGGACCCATTTGCCACAAAAGCCACCAGACCCTCTTCTTCTAAATGATCACTGATATATTGATAGTCCTCTGCTAATTCCACAAATTCATCGATTTTCTTAGCATCTAAATTTTTATAAATCAAAGCCTTTTCCACACACTGGGGTAAAAAATCAAAGAAGATTTTTATTAATTCTTTGGCGTTAATGGTTCGCCCATTTGCAGGAAATCCCACCTCAAAACGAAGGATCACCTTACCATTATCCGGAATCAAGCTACAGGCAGACCTCTCTAAAATTTCCTGTCCACACCTGGTAACCCCAATTAATCCGCTTTTTCCGGATCCTTTTGCCTTAAAAGAATATCTACTGCACTGCTTGTAAAATTCTCGAATCAAGAAGTCCTGAAGAGCAATTCTTCGGCATTTTATATTGTACAATCCCTCTGGGAATCTTGCAGTCCTTCCCGGAATTTCTACACTTAGAGAAGATGGGGCGGCAAAGGGGTCTCCTTGCACATGTTCTATATTTAAAATATATTTACCAAAATCCCAGGCCCCCTTTGTTTCCTTATAAGCGGGGTAACCTCTATGTTCAATTTTATTTAATAACTGTCTTAAATCTTCCGATTGCTTCATATATATTTACTCCATTTTCATTGCAAATTCATTCTTGCATACTTCCCTTGATTATACCATATTTTTCCAGAAAAAAACCTTTGCATTGCCTTCTGCACAATGTTTGTTTATACTGTTCATTGACATCTAATAGGAAAGACGAGGAAAACGTGATGATAAAATATATTTTGGCATCCGCCTCTCCCAGGCGAAGGGAACTTCTGACCCAGGCAGGCTTAGAGTTTGAAATACTAACTTCCGATGCAGAGGAAGTAATTACCAAAGAAATCCCTTGGGAAGTAGTGGTGGAGCTTGCCTCTGTGAAGGCTGAAAATGTGTATAAAAAAATTAAAGAAACTTCTAATGATACAGAAGACTTGGTCCTTATAGGGGCTGATACAGTTGTGGTATATAAAGATGAAATTCTTGGAAAACCCAAGGATGAGGAGGATGCCTACAATATGCTGTCCATGCTTGCAGGCCGCACCCATCAGGTATATACCGGCGTTTGTCTTCTTATTGTAGAAGAAGGAAAAACCCGCAAAAAAACTTTCTATGAATCTACAGACGTAAGCTTTTACCCCATATCTCGTCAGGATTTAAAACGCTATATAGAAAGCAAGGATCATCTTGACAAAGCAGGAGCCTACGGCATCCAGGGACCCTTTGCCATTCATGTAAAAGGCATTAAGGGGGACTATAATAATGTAGTGGGACTCCCTATCGCCCACTTATACCAGGAATTGTGGAAAGAAAATTTACTTCCCTTTTCGGAGAGCCTTCACTACCATTTCGAATAAACTCTTAACTAATAAAAAAATGCCATCTAGAGATTCCTTTCAATCTCTAGATGGCATTTTTTATATATTTTATTTAGGGAAATAACGATCTATTTCTCGTATTTAGCTGCCGCTTCTTCAATAGATTCTTTCATGACAGCAATCAGCTGATCAACCTGTTCCTTTTCTACAATCAATGGAGGAATCATACGGTTTACCTTATCTCCGATTGCAGTAATCAGAACCTTACGATCCAAGCATCCGTGTTTTACATCTACAGCGATTGGAATATCATACTCGCATCCAACCAGGAGTCCACGACCTCTTGATTCAACAACATGTGGAAGTTTTGCAAGCTCTTCCTTAATGTACTCGCCCATTTCTTTTGCTCTTCCTGAAAGATCCTTGTCAAGAATTTCAGAAATAGATGCATAAGCAGCTGCGCAGGCAAGAGCATGTCCACCATAAGTAGAACCATGAGTTCCTGCAGTAAATGCCTTTGCTACCTTCTCAGTTGCACAGCAAGCACCGATTGGCATTCCGCCACCAAGAGCCTTAGCCATGCTGACAGCATCCGGCTTTACGCCATATCCCATGTAAGCCATAGGAGATCCTGTACGTCCCCATCCTGTCTGAACCTCATCTAAGAGGAGTAACATATCGTTGTCATCACAGAGTTTACGAAGACCTTCCATAAATTCCTGTGTTGCTGGATGAACTCCGCCTTCTCCCTGAACTGGCTCAATCATAATAGCAATGGTATTTGGTGTAACCTTAGAAGCAAAATCTTCCAGGTTGTTGTATTCTGCATAAGTAAATCCAGGAAGCATTGGCTTAAATCCCATCTGGATTGCATTGTCTGGCTGACCTGTAGCAGACATTGCTCCGTAGGTTCTTCCGTGGAAACCATGCTTTGCAGTAATGATCTCATAACGATCTGGTCCGAAATTATCTACACCATATTTTCTTGCCATCTTGATCATACACTCATTTGCTTCTGTTCCTGAGTTTTGATAAAAGATTTTATCCATTCCAATGGTATCGCAGACTTTCTTTGCCAACAATGCCTGAGGAATTGTATATGGATAGTTAAATGTATGCATAATATCATCTACCTGATCCTTGATTGCATCTACAACTTTTGTATTTCTATTTCCTGCACTATTTACAGCAACACCACCGTAGAAATCAAGATAAGCATTTCCTTCCTCATCGTAAAGATACATTCCCTCTGCTCTCTCTGCAATGAAATCGTAACGCTCGTAAGTCTCGATCATGTACTTGTTTACAATGTCCTTCAGTTCCTGTGCTGTAAGTCCTGTGTCCTTTAATCTCATTGTGACAACCTCGCTTTCATCCTCTAATGTTTTTGCATTTTTTAAGATTGTAAGTTAAAAAAAGGGCGTCGTACATCCTCTGTACGGCGCCCTTGCCTTTAACGGTTCCTACTATAAACCTTTGATTTTTTTATGTCAATAAAATTTCCCATGCTTTTTATAATTATACTGCGGTCTGTATTATGATCCCCTTTTGAGGCTATTCTTCAATATGTCATCATGTCTTAGAAACTTCTATAGGTTCAACTTGCTCTTGGTAGGCAAAAAAGAGGAACCCTATCGGATTCCTCTTAGTGCACATATTAATTATATTTGCGTTTTCTAGCAGCTTCAGACTTCTTCTTACGTCTTACACTTGGCTTCTCGTAATGTTCTCTCTTACGAATCTCCTGCTGAATGCCAGCTTTTGCACAGTTTCTTTTGAATCTGCGTAAAGCGCTATCTAACGTCTCGTTTTCTTTAACGATTACATTTGACATAGTCTCACACCTAACCTCCCCTCCAGTCCTATATTGTGCATCATACGACTGATCGGGTATTTTTTTGCACTACATAGAATTATATCATAATTCACTTATTCGTCAAGTTTATTTCTGGTTTTTTCTTGATTTTTTTGTAACAGTTCTTGCTACTTAAGCTGACCTTCAAGTACCTCTGAAACCTTTGCAATGGCATCATCGATTCCTGCAGGATTCTTTCCTCCTGCCTGAGCCATATTTGGACGACCACCGCCGCCACCGCCTACTAATCCAGCGATACCTTTAATAAGATTTCCTGCGTGGGCTCCTGCTTTCACTGCAGTCTCTGTAGCCATTGCCACTAAGCTTACCTTGCCATCTACCGCAGATGCAAGTACAACCACACCTTCACCAATCTTATCCTTTAACTGATCTCCCAGATCACGAAGGCCATTCATATCTACACCGTCTACTCTTGCGGCAATGAGTTTTACTCCAAAAACCTCAGTCACCTGGTCAGAAACATCCCCCATAGCATCTTTTGCCATCTTGCTCTTGAGGCTTTCGATTTCACTATTTAAGGCCTTGTTCTCTGAAAGAAGGTGAGAAATCTTCTCTGTTAACTGGTCTGGGTTAGCCTTTACAAGCTTTGCAGATTCATTTAAAGTTTCTTCCATATGATTGTAATATGCAAATAATCCCTTGGATGTTAAGGCCTCAATACGTCTAACACCGGCTGCAACTCCTGACTCAGAAACAATCTTAAGGGCAGAAACAACTCCTGTATTCTTTACATGAGTACCACCACAGAACTCTACAGAAAAATCTCCAGCATTTACGACACGAACAACGTCTCCGTACTTTTCTCCAAAAAGAGCCATAGCTCCCATCTTCTTTGCTTCCTCAATAGGAATATTCTTGCAAGTTACAGGTAGGCAGTCTGCAATCTTTTCATTGACAATGTCTTCTACCTGCTTAATCTCCTCTTTGGTAAGAGCAGAGAAATGAGTAAAGTCAAAACGCAGTCTCTCTGCATTTACAAAGGATCCTGCCTGCTCTACATGACTTCCCAATACCTGTCTTAAAGCAGCCTGAAGCAAATGGGTTGCGGTATGGTTTTTGGCTGACAGGCTTCTGTTTTCAGCATCTACTTCTACAGTAACCACATCACCTGTCTTAATCATTCCCTTTACAACACGTCCTACATGTCCAACCTTTGTTCCTGCCAAATGGATACAATCTTCCACTACAAACTCGCCGTCTGCAGTTTTGATTCTTCCGGTATCGTGCTCTTGTCCACCCATAGTAGCATAAAAGCTTGTGCGATCTAAGATAATGGTTCCTTTTTCTCCGTCAGACAAGGCATCTACAAGTTCTTCCTTTGTAGTAAGAGCTGTAACCTTTGCCTCACAAGAAAGGTCATCATAACCGACAAATTCTGTCTCCAGTGCTGGGTCTAATTCATCATAGACACTTACTTCCTTACCTGTGTAAGAATGAGTTCCAAAGGTTCCCTCCGATTTTGCCCGCTGCTCTTTCTGGGCTTTCTCAAATCCTTCCTGGTCGTAGGTAAGTCCCTTTTCCTCTAAGATTTCGCTGGTAAGATCAATAGGGAATCCATAGGTATCATAAAGCTTGAAAGCATTTTCTCCAGATAATACCTTACTTCCAGAAGCTTCCATCTCAGCTTCCATCTCTCCTAAAATAGAAAGCCCCTGGTCGATGGTCTTGTTAAACTGAGCTTCTTCCTTAGCAATTACATTGAAAATAAAGTCCTTCTTTTCTTCCAATTCCGGATATCCATCCTTGGAATCTGCAATTACTGTACCGGCTAGGTCTACAAGGAAGGCCCCCTTAATGCCCAGGAGTCTACCGTGACGGCAGGCACGTCTAAGAAGTCTTCGAAGCACATATCCGCGTCCACTATTAGAAGGCATAATACCATCGGAAATCATAAAAGTAACGGAACGGATATGGTCGGTTACAACTCGAAGAGAAACATCGGTATTGTGGTCCTTTCCATACTCTTTATCTGCTAGACGGCATACATGGTCTCTTAAAGACTTCATGGTGTCAATATCGAACATGGAATCTACGTCCTGAACGATACATGCCAGACGCTCTAATCCCATACCGGTATCAATATTCTTCTGTACAAGCTCTGTATAATTGCCATTGCCATCGTTATCAAACTGGGTAAATACATTATTCCAGATCTCCATGTAACGGTCGCACTCACAGCCTACGGTACATCCCGGCTTTCCACAACCATACTTTTCTCCACGGTCATAGTACACTTCTGAACAGGGACCGCAAGGACCAGAACCATGCTCCCAGAAATTGTCTTCTTTTCCGAAACGGAAAATACGGTCTTCAGAAATTCCAATCTGATCATGCCAGATTCCCCATGCTTCATCATCTTCCTGATAAACAGAAGGATACAGACGATTTGGATCTAAGCCTACTACCTCTGTTAAAAATTCCCAGGTCCAGTGAATGGCCTCTGTCTTAAAGTAATCACCAAAGGAGAAATTACCTAACATTTCAAAAAATGTACCGTGTCTTGCTGTCTTTCCGACATTCTCAATATCTCCCGTACGGATACATTTCTGGCAGGTAGTTACTCGTCTTCTCGGTGGAATCTCCTGTCCAGTAAAATAAGGTTTCAAAGGTGCCATACCAGAATTGATAAGCAAGAGACTCTTATCGTTGTGTGGGACCAAAGAAAAGCTCTTCATCGCCAAATGTTCTTTGCTCTCAAAGAATTCAAGGAACATTTTTCTCAATTCATTTACTCCATATTTTTGCATTGTAGCCTACGCTTCCTTTCTATCTTTCTTTTCATATCTTCAGCTTTCAAAACGAGGATATGAAATAAATACGCAATAACTCTATCATTATAAAAAGAAGCAAGGGTTTTGTCAATCCACCCTCACTTCTTCCTTTTTTGTTCTTTATTCTCTTCCAAAAAGCCCCTGGGCATAGTAGACGGACTGCATGGCATCCTTCCCATAGAAGTCTGCTCCGATCATATCAGCATAATCCTGGTTAAGAACGGCTCCTCCTACCATAACTTTACAGTCTGGTTTTTCTTTTCTTAAAAGCTTGATGGTATCTTCCATACTTACAACAGTAGTTGTCATTAAGGCGCTAAGGCCTACTAATTTTACATCTTCTTTTACAGCGGTCTCTACCACAGTCTCTGGTGGCACATCCTTTCCCAGGTCAATAACTTCGAAACTATAATTTTCCAGCAAGACCTTTACAATATTTTTTCCAATATCGTGGATATCCCCCTTTACTGTAGCTAGGATGATCTTGTCCTTGACCTGCTCAGAGTCTTCCTCCCCAGACATGGAATCTTTTAAAACTGCAAATGCAATCTTGGCCGCATCAGCGCTCATAAGTAACTGGGGCAAAAATACAGTTCCTTTCTCAAAGCCTTTTCCCACTACATCCAGAGCTGGGATCAAGTGCTCATTAATAATCTCCAAAGGCTTATAGTCTTTAAGAAGCTCCCTTGCTGTGTGGTGAGCTTCTTCTTTTAGCCCCTTTTCTATGGCCTGCTTCAGGGTCAATTCCCCGCTGTCTTTTGGTGCGGCAGCGGCAGTTTTTGACATATTTCCATATTTTTCAATATAGGCCTCACAGTTGCTATCATAATTCATCAAGGCACAGTAGGAATACCAGGATTTCATCATCTCCTCGGAAGAAGGATTAATAATTCCGGCACTAAGGCCATTTTGCATTGCCATGGTATAGAAGTTTGCATTGACTGCTGGTCTGTAAGGAAGACCAAAGGAAATATTGGAAACTCCAAGGACTGTACATACCCCAAAGGTTTCTCTTACCTTTCTAAGGGCCTCCAGGGTAACCTTTGCTCCTTCTGGGTCGGAACTAATGGTCATTGCCAGCACGTCGATTACAATATCTTTTTTTGAAATGCCATATTTTGCAGCTTCTTCAATAATCTTTCCAGCCACAGCTACACGGCCCTCTGCAGTCTCAGGAATTCCGCCTTCGTCAATGGTAAGTCCTACCACAACTCCACCGTATTTTTTTACTAAGGGAAATACCTCGTCCATGGACACCTGTTTTCCATTTACGGAGTTGATCATAGGCTTCCCATTGTAAATTCTCATGGCAGCTTCCATGGCAGTAACATCTACGGTATCAATCTGAAGTGGAAGGCTGGTAACGCTCTGAAGTTCTGTTACTACTTCCTTCATCATTTCTACTTCGTCAATATCCGGAAGTCCTACGTTTACATCCAGAATATGGGCCCCCTTATCCTGCTGGGTAATGGCCTCCTTTAGGATATAGTCCATATCCTTCTCAACCAAGGCCTGTTTAAAGCGCTTCTTACCTGTCGGGTTAATGCGCTCCCCAATGATCATAGGCTGGCCTCCCAAGCGAACATATTTTCCGTAGGAAGATACCAGGGTGATATCTTTCTCTACAGGAGCCTTCACAGGCATCCCCTTGGTCTTTGCTATCATAGCCCCAATGTGTTCCGGCGTAGTACCACAGCAGCCTCCAATAACGCAGGCCCCCTTCTTTACAATTTCTTCCATAAAACCGGCAAATTCTTCCGGGTCAACATCGTAATAGACTTCTCCATCTTTTTGTTTTGGAAGACCGGCATTTGGTTTTACCACCACCGGAATGGAGGTATATTTCATAATCTCATCCAGAATCGGCATCATCTGCTCTGGTCCCATTCCGCAGTTAATTCCCAGGGCATCTACCCTAAGGCCTTCTAACATAGCTACAACTGAAGGCACGTCTCCTCCGGTAAGAAGTTTTCCCTTCTCATCAAAAATCATAGTAACAAAAACCGGCAGAGAGGTATTTTCTTTTGCTGCCAAAACTGCTGCCTTGGCCTCATAGGTATCGCTCATAGTTTCAATATGAATTAAGTCGGCCCCGAAAGACTCCCCGTATTTCATTACCTGGGCGAAAGCCACATAGGCCTCCTCAAAGGATAAATCTCCCATGGGTTTTAAAAGCTTTCCTGTAGGACCCACATCTAAGGCCACATAGACATCCCGGCCATCTTTTACGCCCTCTTTTGCTGCGATCTTTACATTCTCTATAGCAGCATTCACAATCTCCTTTAAATCATACTTAGAATCATGAAATTTAAGAGCATTGGCTCCAAAGGTATTGGCTAGAACAATCTCGCTTCCAGCTTCAAAATATTTTCTATGGATATCCTGAACTTCTTTTCTGTGTTCGATGTTCCAAACCTCAGGAAGCTCTCCCGGTTTCAAACCTTTTGACTGAAGCAAGGTTCCCATTCCACCATCAAAAAAAACTAATTCTTTTCCCAGTCTATCTAACAGCATCTATCTCTATAAATTCCTTTCCTTCTATGTATTCTTTTTAGCATCTGCGAAATTCACAGTCTGTTTTTGTACAAGCCTCACAGCCTTTTACGGTACATATTTTTGCCTCTTTGCTAATGCCAATTAAAGCGGTGACAGATTTGCTGGGGCTTAACATAAGACTATCTGTTACTGTCACCCCTACCCGTTTGGAGGCCTCTAACATCTGTACAAACATTGGTTGATGTTCAATGGAAAAATCTCCATAACCAGGACTAAATCTAGGTCTAAGATAAAGATTCTCTGACTTAAATTTCAAAGCCATGTCACTTTGCCAGGTATCCAGTTGGTCCTCTAAAGAAGCAGCCGCACATGCCTGAATCACCACAACCCTTGCCATATCCGCAATGGAATATTTTCTAAGGAGGCCATCTACACCAGGGCCTAAGCTTGCTGCCAAAAGGATGGCTTGCCTACAAGCCTTTAAATTCCGCTTTAGGCTCTTGCTTTCAATATCCAGTTGTCCGATTTGAAGGTGTCCGTTGGCATCCTGAAGAATATCAAAAATGCGATAGACGATCTTCATAGGTCCCAGTTGATCAAGTTCCTTAAATACATCCTCAATCAAATCCAGGGTATGATCGTCCACCGCATGATTTCCATAACCAAGATAACGGATCGCTTCCTGCGTCCTTGTATCCATAAAAATCTATCCTTGAAATCTAATCACTCTTGGCTTTTTACAAAAGACTATCGTATAACTCCTCATACTGTCTTGCTGAATTGTTCCATGAGAAGTCTGCCTGCATAGCTCTTTCTACAATCTTGTTCCAGTCACGTTTCTTATCATAATAAATCTGCTCTGCATAGCGGACTGTTGCCATCATCTCATGGGCATTGTAATTTGTAAAGCTAAATCCTGTACCAGTCTTTTCAAATTCATTGTAAGCTTCTACTGTATCCTTAAGACCACCGGTCTCTCTTACAATCGGTACGGTTCCATAGCGAAGACTCATAAGCTGGCTGAGTCCGCATGGTTCAAAAAGGGATGGCATCAGGAAGGCATCACAGGATGCATAAACCTTGTGAGACATCTCCTCAGAATAGTAAATATTGGCGGATACTTTTCCAGGATACTTCCAAGCAAAGTGACGGAACATATTCTCGTACTGCTCCTCACCGGTTCCTAGGGCAACAATCTGAATACTATCCTGACACAACTCATCCATAACATAGGCAATAAGGTCAAATCCCTTCTGATCCGTTAGTCTTGATACAATACCGATCATCATAGTACGTGGATCTTCCTCTAAGCCTAATTCCTGCTGAAGGGCTGTCTTATTCTTCACCTTCATCTTGCGGAAGTTATCTACTGTGTAGTTCTTCACAATATGGGGATCTGTTGCCGGATTAAAGTCCTCATAGTCAATGCCGTTAACAATACCACTGAGGCAGTTAGATCTGGCATTCATAAGTCCATCTAAGCGCTCTCCGTAGAATGGAGTCTTAATCTCTTCTGCATAAGAATTACTTACAGTGGTAACATAGTCAGCATATACGATACCGCCCTTTAAGTAGTTGGCATCCTCGTAAGCCTCCAACTTATCCGGTGCAAAATAATACTGAGGCAGGCCTGTAATATCTCTTACACGCTTTGGATCCCAGGTGCCCTGGAACTTCAGGTTGTGAATTGTCATGATGGTCTTAATTCCACGGTAGTATTCATTTCCATATCTGAAATTATCCAAATATACAGGGATTAAGCCAGTCTGCCAGTCATGGCAATGGATAATGTCCGGGCGGAAATCAATCAATGGCAAAGCACTTAAAACAGCCTTGGAGAAAAATGCAAATTTCTCGATATCTGTATACATCTCTCCATATGGAGCGAAGCCTGCGAAATAGTATTCATTATCCACAAAATAAAATGTAATTCCCTGGTACTCATACTCAAGGATTCCAACATATTGCTTTCTCCAGTTAAGATCCATGTAAAAATGTGTCTTGTAAGTCAGCTTTTCTTTCCACTCTTGCTTCATGCACATGTATCTCGGTAACATAACGCGAACATCGTACTTGTCTTTGTCGAAATACTTCGGCAAGGATCCAGCTACGTCTGCAAGACCTCCGGTCTTAATAAATGGCACTGCCTCTGAAGATGCAAACAAAATCTTTTTCATTGCAGTTCCTCCCTTAACATAAATAAATATATGCTTATTATAACGCATTAAAGTCAATATGGAAAGTATTTATCTGTTTTTATATTCCAGGCAAATCCGATCTGTTACCCAGGCTATAAACTCAGAATTAGACGGTCTGCCTCGTTCCGGGCTTATGGAACATCCAAAAAGCTCGTCCAAAACATCCACCGCCCCTCGATTCCATGCTAGCTCAATGGCATTGCGCATAGCGCGCTCCACGCGGCTTGGCGTGGTATTATACCTTCTGGCAATCTCAGGATACAGTTCTTTTGTAACGGCCTTTAGAATCCCGGTATTATTCACCGTCAAAAGTACTGCCTCTCTCAGATAATGATAGCCCTTAACATGAGCTGGTATTCCAATCTGCTGAAATAGTTTTGTCACCTGTCGCTCCAACTCCTGTCCAAAATCAATACTTTGCATCTGGGTCATAACACCCTGCTGCAAAGCATCCAACAAGACTTTTTGCCTGCCAGCGGTGGTGACGATCATTACTTCAAGATTATTGTTAGCCAAAAATTCTCTCACCAATTCCATCAAACGCTCATCATTTTCCAGTACTACATTATTTATTTTTTCCATAAATTTCCTCTAGAGTATTAGAGAAGATAGTCACTTTTATTATAATTAGTACAAGCTTTTTAAGCAATGCGAAATCTGTATTTTCCTTCGACAATACCCTTGCTTTTCACCGTATTTTCTGACATTTTTAGACATCTGTTTCTTTTAGTTTTGATTTGCTCTGAAGGGCCAATTGTCGCATTTCTTTGGCATTTTCTTTAACAGCATCGGTGATTTTTGCTCCCCCTAAAATACGGGCCAGTTCCTCTACACTTTCCTCCTGTTTTAGGATGTAAATATTGGTGCAGGTACTTCCATCTGTAGCCTCTTTCTTGATCATATAATGGGCATCTGCCATAGCAGCAATCTGGGCCAAATGGGTAATACAGATCACCTGGTGGTTTCTTCCGATGATGGCCATCTGTTCCGAAACTTTTTGAGCTGTACGGCCACTGATTCCCACATCAATCTCATCGAAAATCAGGGTCTCTATGGCATCCTTATCTGCCATAACGGTCTTAATGGCCAACATTACCCTGGACAATTCTCCCCCGGAGGCCACATTTACCAAAGGTCTTATAGGCTGCCCCGGATTTAGGCTAATCATAAATTCTACATCATCTATTCCTTCTGCCGTATAACGCTCTAATTTTTGAAAGGAAATCTGGAATTTTACTTCCTCAAAATTCAAATCCCAGAGCCTTTCTTCTACGGCCTTTGCAAATTTAAGTGCCTCTTTTTTCCGAAGATCCGATAATTTTAAAGATGCTACTTCTAGTTTTTCCTCTGCTTTTTTTACCTGAGCTTTTAGGCTTTCAATATAGTGATCATAATCTTCTAAGAGGGCAATCCGCTCCTGTTTTTCCCTTCCATAGGCAAGGATTTTTTCTATGGTATTTCCATATTTGGTTTTTAAATGATTGATTTCATTTAAGCGATTTTCTGTCTGATAGAAGTCTTCTTCAGAATACTCTAAGGAGCTGGCATAGGAACTGATTTCATGGTTAAAATCGCTTAAGAGAGCATCTACTTCTGCCAGTTGGTCGTAGAGTTCTTTTGCCTTCTTATCATAATCCACGCCTGCCTGCAAGGCTCTTAGGGCCTGGCTTAAAGATTCGCTGGCTGAAGCATTTCCTTCTCCTGTATATGCATAGGCTTCTGCCACAGACTCTGCGATTTTTCTACCATTTACCATTAATTTATAGACAGCTTCCAATTCTTCATCTTCCCCCACTTTCAGGTTGGCATTTTCTATTTCTTCTGTCTCAAACCTTAAAAATAAGAGTTCCTTCTCCCGGTCTTTTTCCTGGGCATTTTCTTTTTCTAACTGTTTATTAATTTCTGTAAAGGAATAAAATGCATCCCGAACCAGGGATTTTTGATCTGCAATGTGGTCTTGCCCATAGGCATCCACCATACTTAAATGATTCTTTTTATACAGCAAAGATTGATGCTCATGCTGACCATGAATATCGATTAGAATAGAAGCGACTGCTTTTAAAACTGACTTTGTAACGGTTTCTCCGTTAATGCGGCTTATACTTCTTCCTTCCATCAAACGTCTGGACAGAAGAATTAAGCCTTCCTCAGGATAAATATCCATGTCTTCTAATAATTTCTTTTCTTTATCTCCTACAGAAAAAGTAAGTTCCACCAAGCCATAAGGAGCCCCCTCTCGGATCATATCTTTTGTAAATCTGCCTCCCAGGGCCAAATTTACAGAACCCAGGATAATGGATTTTCCGGCTCCTGTTTCTCCTGTGAGAATATTAAGGCCATCCTGAAACTCCACATCAATCTCCTGGATCAAGGCCAGGTCTTTCACATGTAAGTTTTGTAACATAGATCCTCCTATATTTTTGCCATTTTCTTTAAAAATTTACTTAGCAGTTTTTGGTGAATCAAGCAACAATTTTACCAATCTTATCCATGACTTTCACCGTGTCTTCTGTGGTGCGGATGGCGCACATAACTGTATCATCCCCCGCAATACAGCCCACCACCTCATTCCATTTTAGGGCATCCACAGCTGCTGCCACTGCCATGGCCATTCCTGAAACAGTCTTAATCACCAATATATTTTGAGCCATATCCATAGAAATAAAACCTTCTCTTAAGACCCTGATATAGCGTTCACTGTACTGACTTTCTTCCTCCCGTCTCAGGGCATAACGCTGTTTTCCATTCTCCCCAGGTACCTTGGTAAGCTTTAGATTACGAATATCTCTAGAAACCGTAGCCTGGGTTACCTTAAAGCCTTCCCGGTTTAAATAGTCTGCCAGCTCCTCCTGGGTTCCTATGGGGTAGCTATTAATAAGTTCTATAATTTTGGAATGTCTGCTAAGTTTCATAATTTCCCTTAATTTCCCTTCATTTTCCTGCGAAGCATCTCCAAAAAGCTTACGCTGTTTAAGCGAACTAGCCTGGTAACCTTAGAGGACTTTTTAATTTTCACCCGGTCCCCGGTTTTTAAGGCAATGGTGTCTGCCCCGTCAAAGGAGATCAAAACTTCCTGCTCCTTCTCTGTACGGCCTTCTAGAATTTCGATTTCCACCTCATCCTCCGGGGAAAGAATAATACTGCTGGTATTTAAGGCATGGGAGCAGATAGGTGTGATTAAAATCAACTTTGCGGTAGGCTCCACAATGGGACCTCCTGCCGAGAGATTATAAGCAGTTGACCCTGTAGGGGTACCGATAATCACGCCGTCTGCCTCGTAGGTATTTAAAAGTTCTCCGTTAACATAAAGGTTAAAGCGAATTACCCGAAGTCCGATTTTACGAGTCATAACAATGTCATTTAGTGCACTGTTTTTTTGTCCATCCTCGGTAATACCCACTAGCATCATGCGGTCTTCTAAAATAATATTTCCGGAAACCAAATGTTCAATAGATTCCTCTAAATGTCCTACTTCCACCTCTGTAAGGTAACCTAAGGTTCCCATATTAATTCCTAAAATAGGTATGTCTTTTTTCCAGAAATATCTGGCCACTTCGATCAGGCTTCCGTCTCCTCCAATTACAATAGCACATTCTACATTGGCTGGGACAGAGGCATCTATAATCTTCTTATGTTCATCTTTTTCACAGATGGAGCAGGTCTTTCCTGCATCCTCCAAAAGCTTCTTTACCCGATGGGTTACCTGAAAATCTGTATCTTTCCCATCATTTGTCACTATTAAAAAATGATCCATTTTTTCCGGTTCCTTTTACTTTGTCAAAGTTTCAAATGCTGCATCAACCGTAGCTTCCACCGATATCTCTGGGGCAATCTGGTCTGTAGCTTCACATTTTTCTAAATGTACCAGGTACTCAATATTTCCTTCCGGTCCACGGATTGGAGAAAATTCTAAATTAAGAACTGCAAAGCCAATGGACATGGCATAATCAATAACCTTGTGGATGACCTCCAGATGGGTACTTTTCTCCCGCACCACGCCTTTTTTCCCAACCTTTTCTCTTCCCGCCTCAAACTGGGGTTTGATAAGGGCTACGATCTGCCCTTTTTCTGTCAAATAATTGCGAATTGGAAGCAAGACCTTAGTCAGAGATATAAAGGAAACATCGATGGAAGAAAAATCTACAGGCTCTCCAATATCTTCTGGAGTTACATAGCGAATATTGGTTTTCTCCATACAAACCACTCTGGGATCCTGTCTAAGCTTCCAGTCTAACTGTCCTCTTCCTACATCAATGGCAAATACCTTAATGGCACCATTTTGCAACATGCAGTCTGTAAAACCACCGGTGGAAGATCCTACATCTGTACAGACCTTTCCCTCTACACTAACGTCAAAGTTTTTAATGGCTTTCTCAAGCTTTAAGCCCCCTCTGCTAACATAAGGCAGAGTATGACCCTTAATTTCTATAGCCACTTCTTCTGGAAATGTAGTTCCCGCCTTATCTTCTCTCTGTCCTTCTACAAAGACATTTCCCGACATAATAATGGCCTTAGCCTTCTCCCTGGAAGATGCCAAATTTCTCTTTACTAATAATACGTCCAAACGTTCTTTCATGTTTTTTATCCTAACTACTTTATGATTATTTTTTATACAATCTTTCTATTTCCCTGACTATAGAATCTTCGTCCAGGCCAATCATCTTCCTTAGGGTCTGTATATCTCCATGTTCCACAAAGGTATCTGGCACTGCAAAGGCATGAGTTCTAAGGCTTGCTCCCATATCAGCGTAGTAAGCCGCCACATGTTCTCCAAATCCTCCGCTTAATACATTTTCCTCTATGGTGACTACTAAGCCATGATCCTTGGTAAGCTCTTCTAAAAGGTCAGTATCTAAAGGCTTGACAAATCTGGCATTAATCAGTGAACAATTGTATCCCTTTTCTTTTAAGTTTTCCCATACCTTATGAGCCGTATCATACATATGGCCCATAGACAGGATGGCAATCTCTTTTTCTCTGAAAATAATCTCACTCTTGCCACAGACCACTGGTGCACAAATTTTCTCATCCAAGAAGGAAGCACTTCCTCTTGGATAACGCAGGGCCACCGGGCCGTCCTTATATTCCACTGCAAAATGTACCATAGCTTCTAATTCGGTAGCATTTTTAGGAGACAGTACTAACATACCTGGCACATTACTTAAGAAGGATAAGTCTAAGATTCCCTGGTGGGTCTCTCCATCATTTCCAACCAGGCCTGCCCGGTCTACTGCAAAGACTACCGGAAGCTTTTGCATGGCAACATCGTGAACAATCTGATCATAGCCTCTTTGCAAGAAAGAGGAATAGATTGCAAATACAGGCTTTAAACCTCCTGCTGCCAGTCCTGCTGCAAAGGTTACTGCATGTTCTTCTGCGATTCCTACATCAAAGAAACGGTCTGGATAGCGGTAACGGAATTTACTAAGTCCTGTGCCATCTGCCATGGCTGCGGTAATGGTTACCAAGTCCTCATGACTTTCTGCCTCTTTAAGGATAGCCTTTCCAAATATGTCTGTATAGGTAGGAACCATCTTTTCTTTCAAAGGCTTTCCTGTGGAAATATGAAAAGGTCCCACGCCATGGAATTTTGCCGGCTGTCTCTCTGCCGGAAGATAGCCCTTCCCCTTAGTGGTCATAACATGAATCATTACAGGGCCTTCCACTCTTTTTGCATCCCGAATCACTTCTGTAAGCCGCTTAATATCATGGCCTGGCACTGGTCCTAAATAAGTAATTCCCATATCCTCAAAAAGCATTCCCGGAACCATGAGCTGCTTGATGCTATCCTTGGCTTTGCGGATTTGAGTTACCATCTGTTCTCCTACCCCAGGAATTTGCATCAGGGTATTGGTAACACCCTTTTTTAAACCAATATAAAAATCTCCCGTTCTCATATTGGCCAGATATCTGGACATACCTCCAACATTTTCAGAAATAGACATCTGATTATCATTTAAAATAATAATATAGTTGGACTTTAAGGTAGCCGCATTATTAAGAGCCTCGTAGGCCATTCCTCCCGTTAAGGACCCATCTCCAATAACAGCCACAACGGTATAGTCCTCTTTTTTTAAATCTCTGGCTCTTACATAGCCTACCCCAGCAGAAATAGAAGTGGTACTGTGGCCTGTATCAAAGGCGTCACAGGCACTTTCCTCCCTTTTAGGGAAACCGCTCATGCCCTTAAAGCTTCTTAAATTATCAAATTTATCTTTTCTCCCAGTTAAGATTTTATGGGTATAGGATTGATGTCCCACATCCCAAATAATCTTATCCTTGGGAAAATCCAGTTCTCTGTGTAATGCAATGGTAAGTTCTACAACCCCCAAGTTTGACCCTAAATGGCCTCCGGTTTTACTGACCTTTTGAATCAAAAACTTGCGGATTTCCTGTGCTAGTTCCGGCAAATCCTCAGGATTTAACTTTTTTATGTCATTTGCTTTTTCAATCTTCTCCAACATCCCCAGATGTCCCCCAGTTACTTTACTTCTCTCTATGAATCAATTGAATCAGAAGATTCTCTAAAAATGGATTTTCTCCGGACAAAGCGTGAAGCATATCCAGGGAATCTCTGGAAAGATCCATAACAATCTCCTTAGATGTCTCCAAACCTTTCAGAGTAACATAAGTGGTTTTCTGATTTTTCTCATCACTGTGGATTGGCTTTCCCAAAACCTCCATAGTACTTGTGACATCCAAAATATCATCCTGAATTTGGAAGGCGATTCCCACCTGGTGGGCGATACTCTCAAGGAGAGAAATCTCCTCCTCAGAAGCTCCAGCTAAAATACCTCCAATCATCATAGCCGCCTCAATCAGGGCTCCGGTTTTTAGCTGATAAATCTTATCTAGTACAGACTGGGATACTTCATGTCCTGTTTCCTTTACATCAATGACCTGGCCACCGATCATGCCATAAATTCCTGCCTTCTTTCCGAGCACAGACAGGGCTCTTCCAATCGCAAGGCTGTGGGATGGATCCAGCTCAAAGGCCTTGCATGCTGTTTCAAATGCATAATTTAAAAGAGCATCACCAGTAAGGATAGCAATATCTTCCCCGTAGACTACATGGGTCGTCTTTCTGCCTCTTCGATAATCATCATTGTCCATAGCCGGAAGATCATCATGAACCAAGGAATAGGTGTGAATCATCTCCAGAGCTGCCATAAAAGGACCAATTGCAGAGGAAGTCCCATGATAAAGGTCATAGGTCTCCTTCATTAACATAGGTCTAAGTCGCTTTCCGCCGGCCATTAGATTATATTCCATGGTCTCCATAATGAGGCCCTGATAGCCCTCCTTTTCCGGAAGGTATTCTCTTAATAAGCTTTCAATATTCCCAACCTTTTGTTCTAAATCCTCTTTAAAACTCATGTGCATTTCCCTCTTCATCCAGAACCTGAATCTGCTTTTCTACACGATCGATCTTGTCATTGCATGTCTTAAGAAGTTCCATCCCTTTGTGATAATAGGCAAAGGAGTCCTCCAAAGACACATCTTCTTTCTCTAAATTTAAAATTACGTCATTTAATTCAGAAAACAGGGCATCAATTTCTGGCTCTTGTCCATCTCCTGCTTGCTTTTCTTCCAAATCAGTCATGATCTTCCTCCTTTATCCGGTGCTTGTCTTCTAAAATTTCAGAAACCTTAGCCAGAATCACTCCATCTATAGCATGAATCTTCAAATCTTCTCCCGGCTTTACAGTCTTTACGCTGCGAAGGGACTTCCCTTTTTCATCCTCCACATAAGCATAGCCACTGCTAAGCTTAGCCAAGGGGGACAAACCCTTCATTCGTTCAACATAAACTTCCAATCTATGGCGGTACTTCTGAAGTTTACGACTCATTCCAAGATCCAAGCGGGCTTCTAATTCCATTAGCTGCCGTCTTTGTTCCTTTAATTTGTATCCTGGATGCAAATGCGATAACTTTGTCTGAAGGGTCTCTGTCTTCAATCTATAAATCCGGATTTTCTGCCCCATCAGCCTATTTAATTTATTCTGATACTCCAAAAGGGCATTGTCAATAAGTCTGTAGTCTGCCACTGCCATCTCTGCCGCTGCTGAAGGAGTTGGAACATGCATATCTGCCACATAGTCAGAAATACTCTCGTCTGTAGCATGGCCTACTGCGGAAATAATGGGAATCTCACATTCAAAGATTGCCCTTGCAACAATCTCCTCGTTAAAGGCCCAAAGGTCCTCTATGGATCCTCCTCCTCGGCCTACGATCATGACATCTACTCCCACTTGTTCCAGGGCATGAATTCCATTTACAATACTCTGGGCAGCTCCTTCTCCTTGAACCTTGGCAGGATACAAAATAAGCTGAACATAAGGGTTCCTTCTCTTAGACACATTCATAATATCCTGCACTGCCGCGCCGGTAGGAGCCGTTACAACACCCACCCGCTTTACATAGGGAGGAATTGCCTTCTTGTAAACAGGATCAAACATTCCCATCTCCTGAAGGTCTCGCTTTAACTGCATAAACTTCTCGTAGAGAAGTCCCTCTCCGTCTAAGCGGATCTCTTCTGCATAAAGCTGGTATACCCCACCTTTTGCATAAACCTCCACAGAGCCTAGGGCCACTACCTGCTGTCCATCTTTCATAGTAAAAGAGAGCCCGCCCCTTTTCCCGGCAAACATAACGCAGGAAATGGTTCCGGACTCATCTTTTAATGAAAAATATATATGTCCTGATGAATGATACTTACAGTTGGAAATCTCTCCCTTCACATAAATACGCCTGAGCATATAATCCTGGGCAAACATATTCCGAATGTAAGCATTCACTTGCTTAACTGAATATATATTCTTTGCCATCTTATTCCTCTTGTGCGTGGGCAATTTTCCCTAATACTGCATTAACGAAGGAAGATCCTTCCTCTCCACTGTAGGTTTTGGAAAGCTCTACCGCCTCGTTGATGGCAACTCCTGTTGGAACTTCCTCATCCCACTTCATCTCATAAACTGCAAGTCTAAGGATGGTAAGGTCTACCTTATTCATTCGTTTTGTCTTCCATCCTTTGGAGTTGGCATTAATGAGCTCATCGATCTCCGGCACCTTGTCTGCCACCTTTAAAACCTTACCGGCAATATAATCGGTGTCAGACTCTTTTGCATGCTCTAAGTCCGAAAGGTAAAGCTCCGACTGCTTGCTAAGCTCCCCATCCTCATTAAATTCAATTCCAAATAATACTTTGAAAATATGCTCTCTAAGCTCGCTTCTTCTCACTTATGCTTCCTCCGATACTGCAACACCCGCAACACGGATATTCACATCTGCTACTTCTAGGGCTGTCATAGTCTCAATGGCTGATTTTACCTTCTCCTGAACCTTAAGGGTTACATCCTTAATATTGTATCCATAGGAAATATTAAGAGCCAAGGATACGGTTACTATTCCGTCTAGAACATCGATCTTCACACCCTTTGATACAGCCTTCTTTCCTAGCTTAGAAATCAGCTCTGTAGTGGCATTTCCTGCCATGGAAGCAACGCCTTCTACTTCTAAGGTTGCAAGTCCTGCAATAACTGCTACAACCTCATCAGCGATCTTCACTTCTCCCACTTGGGTATTTCCTTTAATGGTATATGTATTCTTTTCTTCCTTACTCATATATAAAACCTCCCTGCTTCGGTTTATCCTTTTTATAATCTAGCTATTATTATAGCAAAGAACCCCTCTTTTGCAAAGTAGGGTTTTATTTTGCAAATTCCGTAAGAACCAGGCCTTCATTTCGTTGTTCAGTCATTCGAATGCTCCACTCATTTACAAAGAGAAGCAAGGGGCGACCCTTTAAGTCCATAACCTTCTTCATATCAGAGGTTCCTGTAAGTTTATCTACCTGTACCTGAGACGGGTTTTCAATCCAGCGAATATATTCATAAGGAAGATTCTCCAGACGGATTTCCACATTGTACTCATTTTCCAGGCGGTACTTTAATACATCAAACTGAAGGACACCTACCACTCCTACAATGATTTCCTCCATACCAGACCCCATTTCCTGGAAAATCTGAATGGCACCTTCTTGGGCGATCTGGTTAATACCCTTCACAAACTGCTTACGCTTCATGGTATCTACCTGTCGCACTCTGGCAAAATGCTCCGGTGCAAAGGTTGGGATTCCCTCGTAGGCATATTTATTCGGAGAACTGGTAAGGGTATCTCCAATAGAGAAAATTCCCGGATCAAAGACACCGATAATATCTCCTCCGTAAGCCTCCTCAATCATCTTACGTTCACTGGCCATCAGCTGCTGGGGTTGAGAAAGGCGAACCTTCTTTCCACCTTGGATATGCATAACTTCCATGCCAGCCTTAAATTCACCGGAACAAATTCGCATAAAGGCGATTCGGTCTCTATGGGCCTTATTCATATTTGCCTGAATTTTAAATACAAAAGCTGAGAAATCTTCTTCCTCCATAGGATCAATGACACCCTGGTCGGACATTCTAGGAAGGGGAGATGTGGTCATCTTCAGGAAATGCTGTAAAAATGTCTCTACACCAAAATTAGTAAGGGCAGATCCAAAGAATACCGGTGACAGTTCTCCTTTACTTACCATTTCCTGGTCAAAGACTGCCCCTGCTCCGTCTTGAAGTTCAATCTCTTCCTCAAGTTTTTCCCACTGGTCCTCAGAAATTAAACTTTTAAGTTCCGGGTCGTCTATAGGAAGTTTTCTTACTTCTCCCTGGGTAGTACCCTTGTTGGTGTCTGAGAAAAGCTCCACAGTCTTGGTTTCTCTGTCATATACGCCTCGGAATTCTTTTCCGGAACCGATGGGCCAGTTGACAGGACAGGTGGCAATTCCCAACTCATTTTCAATATCATCTAAAAGCTCAAAGGTATCCATAGCTTCCCGGTCCATTTTGTTGATAAAGGTAAAAATCGGGATATGTCGCATGGTACAAACCTTAAACAGCTTTCTTGTCTGGGCCTCAACACCCTTAGAAGCATCAATAACCATCACTGCAGAGTCTGCTGCCATCAAGGTTCTATAGGTATCCTCTGAGAAATCCTGGTGCCCCGGGGTATCCAAAATATTGATACAATATCCGCCATAGTTAAACTGAAGTACGGAGGATGTTACAGAGATACCTCTCTCCTTTTCAATCTCCATCCAGTCAGACACTGCATGTCTGGCAGTGGCCTTTCCTTTTACACTACCTGCCAGGTTAATGGCACCTCCATAGAGAAGAAATTTTTCAGTCAAAGTCGTCTTACCTGCATCGGGGTGAGAAATAATGGCAAATGTACGCCGCTTTTCAATCTGGCTTTTTACTTCTTTACTAATCTGTGGCATATGATTTTTGCTCCTTCATACGAAAATCTTCCACACAGTTCCTTTTTCTTCAATGAAACTGCATGGAAGATTTATTAATCAATTCATTCTACTTACTCTGCAACATCTTTCATGCTGAATGAGAATCTACCCATCTTGTCCTTGCCAAGGCATACAACCTTAACTATATCTCCTAAAGTAAGTACATCCTCTACACGATTTACTCTTTCCTTAGAAAGCTTGGAAATGTGAACCATTCCCTCTTTGCCTGGTGCAAACTCAAGGAAGGCACCAAATTCTTTAATGCTGATAACTTTTCCTTCTAATACCTGTCCAGCCTCGTAGTCTGTTACGATAATGTGGATCAGCTTCTGAGCTTCTTCCATCTTCTTTGCATCAGTTCCACATACTGAAACAGCACCATCATCGGTAATATCAATCTTCACACCGGTCTGCTCAATAATGGCATTGATAGTTTTACCGCGCTGTCCTACTACATCACCAATCTTTTGTGGATCGATCTGCATCTGAACAATCTTTGGTGCGAACTCACCTACTTCAGCTCTTGGCTCAGCAATAGCCTTTGCCATAACCTCATCCATAATGTAAGTTCTTGCTTTCTTTGTCTTGGCAATTGCTTCCTCAACAATGTCTCTGGTAAGACCGTGGATCTTAATATCCATCTGGATAGCTGTGATACCCTTGTGAGTACCTGCTACCTTAAAGTCCATATCTCCAAAGAAGTCCTCAAGTCCCTGAATATCTGTAAGAACTAAGTAATCATCATCTGTATCTCCTGTAACCAATCCGCAGGAAATTCCGGCTACTGCAGACTTAATAGGTACACCAGCTGCCATCAGTGACATAGAAGATGCACAGATACTTGCCTGGGAGGTAGATCCGTTAGACTCGAAAGTCTCTGATACGGTACGGATTGCATATGGAAATTCTGCCTCACTTGGAAGTACCGGAACCAAAGCTCTCTCTGCCAATGCTCCATGTCCAACCTCACGACGTCCCGGTCCTCTAGAAGGCTTTGTCTCACCTACGGAGTATGATGGGAAGTTGTAATGGTGCATATATCTTTTAGATGTTTCAGACTCATTTAAACCATCTAACTTCTGGGCCTCTGAAAGAGGTGCCAAAGTTGTCATAGTACAAATCTGGGTCTGTCCACGGGTAAACATTGCAGAACCATGAACTCTAGGAATCAAATCAGTCTCTGCTGCCAGCGGACGGATCTCATCGATGGATCTTCCATCTGGACGCTTGTGATCCTTTAAGATCATCTTACGTACAGTCTTTTTCTGATACTGGTAAACAGCCTCAGAAAGAACAGCAAGCCATTCTTCATTCTCTGCAAAGGCTTCCTCTAATTTAGCAGTTACCTGACGGATATTTTCCTCTCTGGTCTGCTTATCATCGGTAAATACAGCCTCTTCCATCTCTGCTGGTGGAACGATCTCTTTGATAGCTGCAAAAAGTTCCTCCGGAACAGCGCAAGACTCATAAGCATGCTTTTCTTTTCCGCACTCAGCTACGATAGTATCAATAAATGCAATGACTTTCTGGTTCAAGTCATGAGCTGCGTAAATTGCATCAATCATCTGCTGCTCTGGAACCTCATTAGCTCCTGCTTCGATCATAATTACCTTTTCTCTTGTAGATGCCACAGTAAGAGCAAGGTCTGATAGACTTCTCTGGTCAGCAGTTGGGTTAAATACAAACTCTCCATCTACCAAGCCAACCTGTGTAGTAGAAATCGGTCCATCAAATGGAATATCAGAAATAGTTGTTGCAATGGCTGCACCTAACATAGCAGTAAGCTCCGGTGCACAATCCTGGTCTACAGAAAGAACCAGGTTCTCTAAAGTTACGTCATTACGATAATCCTTTGGGAATAAAGGACGCATTGGACGGTCAATAACACGGCAGGTAAGAATTGCATTCTCAGATGCCTTACCTTCTCTTTTGTTAAATCCTCCCGGAATCTTACCTACAGAGTACATTCTCTCATTGTACTCTACACTTAATGGGAAGAAATCAATGCCTTCTCTTGGCTTCTCTGATGCTGTTGCAGTACACAAAACTGTTGTGTCACCGTAGTGCATAAGAACAGCTCCGTTTGCCTGCTTAGCCACTCTGCCAACATCCACTCTTAAAGTTCTGCCGGCCAGTTCCATCTCAAACTTTTTATACATAGTTTTCTCCTTACTTTTAATTAAAATGCATATAAGTGGTAAGGGAACTACCGAAACAACTGAAAAATATACGAAACTTTTCATATACATTTCAGTGGTCTCGGTGTATCCTTCCCAAAACCACAGCCTTCCGTATTATATCACAAGA
The DNA here is from genome assembly GCA_963597615.1 of Bacteroidaceae bacterium. GTDB lineage: Bacteria > Bacillota > Clostridia > Lachnospirales > Lachnospiraceae > CAKRJP01. The sequence continues at coordinate 172,890 of CAVBQS010000010.1, forward strand.
CCCCTATATGTGCTAGCTATATTTTTTAAATCCTGGCTTTTATGCGCAAAAAAAGAATGTGCCGTGGCACATTCTTTTCATAAAGTTCAGATGATTCTCTGGAATTATTTTCTTAATCCAAGTCTCTCGATCAATGAACGATATCTCTCGATATCAGTCTTCTTAAGGTATGCAAGAAGTCCTCTTCTTTGTCCTACCATCTTAAGAAGTCCTCTTCTTGAGTGGTGATCCTTTGGATTAGCCTTGAAGTGATCTGTCAAGTCGTTGATTCTTGCTGTAAGAATTGCGATCTGTACTTCCGGAGATCCTGTATCTCCAGCTGTTCTTCCATAGTCTTTAATAATCTGCTCTTTGATTTCCTTTGTAATCATTGTTACAATCCTCCTTAAATTCTTATATCTATCACCTGATATTAAGTAACGGTTGGAGATTCCAATTACCGAATACCGGTTAAACACCAGATTAGTATACCACGATGCTTCTATACTTGTAAAGGGAAAAAATTTTTGGCATACAAAATATCCTGATCTACCTGGACTTTCATAAGATCTACGCTGTCAAATTTTTGTTCCGGACGCTTGAATTCCAAAAGTTCAATGCGAACTTCCTTATCATAGGCATCTCCACTATAGTCAAACAAAAAAGCCTCTATGGAAAGCTTGTGTTCTTTGGTCACAGTGGGCTTCACCCCTATATTAGCTACGGAATGATATTTCATCCCATCTAAATATACATCCGCCATGTAAACTCCCTTAGGAGGCACAATCTTTACCTTGGGCCACATTACATTAATGGTAGGAAATCCCAAGGTTCTCCCTAGCTGCTTTCCGTGGGCCACAAGGCCTGACAGTTCAAAAGGATATCCCAAAAGGGCATTTACAAGGTTAATATTTCCTTCTTTTAAGACCTGCCGAATATAGGTGCTGCTGATCACATGATTTTGATAGCGCTTCTTTTCAATAACAATCAGTTCAAAGCCATAGATTCCAGAGAGTTTACGAAGCATGCTGGTGTTCCCCTCTTTGTTTTTTCCGAAAGAGAAATCCGGCCCTACCACCACATATTTTGCGTGAAAGAGGCCTGCTACAATATCCTTTACAAAATCTTCTGGTTTCATCTGGCTAAATTCCCAGTCAAAGGGAAACATAACCCCATGATCCACAAACCCCTTTAAATGCCTCATGCGCTCCTCTTTGGTCATAAGAACCCTAAGGTCTCTCCCCTTTTCTTTCCAAAAGTCCTGCATATCAAAGGCGCAGACTACGCTTTGCAGGTTCTCTTTTTTTGCCAGACGAGAAACCTCTTCCACCAGAAGCATATGGCCCTGATGAAGTCCGTCAAACTTGCCAAAGGTAATGGCCGACTGACCCTCTATCTCATATTTTTTCAGTTTTTCTAGGTTCCACATGAGCCAAGACTTCCTCTCTACTAGGGTTTTTAATTATTCTTTCGCGTAAAACATTTTCACAATGCGGTAATCTTTTGGAGTTTTCTTATAGAGGGCTAAAAATTCTCCCTCTTCTGTATAAAGCCGAAAAATCTGATCTACATCTGCTGCCTCAAAAGCTACAACTCCCTTTTTAGGCAGAGGATTCCCGTTAAAGGCCAGGCTCTCATAGGAGGCTTTCACCTGCATCTTTGGGTACTGTAAAAACACAGAATCCACCGGACGAAGGATTTCTTCTAAAGTTCCTTCTTCCTTCATTTCCTGGATTTCTTTTAAGGTCAGAGCGTCCCGCAAATGAAATCTCCCCACTGCGATTCGCTCCAGCTCTTCCATACAGCCTCCCACTCCAAGTTTTTCACCAACATCATGACACAGGGTTCGGATGTAGGTTCCCTTAGAACAGGTTACGGTAAATTCCACTCTTGGAAGATTCATTTCCTCGATTTTAATTTCATGGATTTTTACAGGCCTGCTTTTTCGCTCAATGGTCTTTCCCTGGCGGGCCAGCTCATATAGTTTTTTCCCATTTACCTTTAAAGCAGAATACATAGGGGGAACCTGTTCATAATCTCCCACAAAGGATAGGATTGCTTGTCTTACTTCTTCCTCTGTAAGGCCCTTTGGGTCCATTTCCTTTATAATTTTCCCGGAAATATCCTGAGTATCTGTACTAATTCCCAACTTAAGAATAGCCCGGTAAGTTTTATCCTTGTCTGTTAAAAGGTCGCAGACCTTTGTGGCCTTTCCCAAACATACAGGAAGTACCCCTGTAGCATCAGGATCCAAGGTCCCTGTGTGGCCGATTTTTTTCTGGCCTACAATACCTCGAAGTTTGGCCACCACATCATGGGAAGTATACCCTTTTTCCTTATACACATTTAAAATTCCATGGAGCATTTTTTATCTTCCTCTTTGCTTAATCTTTTAATTATCTTTTAGCTGGATTTTCACTTCTGCTAAAAGTTTTTCTATAATTTCCTCTGAAGTTCCATCCATGTTGGCTCCGGAGGCTTTTATATGACCGCCCCCTCCAAAGGTTACCGCCACTTTACTTACATCCACATAATCCTTGGCCCTTAAGCTTACCTTGTAGGATGATTCTCCTGTCTGGTACAAAAAGATGGCTACTTCCACCCCTTTTGTAATGCGAAGCTGACTTACAATAGCATCCAAATCCTTGGGGCTTGCCCCTAGTTCTTCCATTTCTTTTATTGTAATGACAGAAGAAATCACCTGACCAGCCTGGTGTAATTTACTTTTATTTAAAGCAATTCCCATCATCCGGTTCTGTACATAGGTTTTCTCATAGTAAGTTTCGGTAATTAGAGTTGGAGCATCCACCCCCTTTTCCAAAAGCCTTGCTGCCACCCGGAAGGTGGACGGCTTTGCGCAGGAATATTGGAAAACGCCTGTATCATGAACAATTCCAAGATAAAGGGCCCTTGCAATATCCAGCGTAATCTTCTCATCCTCCATTACATTGTACACAAGTTCTGCAGTAGAGCTGGCATCTGAAATGATATAACTGTCATCTGCAAAGGCAGTATTGCTAATATGGTGGTCAATGCAATACGTCTGTTTTGCTTTTTCAAATAATTTTCCAGAAAATCCCAGGCGGTCTTCATCCCCACAATCCAAACAAATAAAGAGATCATAGCAAGCATCTTTTGTCTCATGAAGAATCTGGTCTGTCCCTTTAATGCACTTGTATTCTTCTGCAATTTCTTCTAAGTATACATCCACTAGCACTTTGGGATACCACTTACGGATATATTCTGCCAGGGCCATACAAGCCCCTACACAGTCTCCATCCGGTCGCACGTGTCCTCCGATGGCTATGGTCTTTGCCTCTCCAAGAATTTGATCTATCATAACTCTTCCTCTTCTAGCTCTTCCTGATTGGAAATATCTTTAGTAACTTCCTCGATCTTCTTAGACATGTTTACCCCATATTCAATGGACTGGTCCATGACGAAAGTTAATTCCGGAGTATTTCGCATATTTAAGGTATGGGCCAATTCTCTTCGAATATAGCCTGATGCACTTTTAAGTCCAGCCAAGGTATCCTCCTGAGCCTTCTTGTCTCCCAAAACGCTAATGTAGACCTTACAGGTTTTAAGGTCCGGTGCCACCTCGCAGGCTACTACCGAGGTCCAAGGTGCGATTCTTGGATCTTTGATTCCACCCCGGATAATATTGGAAAGCTCATGCTGTACTTCCGTATTGACTCTTGTATTTTTAATACTTCTTTTTCTCATAATCAAACAGCCCTTTCTTTATACTGAAAGAATCGAAGTCCCTAGAATTTAGGAACTTCGATTACATACTAGGATTTATAATCTATTATCTTGGAACTTCCACCATCTTGAATGCTTCTACAATATCTAACTCCTTCACATCATTGAAGTTTTCAAATACAAAACCGCACTCATATCCAGCTTTTACTTCCTTTACATCATCCTTAAATCTTCTAAGAGATGCCAGGCCTCCCTCAAATACTACCACGCCGTCACGAGTGATACGTACAGAGCAGTCTCTCTCAAAGAGACCATCTAAGACATAAGATCCAGCAATAGTTCCAACACCGGAAGCCTTAAAGAGCTGGCGTACTTCTGCATGTCCCAATACTTTCTCCTCAAAGATTGGATCAAGCATACCCTTCATAGCAGCTTCCACATCTTCAATCGCCTGGTAGATAACTCTGTAGAGACGTACATCTACTCCCTCTCTATCAGCAGTATCCTTAGCCACTGCATCTGGTCTAACGTTAAATCCGATGATAATTGCATTGGATGCAGATGCAAGAGAAACGTCAGATTCATTAATGGCACCAACACCACCGTGAATTACCTTAACTACAACCTCTTCATTGGAAAGCTTCAGTAAGCTCTGTTTTACTGCTTCTACAGAACCCTGAACGTCTGCCTTAACTACAATGTTCAGTTCTTTTAAGTTTCCTTCCTGGATTCGATCAAAGAGGTCATCCAGTGAAAGCTTACTCTTAGTATCTTCCAGAAGTTTCACCTTGTTTTGTGCAATAAAGGTATCTGCAAAGTTTCTTGCTTCTTTTTCATTTGCACAGCCTACAAAGACTTCACCTGCATTTGGAACATCATCCAGACCAAGAATCTCAACTGGTGTAGAAGGTCCTGCCTCTTTTACACGTCTTCCCTTATCGTCCATCATGGCTCTTACCTTACCATGGGCAGATCCTGCCGCAATAGAATCACCAACACGGAGGGTTCCTTTTTGTACCAAGACAGTAGCAACAGGTCCTCTTCCCTTGTCAAGCTGTGCCTCCAAAACAAGACCTCTTGCTCGACGATTTGGGTTAGCCTTAAGCTCCATAACCTCTGCAGTAAGAAGAACCATTTCAAGAAGCTCTTCCAAACCTTCTCCGGTCTTTGCTGATACTGGTACAAAAATAGTAGATCCGCCCCAATCCTCAGGAATCAACTCATACTCAGTCATTTCCTGTTTAACACGCTCAATATTAGCACTTGGCTTATCCATCTTGTTTACAGCTACGATAATCTCAACGCCAGCTGCCTTGGCATGGTTAATAGCCTCTACTGTCTGTGGCATTACACCATCATCAGCAGCAACAACCAAGATTGCGATATCTGTAGAACTTGCACCACGCATACGCATAGCAGTAAAGGCTTCATGTCCTGGTGTATCAAGGAAGGTAATGGTCTCATCCTTTACCTTTACAACAGAAGCACCAATATGCTGGGTAATACCCCCGGCCTCTCCACCGATTACATCAGTATGGCGAATAGCATCCAAAAGGGAAGTTTTACCGTGGTCAACATGTCCCATAACACATACAACCGGCGGACGTTTCTTCATCTTCTTAACGTCCTCTTCTTCCTCTTTTAGAAGTTCTTCAATAACATCTACCACTTCTTCCTTTTCGCAAAGGATCTCAAATTCCATAGCAATTTCTTCCGCAGTCTCGTAGTTAATCTCCTGATTAACAGTTACGATCTTGCCCTGCATAAAGAGTTTCTTTACGATAACAGAAGGCACTACCTTCATCTTATCTGCCAACTCCTTAATAGTAAGAACTTCAGGAATTACGATAGACTTAATTTCCTCTTCCACCTTCTGCTGCTTTTGCTGTGGCTTCTGCATCTGTGGCTTGTCATTTTTCTTCTTTCCCTTGTTCATCTGCTCATCTTCGTGATCTCTGCGATAATCTTTTTTCTTATTATGAGCTTCATTTGCCTTACGCTTATTGTTCTGAGGTTTCTGCTGGCCATCTACCACTGGTGCTGGAGCTGCCCCTCTGCGGTCATTATTTCTGCGATCGTTGTTTCTATCTCCACGGTCATTTCTATCTCCGCGGTTATTGTTTCTAGAATCCCCGCGGTCATTTCTATCCCCACGGTTATTATTTCTGAAATCGCCGCGGTCATTTCTATCCCCGCGATTATTGTTTCTAGAATCTCCACGGTCATTTCTGTCTCCGCGGTTATTGTTTCTAAAGTCTCCCCTGTCGTTTCTTCCCCTATTGTTATTTCTATCAAAACGCTCAGAGTTTGAAGCCTTAGGAGCTTCTGCAGACTTTGGTGCAGTCTTGGTCTCTGCTGACTTTACTGGTAACTCTTCAGTTGCCTTTACAGGAGCCTCCACTGGCTTTTCTACAACTTCCACTGGCTTAACTGGAGTCTCTACAGCCTTAGCTACTGGCTTAACCTCTGGCTGCTTTGCTGGCTCTGCCGCTTTTGCCGGTACCACCTTCTTAGACGGACGACCATTATTTACCTCCATAGGTTTTCCCTGATGACGGGAAGCCCGTCCACCAGTAGCAGCCTGGGGTCTTCCATTTGCCGGTCTTCTTCCCTGCTGTTTGCCCTGCTTGGTATTTTGAGGACGGAAGACACGTACTACATTTTTCTTTTTAGGAGCCGCCTCTCCCTTAGAGTCTTCCCCTTTCTTAAAAGCTGCTCGAATACTTCCTGCAGTCTCTTCATCCACACCACTTGCGTGGGTTGCCTGTATATTTTTATCTCCTAAGAACTTTACAATGGCGCTACTTTCAATTCCAAGTTCTTTGGCAAGATCATGTACAATAATCTTTGACATTAACAACTACCTCCTCTATGCAATCTCATTACTCACGATTCATCTGTTTTATGATTCCTTTTGCAAATCCTTCATCTGTCACTGCTAAGGATGCCCTAAATTCTTTCCCCATGGCATGTCCTAAGGACAGCTTATCTCCATAGAAATAAATGGGCACATGATAGAATTCACACATATTCCGAAACATTTTCTTTGTATTATTCGAAGCATCCTCTGCCACCAATACCAGAAAAGCTTTTCCACTTTTTATTTCCTTCTCAGTACAAAACTCACCACTGGCAGTTTTTCCTGCCTTGGTGGCCATACCGATCAGGGATAAAATCTTATTTTGCTTCAAGTGCTTCCATCTCCTTTTCCAGTGTCTCATATACTTCTGTTGGGATGGTCTGGCTAAAAGAGCGCTCAAGTCCATGACTTTTTATTGCCTTTACAAGGCACTCTCTTTTGGGACAAAGGTAGGCGCCTCTGCCGTTTTTCTTGCCTGTGGCATCTAATTCAAACTTTCCTTCCTGGTCCCTAATGATTCGAATCATTTCCTTCTTACTTTTCATTTCCTGACAACCTACGCATTTACGCATAGGAATTTTCTTTGTCACACCCAACTTCTTATCACTCCTTGAGATTAAACTTCCTGAAAGACTGCTTCTTCTGTCTCTTCATCAGGCTCATCTGCAGTTTCTTCTGCCGCTTCTTCCACAGAAGCATCTGCCTCATCCTGATACTCAAGGGAGGAGTCTTCTGCTTCCATATCATCCTCATAGTAGTCTTCAGACTCATCATAATACTCTTCTTCGTACACACCCTCGCTGTAGCTTGCATAATCCTCTGGAAGTTCTCCTGAGGCAATGGCCTGGGTCTCGCTCTTAATATCAATCTTGTATCCGGTAAGTCTTGCAGCGAGTCTTGCGTTCTGACCTTCCTTACCAATAGCCAGAGACAACTGGTTGTCTGGCACGATTACACTGGCAGTCTTGTCATCCGGATCAGCCAGCACGGAAATAACCTTTGCCGGGCTTAAAGCATTCTCCACTAAGATTCCCGGGTTGTCACTCCAGTTAATAATATCAATCTTCTCTCCACGAAGTTCCTGAACGATAGCATTAACTCTAGCTCCCTGCATACCTACACAAGATCCTACTGGATCTACATCTGGATCATTAGACCAAACAGCAATCTTACTTCTGCTTCCTGCTTCTCTTGCAATTCCCTTTACTTCTACAACACCGTCCTGAATCTCAGTAACCTCTGCCTCAAAGAGACGCTTTACAAGATTTGGGTGGGTACGGGAGATTACAACTCTAGGTCCCTTGGTATGGTCTTCTACATTTACAATATATAATTTAATACGATCTGTTGGCTCAAACTTTTCTGTTTTTACCTGCTCATTTTCTCTAAGAAGGGCATCGGTCTTTCCGATATTGACACTAATGTTCTTTCCAACATAGCGCTGTACCACACCGGTAACAATGTCTCCTTCTTTCTCATAATACTGGTTATAAACAACCTTTCTTTCTTCCTCACGAATCTTCTGCAAAATCTGGTTCTTTGCATTCTGAGTCGCGATACGTCCAAAGGATTTTGACTCTACCGGAATCTGAACAATATCTCCAAGCTCAAAGCTACTGTCAATCTCTCTTGCATCTTCTAAACTGATCTGTTCTACCTTGTCTTCTACTTCCTCTACCACAACCTTCTCTGCAAAAAGTTTGTAATCGCAGGTGTCATAGTCCATAACCACCTTAATATTGTCATTCTTACCAAAATGGTTTTTACAGGCATCCATAAGGGATTTCTCAATAGATTCCAAAATAGATCTCTTAGGAATCTCTCTCTCCTTTTCAAGGACATTTAACGCTTCTAATAATTCTGTATTCATGATTTACCTCCTGATTAGAAATCAAATGCAAGACGAATAAGGGCAATCTCGCTCTTGTCAAAAACTCTTTCTGTTTCATCTTCTTCTATAGTAACGGTATTGTCATCATAAGCTTTTAAAATACCGGTAAATTCTTTTCTCTTTTCAACCATGCGGTAGGTGCGGACCTCCACAAGTTCTCCAAGACTTCTCTTAAAATCTTTTTCTTTTTTTAAAGGTCTACCAAGACCCGGAGAGCTTACTTCCAAAATGTAGGCATCCTCTACATAATCCTTTTCATCTAACAAATCGGACAGTCTGCGGCTTACTAACTCGCAGTCATTTACTGAAATTCCTCCCGGTTTATCAATGTAGGCTCTTAAATACCAGTTACCGCCTTCTTTTACGTACTCAACATCCACCAGCTCAAAGCCGTTCTCTTCCATAATGGGAAGCAGTAACTCTTCCGTCTTTTGTTCGTAGATTTCTCTCTTTGACAAAGTATCTCTCCTCCTAATTTTTTCCAACAAAGAAGAGTGGACATATTGCCCACTCTTTTCGCCGATTTCTATGTAACTTTTCTCAAGTATAGCACCTTGTCCCTGCTAAATCAAGGGTTTTCCCGAAAAAACTCTTGATTTATGGTGCCATCCTTGAATTTCATGATCATCTCATTGGTAAGGCTACAGTCCTCATCCTCCACTGTAATCTCTCCTCTGTCAAACCATGCGGCCATGGATAGCTCCTCTTTGTCCAAGGTAATGGCTTCCTCACCGTCTAGTTCACAGTAGTATCCCACCAAAAGAGTATCGCTAAAGGACCAGGGCTGACACTTATAGTAGGTGACATTCTTTACCTTCAGTCCCACTTCCTCCATAACCTCTCTGGCAACGGTCTCTTCTAAGGTTTCTCCGATTTCTGTAAATCCTGCTAGGAGGGCATATCTTGTGTAACTTCTGCCATTGTACTTAGACATTAAAATCTTATCCCCGTGGGTTACTCCCACAATTACTGCGGGACAGATTTTTGGAAATTCCATCTGACCACAATTTGGACAGTGCATCATCCGCTCCTGTTCATCATGTTCCATAGGGGAGCCACATTTTCCGCAGAACTTTCTGGATTTATACCACTGGTAGAGCTGCCAGGCTGTGACTCCTGCAAAACTTAAATATTTGGGTTCCTGCTCTCTGATACTGCGGATATCCTTCCACTTATATCCTTCCAAAGGAGAGTCTTCTCCCTCAGATTCTTCCAGCATTTTTTCTATCTGCTTGCACAAATAGTATCCCACTCCATCAATTTCAAAAAGATAAATGCATTTTTCATAGAGGTCTTCTTGATCCAAAAGCTCCAGCTCTTCCATCATTTTGAATTTAGGAAAATGAATCTGCTGATCTTTAAAATTTACCAGCAGCTTACGCCCGTCATAACACATAAGGTAATCTTCTTTTTTAGGTTTTCTAGGCCTATATTCATTATGATACTTATGAGGTGCAATATCCTGAATCATGCTTGTAATTCTCCTTTAAATCTTACTTTTATCCCCGGCTTTTGGTTCCTGCCCCGTCCCTTTTTGCTAGCTTTAAGCGATTCAAATAAACGGTTTTTTCTCCGACTTTTTCTATAGCTTCCCTTCCTTCTTCAAAAAGATAAACTGTCTCCAGCTCATCTTTTCCTTTCAGCTTCATACCTCGAACCCCTATAGCCGTTTTTTTCTTTTCCGGCACTTCAAAAGCTGGAAAGCGCAGGAAATATCCATCCTTACTTCTAAGGACCACCTGCTGGTTTTCTGTAATCACTTGGACACTTATCACTTCATCCTCTTCAGCAAGCTTTGTGGCAGCCACTGTTTTTTTGGAAACCATAAATTCCTTTCCTTCCACCTTTTTTATCATGGCTGTCTTGGTGGCAAAGATAAATTTAGCAAATCTTAACTGGTCTTCATCGCAAATATAAACAATGGTTTCCTGGGTGCTATCAAAATTGCTGACATTATCCACCGGCATTCCCTTGTCTCTAAATTTACCATAAGGAAGATCTAAAACCTTTACCTGGTGCATTTTCCCTGTGTTGGTGAAAATGCAAAGCTTTCCGGTATTTAAACACCGCACCATATATTTATTTTCCCCATCTGCTGCTTCCTTATTCCTCTCATAGGTAGCCACATCCACCGTCTTTGCATAGCCAAAGCGGTCCATTAAGAAGACTACTTCCTGCTCTTCTATTTTCTTTTCCTCAAAAATTGCCTCTTCAGCATTCTCAATCAAGGTGCGACGGTCTCTTCTGTACTCTTTCTTTATCTCATCTAGGTCTTCCATAATAACTGCTGCCATGGAATCATAGTTATTTAAAATATCCTCATACCGCTCAATCTTTTTTAAGGTTTCCTCATGCTCTTTCATGAGAGCCTCAATTTCCAAACCAATCAAACGGTAGAGCCGCATCTCCAAAATAGCCGTAGCCTGACGATCTGTAAAACGCAACATGGCTGCCATTTTCTTGGATCTGGGGGACTTGAATTTAATATTGTCTGTCACTCCAGATACCAGACAGGCTTTGGCTTCCTGAATGGAAGAGCTACCTCTTAAAATCTCTATGATCAGGTCAATCACATCACAGGCCTGGATCAAACCTTCCTGGATCTCTTTTTTATCCTGCTCTTTTTTTAGAAGGGTCTGATACTTTCTTGTAGCCAGTTCAAACCGGAAATCCACATGGTGCTCAATAATCTTTTTAAGGCCCATGGTCTCCGGTCTTCCCTCTGCCACAGCCAGCATATTAACGCCAAAAGTATCCTCTAGACGGGTCTTTTTATAGAGCATGTTTTTTAAATTCTCTACATCTGCTCCTTTTTTTAGATCCAGCACAATGCGGATGCCTTCCTTAGAAGACATATTGGAAATGTCCACAATATCTGTGGTCTTTTTAGTCTCCACCAGCTGATAAACATCATTTAAAAATTTTGCAATACCGGCACCAATCATAGTGTAAGGAATCTCTGTAATTACCAGCCGCTTTTTGCCCCCTTTTCCTTCCTCCACCTCTACTTTTCCGCGGATCTTTATTTTTCCACTTCCACTTTCGTAGATACTTAGAAGGTCGTCCTTATTTACTACAATTCCTCCTGTAGGAAAGTCCGGTCCCTTAATGTATTTCATCAATTGCTTGGTAGAAATCTGGTTATTTTTCATATAGGCTTTCACCCCATCCACTACCTCTGCCAGGTTGTGGGTTGGGATGCTGGTTGCCATACCTACGGCGATTCCCTCTGCCCCATTTACCAAAAGGTTGGGAATCCGCACCGGAAGCACCACCGGCTCCTTCTCTGTCTCATCGAAGTTTGGCATAAAATCTACTACATTCTTATCCAGGTCAGCCAAATATACTTCCTGGGTAAGCTTTGATAATCTGGCCTCTGTATATCGCATAGCAGCAGCTCCGTCTCCTTCTATGGAGCCAAAGTTTCCGTGACCATCCACCAAGATCATGCCCTTTTTAAATTCCTGGGCCATAACCACCAAGGCATCGTAAATGGAACTGTCTCCATGGGGATGGTATTTACCCATGGTATCTCCAACGATACGGGCGCATTTTCTATAAGGCTTGTCATAGCGTATTCCAAGCTCATACATATCATAGAGTGTTCGTCTTTGCACCGGCTTTAATCCATCCCGAACGTCCGGCAAGGCTCTGGACACAATTACACTCATAGCGTAATCAATATATGATTTTTTCATGACATCAGAATACTCTGTTCTGATAATCTGTGAATCCTGCATATTTTTAAATTCTCCTATTTTGCAAAGCTCCTAAGCTTCTATATGATTCTTTTCCTTCTGACTGTCAAGTCTAAACCCTTAGATATCAAGTTCTGCTTCTGTGGCATTTTCATAGATAAAGGCCTTTCTTGGGGGAACCTCTGTACCCATAAGCATTTCCGTAACACTAGAAGCCATTCTGGCATCCTCAATCTCCACAAGTTTCAACAATCTCCGCTCTGGGTCAAGGGTGGTTTCCCACAGCTGTTCTGCATCCATCTCTCCAAGACCCTTGTATCTTTGGAGGGTGAAGGATCCTGTGTGAGTTTTTCTATATTTTTCCAGAGCCTTATCATCGTAAAGGTATTCCTCTTCTCCCTTTTTTGGCATTACCTTATAAAGAGGTGGCATGGCAATATAAACATGCCCCTCATAAATAAGTTCCGGCATAAAGCGATAGAACAAGGTTAAGAGCAAGGTAGAAATATGGGCTCCGTCTACGTCCGCATCTGCCATAATAATAATCTTGTCATAACGCAGCTTTGTAATGTCAAAGTCATTGCCATAGCCTTCAGAAAAGCCACAGCCAAAGGCATTGATCATAGTCTTAATCTCTGCGTTGGCTAAAACCTTATCGATGCTGGCTTTTTCTACGTTCAAAATCTTTCCTCGAATAGGAAGAATAGCCTGGTACATACGGTCTCTGGCGGTTTTCGCGGAACCTCCCGCAGAATCTCCCTCTACAATAAAGATCTCACACTTTGAAGGATCTCTGCTTTCGCAGTTAGCTAACTTTCCATTGCTGTCAAAAGAATATTTAGGTTTGGAAAGCAAATTGGTTTTGGCCCGCTCCTCTGTCTTACGAATCTTGGCCGCCTTCTCCGCACAGCTAAGGACCTTCTTTAAAGTATCTAAATTCCTGTCAAAAAACCGAACAATCTCATCATTAGTAACCTTGCTGCAGGCCTTGGAGGCATCCGGATTATCCAGCTTGGTCTTGGTCTGTCCTTCAAATCTAGGATCCGGGTGCTTAATGGATACAATGGCTGTCATACCATTTCGGATGTCCGCCCCTGTAAAATTCGCATCCTTGTCCTTTAAAATACCAATCTCCCTTGCATATTGATTCATTACTGTAGTAAAGGTAGCCTTAAATCCTGTAAGATGGGTCCCCCCTTCTGCATTGTAAATATTATTGCAAAAACCAAGGACATTTTCATGAAATTCATTTACATACTGAAAAGCCACTTCCACCTCAATGCCTTCTGCACTCCCCTGGAAATAAATAGGCTCATGGATGTTCTCTTTCTTAGCATTTAATTCCTTAATAAATCCAAGAATTCCCTCTGGCTCATGAAATTCCACATGTTCCACCTGGGTTCCCCGCTTATCCTCAAAGATAATCTTAAGTTTTGGATTTAAGTAAGCGGTCTCATGCAGTCTGCTTTTTACTTCCTCAGCCTTAAATTTTGTTTTCTCAAAAATCGTAGGATCCGGCAGGAAATTCACCTTGGTTCCGGTCTTTTTTGTCTTTCCAATCTTTGGAAGGAGCCCGTCCTCCAGTTCAAGAATAGGCTTTCCTCTCTCATATTCATCATGGTGAATAAAACCTTCTCTACTAATTTGCACATCCATATGAGTGGAAAGAGCATTTACCACCGAGGAACCTACTCCATGTAGGCCACCACTGGTTTTGTAGGCTGAACTATCAAATTTACCACCGGCATGAAGGGTGGTATAGACAACCCTAGCCGCTGAAATACCGGTGGCATGAAGGTCTACCGGAACCCCTCGCCCATTGTCTGCCACTGTACAAGACCCATCCTTTTCCAATGTCACCTGAATCTCTGTACAAAATCCTGCCAAATGCTCATCTACAGAGTTGTCCACAATCTCAAAGATCAAATGATTGAGTCCCTTGGTAGAAACACTTCCGATATACATTCCAGGTCTTTTTCTTACTGCCTCTAATCCCTCTAATATGGCAATACTAGCTGCGTCATAGGTATTCTTTTTCGCCATGCTAACTTTGTCACCCTTCCTTTAATTCTTTTCTCCTACGCTTATACTGAAGGACACTTACCCCTCTTATAAGCTCATACTGCTTCATATTAACATGTTCAAGGGGATTCTGCAAATTAGAAAAAGCCAAAATTCGTCTAAAATCAAGAAAAATCTATTGACAGATAAGGGTTCCTGGAATAAAATAAACAAGTGTGTTTCGTTAGAGCGTCCGTGTCCGGATCTAACGAACCGGAACAATCGATTATTTTCGAAATTATAGATATCGGAGGTGGACAAATTGGCTAACATCAAATCTGCAAAGAAAAGAATTTTAGTAAACGAGACCAAGGCTGCTAGAAATAAGGCTATTAAGTCTAAAGTTAAGACTTATGTAAAAAAGGTTGAAGTTGCTGTAGAGAATAAAGATAAAGAGGCTGCTGCTGTTGCTCTTAAGGATGCAATCGTTGAGATTAACAAGGCAGGAAGCAAGGGTGTTTATCACAAGAACACTTGCTCAAGAAAGATTTCTCGTTTAACAAAGGCTGTTAACGGAATCGCTTAATTTCATAAGAATTATAAAGAGCATAAGAAAGGACAACCATCCGTCATTGGTTGTCCTTTCTTTTTTACTTTAATTCCGAATATCCATAGCCATTGACTAAGGCTTCAATCTTCTTTCCTTCCTTACACATCGGACAATCTGCTGTTCCATAGGACCGGTAATCCGGCAGGTCCTTGCTGGCAAAGATGGTTTTTACTTCCATACCTGCAATTTTATTCACCGTACTGAAAATCGCTGCAATTCCGCAGATCGTTCCCCCATAATAGAGTACAGAATTAATAGCCTGAATCACGGTCTTTCCTGTTGTCACAGAATCTGTAAGGATCAAGACCTGCATATTGGTAATCATACGCTGGTTATTGTCTCTAAACATAATCTGTCCCACCGCATCAAACTCCGGTGTTACTACAGAAATGTTATTGCCTCTGCTTAATGATAAATGATTGCTGTCTGCCAAAAGTTCTGCCACAAAACTGCCGATGACCTCTGTTCCGTCCAAGCATACAATGGTATCTACTGTAGTATTGTCCAAATATTCGGAAGCAATTACCTTAGCGGTCTCTCTTGCATTGTTGTGTCTTGTCTTAACTGTGGACATATCAATATAGGTATTGATATGTGAGTTGCGGGTTGCAAAGTGGCCATGCATCACTTTAATTCTAGCATGCGGATTCTTGTGTGACCTAAGATTTTCTAATCTTTCATCCATAACAAAAATTCCCCCTTTTTTCGTTTTTTGCTAAACCCATCATATCACAATTATAGACAAAAGACTAGGATATTTTCTTTATTTTTTGAACATTTTGCACAAACAGTTTTTCTTTTCTTCTTATAACACAAAAAAGGATTCGAGATAAATCCCGAATCCTTTTCATTTTCATTAAATTCAATCAAAAAGATTAGTTGTTAATTAACTGATCCTCGTTGCTCCAGCTGTAAAGCTTTCTTACTTCAGCTCCTACAACCTCTGATGGATGCTCAGAAGCAAGCTTTCTCATAGCCTTGAAGTGTACCTGACGTCCTGCATTAGACATATCAAGTAAGAATTCCTTAGCAAATGTTCCATCCTGGATATCTGTAAGGATCTGCTTCATAGCCTTCTTTGTATCCTCTGTGATGATCTTAGGTCCTGTAATGTAATCACCATACTCAGCTGTGTTAGAGATAGAATATCTCATTCCTGAGAAACCACTCTGATAGATCAAGTCTACAATCAGCTTCATCTCGTGGATACACTCAAAGTATGCATTTCTTGGATCATATCCAGCCTCTGTAAGAGTCTCGAAACCTGCCTGCATAAGTGCACAAACACCGCCGCAAAGTACAGCCTGCTCTCCAAAAAGGTCTGTCTCTGTCTCTGTTCTGTAAGTTGTCTCAAGAAGTCCGGCTCTTGCTCCACCAATTCCAAGGCCATAAGCTCTTGCACGGTCCCAAGCTTTTCCTGTGTAATCCTGCTCTACAGCGATCAAGCAAGGAGTTCCTTTTCCAGCTAAGTACTCACTTCTTACAGTGTGTCCCGGAGCCTTAGGTGCGATCATTGTTACGTCAACATTTGCCGGAGGAGTGATGCATCCAAAGTGGATATTGAATCCGTGAGCGAACATTAACATGTTACCTTCCTCAAGGTTTGGCTCGATGTCTTTCTTGTACATATCTGCCTGTAACTCATCGTTAATCAGGATCATGATAACGTCAGCCTTCTTAGCTGCCTCAGCTGCTGTATAAACCTTCAGTCCCTGAGCCTCAGCCTTTGCCCAGGACTTGCTTCCCTCGTAAAGTCCTACGATCACGTCAAGTCCAGACTCTTTTAAGTTCAATGCATGTGCATGTCCCTGGCTACCATAACCGATAATTGCAATTGTCTGTCCCTCTAAAAATGATAAATCACAATCTTCCTGATAAAAAATCTTAGCTGCCATTTTAGCTACCTCCTAATGTGTTTAAATAAAAATTTATTTATTTGTTAAATAAGCTTCGGTAATGCCGGATACTTATTTAATAGCGATATAAAATTATGTTGGCTTAATCCAACATAGTCACATTGTCAGATCCTCGGGATAAACCTGTAATACCGGTTCTGGCAAGTTCCAGAATCTCATATCCATCTAACAAATGCAAGAACGCCTTAAGCTTATTCTGATTACCTGTAAGTTCTACAATCAAGGAATCACTTCCCACATCTACAATCTTGGCACGGAAAATATCTGCAATAGAAATAATCTCCGCCCGCTGGCTTGCATTGGCTTTCACCTTGATCATCACAAGTTCACGGTATACGGAATCTGCTGGATCTAATACCTTAATCTCAATGATGTCTTCTAACTTCCTTACCTGCTTCTCAATCTGTGAAAGAATCAGTTCGTCACCACTGGCTGCAATTGTAATGCGAGTATATCTTGGGTTAGCCGTCACACCGGCTGTAATACTGTTGATGTTAAATCCTCTTCTGCTGAAAAGTCCTGAAATACGACTTAGAACACCTGGATTATTGTCCACCAATAATGAAAAAACTCTATGCATATAGCACCTCTCTTTGCATACTATTTTTTAAAACTTCCTGCTATCCAAAAAACAGAGTGCGTTCTGTTTTTTTATAATAGCAATATACCCCAGTTTTGTCAAGGCAATCTAAAAAAAATACGTAAGAAATTCAAAGCCAAGCTTTTTTCCCCCTTAAGCAGACTACTAGGCAAAAATCTCTCCTGGGGTTTTTACAATATAAGTTGCCCCTGCCTCTTCAAATTCCTCTCTGCTTCCAAATCCATAAAGGACCCCCATGCTATCTACACCC
>CAVBQS010000011.1:0-113537 GCA_963597615.1 Bacteroidaceae bacterium
CTCTGTTTTGTACAAATAAAGTTACTTGAATCCATTAGGGTTCTGAACAGTTACATTTTTTGAAAATTAAAGAGTTATAAAATTTTAGGCGTTATCCTTGGATTCTTCCTCCTCTTTGGGTTCTGGTAAGTATAGGTGTACGCGCTCGATACGATTTTTGTCTAATTTTTCGACAATCATTTTAATGCCATCTTCTGTGGTGAAAGAATCTCCAACCTCAGGAAGACGGTCCAGATGTTCGATGATAAATCCTCCAAGGGAGTCGTAATCTTCTGAGGAAAGCTTAAGATCAAGTTCATCATTTAAATCATCCAAGTTAATGGAAGCTTCCACTGTATACTCTAAGTCGTTGATCTTAGTGATAAATTCTTCTTCATTTTCATCATATTCATCATGAATCTCACCAACAATCTCTTCCAAAATATCTTCCAAAGTAATAAGGCCGGAGGTCTCACCGTATTCATCCAGAACAATGGCAATATTAAGAGAAGCCTGGCGCATTTCCACTAAGAGTTCGGAAATATCCTTATATTCATAAGTAAAATAAGGCTCTCGCATAATGTCGCTGACATGAAAATCCCCGGTATTGGTATACAAAAGCAGGTCCTTCATGTTAATGGTTCCGATTACATTGTCTGTAGTATCCTTATAAATAGGAAGTCTGGTGAATTTATCCTCTCTGAAAATTGCAATTAAATCTTCGTAGCTGCTGTTTACATCTGCAAAGGTTACATGAACTCTAGGAACCATAACATCTTTAGCTTTTGCATCTCCTAAGTCGAATACATTGTAGATCATTTCCTTTTCTTCGGATTCGATGACACCATCCTCATGACTGACATCCACAATGGTACGCAGTTCTCCCTCTGTCATGGACTTGTTGTTAGCATTAGGATCGATTCTTATTAGGAAGAATAATACCGATGACAAGCCATTAATGATAAAAATAAAAGGTGTCATTACCACAATAAATATATGTATAATCTTTGCATAAAGAAGGGAAATCTTTTCGGCATGAAGGGTAGCAAGGGTCTTTGGGGTAATCTCACCAAAGAGCAAAATCGCAACGGTTAATATAGCGCTGGCAATGGCCACCATAGAGCCTCCTAAATGGTAGGATAGGGTAGTGGTTAAGGATGCAGCGGATAAGTTCACAATATTATTGCCGATTA
The DNA here is from genome assembly GCA_963597615.1 of Bacteroidaceae bacterium. Classification (GTDB taxonomy): domain Bacteria; phylum Bacillota; class Clostridia; order Lachnospirales; family Lachnospiraceae; genus CAKRJP01. The sequence continues at coordinate 1,173 of CAVBQS010000011.1, forward strand.
GGATTGCACTTAACATCTTAGATGAATCATCTGTAATCTTAAGAACCACTTTGGCATTCTTGTTGCCTTCTTCAGCCAGATTACGGATTCGTATACGGTTTACAGTTGTCAGTGCAGTTTCTGCTGATGAGAAAAATGCAGAAAGAGCTAATAAAATAATAAGTATAATTAATTGCGCGACGACACTCGAGTCCACGGGAAAACATCACTCCTTTTTGAAAATTGTTTTTCCACCAATATACAGCATCTGTAGGAATTTTGCAAGAGTCCCTTGAGTTTGAAAAACACATAGTGTAACATGAAATATGTTGGGAGGATGAATTATGGACCAAAAATTTTTTGATAAATTAGCAAGCATTGTGACAGAAAAAAGAGTCTTGGTAGATGAGCCAATGAGCAAGCACACAACCTTTCGGGTAGGTGGCCCGGCAGACTGGTTTTTGATTCCGGAGACGGAGGAGGAAGTGGTAAAGTTGGTGGCCCTTTGCAAGGAAGAGGAGGTCCCTTATTATATAATAGGAAATGGAAGTAATTTGCTGGTATCTGATGCAGGATATAGGGGTGCAATTATTCAAATTGGCCGAAGAATGAGTGAAATTACTGTAGAAGGAACCGCTATAAGAGCCCAGGCTGGAGCTCTTTTGTCTGCCATTGGAAGTGAGGCTCTTAAGCATTCTTTGGGAGGATTTGAGTTTGCCGCCGGAATTCCTGGATGTCTGGGAGGGGCCTGTGTGATGAATGCAGGAGCCTACGGCGGAGAGATGAAAGATATCTTAAAGAGTGTGACAGTTTTAAATGCCCAGGGGCAGGTGGAAGAACTGCCGGCAAACCAGTTGGAATTGGGATATCGCACCAGTTTGATCAACAAAAGAGGAGACATTGTTTTGGGGGCAAAGATTGAACTTGCACAAAAGGATTCTGAAGAAATCAAGGCCTTAATGGAAGAGTTAAAGCAAAAACGAATGGAAAAACAGCCTTTAGAGTATCCAAGTGCAGGAAGTACTTTTAAGCGGCCAGAAGGATATTTTGCAGGAAAATTAATACAGGATGCAGGTCTTAAGGGCTTCCAGGTTGGAGGGGCCCAGGTTTCAGAAAAGCATTCCGGCTTTGTAATCAATAGGAACCATGCAAAGGCAGCAGATATTGATAGTCTCATGCGTCAGGTTTCAGAAAAAGTAGAAGAAAAATTTGGAGTGCCTTTGGAGGCAGAAGTAAAAAGACTGGGCCAGTTTTAATTAGCTTTATAAATGGCAAAAGGAGGGGCTTATGAGAATTGTCATAGTAACCGGAATGTCCGGAGCAGGAAAAAGTACAGCACTTAAGATGTTGGAGGATTTTGGATATTTTTGCGTGGACAATCTGCCTTTCCCTTTGATTCCAAAGATGGCAGAACTTCTTACGGTTCCTGGAGCTGAGACAGAAAAAGCGGCTCTTGGAATCGATATTCGGAGCAGTCATAGCTTTAAAGAACTTGAAAATATCCTGGATGATCTGGATGAAAAATCCATTAACTACGAAATCTTATTTTTGGAATCTTCCGATGATGCCTTGATTAAGCGTTACAAGGAAACTAGAAGGTATCATCCTTTATCGGGCCGGGATGGAAAGGTTGATGAGGGGATTCGAAAAGAACGACAGGAACTGGCATTTCTTAAAGAGCGGGCCAGCTATGTTTTGGATACCACTCACACCTTAACAAGAGAACTGCGTCAGGAACTGCAGAGCATTTTTGTGGAAAATAAAGAGTATCACAATCTATATGTCACCGTGGAGTCCTTTGGTTTTAAGTATGGAATACCTAAGGATGCCGACTTAGTCTTTGATGTACGATTTCTTCCAAATCCCTACTATGTAGAAGGCCTTCGTCCCTTAACCGGAAATGACCATTCTGTAAGATCCTATGTTATGGAGGGTGGCTTGGCTGATGAATTTCTTGAAAAATTAGAGGATATGGTAAAGTTTTTAATTCCTAATTATATTAAGGAAGGAAAAACTCAGCTGGTGATTGCTATTGGATGTACGGGTGGAAAACACCGATCCGTTACTTTGGCAAACGCCCTGTATGAACACTTGAAGGATGGTGCGGATTATGGAATCCGCATTGAACACTGCGATATTGGAAAGGATGCCATTACCAAGGCAAAGTAGAAAATGGACAGTAGTTATAGAAGGAGTACATATGTCATTTTCGAGACAGATTAAAGAGGAACTGGCAAGACAAGAGAAGGAAGCCAGGCATTGTAACTTGGCGGAATTATCCGCATTCATAAGGATGTCTGGGGAAATAAAGCAGGTTAGGGATACCTATTGTATTCGTTTTCATACAGAAAACCTTGCAGTTGCAAGAAAATGCTTTACATTACTGAGAAAAACATTTAATATAAAGGCTGATATTGCAGCGCGTAGGCATATGCCAAAAGACAACGCCAGCTACGATATTTATGGACAAGGACCGGAACTGATAGCCATACGGAATGCGTCCCTGCAGTCTTCTTGTTGTAAGAGATCCTACCTTCGGGGAGCTTTTCTTACATCTGGATCCATGAGCGATCCCAACAAGTCTTATCATTTCGAAATTGTATGTGATGAGGCGCCATTGGCAGAACAATTAAAGGAACTCATGATGAGTTTCGGGTTGGATGGGAAAGTAGTGGAGCGTAAGCAACACTACGTTGTTTATTTGAAGGAAGGCTCTCAGATCGTAGATGTACTCAATGTTATGGAAGCCCATGTGGCCCTTATGGAATTTGAGAATGTCCGGATTATGAAGGACATGCGAAATAGTGTCAACCGTAAGGTGAACTGTGAGACTGCCAATATCAACAAAACAGTGTCAGCTGCTGTAAAGCAGACGGAGGATATTAAATATATTCAGGACACCAATGGCTTAGATAAGCTGCCGGAAGGTTTGAAGGATGTTGCCCTTACACGTCTTGCTTACCCGGATGCAACTTTGAAAGAACTAGGAGAGCTTCTAGAACACCCTATAGGGAAATCAGGAGTGAACCATAGATTGCGTAAGTTGAGTGAAATCGCTGAAAAGTTAAGGGATAGGTAGGGAGGAACGCTTTGGTATGATTACAAAACCAGTAACAATCCAGAATAATATGGAGATGGAAGATCGACCAATTGCACATCTGGTACAGGAAGCAAGTCAGTATCAGAGTCAGGTATTTATTATGATGGAAGATAAGAAGATCAACGCAAAGAGCATCATGGGTATGATGTCCCTTCGTTTACAAAAGGGAGAGAACGTTGAGGTGATCGCTGACGGATCAGACGAGAAGGATGCGGTTGCAGGAATCGAAAGTTTTTTGTGTGCAAGATAGGAGGTTTGCAGTAAGAAACTTTTTGGAATGCTATAGTAGAACATAATTGAAGATGAAAAGTTAAGAGAAAAGGCATATGTGTTACATATGTCTTTTGTTGACTATAAGATGTTAAAAAATAGACACATAGTCGCATAAAAGTGTGTTAGAGGTGAATGCTATGAAACGAATGCTTTTTATATTTAATCCCCATGCCGGCAAGGAAATTTTAAAGCCCCAGTTATCAGAAGTTTTGGATATTTTTGTAAAAGGTGGCTATGAGGTAGTGGCTCATCCTACCCAAGGGTATCAGGATGCCTATCGAAAGATCTTAGATTATGATCCCTCTATGTATGACATGATCGTATGCAGTGGTGGAGACGGAACTATAGACGAGATTGTCAGCGGAATGATGGAGAGAGCACCTGAAGATCGAAGACCAGTAAGTTATATTCCGGCAGGTACCACTAACGATTTTGCTTGTAGCTTACATATTCCGAGAAATGTTTTAAAAGCAGCAGACAATGCAGTTCATGGAGCCGGCTTTGGCTGCGATGTGGGCCAGTTTAATGACACCTATTTCGCTTACATTGCTGCCTTTGGACTTTTTACCGATGTTTCTTATGAAACTACCCAGGAGATGAAAAATGTTTTGGGACATTTGGCCTATGTCTTAGAAGGAACCAAGCGTTTGTTTAATATCCCTTCTTATAAAATTAAAGTTACCCATGATGGCAAAACCATAGAGGATGAGTTTATTTATGGAATGGTTACCAATTCTAAGTCGGTAGGTGGATTCCGTAACATGATTGGAAAGAATGTGACTTTTGATGATGGACTTTTTGAAGTGACCCTAATCCGCACACCTAAAAATCCTTTGGAACTTCAGGAAATTGTGGCAGCACTTTTGGTGGAACAGGCAGATACTAAGCATATGTATACCTTCCGAACAGGACATATCACTTTTGAGTCGGTAGAAGAAATCCCATGGACCCTAGACGGGGAATTCGGTGGATCTCATGATGAGGTGGAGATTAATAATCTAAAGCAGCAACTGCAGATTATGGTGCCAAAAAAACATCTGAAAGATGTCAGTGGAGAGTACCGTAAAAATATGGAACTATCTAGTCGGAAATAAGATCAATTGTGGTTTTTATAAGCCTAATTTTTTGATTTGAAAAAATATTAAAAAAATTGAAAAAACACTTGCAATTTAAAAATAACCTTGCTATACTATGCAAGTACGATGCGCAAGGGCGTAACGCACAAGGTTATTTTGGCTCCGTGGTCAAGCGGTCAAGACGCTAGCCTCTCACGCTGGAATCAGGGGTTCGATTCCCCTCGGAGTCACTTTTGAGAGATCCTTATTTGAAGGGTCTCTTTTTTGTTGTGTAGGTAACTTTATGTTTTGAAAGATATATTTTTAATGCTTGGAATGGAAACGGCGATAGTTAAGGAAAAGGCCTTGAGAGAATGTACTAGAATTTGTACAAAAATAAAATGGGATAAAAGGCTACATTCGCAATAGTGACGAAAAATTCTTTATTCTTGAGTTTTAAAGGGAAGTAAGATATAATTAGGGCGTGTTAAAAATTAGCCAAAAGTATAAAGAAAGAAGGTATTAGTTATGGGATTGGTTACAACAACCGAGATGTTTAAAAAAGCCTATGACGGCGGATACGCTATCGGAGCATTTAACGTTAACAACATGGAGATTGTTCAGGGTATTACAGAAGCAGCAGGAGAGCTGAACAGCCCTGTTATTCTTCAGGTATCTAAGGGAGCGCGTGCTTACGCTAACCATACATATCTTGTAAAGTTAGTAGAAGCTGCTGTTCAGGAGAATCCAGATATTCCGATCGCTCTTCACTTAGATCACGGTGATAGCTTCGAGTTATGTAAGAGCTGTATCGATGGTGGATTTACATCTGTTATGATCGATGCATCTTCTAAGTCATTTGAAGACAATATTGCACTTACAAAGCAGGTAGTAGAGTATGCTCACGCTCACGGAGTTGTAGTAGAGGCAGAGCTTGGAACACTTGCAGGTGTAGAGGATGAAGTTGTTGTAGAAGCTGGTAATGAGAGCTATACACGTCCGGAAGAAGTAGAAGAGTTCGTTACAAGAACAGGATGTGATTCCCTTGCAATTGCTATCGGAACATCTCATGGCGCATATAAATTTACAGCTGCTCAGTGCACAAGAAATGCTGATGGAATCTTAGTACCACCTCCGCTTCGTTTTGACGTTCTTGAGGAGTGCACAAAGAGACTTCCAGGATTCCCAATTGTACTTCACGGATCATCTTCCGTTCCACAGGAATTCGTTAAGATGGTTAACCAGTATGGTGGAAATATGCCAGATGCTATTGGTATTCCAGAGGATGAACTTCGTCGTGCAGCAACAATGTCTGTATGCAAGATCAACATCGACTCAGATATCCGTCTTGCTATGACAGGAAACATCCGTAAGTACTTTGCTGAGCACCCAGATCACTTCGATCCACGTCAGTATCTGAAACCAGCTCGTCAGGCTGTTAAGGATATGGTTGCTCACAAGATTACTAACGTTCTTGGAAGTAACGGAAAGGCTTAATTGTTAGTAGATTCACAAAAGGTTTTATTTTATACTTGCCTTTTTAAATCGATTGCGTTATACTAACGGGCATAAAGAAGAACAAAGGCGTTCCCACTCTTTAAGGGGTGGAGACGCCTTTTTTGTTCTTTTATACATACTGTATTTTTTACAGTTATCATTACACAACTCTTATGCTATAATGAGAGACAAAATTGAATCATATTCAGAAAAGGAGCAGCATATAATGAGCGAAGCGATTAATGTATCAGCAATTTTTGGCGAAGACGTATTCAACGATGCAGTTATGCAGGAGCGCCTCCCGAAGAAGGTTTACAAAGATCTTAAGAAAACCATTGAAGAAGGCAAGGATCTGGATCTGGCAACAGCAGATGTTATTGCACATGAGATGAAAGAGTGGGCCATTGAGAAGGGCGCAACTCACTATACTCACTGGTTCCAGCCTTTGACAGGAGTTACAGCAGAAAAACATGACTCCTTCATTTCTTCCCCATTACCGAATGGTAAGGTGCTTATGAGTTTCTCAGGTAAGGAACTTATTAAGGGCGAGCCAGATGCTTCATCTTTCCCATCCGGCGGACTTCGTGCAACATTTGAAGCCAGAGGCTATACTGCTTGGGATTGTACTTCACCAGCATTTGTAAGACATGATGCAGCAGGAGCAACCCTTTGCATCCCTACAGCATTTTGTTCCTACACAGGAGAAGCATTGGATCAAAAGACTCCTCTTCTTCGTTCTATGGAAGCAATCAACAAAGAGTCTCTTAGACTGCTCAAGCTTTTTGGAAATACAACAGCAAAGAAGGTAACTCCTTCTGTAGGACCTGAGCAGGAATATTTCTTGGTAGATGCTGAGAAGTTCATGCAGAGAAAAGATTTAATCTACACAGGACGTACTCTTTTTGGAGCTATGCCACCAAAGGGACAGGAATTAGATGACCACTACTTTGGAACTATCCGTCAGAGAATTGCAGCCTTTATGAAGGATGTTAATGAGGAACTTTGGAAGGTTGGTGTTACAGCTAAGACCCAGCATAACGAGGTTGCTCCTGCACAGCACGAGCTTGCTCCTATTTATGCAGAAGCTAATGTAGCTGTAGATCACAACCACTTAGTAATGCAGACATTAAAGAGAGTTGCTTGCCAGCATGGAATGAAGTGCCTGCTTCATGAGAAACCATTTGCAGGTGTCAATGGATCTGGTAAGCACAACAACTGGTCTATCACTACAGATGATGGATTAAACCTCTTAGATCCAGGTAAGAAGCCACACGAGAATACACAGTTCCTTTTGGTACTGGCTTGTATCTTAAAGGCAGTAGATAAGCATGCAGACCTTCTTCGTGAGTCTGCAGCTGATCCGGGAAATGATCACAGACTTGGAGCAAATGAGGCACCTCCGGCTATTATCTCTATCTTCCTTGGAGAGCAGTTAGAGGATGTTATGCTTCAGCTTATTAACACAGGATCTGCAACTCACAGCTTAAAGGGTGGAAAGCTGGAGACAGGTGTAAGCACATTGCCAGATGTAAGCAAGGATGCAACAGACCGTAACAGAACCTCTCCATTTGCATTTACAGGAAATAAGTTCGAGTTCCGTATGGTAGGTTCTAGAGATTCTATTGCAGGACCAAACGTTGTTCTTAACACAATCGTAGCAGAGGCTTTTGCAGAGGCTTGTGACGCTCTCGAAGGAGCAGAGGACTTTGATACAGCTGTTATGGAATATGTTAAGAAGTGCTTCACAGACCATCAGAGAATCGTATTCAATGGAAACGGATATTCTGATGAATGGGTTGCTGAGGCTGAGAAACGTGGACTTCCAAACATCAAGTCTATGGTTGAGGCAATTCCTTCTCTTGTTAAAGAAGAGAACATTGCTATGTTTGAGAAGTTTGGTGTATTCACTAAGGCAGAGCTTGAGTCTCGTGCAGAGATTAAGTTTGAAAGCTATGCAAAGGCAATTAACATTGAAGCTCGTACTATGATCGATATGGCAAGCAAGCAGATTGTTCCTGCTATTATGAAGAGTACTAAGACCTTGGCTGATACTGTACTTTCTGTAAAAGAAGCAGGAGTAGATCCAGTAGTTCAGAGCGATATCTTGAAGCAGGTATCTGACCTTCTTGTAGAGACAAAGAAAGCTTTGGAAGCTTTAAAAGAGATTACAGACAAGGCTGCAGCTATGGACGAAGGTGAAGAGCAGGCTAGATTCTATCACTTCGAAGTAGTTCCGGCAATGGATGCACTCCGTGCACCAGTAGACAAGCTGGAGATGATCATCGACAAGAAAGATTGGCCAATGCCATCTTACGGAGATTTGATTTTCGAGGTTTAATATCATCTTTTAGATAAAATTTAACACAAAAATATTAAGGACCTTGGACTTGGAATGGACACATATGTGTGATATTCTAGGTCTGAGGTTCTTTTTGATTTTATAATAGAATTTCTCATTATATAAAATGGACTTAAGTTGATTGTATAAATAAGGAGAAGTTAAATGGGTAAGATAGAATTTTTGGAAAAATTGGGAAAAGCTCTGGGAAATGATCTTAGTGCACCGGTGGTGCAGGGGCATGTAAGATATTATAGCCAGTATATTTCTGATGAGATGGCAAAAGGAAGAAGCGAGAAAGAGGTCGTAGAGGAATTAGGAGATCCTTGGGCCATTGCCAGAAATATTATTGATGTAGAGGGTAACAAAAGTGAAAATTCTAGAACTGGTGTATATGAGGAGACTAGCGGAAATTACAGCTCTTACGGATCAGAAGCTTCCTATGGCGCTGGCTATGATTCTGAGGGGAATTTCTCAGGTGGGAATAAGCCTGTTGGAAAATGGAGCTTGATTTTATTTGCTGTGGGAGTTCTTGCGGTCTTGGCCCTGATTATTGCAATTATTGGGGGCATTATCAGTATTTTGGCGCCGATTATTATTCCGATTTTGGTGATTGTACTTTTGATTCAGTTGATTCGGCTGATTACCAGAGGATGGTAGAGGCAGATAGCCAGAGCAGATATCCTAAAACAAAGGGAATTTTATTTGGGTTGAAATTTCCTACTATAAAGTAAAAGACCGATGGGGGAGCCATCGGTCTTTTGAGGGGAGTATAAATAATTAATAAGGGGTTGTAGAAAGTGTTCTTTCTACATTCACTAGTATAATATAGACATGACTAAAAAGCAAGAACAAAAATTATTATTTTCTTAAGTTTTACATAAGATAATAATACAATAGAGAATTTGTGGAGAAGTAGTTTATGAAGATGATGGAATTAATCGCTCCCTGCCATTTTGGCCTGGAAGCGGTATTAAAAAGAGAGATTATTGACCTGGGATATGACGTATCGGAGGTAGAAGATGGACGAGTGACATTCCTTGGGGATGCTGAGGCTATTTGCAGGGCCAATATATTCTTAAGAACAGCAGAACGTATTTTACTGAAGGTGGGAAGATTTAAGGCGGAAAGCTTTGATGAATTGTTTGAGAAAACAAGAGCTCTTCCCTGGGAAAATTATATTCCGAAAAATGGAAAATTTTGGGTTACTAAGGCAGCCTCTGTAAAGAGTAAGTTATTTAGTCCCTCGGATATTCAGTCCATTATGAAGAAGGCTATGGTAAGAAGGCTTCAGGAATACTACGGAATCAGCTGGTTTGAGGAAAAAGGAGCTTCCTATCCGGTGCGAGTATTTCTCAAGAAAGATATTGTAACGATTGGAATCGATACTTCCGGGGTTTCCCTCCATAAAAGGGGTTACCGTGAAGTGTCAGGAAAGGCTCCGATTACGGAAACTTTGGCAGCTTCTTTAATTATGTTGACTCCGTGGCGTAAGGATCGTATTTTCGTAGATCCTTTTTGTGGTAGTGGTACATTTCCTATAGAGGCGGCTATGATGGCGGCCAATATTGCCCCTGGAATGAATCGGGAGTTTACAGCGGAAAAGTGGTCCAATGTGATTCCAAAGAAGCTTTGGTACGATACCATAGAGGAGGCCAATGACCTGGTAGATGATCAGATTGAAGTGGATATTCAAGGCTATGACCTAGATGGATCTGTGGTGAAGATTGCAAGAAGAAATGCCAGAGAGGCAGGAGTAGACCATCTGATTCATTTTCAAGAAAGAGATGTAAAGGATCTAAGCCATCCCAAGAAATATGGATTTATTATTACAAATCCTCCTTATGGAGAGCGGTTAGAGGATAAGAGCACCTTGCCTGCCCTTTATAAAGCCTTTGGGGATAGCTATAGAAGTTTGGATTCTTGGTCCGCTTACATGATTACTTCCTATGATGAGGCGGAAAAATATTTTGGAAGAAAAGCAGATAAAAACCGTAAGATTTACAATGGAATGCTAAAAACCTATTTCTATCAATTTTTAGGACCAAAGCCTCCCAAAAAATAGGGATGGGGAATCCTAAGAAGTAGTGGAAATGATTTAGATGAGGGAAAATGATATGGATAAAATAATATTTGCAACTGGAAATGAGCACAAGATGAAGGAAATCCGTATGATCCTTGAGGATTTAGGCTGTGAGATCCTGTCTCAGAAGGAGGCGGGGATTTCTGCAAATGTAGTGGAAGATGGAACAAGCTTTGAAGAGAATGCTTTGATCAAAGCCACAGAGATTGGAAAAATCGCCCATGAAATGCCTATATATAAGAATACAGTGATTCTAGCAGATGATTCAGGCCTGGAGATTGATTGTTTAAATAAGGAGCCAGGGATCTACTCTGCCAGGTATATGGGGGAGGATACCTCCTATGATATTAAGAATCAAGCTTTATTAGACCGCTTGGAAGGGGCGCCTGATGAGAAGCGTACAGCCCGTTTTGTCTGCGCCATAGCAGCCTGCCTGCCAGATGGATCTACAAAGGTAGTGCGAGGCACTATGGAGGGCCGAATTGGATATGAAATTGCGGGAGAAAATGGATTTGGCTACGACCCTATTTTCTTTTTACCGGAATGTGGATGCACCAGCGCGGAAATTTCGCCGGAAAAGAAGAATGAACTAAGCCATAGGGGACAGGGACTTCGAAAAATGAAGGAGATATTAGAAAAAAATGAAAATTTTAATCGTTAGTGATACCCATGGAGCTCATGGGAATTTGGATATAGCAATGGAGGAGGAAGCTCCTTTTGATATGATGATCCATTTGGGAGATGTGCAGGACGGGCAGCATTATATAGAAGCTGTCACGGACTGCCCCTTACATATGGTTCAGGGAAACAATGATTTTTTTGCAGACATTCCATCAGACAAGGAGATTAAGATTGGAGGCCACAGAGCTTTTTTAACCCACGGTCATGGATACAGGGTGTATATGGGAGAGGAGACCTTGGTGCGGGAGGCAAAAAGGCGGCAGGCAGACATTGCAATGTATGGCCATACTCATATTCCTTCTATTAGAGAAAAGGATGGAATTTTGGTATTAAATCCAGGGAGCCTACGCTATCCAAGACAGGAAGGAAGGCTTCCAAGCTACATCGTTATGAAGGTGGAAAATGGCCGAAAAATAGAGGCAGAAATTAAATATATAAAAAAATAATTTTTTTTCAAAAAGTTGTTGACAGTTTGGGAACCTCGAGATATAATATCAAATGTGTCACGGACAGGGCAACAAAATAACAACTGTTCGAGACAATCCTTCGGGGTGTGGCTCAGCTTGGCTAGAGCGCCTGGTTTGGGACCAGGAGGTCGCAGGTTCGAATCCTGTCACCCCGATCATTTTGCGGGTGTAGTTCAATGGTAGAACACCAGCCTTCCAAGCTGGATACGTGGGTTCGATTCCCATCACCCGCTTTCTTAAGGCCTTTTTTAAGCCTTGAGGAAAGTATAGTTCTAATGAGAGCTGTCTTATGAGTCTGTAGCTCAGCTGGATAGAGCAACGGCCTTCTAAGCCGTAGGTCGAGGGTTCGAATCCCCCCAGGCTCGTTAGAACCACACTAAAATTGAATAAGGTACTTAGTTGGACAACATAAGATAGTTCGATAAGTCATAATATGGTGGGTATGGTGCAGTTGGTTAGCGCGCCAGATTGTGGTTCTGGATATCAAGGGTTCGAGTCCCTTTACCCACCTTCCTTAAAAAAATGATGATGGGCTATCGCCAAGCGGTAAGGCACAGGACTTTGACTCCTGCATTCGCTGGTTCGAATCCAGCTAGCCCAGTTTATGGGCGTGTAGCTCAGGTGGTAGAGCACTTGACTTTTAATCAAGTTGTCCGGGGTTCGAATCCCCGCACGCTCACTTAAAATCAGCAAGTATGATTACTTGCTGATTTTTTTTCTGTTTTGATCGGGGATTTTTGGAATCTATATAATTTGAAAAAAATGTGAAAATTATTAGCCTTCCATTTAAAGTCTTTCGTATATATGGTATAAGTAACATACAAAAGCTTAACATACAAAGTATTAGCAAAGGGGTGGTAGTATGAAGAAATTTTTAACAAAGAAAATTGTAGGTTGCGTAGTAGCATCAACTGTTTTAGGAGCATTGGCACTTGGAACTTTTGCAGCAGTAGATACTGTGACTCATCGCTTAGACAGAAGTAGCCAATCGGTATCTATTATGAGACCGAGATAAGGACGTATGGAAATGGACTACCGCCTGATCAATCGGTAGTCCATTTTTATACTTTTTAGAGATATATATGGTAAAATGATAATTGAATTCAATTAATTACCATGGTAGACTTGTAGTATTAGAAAAATAAAGAACTACCTTACATATCAACAAGTTTAGATGTGATGAAGGGAGATACTTATGGATTTGCAGTATACCACAACTATATATTTTGCAGTTGTAGCATTGATAACGCTTCGGATGATGATCCAAGGGAATGCACTTTTAGAACAAGACAAGAAGACGGAATTTACTGGTATTATTTTAGTAGTTATTGTGGCGGCTATCACTGAATGGCTGGGGGTTAGCTTAAACGGTGCGCCACTTCAGTTTAAAAATATACATATTATTGCAAGGGCAGTAGAGCATTCGCTGATTCCGCTGATTATAGTTTTTTTCGTAGGGGTAGTTTCTGAAGAAGCTGAGGATATAGATCATTCTTATCATAAAGAGGTGGAGTTTGCGCAAGGTAAAGAAGGGGCGCAAGCATTTGGATATGCTACAGAGAAGGCTAATTGGGGCTATAAAAAGTGGTATACGACCCTTACAAAGACTCAGATATATCTTCTTCGACTTTTATCTTTTCATGCTGTTTTAGAAGGCATTTCCTGTTTCACAGGATTTATCTTTTTTGTAGATGAAAGAAATATGTATCATCATGGCGGATGGTATTGGATCTATGTTTTGTTTTATGTAGGCTGTGGCTTATATTATGTTTGGGAGGTCAGCAAATTTTCCAAACGCTATCAGGCAGAAAATCGATGGGTTATGGTTATGATGATTCTTTTATTTGTAACCGGCATGGGATTTAGTTTAATTAGTAATGAGCTTCGTTGTGCCTATATTTCTATGGCTCTGGTGATTTTATTCTTTTATATGTATTATACTGGCGTTATTGAGGCTAGAGATGGGCTTACAGGACTTTTGAACCGAAGAAGCTATGAAAGTCGCATTGACAGCGTACGTAAGCCTGTAATGGTCTTGTTCTTTGATGTAGATGATTTTAAATCCATCAATGATAAGTATGGGCATCAATTTGGAGATAAGGTCTTAAAGTGTATTGCAGATGTGCTGCGGGAAGTCTATGGATTATCTGGATTCAATGGATCCTGTTATCGGATCGGGGGAGATGAATTTTGTGTGATTATTCCTTGCCAGGAGCGATTGACAAAGGAACTTATGTCGTCTTTGAATCATCGCTTTGTTAGACAGTTGGATAAGAAGAGAGAAAGAGAACCTTTGCTTCCTTGGGTTTCTGTGGGATACAGTGCATATGAACCAGGTGTTAATGATATGGAGATTGCCATTAAGGAAGCGGACGAATCTATGTATGAATGGAAGCAGAAACGAAAGCAGAGAGAAAACAAAAAGGTCGTTAGATAAAACCTAACGACCTTTTTTTAAAATGCGGATGACAGGACTTGAACCTGCACGTCGGGGACACTAGATCCTAAGTCTAGCGCGTCTGCCAATTCCGCCACATCCGCATAAATGATGGGTCGTTTTCGACCCGCATGTAATATAATACTGAAATGTAAGAGGTTTGTCAAGAGAAAATATAATTTTGTGAAAATTGTGCAAAATCTCAAGAGACCGCAGTCTCTTAAAATAATAAAATCCACATAAAATTGTTTTACAATGTCAAATTAACCCAATAAAACCGTAAATACAGAGGCTGTTTTGTGAGAAATAACAGTTGACCGCGGTCTCTTCCGAGAGTATCATGATAGCAAGTTCAGAGAGCACATTGAAAACAACAAAGGCGTTGCAACAGAAAAACAGTTGCAGCGCCTATTTTTATACCAAGAAATAATCCGATTAAATAGATCGATTTTCTTGGAAAACAAAAGGTTGTGTGTGAATGAATCGTCTGAATGGATAAAGAACTTGCGAAACCGTAAGCATAAGGAGGATCTTAGTATGAAGAAAAAAGTTTTGGCAGTATTACTTGCTACCGCAATGGTAGGAACAATGGCAGTTGGATGTGGATCATCTTCTGATGATAGCTCATCAAGCTCTTCAAGCTCATCAAGTTCATCATCTGATTCCACAGCTTCCTCATCTAGCTCAGATGAAGTAAAGTTGGAGGACATTGAAGGATCTCTTGAAGGAGTTACACTTAGTGTAGGAACCACCGGACTTTTCGGACCATTTACTTATTATGATGATGACGGAAGTACATTGATCGGATACGATTTGGATCTTCTGAATAAGCTTCAGGAAATCTTAGGATTTGAAATCAAGGGCGGAGAAATTCAGGCAATGGATTATTCCGCATTAACTACTTCTCTTGCAGAAGATAAGATTGATATCGGAGCCGCAGCTCTTTGTGCAACAGATGAAAGAAAAGAAGTAATGAACTTCTCAGATATCTATTGTGATTCTGGTCAGGTTGTTATGGTAAATACAGACGATGACAAGGGAATTGAGAGCATAGATGATCTTGCAGGAAAGACCATTGCAGTTGAAAAAGGAACCGCTTCTCATACTTATGCAACTAAGAACCTTCCAGATACTACTTTAGAAGTACACGATACTATTACAACAGCTTATGAATCCTTAGAGCAGGGTAAGGTAGACGCAGTTATTCAGGATGGTCCTGGAGCAAACTTCTACATTAAGACTACAACAGAAACGAAGTTAGCAGTTGTAGGAGATGAGTTTAACCAAGGACAGGCTCCATATTGTGTAGCGATCGCTAAGGACTGTGAATACTACGATGAAATCAATGCAGCAGTAGAGTATCTGATTCAGACAGGATACACAGATGAGTTATATGCTACATGGTGTGAATAATTAAATATAGAAGATTAATTGTAACCTAGAAGTAGAAATAAAAAATAACCTTTCCCGTGAGATTCTCACGGGAAGGGGAATAGAAAAGGATGAAGAAATATGGATTTAAGTTTTTTGAGTGTTCTGCTTCCGATGTTATTTGAAGGACTGAAAGTCACTTTGTTGATTGCAGTTGTAGGTATCGCCATTGGTACAGTTATCGGAAGTTTGTGTGGATATGCCTTACAGGCAAAAAACCCAGTAACAAAGGGAATAGCAAACGTATATATTTGGATTATCAGAGCAACACCACTTATGGTACAGGCTCTCTATGGATACTTCGTTATCCCCAAAATATTAGGTGTTGACCTAAAAAGTACAACGGTAGGTATTGCCGTTATCGCTCTTAACTCAGGAGCCTTTATTTCAGAAATTGTAAAAGGAGCATTATTAGGAATTGATCCTGGACAGAAGGAAGCTGCAAAGTCTTTGGGAATGACAGGAGCTCAGACTTTGATTCATGTTATTATTCCACCGGCCTTTAAGATTGCACTGCCGGCACTTTTCAATCAGTTCATCATATCTGTAAAAGATACGGCCCTCTTGTCCGTAATTGCAGTAAATGAGATTACCCATATGGGACAAAATTACGCAGCTTTAAGTTTCAAGATGATACCAACCTATACCACCATCGCGGCATTCTATTTGGTATTATTATCAATCCTAATTATTATACAGAAACAGGTAGAAAGAAAAATGAGGTGATTCTTATGTTAAAAGTTGAACATTTATCAAAAAAATTTGGAGATTTGGAAGTTTTAAAAGATATTAGCTTAAATGTAGAAGAGGGAGAAGTAGTCACCATCATTGGACCATCAGGATCAGGAAAGAGTACCTTTCTTCGATGCATTAACCAGTTAGAGACACCAACAGGTGGAGATATTAGCTACCAGGGAGATTTTATTACAGACAGAACCTATGATATCCGTAGATTTAGAGAGGAAGTTGGAATGGTATTCCAAAGATTTAACCTATTTCCTCTAAAGACAGTTCTTGAAAATGTTATGCTGGCGCCGGTTTTGGCAAAGCATTGCACCAAGGCAGAGGCTAGAGTTTTGGCTATGGAACTTTTGGAGAAAGTTGGTATGGCAGATAAGGCAAATAATTATCCAAATACCTTGTCAGGTGGACAGCAGCAGCGTGTTGCTATTGCAAGAGCCTTGGCTATGGAACCAAAAGCCCTGCTTTTTGATGAGCCAACTTCCGCATTGGACCCAGAACTTGTAGGAGACGTATTGGAAGTTATGAAGTCTCTGGCTAAAGAAGGAATGACCATGATCGTGGTAACCCACGAAATGGGATTTGCAAGAGACGTATCTGACCGTGTAATCTTTATGGCAGATGGATATATTGTTGAAGAAGGAAAACCAGAAGAAATATTTAGCGATCCGAAGGAAGAACGTACCAGAACCTTCTTATCAAGAGTTTTGGCAGCGTAAATGAAGTAGACGACGCGCATATTTTTCTTTATCCTTATATAGTAGACAGAAGGCATCGGAAGTATCCGGTGCCTTCTGTCTCTTTTATAATCTTTGATGATAGGAAATTCCTGCGAAGTTTACAAAGGATTTATTGTTTAGTTGTTAGTGGTAGTGTCACTATCAGTATCCAGAATCTTGGCTAACATATGAACCCGGTTAAATGGGAAGGAGAAATAATATCCGTCTACAAAGTCTTTGGTATACTCCATAACTTCTTTGGCAATGGAGATTCCAATAGCTTCCCCTTCGGCTTTTGAAGTTTTTTCGGGATAGCGGTCTGCTACTTCATCAGGGATATAGATTCCGCTGATCTCATTCTTCATAAAGAGGGCATTACGTCTACTGATTAGTGGCATGATTCCGCAGAGAATTCTAGCACCGGTGGATTCCTTAATCTGTCGCAATTTCTCAGCTTCTTCTTTGCAAAATACAGGTTGGGTTAAGAAAAATTCTGCACCGGCTTCCATTTTACGTTTCACTCTTTTGATTTCCGATTCGATGCGAAGACGCCCCTGATTAATGGCACCTCCGTAGCACATGGGTGCTTCAGGAAATTCGGTTTCATTCATATCCTGGGTGATGTGCATAAGTCCCACGGAATCAAAGTTAAATACAGATTTTACCGTTTGGCGATCTGCTGAAGGAATGGGATCGCCGGTAATAATTAGTAAATTGTGAATATTGTTAATATGGGCTCCAAGAAGAAGAGATCGCATGGCAATGGCATTTTTGTCTCTGCAGCAAATGTGAGGCATTACTGTCATGCCGGTAGCTAATTTGACTTTGGAGGCCATAAGTACGGAGTCAACTCTGGTACGGCCGGAAGGAGAATCTGGGAAGGTTAGTACATCTACCCCAGAGGCTTCTAACATATGAGCAGCTTCCAATAATTTCTCATCGTTGGCACTGGTAGGAGGTGCTAGTTCCACAGCAATTAGTTTCTTGTCTTTTACAGTTCCCTTCTCATTATAGAAGAAACCGGTCTTTTTCCCCTGTTTATAGGAGTCTTGCAAGTCGGCTATAGTGGTGACTTTTTTTGTTGGTTCTAGGGAAAGGAATTTGCTTAGCTCTTTAATAAAGGAAGGATTGGTTCCGCAGCATCCTCCTACAATGTCAATGCCATAATCAGCCAAATCTGCCACCTTGCTGGCAAAATATTTAGGGGTGTTAGAGTATTGCAAAGTTCCCCTGCTTCTCTTAGGATATCCAGAGTTTGGAAGGGCAATGTAATATTTGCCGGCAGGTAGCGTCATTTTCTGTAAAAGTTTTTGCATGTGACCTGGACCTACACCACAGTTAAATCCTACAGCGTCAATTTCCGGCACCTGAAGAGCTTCTTTTAAGAGTTTGTTTCCATTCATGCCGGAGTTGCTGTAACCAAATTGGTCCAGCCGAAATTGCATCATAATGAAAACTCTTGGAAATTCTCCTTTTAATCGTTTGATGGCTGGAAGAACATAAACCATGTCAGGGAAGGTTTCGTAGGTTAAGATCTGTAGGCCTTCTGTCAGAAAGATTTTTCCTAATTCATAATATTCCTCAGTGGTGTCTTTGGCGCTAAGCTTCCCGATGCCTGGGAGAGGACCTATGTCTCCGGCAATAAAAACTTCTTCTTTGGAATCCTGCACTGCCCGGTTTGCTAGATGAATGGCGGATTTAATATTTGTCTTTACTACATCCCAATCCTCAGCTAAAAGCGCAGTGTTGGAGGCGAAGGTGTTGGTGCGAATTAACTTGGCACCAGCACGAATATAGGCTCCGTGGATTCTAAGCACCCGCTCTGGGTGAGCCGTGTTGGCCATTTCCGGCATATCGTAGCTTTGATAGTTGGCACCATAGAAAGTACCAAAAGATCCATCAGTGATTAATTTTTTCTTTTTTAAATATTCTCTAATATCCATATATAAAAAACTCCTGTATAAAATGCATAACTAGCTTTCATTATACCTAGATTTCTCGGTAGATACAATTAGGAACCTATAATAATCCGGAATGAAAATAAGGGAAAAATCATGGAGGGTCTTTGGGTTACTAGTTTTTTTGTTTCACAGTTTCAACACATTTCTTTCACAGTTTCAACATAAGTAAAACAATAATTCACCATAGATTTTCCATAGAATAGACATTGGCTATCAAGCTGAAGAGTTGATGGCTTGCAGTATTTTAAAGGAGGATAATGGATTGATTCAAGTAGAGAACCTCGTGAAGAAATATGGAAATCACCTAGCAGTGGACCATCTGAATTTCACGATTGAAGAAGGAAAAATCTACGGATTTCTGGGACCCAATGGTGCTGGAAAATCTACAACCATGAATATTATGACCGGTTATCTGGGAGCCACAGAAGGCAACGTAATGATTAATGGCCATGATATTTTAAAGGAGCCGGAGGTGGCAAAGAAAAGTATTGGTTATTTGCCGGAAATTCCTCCACTTTATATGGAAATGACAGTTTCTGAGTATTTACAGTTTGCAGCGGAACTTAAGAAGATTCCAAAGGCCCACAGAGCTACCCAAATTGAAAATGTTATGTCTATGGCAAAACTTACCGGGGTGAAGGATCGTCTGATTCAAAATCTTTCCAAAGGATATAGACAGCGTGTGGGACTGGCCCAGGCTATTTTGGGATTCCCGGAAATTATTATTTTGGATGAGCCTACCGTAGGATTGGACCCTAAGCAGATTATCGAGATTCGTGAATTGATCCGTAATTTGTCCAAGCGTCATACTGTGATTTTAAGTTCTCACATTTTGGCGGAAGTCAGAGAAGTGTGCGATCACATTATCATTATTTCCAACGGGAAACTGGTGGCCAGCGATACACCGGAGAAGTTGGAGGAAAGTATTGGACGCAAAGGCTATATAGAACTGGAAACTTCCGCAGGAGAAAATGAGGTGCGAAGAATTCTGGCTGGTATTGACGCTATTGAATCTATCGAATGCAGCAAGACCCAGGAAAAGAAGGATGCCCTTACCAAGGTAATTGTAAGAGTGAAGGGAAATTTAGATATCAGAGAGCAGATTTTTACGGCCTTTGCTAAGAACCATACAAGTCTTAGAACCTTAGCCATGACAAAGAATACTCTGGAAGATGTATTCCTTGAACTTACTCAGGGAAATTCTGTGGAAAATATTCATGATTTTGGCTCAGGAGATTCTAAGCTGGAAAGCTCTAAAACAGAGCCTTCGAAAGCAGATGAGGAAGACCCTAAGAAGAATTACGTAGAAGTAGAGGTTCCGGAGATTAATCCAGAGGTGAATTATGATGACCTAGAGGGCGGTTATCCGGAAGGAGGTGAGGAGCAATGATAGCAATATACAAAAGAGAGCTTAAATCCTATTTCAACTCTATGATTGGCTATGTATTTATTGCATTCTTAGTAGCATTTACAGGGGTTTATTTTATGGCCTACAACTTAAATTATGGATATCCATATTTTTCCTATGTATTGTCTAGTATTACCTTTGTGCTTCTCATTGCAGTGCCAGTGCTTACTATGCGAAGCTTTGCAGAAGACCGGAAAACTAAGACAGATCAGATGCTTCTTACTTATCCTGTAAGTCTTACAGAAGTGGTTTTGGGGAAATTTTTTGCAATGGTTAGTATCTTTGCAGTGCCTTGTATTATTTACCTTATGTTCCCATTGATTATTATGTCTCAGGGAACTGCCTACATTAAAGTAGATTATCTGGCAATTTTAGTATTCTTCCTTTTGGGAAGTGTATATATTTCCATTGGAATGTTTATTTCTTCTTTGACAGAAAGTCAGATCCTGGCAGCAATTGGAACCTTTGGAGTGCTGATGATCACTTACCTTTGGAGCGGCCTTACCAACTTTATTGGAAGTGCTGCATGGATTAATCTAGTGGGAGTGATCGTGATTTTTATTGTTGTGGTTGCTTTAATTTGGCGAATGACAAACAATTGGCTGGTGGCAGCTGTGCTGGAAGTTGTGGTTTTACTGGGCAGTATTATTCCATATATTGTAAAGGCTTCTCTTTATGAAGGGCTTCTTGCAAATGTATTTGGAAAAATGGATTTGTTTAGCACATTTAGCAGCATTTCGTCTGACAACCTGTTAGATGTCAGCGGTATCATCATGTATTTGTCTATCATCTTTTTGTTCAACTTCCTGACCATTCAGATGATACAAAAGAGACGCTGGAGTTAGGAGGTTCCCATGGTAGAGAAAATTAAGAAATTATTTGGAAGCCAGACTTCCAAAAATGGAAGCTATAGTGTGGGACTGATTGCAGTGGCCATTGGAATTGTGGTGGTAATCAATCTGATTGCAGGACAGCTTCCGGAAAGTGTTCGAAATATAGATATTAGTGACAATCGAATTTATGAGATTACAGATACCAGTAAGGATCTGTTAAAGGACTTAGACAGCAAGGTAACCTTTACGGTTTATGCAGAAAAAAGCAGTACTGATGACAAGATCAAGACATTTTTAAGTAAATATTCTGCCTTGTCCAATAAGATCAGTGTAGAGTGGGTGGATCCGGTACAGCATCCATCAGCTTTGACAGAAAATAATGTTTCTTCTGATACAATCCTTGTAAAGTGCGAGGATACAGGAAAAAGTACCACAGTGGCTTTCTCCAGCATTTTGGTAACAGATAGCTACTCTTACTATACTACCGGCAGCAGTTCCGCCACAGAGTTTGACGGGGAGGGACAGCTTACCAGTGCAGTGAATTATGTAACCAGTACCGACAGCAATAAAATGTATTATACCTCCGGACACGGAGAAACTTCTTTCTCAACTTCTGTAACAGACCTTATGAGTAAGAATAACATGGAAGAGGAAGAAATCAATCTTATGATGAAGAGCGAGATTCCGGAGGACTGCGATCTTCTCTTTATTAATGGTATCAGCTCAGACCTTACAGAAGATGAGAAGACCATGATTGAAGACTATATGAATGATGGTGGTAAGGTCTTTATTATCTTAGGAGAAATCGACGGAGAGGTTCCAAACTTAGATGAGCTTCTTAACACTTATGGTATGCAAAGAACTGATGGGTACATTGCAGATATGGAACGCAGCTACCAGGGAAATTATTATTACATTTTCCCAAATGTAACTGCAACAGGAGATTTGGCAGAGGGCTTGTCCTCTAATATGGTAATGTTTATTAACGCCCACGGACTTACCCTTACAGATCCGGCAAATGACTCCATCGATGTGGAATCTTTCTTAACAACATCTGACAATGCCTATGCAGTGACAGAGGATTCCCAGGAGCAGGGTACTTATGTGTTGGGAGCAGTGGCTACAGAGACCATAAGTAACTCAGATAGTGACAGCGATAGTTCCGATAGTGATTCTTCGGATAGCGATTCTTCCGATAGTGACAGCAGTGATAGTTCTGATAGCACCACTACAAAGGAAGCAAAACTTACAGTAATTTCTTCCACCTCTATGATAGACAGTCAGGTGACAGACGCATTCTCTACATTGGAAAACCTTACCTTGTTTATGAATGCAGTAACAAACAATTTTGATGGAGTTCAAAACTTGGCCATTGCATCTAAGAGTCTGGAAGTTACCAATAATACCATGCAGTATGCAGGTCCTATCAGCATCCTGATTATTTTCGGTATTCCATTGATTATTGTAGTTTACGGATTTAGTAAATGGTGGAAACGAAGAAAGGCTTAAGGAGGGATTGTTATGAAGAAAAATAAACTGATGATCCTTCTTATTGTACTGGTGGCCCTGGTGGCTGTGTACTTTGGCCTTAGTGCTTACAATAAGCATGCAGAAAACAAAAAAGAAGAGGAGGAGAAAGAGGCAGAAATTTATTTGGTAGATGCCGACTCCTTAACAAAAATTAGCTACACTAACGGAAGCACTAGCATGACTTTCGTATCAGAGGATGGTACCTGGTATTATGATGGGGACCATGAAATTCCTATGGATCAGTCCACCATAGAAAGTCTAGAATCCACCATTACAGGGCTGGAGGCTGTGAGAGAAATTGATGACCCGGATGATTTAGAGGACTATGGACTTACCAGTCCCCTCTATGAAATTAGCTATACCGATAGCGATGACAAGGAGCACACCCTTCATGTGGGAGATACCACAGGTGAAAATTACTATGCATCTATAGATGACAGCGAAAAGGTCTACACTATTGACAGTACCCTTACAGGCAGTTTGCAATTTGATTTAAGCGGTGTTGTGGATAATGACGACGTTCCAAGTATTGGAAGCGGAAATCTCAAGAAAGTAGAAATTACAGTAAATGGAGAGACCACCAAGTATAAGGACGAGGATGACCTTAGCGAATTGGCTGGAGGATTTGGAGCATTAAGCCTGTCAGAGCCAGTGGATTATCACGTGACAGATGAAACACTTTCAAAGTATGGCCTGACAGAAGCTGAGAGAACCACAGCAACAGCAACCTATAAAAATGGAGATGATAAAGAAAGCTTTACGGTTTATATCGGAAAGGAAACCGGAGATGGAAGTCGTTATCTCATGGTAGATGGATCAAAGCTGGTATATCAGGTTAGTACAGATATTATTAATAATATGATTACTGTAGACAGTAGTGATTCTTCGGATTCGGAATAAACTGTACATAAGAAAGTGTTGTGGCAACGATTTTCGGGATTGTTGCTACAACACTTTTTTTGTAACAGCCTGGTTAAATCTTCATAAAAAAGGGGATTGTTTTTGACACAAATATAGCGAAGTAGTATACTAACTTTGTATGAATTCGGATTGAAAGGTAGGTGAATATAATGGATAGTGGCGATAGTAGAGGGCGAAGTCGAAACCACGATGGTGGAGTCAGTGAACAGGAAGCTATAGGGCCTGATCCCTTATATGAACCTTCTATATATGTAAGTTTATTTGTCAGATGAGAGTTATATCTTCTCTAGTGATAGAGTAGACGTTAATGTATTGTTTACAGATTCCTCATGGTGTCTAATAAAAAATTATGTTAGAGACAAGGAGGAAGAATCCTTATGGAAAATAATGAAGAAATCGTGATTCCGGATTACGAGGAAGAACTGGCGGCCATATTAAGTAGTGATTTGCCGGATGAAGAGATTCTGGCCCAGTTAGATAACTATCATGAAAATGATATTGCCGGAGCCTTGCAGCTTTTACCGGAAGAAGATCGTAAAAAGTTATATCATGTTTTAGGCGCAGAGCGTGTGTCTGAAATTTTCACCTATATTGATGATGTAGATGACTACATGGGTGAGTTGGATATTCGCAGTGCAGCAAAGATCGTAGAGAACATGGACTCTGACGATGCGGTAGATGTCCTGGAAGAGTTGGAGGAAGATGATAGAAAGCAGATCCTAAAACTCATTGATGAAGACAGGCGAGAAGACATTGCCCTGATCCGGTCCTATGAGGAGGATGAGATCGGTAGCAAGATGACTACTAACTTCATCGAGATTAGTAGGAATCTTACCATTAAAGCTGCAATGAAGTCTTTGGTGGCCCAAGCGGAGGATAATGATAATATTTCCACTATCTATGTGTCAGATGAGGAAGGAAAATTCTATGGAGCCCTAGATCTTAAAGATCTCATCATTGCTAGAACTTATGTGAATTTAGAGGATTTAATTACAACCTCTTATCCTTACGTTCGAGATCATGAGCTGATCAGTGACTGTATTGACCGATTAAGGGACTATGCGGAGGATTCTATTCCCGTTTTAAATAGCGAAGATGAGATCATCGGTGTTATTACCTCCCAGGATATTGTTGAGGTGGTGGATGACGAGATGGGTGAAGACTATGCTAAGTTGGCCGGTTTGACGGAAGAGGAAGACTTAGAAGAAACCCTTACAGAAAGTGTGAGAAAGAGACTTCCCTGGCTGGTAATTTTATTGTTCTTAGCTATGGGGGTATCCTCTGTGGTAGGTGTTTTTGAAGGGGTGGTTTCAAAGATTGCCTTGGTGGTATGTTTCCAGTCTATGATCTTAGGTATGGCGGGAAATGTTGGAACTCAGTCTTTGGCGGTTACCATTCGTGTATTGATTGACGAGGAGTTAGACGGCAAGGAAATTTTCACCTTGATTATGAAAGAAGTGAAGGTTGGATTTACCAATGGATTGCTTCTTGGAATTATGGCATTTATTGTCATAGGAATTTATATCTATATATTTAAGGTAAATATTTTACTCAATGCCTTTGCAATTTCCGGATGCGTAGGAGTATCCCTTTTGGTGGCGATGACGGTGTCCAGTTTAATCGGAACCATTGTTCCCATTGTATTTACCAAGCTGGGAGTGGATCCGGCGGTGGCCTCCGGTCCCTTGATTTCTACTGTGAATGACTTGACGGCAGTAGTGATTTACTATAGCATGGTATGGGTACTGGTAATTAACGTATTGCAGTTGGCATAGAAAGTTTACGAAAGCTTTGGACAGTACAGACAATTAAAAATATGAAATGACTTTAACAGGGAAATATGTGGGAAACCCATATCTCCCTGTATTGTTATAAATGAAAACAAGGAGAATATTATCATGAGTGAGAGCAAAGTTTTAGCAGTAGTTGCAGGAGAAGAGATTACAGAGGCACAGCTGGATGCAGTGCTTAAAAGCGCACCCAGAGAGCATCAGGCCTATATTCAGAATCCCCAGTTTAGACAGCAATATCTGGATCAGTTAATTAACATGCGCTTGTTTACCAAGCTAGGAGAAGATCTTAAGTTAGAGGAGACAGAGGATTTTAAGATGGTTCTTGAGAATACCAAGAAAGACATTTTATCACAGCTTGCAGTGTCTGTTATTTTAAAAGAGGTAGAGGCCAGTGAGGAAGATTTGCTGGAATATTTTAATTTAAATAAAGAGCATTTTGGAACTTCGGCAAGAGTTAGTGCAAAGCACATTTTGATGGAGAATCTGGAGGCTATTGAAGATGTAAAGAAGGAAATTGAAAGTGGAAGCAAATCCTTTGAGGATGCAGCCATGGAATTTTCTACCTGTCCTTCCAAAGAAAGAGGGGGAAACCTTGGAGAGTTTGGAAAAGGCCAGATGGTTCCTGAGTTTGAGAAGGCTGCTTTTGAGGGAGAGGTTGGAACTATTATCGGACCTGTACAGACCCAGTTTGGATATCATTTGATTAAGGTTGAGAAGAAGGTGGATGCTGTAGTTCCAGAGTTTGAAGATGTAAAGGAACATGTAAGGGCAGAACTTTTAGAGAAGAAGCAGTCAGTGGCTTATCGTCAGAAATTGCAGGAACTTCGTGAAAAGTATCTAGAAGTAAAAGGACAGGAGTAATCCTAATAAGTAAGTAATAAAGAGGTGTTGTGGATGCATATAACAGTAGGATTAGTGGCTCATGTAGATGCCGGAAAGACAACTTTATCAGAGAGCATATTGTATCTTACGGGAAAGATCCGCAAAGCTGGAAGAGTAGATCACAAGGATGCCTATTTGGATACTTATGCCCTAGAAAGAGAACGGGGGATTACTATTTTTTCCAAACAGGCGGAGGTAAATCTCCATAATCTTCCGGTGACACTTCTTGACACTCCGGGGCATGTGGACTTTGCGGCGGAGATGGAGAGGACCTTGCAGGTGCTGGATGTGGCAGTTTTAGTGATTAATGGGGCTGACTCAGTTCAAGGCCATACCAGAACCTTGTGGAGTCTCTTAAAACACTATCAGGTTCCTACATTTTTATTTATTAACAAAATGGACCAGGAAGGAACCAATCCCCAGACTCTTCTTGGGGATCTGCAGAAGAACCTGGATGAAGCCTGCTTTGCTTTTCCGGCATTTTCGGGGGAGATGACAGAGGATCAAAAGGATTTTTATGAGACTTTCTATGAGAATCTTGCTACCTGCCGGGAGGATGCCCTGGAGGAATACTTAGACCAGGGGGAAATCAGCCAGGATACGATAGCAAGGCTTATTGGAGGCCGTAAGGTTTTTCCCTGCTATTTTGGATCGGCATTAAAGCAAAAAGGCATTCAGGAACTTTTAGATGCCATGGAGTTATTTTGCGGAAATTCCCAATTTATGAAATCTACATCGGAAGATGCGGACTTTGGTGGAAAGGTTTATAAGATTTCCAGAGACCCTAAGGGAGAACGACTGACCCACTTAAAGATTACTTCTGGGACTTTGCAAGTAAAGGATTTGTTGCAAGGCCGCTTTCGGGATGGCAGTGACTGGGAAGAAAAAGTAAACCAGATCCGTATTTATTCCGGTGAAAAATATGAGATGGTGCAGGAAATTTCTGCAGGATCAATCTGTGCTGTTACAGGACTAACTGCCAGCTATCCGGGACAGGGCCTTGGAAGTGAAGAAGAATCAGAGATTCCTGTGCTGGCTCCGGTTATTAATTATCAGGTGGAAGTTCCTGATAAGGTGGACCCGCATAAGATGTTAGGCTACCTTCGAGAGTTAGAAGAAGAAGACCCCATGTTAAAGGTGGTATGGAAGGAAGCCTTGGGGGAAATCCATGTGCAGCTTATGGGAGAGGTCCAAAAGGAAGTGCTGAAAAGCCTGATGATGGAGCGGTTTTTTGTGGAACCGTCCTTTGGAGCTGGAAGCATTGTCTACAAAGAAACCATTGGAAATGTGGTGGAGGGGGTCGGGCATTTTGAACCCTTAAGACATTATGCAGAGGTCCACCTGAAAATGGAGCCGGGGGAAGTTGGCAGTGGCCTGGTGTTTGGAACAGAGTGTAGTGAGGACATGTTGGATAAAAACTGGCAGCGACTGATTTTAACCCACTTGGAGGAGAAAGACCACAAGGGAGTTCTTACAGGATCATCACTGACAGATGTAAAAATCACCTTGATGGCAGGAAAGGCCCATTTAAAGCACACAGAAGGTGGAGATTTCAGACAGTCCACCTACCGGGCAGTACGTCAGGGTCTAATGCAGGCAGAAAATATTTTGCTGGAGCCATTTTTTAGTTTTCGTTTGGAAATTCCCTCGGAATATGTGGGAAGAGCCATGACAGATATTCAGCGGATGTATGGGACTTTTGATACTCCTCAGACGGAAAAGAATCGTTCAGTGATCACAGGGCAAGCCCCTGTAGCCTGTATGGGAGAGTATGCCATGGAGGTTACAGAGTATACCAGGGGTATGGGGCATTTAACCTGTACTTATAAGGGATATTACCCCTGTCATAATTCTGAGGAAGTGATAGAAGCTATTTCCTATGATCCGGAAAGAGACCTGGAAAATCCTACAGGATCTGTCTTTTGTGCCCACGGTGCCGGTTATGCAGTGCCTTGGAATGAGGTCTTTGACAAGATGCATATAGAAAGGCAGTTGGGAAAAAGGAATAGTTACAAACATAAAGATGCCAGGGATGTGCAGGCACCAAAGACTGGGGGTAAAAGCTATATTTCTACTAGTTATGAGGAAGATAAGGAACTAGAAGAAATTTTTATACGAACCTATGGAAAGGTGGAGCATAAGCCCCACAAGGCTTCCCATGTAACAGTAGGGGCAAAGTCTGAGGATACAAAGGATCTGGATCCTATCGAAGAATATCTTTTGGTGGATGGTTACAATGTAATCTTTGCCTGGGAAGATTTAAAAGACCTGGCAAAGGAGAATATCCAAAGTGCCAGAAATAAGCTGATGGATGTTTTGTGCAATTATCAGGGATTTAAAAAATGTGCCGTGATCTTGGTATTTGACGCCTACAAGGTGGAGAAGGACGCCATGGAGGTCTATAAATATCACAACATTCATGTGGTATTTACAAAGGAAGCAGAGACAGCCGATCAATATATTGAAAAAGTAGCCCACCACATAGGAAAGAAATATCATGTGACTGTGGTAACTTCTGATGGGGTGGAGCAGGTAGTAACAAGAGGACGGGGTGCATCCCTTATTTCTTCCAGGGAATTTCTGGAGGAAGTTGAACTAGTGAACCGTCAGATTAAGGAAGAGAGTGAAAAAAGACAGGAGACTTCCAGAAATTATTTGATGGATCATATGGATCCAAAGCTTGCTGAGCACTTGAAGGAGGTCCGTCTTGGAAAGCGGCAATTTCATCAATACGACCAGTAAGGCTTTAGAGAGAGGAAGGGTTAACTATGCTATACACATTTCCGGATTATTATAGCGAATTTCAGTGCATTGCAGGGGATTGTGAGGATACCTGCTGTGCAGGCTGGCAGATTGTCATAGATGCCAAGACCTTAAAAAAATATGGAAATGCCATGTTTACAGCTGGCGGAGATATCAGTCACCGTCTGTTTACTTCTATTCAGTGGTGGAATCGAACCTTTCGCCGAACTACAGATGGAAGATGTGCATTTTTAAATCAGGAAAACCTCTGTGATATATATAGGGAGTTGGGGGAGAAGTCTCTTTGCAAAACCTGTAAACTTTATCCCAGACATATTGAAGAGTTTGAGGGAATCAGAGAGGTTACTTTATCGCTTTCCTGTCCGGAGGTGGCAAGGATTGTTATGAACCGAGAAGAGCCGGTGATTTTCTTGGAATATGAACAAGAGGGGGATGAGTCCTATGACGATTATGATCCCTTCCTATACTTCATTTTGGCGGATACCAGGACAGCCCTTTTAAATATGGCCCAGAACCGAGACCTTCCGATTCCGGTGCGTCTGCTTTTAATGGAAGGTTTGGTTCATGATATTCAGAGACGAATTAACGATAGTCAGTTGTTTTCCTGTGAGGAGTTAATAGATCGCTACGCAGGGGATAGGGCGATTGCTTTTTTTGAAAAAAAATGGAAAAACCAGAAGAAAGACGCGGTTTGTCGGATTAAAGACTACAAAAAAACAAGAAGGTTATTTAGAAAGCTCCATGATCTAGAACTTTTAAGAGATGAGTGGGAGAATTTTATTTGCGAGGCAGAGGTCCTGCTTTTTAAGAATAATCCTGAAAATGGTTTTGAGAAGCATGAATTACTTTCAAGAGATTTTGATAATTATGTAAAAGAGAATTTTCCACAGTGGGACATACAGCAGGAACAACTCTTAGTTTATTTCATATCTACCTATTTCTGCGGTGCAGTATATGATGGGGAGGCTCTCAATAAAGCCAATATAGCCTTTGTCAGTTTACGGCTGATCCGGGAATTTCTCATGGCCAGATGGGTCAAGAATGAAAGAAATTTGACTAATGAGGATGTAGTGGAAATCGTATATCGTTACTCTAGGGAGCTGGAACACTCAGATCCGAACCTGGAAGATGTGGAGACCTGGAGGTAGAAGAAAGGTTGACAAAAGAGGAAGCAAGTGGAGGCAAGTTAAGTAAATATGAATATTACAAAAGAGGATCAGGAAATTAATAAGGCCTTGTTGGACTTTATAGAGAATAGCCCCAGTGTTTTTCATGGAGTAAATCAGATGAGCAGGCGACTTTCCCGGGAAGGCTATGTGAAGCTATCAGAAAAAGAGCCCTGGGATCTGCATGTGGGTGGAAAATATTTTGTTACAAGAAATGATTCTGCCATTCTTGCATTTCGAATCCCAGAGAAAGGATTGCTAGGTTTTCATATTATGGCAAGCCACAGTGATTCCCCTACCTTTAAAATAAAGGAGAATCCGGAAATAGGGGTAGAGAGCCATTATGTAAAGCTAAATGTAGAAAAATACGGTGGAATGCTAATGGCACCCTGGTTTGATCGTCCCCTTTCTGTGGCAGGCCGGATTATTGTTGAGACAAAAGAAGGCTTAAAGAGCCAGTTAGTGTCTGTGGACCGAGATCTTTGTCTGATCCCTAATCTGGCTATTCATATGAATCGCAGTGCCAACGATGGCTACAAGTACAATGTCCAGAAAGATCTGTTGCCTCTTTTTGCCTGCGGAGAATGCAAGGATCATAAGTTTATGGAACTGATTGCAGAGACTGCAGGCGTGAGAGAAGAAGAAATCCTGGGAAGTGATCTGTTTTTGTATAACCGTATGAAAGGAAGCCAGTGGGGAGCTGATTTAGAATTTATCTCCAGTGGAAGATTAGATGACTTGCAGTGTGCCTATGCATCTTTGGAAGGCTTTTTATCATCAGAAACTAAGGAATCTATGCCAGTGCATGTGGTATTTGATAATGAGGAAGTGGGAAGTGGAACCAAACAGGGTGCTGCCTCAACGTTTCTTGTGGATAGCTTACTTAGAATCTGCGAAAGTTTGGGGATAAGTGCCGGAGACTACCGAAGGCTTTTGGCAGGGAGCTTTATGCTGTCGGCAGACAATGCCCATGGCCTGCATCCAAACTATCCGGAAATGAGCTGCCTTACCAATCGACCTTATTTAAATAGTGGCGTGGTAATGAAATACAGTGCCAATCAAAAATATACTACCGATGGAATGTCAGCGGCGATATTTAAATCTTTGTGTAAAAAGGCCCAGATTCCTTACCAGATCTTCCATAACCGTTCAGATATGCTGGGAGGGTCTACTTTGGGAAATCTGTCGGCACTTCAGGTTCCGGTAAGAACAGTAGATATTGGATTAGCTCAGCTAGCCATGCATTCACCTTATGAAACGGCAGGGGCAAAGGATACCGCCTATATGATTCGGTTAGCCCAAGAGTTCTTTGCATCAGAAACCTTTTAAAAATGGATAAACAAAAGGGAAAAAAGGATTAACAAAAAGAGAATAACAACAACAAGAAAACGTCAGCCTCGGCTGACGTTTTCTTGTTGTTGTTATAGTTATCTAAAGGAATGAGAGTAAAGTGTACACCTTGGAAGGTGTACAACTTTATGAGGGGGGATAGTTGATTGATTGTGTATCAACTATCTGACTATTAGTATATAGAGGAAATATGTCCAAAGTATGTTAAAACTCTTAAAGAAATCGAAAAAGTCTTAAGGGCTACTTAAGAAAATATAAACTGAGAGAATTTTTTTATAGAGACTTAATAACACAAATAGTTGAAGGGATGCTATAATCATTTTACTGGCTTGGCTCTTGCTAGGCTATATGAAAAGAGTGCTATCAGTGTAAAATGAGAGGAGTAGATGCATGAATTTTAATCAGATTGCAATGTTACAAAAGATACAAAGCGGACTGGCAACATTCCAGAGAAATCATCCAAAGTTTCCTATGTTTTTAAGAGCAGTGTCTCAGGAGGCTATTATGGAAGGAAGCATCATTGAAATTACCGTAAAGACACCGGAAGGAAAGGAATATTGCTCAAATCTGAAAGTGAAAGCAGATGATTTGGAATTTGTAGAGACTCTAAAGAATATGAGTAATAATTCAGGATCATAAAGACGAAAAAACCGGCGTGGATTAATCCACGCCGGTTTTTTCGCATATATCTGCCAGGCAACATTTGTCACAGTGAGGTGTGGTTCTTGCTGTGCACACCTCCCGCCCATGATCCACCATGCGGTGGCAAAAATCATTGCTCTCTTCGGGAGGGATAATCTTCCAAAGAGCCATCTCAACTTTCTTCGGATCCTTGGTATTCTCCACCAGTCCAATACGATTACTAAGGCGAATACAGTGGGTGTCTGTTACAATGGCAGGTTCGCCGTACACATCTCCCATAATAAGATTGGCACTTTTTCGTCCGACACCGGGAAGCTTTAGAAGGGTGTTTAAATCTCTGGGAACCTTTCCGTCAAAATCATCTCGCAGCATCCGCATGCAGGCGTTGATATCTCTGGCCTTACTTTTTCCCAAACCACAGGGACGAACAATTTCTTCAATTTCTTCAGGAGTTGCCTGAGCAAGAGAAGCAATATCCGGATACTTGGCGTAGAGATCTTGAACCACAACATTTACTCTGGCATCGGTGCACTGGGCAGCAAGGCGAACACTGACAAGAAGCTTCCAAGCTTCTGAATAATCCAGAGTGCAGGTGGTGTGGGGGTATTCTTTTTTTAGACGATCAATGACTGCAAGAGCCAGTTGGTGTTTGGAATTTGTACTCATAATGGTCTTCCTCTTAATATTAAAATTTTCTTAGTTTAGCCATGATTGGCATATTCTCGTATATTAAAATATACGAGAATCTTCTGTTAAGTTTTATGATACAGCATCATAAAAACTTACGCAATTTATTTGACATGGTTGGTAATATGTTATAATAAATCATAAAAAATCGGACGTAAGATAAAATTATAGTAAGAGTATTTGTAAAGGAGGCAATGCCTATGCCACCAACAGTGAAAATAAAAGAGAAAAAGCAGCAACCAGTTGGAATCCAAGTGCAGTCGCAGGAAGGTGTTAGTCAGATACAGAATGTTCCGCAGGGAATGAATGGAGCAGCTAGGATACAGAGCATAAGACAGGAGCGTCCTAGGACACGCTTTTCTATTCTTGAAGAGGAAGTTATGAATATTGCCGATGAGGCGAACAAACAGACAACTCTTATGAAACAGAAGCTGACTGATTTGGGGTATCTTAATAATTTGATTAAAACGAATCAGGAGAAGTTAACCAATCAGGATAAAGACCGGAAAATTAATGAAGATGATTTGAATCAGATTATCGATGAACTGACAACAGCAGTCTGGAAAAACAGAAAAGAGCTTCTGAACACGGCTGCTGCTATCTGTAATCTCAAAAGGGAACAGATGGAGAAACAGGTCGAGCTTACGGAAGAAGCTATGCGGGAATGCCATATGGAGATCACAGATGAATGGCGTGATGAAGCACAGGTGGGTATCTTGCGTGAGACCATCAAAGCCTGGGAGATCTTTGAGGGAGAAGATCTTGTCAAATATAAGAGTGTGGTGTTTTTTGACGGTTCCGAAATTGAAGAGCTCAAAGATGAACTTGCCAGTGTAGAAAGACGCATGAAATATCGGAAGGAGCTGGATGCAGGTGCCAGATCCATTGCTGCCGGGGCAGAACAACATAAGAAATCAGCAGATTCTAAAGGCTACAAGAAAGTACCGATGGAAGCGTTGAATAAGATGGTCTTGGAATTTACAAACAGACTTTCCCAGCAGAAGACCAGGGAGCAGTTGTTGAATCCGGTATATATCAGGAATAGCATCGAACCCAGTCTTACGATGTTAGATATCTGGAAAGCAGACAGGAAAAAGCGTTCTAAAAAGAAGCTGACCAAGGAAGAAAGAGAACGTTACAAAAGAGCGGATCAGATTATGACCTATTATGAGCAACACGTGAACACGGTTCTTGGTGATTATGGGATGAGTCTTGACCGTCTGTCCTATAGTAAAAAAAATATCAATGAACTGGCAAAGCGTACACAAAATGCGGAAAGAATCGATGCATGGAATAGGGATTATGAGGCTTATCAGAGCTTGTTTGGCGGTGAACAGGAGAACCGAAATCCAGATGCAGAAAATCTAGGGTTAAGTATGTCGGAAAAAAGGCTTCGTGAGCTAGAAAGACGGGCAGGAATAGTGAATACATCGGAGCTTAAGAAAGAGGTACCTGTTTACGATATAGAAACCAGTAAGAAATTTTTAGCACCATTGACAAAGCAGCAGAGGAAGAATAATACTTTCTATTCGGTATTTCGGTTACAAAAAGATGTTTTGTCTAGTACAAAGGAGCGAAAGCAGGTCGAGAATAAGGAAATCAGACTTTGTTATGTCTGTGCAAAAATCCTATGTGATTTAAAATCTAAACATTTGGAAAAGGAAGATCTACAGTTTGAGGAAATCCTGCCGCTTGTGAACAAGATGGTGAAAAGCTACGAAGCCTATGACATCAGGTCTTATGTGCAGAGACAGCAATGGCTCAGGAAAAACCTTATGGAAAAGCTAGGTCAGATTCAGAGGACTTCCCCAATTTTTCAAGAGAGACAGTATGCAACACTGATTCTTGGCTATCTGCATTCAGAGCAGATGGGAGAGCTGGTTAAGGGCGGCATGGCGGAGGAGGTCAGGGTATATGATAAAAGCTATGGAGACTTTGGTGTCCAGCTGGAAAAGGACGATAGATTTTATACAGACAGACTGAAGTCCGTAAAAAATGAGCCCTTGTTTGCCCATGACCCTATGCTTAAGGATATTCACCAGGGAGCTCTAGGAGATTGTTACTTTCTGGCAGCTCTGGCAAGCATTGTATCAAAAAATCCTGAGACAATCAAAGAAATGATGAAGGATAATGGGAATGGGACGGTAACTGTCCGCTTCTATGATTATGTGAAAGATGATGATTTTTTAGGTGACGGGAAAACACACCGAAAAGCATATTATGTTACAGTTGATAAGACTATTCCGGAAAGAACCTATAAGGACACACATTCAAAGGTGGATCCTTACTCCAAAGGTGCCCTATGGGTAAAGATGATGGAAAAAGCCTATGCAGCTGTGCGTAATAAGAAAGATGATAAGTACAATAATCTTAGGGTTAGAGGCAAGGGCGAATCCATTAATTACAAGGAGATTGAGGGCGGTCAGTTTAGTCGGGCCATGGTGCATCTGACAGGCGAAAAGGCATCCATTTTCAAGGATTTTGAAAAAGACAAGGAAAACCCGATTCAGGCATTTCAAGGACATTTTACGGGTAAAGGTCCGGTAGTGGAGGGAAAAATTTTGGATAGTCCGTCTGAGTTATATTTTTACAAACAGCATGATAAGAAGAGGGATAAAATAGCAATGAAGTATCTGGCCCAAAAGGAGATGTCATATCCTAAGAATTTAGAGGCCCAGTTCAAGAAAGAGCTGGACGGATATAAGAACATAGAGGCGATGATGGAGAAGGCGCTTCGTTCCCAGGTAAAATTATTGGAAATCCAGGCAATGGATACGAAAACCTATATGGATACAATGGATAAGCTGGGTGCATATCTGAAAAAGCTGATATCACAGCTTAAAGTCAGCAATGGACAGGAACTTAGCGACAAGATGCTGGACAGCTTGCAGGATTATGACTGGGAAGGGAATAAAACGATTCGCACAAAGAAGCTTGAGTTTAAGCATAAGGATGGCGGTCAGAAGAGCTCAAAGAAGAATAAGGATACAGGTGGCGGTCAAATCAGACTTAAGGCTTTCGAAGACATAGGATACAAGTTGCTCAGGGACTGCTGGAAGGTCAGCGGAAAGAATGCAGATAAGCTTTTTAACATGATAGATGAAATGCTGAAAATATATAAAGGAGCTTTGGAATATTACAACCGAGACTCAATCTACACAGAAGCAGAGCTGGGAATCTTCAATGCCTTTGCAAAAGGTCTGGATGGTGAAAAAAAATGCTCCTTCGGAACAAAGAAGTTCGATGCTGTTGACGGAAAAGGTGTTGCCGGAGAAAACACCCTTAAAGGAATGTGCGGAACCCATGCCTATACCGTACTTTCACTTGAGGAGCATGAGATTAATAAGCAAAAGAAGAAATTTCTCAGGGTTCAGAATCCTCATGGTGGCAACATCCCGCTCTATATTGTTGATGAGGATGAGAATGGGAAAACAACGGTGCAGAGAAGGCGTAATCCGAAAAATTCGATTGACGGGATAAAGTTTGAGAAGGCAACCAATGGAGTATGCCTGATTGAACTGAGAGACGCATGCAGTGCCATGAGAACTATGACTATAGTATAACCGGTTTCAACCATGGAAGCTGTAATACGCTGAATTATGAAAGGAATGATAACAATATGAGATATCAACTCTTACAGGCATATAGGGGACACACACAAATGCTGGAGGGACATTGTCCGAGCTGGATTCGCTGGGCAGTATCTGATGGAAATGCAGATGCATTTTTGTTAAAGAAAAAGGAAGAGGACTCTGAAGAATTCACTGGATATATGGCGGTTACCAGTCAGGATGAGGAGCCGGAACTTCTGAGCGTGAGCGCTTCTGATGATAAGAGTTTCCAGGTACTTTTTCGTCGGCTGCGGCAGTATCTGAAGGAACATGATTTCAGTAGTATCCGTTGTAACGAGATGATTCTGAAGGAGCAGGAGGAGGAATGGCAACGCCTCCTGTTGGGGCAGCATTTTATCGTTGAGGGATCAGAGAACTTCTATAGAATTTCTCTGGATGACATTGAGAAATGTGCAGTCTTTGCAGAGAATGACAAGGTTACAAATGCAGTGGAGAAGAGACGGATTCGGACGGCGCTGGGAGCAACCGGAGCAGAGAGGACGGCACTCCTTGATCTAATGGAAAGAACCCATCCGGACAGGAAGGAAGAGGGGGAATACGGAAGAGCCTTTCCGGAGCTTTCCGGAATATACGTACATCATAAGAAGGTTCTTGCTTATTTGTTCCTGTCAGTATACAAGGGCTGCATTATAGTAGAGGAATGTGGGGCAGAGAAGGGCATGGAGGCACTTCTTTTGGCATTGATGAATCAGTTTATTCCGGAGATCCGCAATGAATTCCCGGATGCAAATCACTTCTATATCCCGGAGAAGGGAGATCTGATGCAGTATAAAGCTTGCGAAAAGCTTCTGTTTAGAAAGGAGCTGAATGTTTGCGAAGCGAGCCTGTGTCACGCTTATTGGGATCAGGATCAGGCCTTTGCCATGAGAGAGGTTCAGGAGCTTCTTCTGCCGGAGGACGAGGATCAGGAGATTCCTGAAAAAACCGTAATTGAGCTGATGAGACTGCAGCAGCTTGAGGAAACACTAGATACCATGCAGCAGGAATGTATGATTACTACCTATAAGGATGAGCCAGCACTCCAGCTTTGGATTGCTCCGGGTGAAGGAGAGCTGGTGGTTTATCTGCGTTACCATCTTCTGGATGTGGATACAGGAAGCTTTGTGCTGGAGGCAATCGTTCCCATGGAGGTACTTTCCGGCGAGGACTCCCAGGGGCTTTCTATATGTATGGATTATAACCGCAGGAGTAGTATCAGTACAGCCTATTCGGATGAAGGACGGTTATACCTTAGACTGACCCATATGGAGCTTAAGCTGCCGCCTGAGGAGGATGAGGTTAGAACATTTCTGGAACAGATTGTGGAGGAATGGGATTACTTTCATATTCTGAATTGGGATGATTAATAAGTGCAATTATTCTAAATAGTTACAATAAAGTGAAACAGGGAGGGGTGCATATGCCGCCGATTGTTCGACAAAAATCAAAACAGGTAAACAATCCGGTTCGGATTCATCAGAGAGAGCAAAATGACAGGACCCTAGACACCTCTTTTGCTATGAAAAATGGAGCTGCTCCTGTATATAACACAGCAAAGAACCGCGCAGTTTCTGTATTGCAGGAGCGGATGCAAAAGCTAGCTGAGGAAGCCAGAGAATCTGTGCTTCAGGCAGAGAAACTTCTTGTGGAAGTTCAGGGATTCGAGAACCAGATTGTGGCAAAAAAGGTTGCCCAGGGACAAGAAGAACAGAATCCGGAGCTTGAACAGCTAGAGAGTCAGTATAAGGAAAAGCAGGAAGCTCTCCGACAGGAAATCTCCCGGGTAATCAATACCAGATCAAGACAGCTTGAAAAACAGGCGGAGCTAGCTAGAGAAACTTTGAACCGGCAGAATTTTCAGGTGACAGAGGAATGGCAGGATCGGATGAACGAGAGTGTTTCAAAGGGTTATCTGCAGGTGATAGAATTCTATGCAAAGGAACCTTGGATGAAGTATTTGGGGAATCTGGAAGATTTAGATAAGCTACGGCATGAAGCAACAAGAACGCTTGAAAATGCTCAAAAACGACTGGAATTGAGGGGCCAACTGGATCAGAAGGCCAAATCAATCTCAGCTTTGGCGAAGAACTATCAGGAAAGCGGTTACGCAGAAGTATTTGACAATGCATCGAAGGAAGATCTCCTTGCAATGTATCTTGATTATGCAGGAAAACTTTGGGATGAGAAGGCCAGGAAGGAATATCTGAGTGCAGGCTTTATTACTGAGCATTTGGTGCAGTGTCTTTCTATTCTTGAGGTGGAGAAGCAGTTTCAAGCTAAACGGAAAGGAATGCGCTTAAACGCTGACCAGAAGAAACAGCTGAAACAGGCTGACCGAACTTTTCAATATTATCGGCATCATGTGAATACTGTGCTTGGTGACTACGGAATGAGTCTTGATTGTCTTATCTATCAAAAGCAAACCATAGAGAATTTGTTGAACCGTAAGCATATTTTCAGACAGACCTATGAGTGGAGTAGAGATTATAAGGACTATCAGGCGTTGACGGGACATACCATTGAGGAAGATGAAGACGGCAAGAAGATTTCAGCAGAAGAAAGAAGGCTTCGCAATCTGGAACGTCAGGCAGGAATCAGCCTTGGTGATAGTGAAGAGATGACCGCAAAGATTTTTAGTCAGGATACGGTGAGTCGGCTGAAGAAACGGGAAAATCAGGATGCCCATTCCTTTGTACGATTGCAGGAAAATATTCTCAGTACAACGGCAGACCGTAGACTTGCCTTTAGCCGGGAGACTAGATTACTGGCTGTCAGCAAGGTGTTTGTGGCTCGCCTACAAAAGGAGCAGGGATGGCGTGAGGATTCACTCTTCAATGAAATACCGAAGCTATTGCTTAAGGGAATTTTCAGTTATGAGAATGATAGGGAAGAGACCTATGTGAATGCTCAGAAAATGATTAGAAATGAGCTTGTGCTGAAGCTCAAACAGATCATCACGACCTCCCAGGCCTTTCAGGAAAGACAATATGCATCCGTTCTTTTAGGCTATCTGATCCAGGAGCAGGACGGCGATCTGGTGAAAAGAAAAAAGGATCAGGAAATTCATGTGGAAGATGACGGCTACGTGAATATGAATAAGGTGATTGAGAGAAAAAATGGGAAGAAATACATAGACTCCTTCCGTTCTGTAAAGGATGAACCGCTGTTTGCCCATGATCCGGTGCTTAAGGATATTAAGCAAGGGGCCATGGGGGACTGCTATTTTATTTCTGCTCTTGCCAGTGTCGTTGTACGAAATCCAGGTGCAATTAAGCGTATGATGAAGGACAACGGAGACGGAACGGTAACGGTACGATTCTTCAAAAAGAATGATGATAGTGACTATGATGGGAAGGTTGAGTCTCTGCCGGGGATCTGTGTGACTGTATCAAAGACTATTCCGGAGAGAGTTGAGCAGGACTCGAAGCAGAGGAAGGATTCTTATTCCAAGGGAGCTCTTTGGGTAAAAATAATGGAAAAGGCCTATGCGGCAATCCGGAAGCCCAAATCGGGTAGTATAAGGGTGAAAAAGAAGGGGGAGCCCATTGATTATAAAAATCTGGAGGCAGGAAACTTCCAAGATGCGATCAGACATCTGACAGGTGAAGATATGGAAGAACATTGGCTGATAAAAGAAGAGAGGGATGTTCGTACTTTTGAAGGCCGTCTCAATGATCAGATTCCTACCTTTGGTCATTCCAAACTGAAAACCCCGAGCAAGCTGTATTTTTATCAGCAGCATGAAATGAATTCGGATAAGGAAGAAGCTTGCCAGTATTTGGCTGGGAAAAAGGTATCTTCTGAGCTGACGGCCAAGTTCACAGAGGAGCTTGACCGGTATCAGACGGTGGAAAATTGGCTGAAGATTTCCCTTGAGAGGCAGGAGGGATGGATGGAAATACGGGCAATGGATTCCTATCTTCTTGTGGAAGCCATTGCCAGACAGGTCAGCTTCCTTGAACAATCCATTGCAAAGCTTAAAGGATGCAAGGGTAAGAATTTAGGAAATGGTGATCTAGAGAATGCCGGATTTGAAAAAATACAGTATGATGAGATCAGGAAATGCTGGGAGGCATGTGGACGTGATGCAGATCAGCTTAAGAAAACAGCCGCAGGAATGCTTTCCATGTTTGCTGCCGAAGTAATGAAGGACCAAAAGCGTAATGAGTATACATTAGAGGAAGAGAGAACCTATAAGGAGATTACGCAAGCTCTTAAAAAAGGAGAAGCCTGCTATTTTTCAACAGTTGAATTGAAAAAGAAAAAGCAGGGGGAACAGGGAAGTGCGGGAGAAGTAGGCCGTGACGGAATGTTTGGAGAACATGCCTATATGATACTTGGGGCGGAGGAACATCAGATCGGCAATAGAGTGAAGAAATTCTTCCGAGTATTTAATCCTCATGGAAGGGGAATCCCGGTTTACCAGTTTAATGAACAACACAATCTGAAGCGGGTCAGCTTTAAGGTGACGGGAGAGGAAGAAAAGCAGTATTCGGAAGCAACTCATGGGGCATTTCTGTTGGAGCTAAGAGATATGCGAAGCATCTCAGATAGATATACGACCAGTATGTAAAATAAAAAGTAATAGTCCCATCTTCTTTTCACTATGGTATACTAGAGAAAAAGGAGGGCATGACTATGACGCAAGATCTTATTAAAGAAGTAAAACATATTCAGCAGGCTTTGGTAAATAAAGACATGACGGGAGAAGATTTTGAGGAGAAGATGGAGATTCTAAAAAAATTGGAAGATGTTTCCTCTTATCTTAAGGATGCTCTCGGAAAGGGAATTGAGTTTGAATGATTCGAGGACTTTTATTTGACATGGATGGACTCTTGATTGATTCGGAGCGAATTGTTCAAAAGTCTTGGAAAATTGCCGGGGATCGAATGGGTTATCAGGGGATGGATCAAGTTATCTATCCCCTGCTTGGTGTTAATCGGGCTGGCAGAGATATTTATTTTAAGGAGCACTTGGGAGAAGATTTCCCTTGCGATGAATTTGCGGCAAAAGCCAGCCAGGCTTTTTATGAAATTGCAGAGGATGGGGTCCCTATAAAAGAGGGAGCTAAAGACCTATTAGAATATGGCAAATCTAAGGGCTTATCTATGGCCCTTACTACATCTTCCAGAAAAGAGTATGCCACAAAGGTTCTGGGAGACTTAAGGATTTTAGATTATTTTGACGGCATGGTGACAGGAGATATGGTGACTCATTCCAAACCGGATCCGGAAATTTATTTAAGAGGAGCGAAGCTTCTTGGTTTGAAAACTTCGGAATGTATGGCCTTAGAAGATGCAGTGGCTGGAATAAAGGCAGCCCATAGTGCAGGAACAGTTCCTATATTAGTGCCAGACCTTATTGAACCACCGGAGGAAATTGTGAGGTTGGCATATAGAAAATGCAAGAGTCTCTTGGATGTGATTCCGATTTTGGAAGAATTGGAGAGAAAATAAAAAAGGTCAGAGGGGAAGTTCCCACTGACCTTTTTGAGTCTTTATAAGTTCCTTTCTAGTCTCTTTTGTAATCTTTATTAATGATTAGACTCCCATCTTCCGGAAGCTCCACAAGGAAGCACCAGGCCGGAATGGGTAACCGGAAGTCCGATTTCCTGGGAATCTACATGACCATCATATTTTTTTAATTCTGTAGAAATCATGTAGGTTAATACTGCAGGTGCTAACCCCGTGGTATAAGAATTTACTAGGAAAAATAAGGGATCATCGGAAAGGATCTTTGTACATAATTTAATCAGATCATGAATCATATCTTCGATTTTCCAAATCTCACCTTTGGGGCCTCTTCCGTAGGAAGGGGGATCCATAATAATGGCATCGTAG
Source organism: Bacteroidaceae bacterium (assembly GCA_963597615.1). GTDB lineage: Bacteria > Bacillota > Clostridia > Lachnospirales > Lachnospiraceae > CAKRJP01. Next base: position 43,361 of record CAVBQS010000011.1, read on the forward strand.
TGGTTCCCCCTACGAATTTCCCTTTCAACAAATTTGACACAGTCGTCCACAAGCCAGCGAATGGGTTTGTCTGATAAGTCGGAGGAAGCTGCATTTTCCTTGGCCCAGGCTACCATACCTTTAGAGGCATCTACGTGAGTGACGTGGGCACCGGCAGCAGCTGCAGCCAGGGTGGCCCCCCCTGTGTAGGCAAATAAATTTAAGACCTTAATCGGTCTGCCTGCATTTCTGATTTTATTTCCAAACCAGTCCCAGTTGGTAGCCTGCTCCGGGAAAAGGCCTGTGTGTTTAAAACTAAAAGGCTTCAAATTAAAGGTTAATTGGCCGTAATGAATCTGCCATTGTTCGGGAAGATCAAAAAATTCCCATTCGCCGCCACCTTTCTTGCTGCGGTGATAATGGCCGTTCATGTGCTTCCAGCCTTTTTCAGTCTTAGGGGTGTCCCAAATCACCTGAGGGTCCGGGCGAACCAGAAGATAGTCTCCCCAGCGCTCTAATTTTTCCCCTTTACTACAATCGATTACCTCGTAATCTTTCCATCCATCTGCGATCCACATATCTATAAATTCCTTTCAAAATAAATCTTATTTTATATAGCTTTCAAATCTTATCACTTCATTATATCTGTTTTCTTTGGAAAAGTAACCCATTTTATTACTTTACCTAAGTTTAACTTAGAGAAGATTTTGGATTTTACATTTCTCCGATAACATATCACCTGTGCACATGAGGTGCAAGAAGTGAAAGACGAAGACAAAAAAGGAGAAAATTTAAAATGAAAATGAAAAAGTTTATTGCATTGATGGCAGTTGCAACAATGGTAGCAGGAATGGCAGTTGGATGTGGAAATTCTTCTGATTCTGCAGATACAGATTCTTCAGCAAGTGGAAGCGAGGCTTCTGGAGATTTCGATACATCTTCTGATATTACCATCGTTTCAAGAGAAGATGGTTCAGGAACAAGAGGTGCCTTCATCGAATTATTTGGTATTGAAGAGAAAGATTCCGATGGAAATAAGGTAGACAACACCACAGAGGATGCTCAGATTACAAACAGCACTTCTGTAATGCTCACTACAGTAGCTGGAGATGACTATGCAATTGGTTATGTATCTCTTGGAGCTTTGGATGACAGTGTAAAGGCTCTTAAGATTGACGGAGCTGAGGCAACTGCAGAAAACATTAAGAGTGGAGACTACAAGGTATCAAGACCTTTTAATATTGCAACAAAGGCAGATCTTGACAATGAAGTTGCAAAGGACTTTATTGACTTCATTATGAGTACTGAAGGACAGAAAGTTGTAGAGGAGAACGGATATATTGCAGTGGATGATGTTGAGGATTATGCAGGAACTGCTCCTTCCGGAAAAGCTGTAGTTGGAGGATCTTCTTCTGTATCACCAGTTATGGAGAAGCTTATTGAGGCTTATAAAGATGTAAATCCGAATGCAGAGATCGAGTTACAGACAACTGATTCTACAACAGGTATGACTTCTACCATCGACGGAAGTTATGATATCGGAATGGCATCTCGTGAGTTAAAGGATGATGAGGCATCTGAACTTGAGGCAACCGTAATCGCTACCGATGGTATTGCAGTTGTAGTAAATAAGAACAACACCGTTGATGATCTTAGCGTAGATCAGGTAAAAAGCATTTACACAGGAGAGGCTCTTACATGGGATGACGTCCTTAACTAGGGACTTGCCTGTATCACAGAGGTTTCGTTATAAGGAGTGTTAGAATGAATCAGAAAGCATGGACAGAAAAATTCATGCAGGGAGTATTCTTCGTTGCCGCCTGCGCTTCGGTGTTGGCGGTAGCTCTCATTTGTATCTTTTTATTTGCAAATGGTATTCCTGCAATGAAGGAAATCGGTTTTGGCGATTTCTTAAGTGGCATCAAATGGAGACCCAACAATGATATTTACGGAATCTTTCCTATGATCGTGGGAAGTTTGTACGTAACGGCTGGAGCTATACTTTTTGGCGTTCCTATTGGTGTGCTGACAGCAGTATTTATGGCATTTTATTGCCCTAAACAAATTTACAAACCCTTAAAAACCGCAACAGAGCTTCTGGCAGGTATTCCTTCTGTTGTATACGGATTCTTTGGATTGGTGGTATTAGTGCCCTTGGTTAGGGAAATGGGAAGAGACCTAAAAAGCATGGGACTTATAAAGAGTGCAGGAAATGGTAGCAGTATCCTGACAGCATCCCTTCTTCTTGGAATGATGATTTTGCCTACCATTATTGGACTGACAGAGTCAGCACTTCGAGCAGTTCCAAGCCAGTATTATGAGGGGGCAGTTGCCCTGGGTGGAACCCACGAGAGAGCTATTTTTACCGTTGTTTTGCCAGCAGCAAAATCTGGTGTTATTGCAGCCCTTGTTCTGGGAATTGGACGTGCCATTGGTGAAACTATGGCAGTAATTATGGTTGCAGGTAATCAGGCAAGAATTCCGGATGGAATTTTCAAGGGAGTTCGTACTTTGACCGCCAATATTGTTATTGAGATGGGTTATGCTTCCGGACTTCACAGGGAAGCATTAATTGCCACAGGTGTTGTCTTGTTTGTCTTTATCCTGCTCTTGAATTTCAGCGTGGCATTATTGAAACGAGGTGGCGGACGTGAATAATAAAAAAGGTAGAAATACGATGACTATAGGACAAAAATTAAAGTCCTATACCAAGACCCCGGGATCTTTCATTGTAATGTTGTTAGTAATGCTTTCTGCCATCATTACATTTTCAGTATTGATTTTCTTGATTGCATACATTTTGATCCACGGAGTTCCTTATATTAAGCCGTCATTATTTTCCTTGGAATATTCCTCAGAAAATGCATCCTTAATGCCGGCACTGGTTAATACCATTATTATGACCTTCCTTTCTCTGCTGATTGCAGTTCCTTTTGGAATCTTTTCCGCAATCTTTTTGGTGGAATATGCAAAGAGAGGAAATAAATTCGTAGAAGTTATTCGAATGACTACAGAAACTCTTCAGGGAATTCCTTCTATTGTATATGGACTTTTCGGAATGTTGTTTTTCGTACAGACCTGTGGATGGGGCTTTTCCTTGTTGGCAGGTGCCTTTACCTTGGCGATTATGGTATTGCCACTGATTATGAGAAGTACAGAGGAAGCCTTAAAGTCTGTGCCAGATTCTTATAGAGAAGGAAGTTTTGGACTGGGAGCTGGAAAACTTCGCACCGTATTTCGCATTGTCCTTCCGGCAGCTGTTCCGGGAATCTTAGCCGGCGTAATCCTAGCAGTAGGACGTATTGTGGGAGAGACAGCAGCCCTGATCTATACTGCAGGTACTGTGGCAAAATTCCCAAGTTCCGTACTTAGTTCCGGAAGAACCTTGGCAGTTCATATGTACAATCTGGCTAGTGAAGGACTCTATATGGATCAGGCTTATGCCACTGCAGTAATTCTTTTGGTGGTAGTGGTACTGATTAATACCTTGTCCGGAATGCTGGCAAAGAAACTAACCAATGCATAGACAGCAAATAATATGTGAGGAAACAATAGATGAGCAAACTTAGTGTAAAAAATATGGATTTGTACTATTCCGATTTCCATGCATTAAAAAATGTAAATCTGGAGATCGAGGCAAATAAAATCACTGCCTTTATCGGACCTTCCGGATGTGGAAAATCTACCTTGTTAAAATCCATTAACCGTATGAATGATTTGGTGGAAGGTTGTCGTATTGAAGGAGAAATCCTTCTTGACGGCCAGGACATTTTTAAAGATCTAGATGTAAATGTATTAAGAAAGAGAGTGGGAATGGTATTCCAGAAACCTAATCCATTTCCAATGAGTATTTATGACAATATTGCTTATGGACCAAGAACCCACGGAATCCGTTCCAAGGCAAAGCTGGATGAAATTGTAGAAACCTCTCTTAGAAATGCAGCCATCTGGGATGAGTGTAAGGACCGATTGAAAACCAGTGCTCTTGGAATGTCCGGTGGACAGCAGCAGAGACTTTGCATTGCAAGAGCCTTGGCTGTAGAGCCGGAGGTTCTGCTTATGGACGAGCCTACTTCTGCTTTGGATCCTATTTCTACATCTAAAATAGAAGACCTTGTTATGGAATTGAAAAAAGACTATACTATTGTTATGGTAACCCATAATATGCAGCAGGCTGTGCGTGTCTCAGACAATACCGCATTCTTCTTATTAGGAGAAGTGATTGAATATAATGATACTGAAAAACTTTTCTCTATTCCACAGGATAAGAGAACAGAAGATTATATTACAGGGAGGTTTGGCTAAGATATGCGTAATAGATTTGATGAACAGTTGGAGCGTCTTAACAAAGACATGGTACATATGGGAGAGCTTTGTGAGACGGCCATTACCAATGCAACCAAGGCATTAAAAGAAGGAGATCAAAAACTGGCAAAAGAAGTGGTTCAGTTTGATGAAAAGATTGACCAGTTAGAAAGTGAGATTGAGGGCATTTGCCTGAAATTACTCCTTCAGCAGCAACCGGTTGCAAGGGACCTTAGACAAATTTCCGCAGCCCTTAAGATGATCACAGACATGGAAAGAATCGGTGATCAGGCAGCAGATATTGGAGAGATTATTGTGTCTGAAAAAAAGGACGCTCAGGTGGATATTCCAATGATCATTCAGATGTCAGAGGCGGCAACTAAGATGGTGCGTAAGAGTGTAGAAGCTTATGTAAATAAGGATTTAACTCTTGCAGGAGATGTGATCCAGGCAGATGATGTGGTGGATGAACTTTTTGAGGGAGTTAAGACCAAGCTGATTCAAAAGATTGCCGATCACACAGAGGAAGGACGCCATGCAATGGACCTTATCATGGTGGCAAAGTATTTAGAAAGAATTGCAGACCATGCAACAAACATTGCTGAGTGGGTGGAATTTTCCATTACCGGCGTACATAAAGGAGAAAGTTTATGATTTATTGTGTAGAGGATGACAGCAGCATTCGCGAATTAGTGGTATATACACTAGAGAGCACTGGATTTCATGCACGAGGATTTGAAGAAGGACAAGGTTTTAAAGAGGCTTTGGCACAGGAAGTGCCAGAGCTTGTTTTGCTTGATATTATGCTTCCCGGAGAGGATGGCATGGAGATCCTTAAATGGATGAAATCCAATGAGAAAACTCGGGGGATTCCAGTAATTATGGTAACAGCTAAGGGTGCTGAATATGATAAAGTTATGGGATTAGATGCCGGGGCAGATGATTATGTTACCAAGCCCTTTGGCATGATGGAGTTAGTATCCAGAATTAAGGCAGTACTTCGAAGAAGTGGCCAGGGGGAGAGTGCCAAAACTCACGTCCTGAGCCTTGGAGGTATTGAGATGAACACAGATAAACATGAGGTGCTAGCAGGAGGAGAAGTGGTTCAATTGACCTTGAAAGAATACCAGCTTTTAAAACGTCTTATGAGAAATCCCAACATTGTTCAGACCAGAGATCAGCTTCTTGAGGATATCTGGGGATATGACTTTGACGGGGAGACCAGAACTGTGGATGTGCATGTAAGAACCTTAAGACAAAAACTGGGAGATTACGGGGATCGCATTGAAACTGTTCGAGGGGTTGGCTATCGAATGAGCTAAAAAGGATGAGAACATGAGAGAAAAGATTCAGCAAAGTATGATCTTTATTGTTACAACAACGTTGTTGGTGGCTTATGCCATCACAACGTTTATTGTTTATAGACATACAATGACCATTATGGAGGCCCAAATTAAGCAGGAAGCGGAATACATTAGCACTGCTATTGAAGTTTCCGGAGAAAATTATGTACAGAATTTAGATGAGGTAGATGTAAATACCCGAGTTACTTTGATAAATTCTGATGGAAGCGTGGTATATGATTCTTCGGATCCTGAGGGAAAGAGTTTGGAAAATCATAAGGACCGTCCGGAGGTTAAGAAGGCATTAAAATATGGGACGGGAAAAGATATTCGCCAGTCTGATACTATGAGCAAGGACATGTTTTACTATGCCATGAAATTGCCTGATGGAAAAATCCTTCGAGTTTCCAAGGCAGTAGATAATGTGCGAAGCACTGCCCTTACTGTGCTTCCTCCTATGGGAATTATTGCAGTGTTAATGCTTATTTGCGCTTGGCTTCTTTCGGGCTACCAGGTGGCAAAACTCATTCGGCCCATCAATGAACTGGATTTGAATGAGCCCTTGAAAAACCCGGAAGTGTATGGAGAACTGACGCCGCTTTTAGAGCGAATCGATAAGCAAAATAAGGAAAAAGATGCGGTGGCTGAAATCCGAAAAGAATTTTCTGCAAATGTATCTCATGAATTAAAGACACCTCTTACCTCTATTTCCGGATATGCGGAAATTATGAAAAATGGTTTGGTAAAACCGGAGGATGTGCCAAGATTTAGCGAGATTATTTATAAAGAAGCTTCCAGATTGATTACCTTAATCGAGGATATTATTAAATTGTCAAAATTAGATGAAGACAAGATTGAGCTGGAGCGGGAAAATGTGGACCTTTATGTTCTGACAAGAGAAATTTGCTCAAGACTTCAACCTCAGATTAGCAAACGAAAGGTTCATGTGCAGGTTACCGGGGAGCCGGTGACGGTAAGAGGAGTTCGTCAGGTCTTAGATGAGATGATTTATAATATCTGCGAAAATGCAGTAAAGTATAACCGAGAGGGAGGCTCTGTGTCCGTGTGGGTAGGAGATACTCTTCAGGGAGCGAAGGTAATCATATCGGATACTGGAATTGGAATTCCTAAAGAAGCCCAGGACCGAATTTTTGAACGGTTTTACCGGGTGGATAAAAGTCATTCAAAAGAAACCGGTGGTACCGGATTAGGGCTTTCCATTGTAAAGCATGGTGCCTTTTTACATAATGCGCAAATCCATGTACAAAGCGAGGTTAACAAGGGAACCCGCATGGAACTGGTATTTGAAAAGGAGCCTCAGGTTGTCTGAAATTTTGAAAATGATTAGCATTAACTCTTGAGAAAAATAGTTGGAAAACAAGGGAGTTTTTTGGTGTACATTCTTTGTATTTTGGTGTATCATGAAACAAAACGTTTGAAATTAAGGAGGTAAATACCAATGGCAGCAGTAATTAGTGATGTATGTGTAATGTGTGGAGCTTGTGAGGCAACATGTCCAGTAGGAGCTATCAGCGCTGGAGATTCTCAGTTTGTTGTAGATCCAGATGTATGTGTATCTTGCGGAGCATGCGAAGGTGCCTGTCCAACAGGAGCAATTACAGTAGAGTAATTCATAAGATTATGAAAAGCCGGGACTCGTTATGGATGAAGATTCATAGCGAGTCCTTTTACTATATACTTATAGATTCTCTCATGGATTTTGTTGCAGATTTGTTGGGGAGTCTCTCTTGTAAAAGAGAAGGGTCTCCTATATAATGGAGCTTAGTTACGGTAAAGAAGGAGGACAGTCTTTTGAAAAGAGAATTAGTAATTGTCATCGATTTCGGAGGACAGTACAATCAGCTGGTGGCACGACGTGTCAGAGAGTGTAATGTCTACTGTGAAATTTATTCCTATAAGACAGATCTTGAGAAGATTAAGGCCATGAAGCCCAAGGGAATTATTCTGACAGGTGGTCCAAATAGTTGCTATGAAGCAGACTCACCAACCTATCAGAAGGAATTATTTGAACTTGGAATTCCGGTTTTGGGACTTTGCTATGGTGCACAATTAATGATGCATGTGTTAGGTGGTAAGGTAGAGAAGGCAACAGTAAGAGAGTACGGTAAGACAGAGGTGCTTATTGACAGGACAGACTCTGCAGTATTTGCAGGAGTATCAGAGAAGACTATTTGCTGGATGAGCCATTTCGATTATATCTCACAGGCAGCTCCGGGATTTGAGATTACTGCGCATACGGCGGATTGCCCTACGGCAGCCCTTGAGAATGCCAAGGAAGGTCTATATGCCATTCAGTTCCATCCGGAAGTACTTCATACAGAGGAAGGAACAAAGATGCTTTCTAACTTTGTATTAGGCGTGTGCGGATGTGCAGGAGACTGGCGCATGGATTCCTTTGTAGAAGAATCTATTAAGCAGATTAGAGAGAAGGTAGGGGACGGAAAGGTCCTTTTGGCTTTGTCAGGAGGCGTAGATTCCTCTGTGGCGGCAGGCCTTTTATCCAGAGCCATTGGTAAGCAGCTGACTTGCGTGTTTGTAGATCATGGTCTTCTTAGAAAGAATGAAGGGGACGAAGTAGAAGCAGTATTTGGTCCAAGCGGACAGTTTGATCTAAACTTTATCCGTGTTAATGCACAGAGGAGATACTATGACAAATTAGCCGGAGTAACAGAGCCGGAGAAGAAGCGTAAGATTATCGGAGAAGAATTCATCCGTGTTTTTGAAGAGGAAGCAAAGAAAATCGGAGCTGTAGACTTCTTGGCCCAGGGAACCATTTATCCGGATGTGGTAGAAAGTGGACTTGGCGGGGAATCGGCGGTCATTAAATCCCATCACAATGTAGGTGGACTTCCAGAGTATGTAGATTTTAAAGAGATTATTGAACCTTTAAGAGACTTATTTAAGGATGAGGTTCGTAAGGCAGGATTGGAGCTTGGAATTCCGGAAGAATTAGTATTCCGTCAGCCATTCCCAGGACCAGGCCTTGGAATCCGTATTATTGGAGACATTACTGAGTGGAAGGTGGGTGTAGTCCAGGATGCAGATTACATTTACCGGGAGGAAGTAGACAAGGCGGCAGCAGAATATAAGAAAGAGTATGGAAAAGCACCATCTTGGATGCCGAACCAGTATTTTGCAGCTCTTACCAACATGCGTTCCGTTGGAGTTATGGGAGATGAGAGAACCTATGACTATGCAGTGGCACTTCGTGCAGTAAAGACTATTGACTTTATGACAGCAGAGTCTGCGGATATTCCATTTGAAGTATTGCAGACGGTGATGAGCAGAATCATCAATGAGGTAAAGGGAGTGAATAGAGTATTCTATGATCTTACCAGTAAACCGCCGGGAACAATTGAGTTTGAATAAAAAATTTGGCACATTTAAGAGACTGGAAAGCCTTGGAAACAGGGCATTTCCGGTCTCTTTGCTTTTGTTCTGGTTCTATTCTGGTTCTGTTATCAGGTGGAATAATGTGGTTCTGTGTTTTTTGATGTGGAAATTAACAATTTGAATGATATTTCCAGTCCCACAGGGCATGAGTGTACTGATTCAGATAATTCACAATATCCTGATAAGTTTGATATTTGTCTTGAATGCGATAACCTGTCACAGAAATGGGATTGAGAAGGATGTGATAGTGGTAATTTAATGCATCATTGTAACTGCCGGAATGCAGAACCATGACAGCCTGATACCCAATGGATGAAAAATAGTCCTGCAAAGCATAAGCACCTTCTTCCAATATAGTACACATGGATTTTGAGGTTCGGGTTGTGAGAATGAAATGAAACATTCTTCTATGGTCTGTCATATTATAAGGTGCTTGTAAGCGGTAATATTCTTCAATAATCTGATCGGAGTCATCTCCATTATCAATATATGATGTCAATATATCTTCTTCATCTGCAAACAGTGATCCGATGGCATAATTTAAAGTGTTCTGAATAACAGTATCTCCTTGATATGGTTTACGGACTACAAGTAAAGTTCCTTTTTTCATAATGGTAGTTCTCCTTATGTTTATCATAATATTAGGTATATATAGTAATAATATCTATATATGGTATATAAGAAATAAGATAATAGGGTATATAGTATATATAATGAAAAACCCTGCAAGGTAGGAATCTCTCCAGACCTTTACCATAGTGTTCATTGGTTATTTTTTACAAATGTTATTTTTGACTGGCAAAGATTGATTTTGGTTGTCTAAAACTATTACAGTTGATAATGGTGTGGAATTTTCTGATTGTGAAGGGATGGAAAGATCTAGAAGAAATCAAATTGACAGAACCAAGATCTATTACTGCCATCCATATTCTTCCTATGAAAGAGGAAGTAATGAGAACCAAAACAGATTAGTTCGTAGACATATACCAAAGGGAGTGGACTTCCAGGATGCTACAAGAAATCAGATAAAAGAAATCGAAGCATGGATTAATGATTATCCAAGAAGCATGTTTGATGGCAAATCTGCTAGAATTAGATTCTTTGAAGTCTTTGGCAAAGAGTTTTGGAGGGCTGCCGGATAGAGCCCTAACAACTGAATACTGAGCAAAAGTCCAGTTGCTGGATGCAAGTGGACTAATTTTCTTACAATTTTCTTTTTTATAGAGTTGACAGGAGCTTCAAAAAAAGTTAAATTTAGTTTGTGGGATGGGAATCACATAACACAAAATCTTAAATTCTTGTAGCCAAAACATCTTTGGCAGTTACCCTTATAATTTTTAGACGCCGAATTATAGGGGGAAAAGTGCTTGCACAGCAGGAAGAAATATGATAATATATGATTTGTTGTGAAGAAATAGATGGTCCTCTGGTACCAAGGGTATTAAGAACATCCAATATTACTAAGGAGGTCACACACATGAACGATATTATTAAGAATATTGAAGCAGCTCAGGTAAAAGAAGTTGCAGAATTCCACGTAGGAGATACTGTTAAAGTTTACGGTAAGATCAAAGAGGGGAACCGCGAAAGAGTACAGGTATTTGAAGGAACTGTACTTAAGAGACAGGGCGGTGGCGCTAGAGAGACATTTACAGTTAGAAAGACTTCTAACGGAGTAGGTGTTGAGAAGACTTGGCCATTACACTCACCAAACGTAGAGAAGATCGAAGTAGTAAGAAGAGGTAAAGTAAGAAGAGCTAAATTATTCTACTTAAGAGATCGCGTAGGTAAGAAGGCTAAGGTTAAAGAGTTAGTTAAATAAGAAACTATGGAAAAGGACAACTACATCGTGTTAGTTGTCCTTTTTAAGCATCAAGGAAACTTAAGCTGCTTATAAGGGTGGGAGTATGGCGAGAAAGAGAAAGTATCAGCGTAGAAAACCTCAGAATGCAAAATATAAAAAACTGCAAAAAAAGCTAAAGAAGAACATGAGGAAATGGAATCCTGATTTTGGGATTTTAAAAATTGTGATCATCTGGACCTTTAAAATTGCCTTGGTGTGTTTCTTGGCTTTTGTGGCGGTCTGGTATTATGGTCAAAAGATTAGTATTGTTGGAGATTCCATGAATCCTGTGCTATACAATGGAGATGTGGTGCTGGTAAACAGGGTTACATATACAGCCTCCAGTCCCAAGAGGGGAGATATTATCATTTTTAAGCCTAAGGGAAATGAAAAGGAACAGTACTATGTGAAGCGGATTGTAGGACTTCCCGGAGAGACCTTGCAGATTATTGAGAACCGCATTTACATTAACGGTGAAAAGTTAGAAGAAGACTATGAAGCTACCAAGATTGATGATGTAGGAATCGCCGGAGAAGAGATTACCTTGGGAAATGATGAATACTTTGTTTTGGGAGACAACCGCGCAAGCAGTGAAGACAGCAGAAATGCAGATATTGGAGCAGTAAAAAGAGATTATATCTATGGAAAAGCTTGGTATATTGCTTCTCCGGGCAAACATAGAGGATTTATAGAGTAGGAGAAAAGATTATGCATTTTCAATGGTATCCGGGTCATATGACAAAAGCAAAGCGTATGATGCAGGAAAATATGAAACTCATTGATTTGGTAATTGAGCTTGTGGATGCCAGAGTACCCTTAAGCAGCAGGAATCCGGACATTGATGAGTTGGGAAAGAATAAGGCACGAATGATTTTGCTAAATAAGTCAGACATGGCAGAAGAAAAGTGGAACGATGCCTGGACCGAGTATTTTAAGGCTAAGGGTTACCACGTAGTGAAGGTGAATTCTAAGAAGGGTACAGGAATTAAGTCTATTCAGGGAGTGATTGCAGAAGCTTGCAAGGAGAAAATTGAAAGAGACAGAAAAAGAGGCATCCTAAACCGTCCTGTACGAGCCATGGTTGTGGGAATTCCAAATGTGGGAAAATCCACCTTTATTAATGCCTTGGCAGGAAAGGCTGCAGCAAAAACCGGTAATAAGCCGGGAGTTACCAAGGGGAAACAGTGGATTCGCTTGAATAAGTCTGTGGAACTTTTGGATACCCCGGGAATTCTTTGGCCTAAATTTGAAGACCAGGAAGTGGGACTTCGCCTGGCATTTATTGGCTCTATTAAAGATGAGATTTTAAATACAGAAGAATTGGCAGCAGAGCTGATTGGATTTATGAATCAAAATTATGCAGGAGTCTTGGGAGAAAAGTACAGCATTGATGGAGACGAAAATGCCTATGTAATGCTGGAGCAAATTGCTAGGAGCAGACACTGTCTGGTGCGAGGCAGTGAGTTGGATACTGAAAAGGCAGCCAGCCTTCTTTTGGATGATTTTAGAAACGGACGAATTGGAAGATTTACCTTAGAGTATCCGGAAGCAGAAAATGAGCAAGAAATAAAGGAAGTGTAAGAAGTGGCAAGACGAGATCAGGAGCTAGGAGTGCTTAGGGAATTACTGAGCTGGATATTTTATCTTCTAATCATTGTGGCCTTAACCTATGTGGTAGTAACCTACGTAGGTCAAAGAACCAGAGTCAGTGGTTCTTCTATGGAGACAACGCTTAGCGACGGGGATAATCTTATTGTAGATAAGCTGACCTATCATTTTAAAGATCCTAAGAGGTTTGACATTGTAGTATTTCCCTATCGCTATGAAGAAAATACCTACTATATCAAACGCATTATCGGTCTTCCGGGAGAAACGGTTCAGGTGGTTAATGGATATGTATATATTGACGGGGAACAGTTAAGCTCAGATATTTATGGAGCTGAGATAATGGAAGATCCTGGAGAGGCAGAAAATCCCATTACCCTGGGAGAGGATGAATACTTCGTTTTAGGAGATAATCGAAACCATAGTTCTGATAGTAGAGACCCTTCCGTAGGCTTAATTACCAGAAGTGAGCTTATGGGCAGAGCCTGGGTGCGAATTTATCCCTTTGACAAGCTGGGAGTAATTAAGCATGAATAAGAGAGAAGAAGAAAGAGCCAGAAAGCAACAGGAAAAATTAGAAAAAGAATTGGCCCGTTTAGAGACCATGAAGGAATTTGAAAGGGAATATGACTGCTGTCAGTATATTTGCGGGATTGATGAAGTGGGAAGGGGGCCCCTAGCTGGACCGGTGGTGGCAGGAGCAGTGATCCTTCCTAAGGATGAGCTCATTCTGTATCTTAATGATTCTAAGAAGTTATCTGAGAAAAAGAGAGAAGCCCTCTATGAGGAAATCATGGAGAAAGCAGTAGCCACTGGTATTGGGATGGTAGGACCTGGAAGAATTGATGAGATTAACATTTTACAGGCTACTTACGAGGCTATGAGGCAGGCCATTGGCAACTTGAAAGTCCGCCCGGATATTTTGCTGAATGATGCAGTGACCATCCCAGAGGTGGAGATTCCACAAGTGTCAATTATTAAGGGGGATGCCAAAAGCGTTTCCATTGCAGCAGCCAGCATTATTGCCAAGGTTACCAGAGACCGTCTCATGGTGGAGTATGACAAGATTATGCCTGGCTATGATTTTGCCAGTAACAAAGGTTATGGAACCAAGGCCCATATGGAAGCTTTGAAAAATATGGGTCCCACACCAATTCACAGAAGGAGCTTTATAAAGAACATTATCCATGGAGAGACAGAATAAAAGAAGCTTAGGGACAGCCTACGAAAAAAAAGCAGGGGCTTACCTAGAATCTGAAGGATATGAAATTCTAGAATACAATTTTAGATACCGCAGAGGGGAAATCGATATTATTGCAAAAGACGGGGAATATCTGGTCTTTTGTGAGGTGAAATATAGAAAAGATTCCTTGGCAGGACATCCTGCGGAGGCGGTAGATGTGGCAAAACAAAGAAGGATTTCTCAGTGTGCCCTTTATTATATTACTATCCACAATCTAGTGGATGTAGCTTGCAGATTTGATGTGGTAAGTATTGAGGGAGAGGAAATCTGTCTGATTCAGAATGCTTTTGACTATGTAGGATAGGAGAATCAAGAAAACATGAAACTTGAAATCAATTATAAAAATAATGACCGCATATTTCGGGAGAGGGAAGAATATAATGTTCCTTTTTTGACTTATCCTATGTTTGAGGAAACCAATCTGGTAAATCATGGATTTTCTACCAGATTTGGAGGGGTCAGCAAGGGAGCTTGCAGTACTATGAATATTAGTACCAGCAGGGGGGATGATCCAGAGGATGTGAAGGAAAATATCAGGCGTATGGCCAGGGCATTAGGGGTTCATCCAAAGGATTTTACCTACACCAATCAAACCCATACTACCCATGTGGAAGTAGTAAAACCTGAGGATAAGGGGAAAACATTTCCGGAAACCGATGGACTGATTACCAATGTTCCGGGAATTTGCTTGGTGACTTTTTATGCAGACTGTGTTCCTTTGTATTTTCTGGACCCTGTAAAAAAGGTTATTGGACTTAGCCATTCCGGATGGAGAGGCACTGTTGGAAAAATGGGTAAGGTTACTGTGGAAAAAATGCAGGAAAGCTTTGGGTGCGATCCAAAAGACATTTTGTCAGCAGTGGGCCCTTCCATTTGTCAGGATTGTTATGAGGTCAGCCAGGATGTAATTCTTAAGTTTAAAGAGGTTTTTGACGAGAGTCTGTGGGAAAAGCTTTTTTATCAAAAGGAGGATCAGGTTCGTCAGGGCAAATACCAGCTAAATCTCTGGGAAGCTAACCGGCAGATTTTCTTAGAGGCAGGAATTAAGCCGGAACATATAGCAATTACAAATGCCTGCACCCATTGCAACCCTGAGGTTTTCTTTTCCCATAGAACCACAGGTAACCAGAGGGGAAATGTCAGTGCATTTTTAGCATTGAAAGAATAAGGAGGGATTTTGTGGCAGAAGAGACAACAGAACAGGTTGCAGAGGTAACCCAGGAGACTGTAAACGAGGTCAATGCTTTTGTACAGTATTTTCAGGATAGTCTTCCAACATTAGTGGCCTTTGGGGTCAAGGTATTGATTGCCCTTGTAGTTTTCTTTATTGGAAGAACGATTATTGGTTGGATCCGAAAAATTGTAAGAAAATCTTTGGAGAGATCCTCTGTAGATAAGGGAGCAGAGCAGTTTATTGATTCCCTCTTAAAATTTGGCCTTTATTTAGTTTTAATCTTTAGTATTGCAGTAAATCTTGGAGTGGATACGGCTTCAGTGGCAGCCCTTTTGGCTTCCGCAGGTGTGGCCATTGGTTTGGCAGTACAGGGGAGCCTTTCTAACTTAGCTGGAGGAGTTTTCATTCTTCTTTTAAAGCCTTTTATGGTAGGAGATTATATTTTCGAATCTGCAACCAATTATGAGGGTACGGTAAAGGAGATTCGCATCTTTCATACCAAGCTTACGACTATAGATAATAAGGAGATTGTGATCCCAAATGGAAATCTGGCAAACTGTGCCATTGTAAATGCCAATAAAAGAGATGAAAGAAAATTGGACCTTCGAGTAACGGTTTCCTACGATGCAGATCTAAAAGAAGCAAAGAGGGTACTAAAGAAGGTGTTAACGGATGACCCGGATGTAATGAAGGATCATGAAATCCTTGTCTTTGTCAATGACTTAAAAGATAGTGCAGTGGAAATGGGACTTCGGGCAGACGTAAGAACGGAAGCATACTGGGAAACTAGGTGGCGAGTTCTTGAAAATGCAAAGCTAGCTTTAGATAAAAATCATATTGAAATTCCATATCCTCAATTGACAATCCATTATTCCAACCAGCTTGACAAGGGGAAATAATCTGTTTATAATTCAATCTGTCGGGTTTGCTTTCTCCGACAGATTTTGCTGGAATAGCTCAGTTGGTAGAGCACTTCACTCGTAATGAAGGGGTCGTCGGTTCAAGTCCGATTTCCAGCTTTTTTCATTGCCAAAGTAGAACATAAGGGGTTCTTGTGTTAAGGTAATGCATTTGAGGGAGAGTTTGAATAATATAAGGAGGCTTATTAGTGGAAAATCGTAATTCAAAAGTTGCCGGAATTATCGGTACAGGAGCCTTAGCAGGGATTCTTGTAGCGACTTTTTTATTTTCTACACCTATTTCGGTGTATGCAGATGAAGGTGCCAATTCTGGAGAGTGGCAGGAAGTTGCAGAGGAAGTTATAGAAGGAACTACAGAGGAAGCGGTGAGGCCTTCTGCAAAATTAGTGGATGGGACTGCTAAGCTGGTGGAAGTGTCTGATGAAGTTTGGGCTTTAATAGAAAGCCAGGAAATCTGGTATGATGAGATCACAGGATATCTTAAAGATACTGCTACAGGAGCTTATGTGGATCCTCTCACAGCCAATCGAGTGAAGAATCTCCCAACCAACAGTCAGACAGAAAAGACAAACAGTGGAGAAGATCAAACAAAAGATACTTCTTCAGATGTAGAATCAGGATCTTCCACAGAGGATAGCTCTAAGGACCAAAAGGAAGAAGAAACAAAAGATGAGACGAAAGAGGAAAGCTCTCAGGATGCGGAGGAATCTTCAGAGTCTAAGGAAGATACGAAAGAAGCTGAAAAAGAAGAGAAAGAAGAAGCTAGCACAAGTAACGAAGACCTGATTGCAAACCAGAATATTGTAGCGGCTCCGGAAATTTATCAGGATTTTCGTTTTTGGCAGATTACAAAGAAGTATTCTTTTGCAAAGGAGAAGAATACTCTGATTTTAGAAGAGATTCCTTCTGAAAAAGCAGGACAGACTGAGGCAGATGTGCGAGTTGTAGGGACTCTTCCTAAGAAAGCGGTAGCTTATGTCATTAAGGAAGTGAATGACAATTGGCTCTACGTAGAGTCAGGAGCGGTAAGAGGCTTTGTAAAAAAAACTGACATGTATACCGGCCAGGAAGCTAAGAGGATTTTGAATGCCTACGAGAAGAAGGCCAAGAAACTGGCAAAGATGACCAACAATACTTACGAAGGTATTGAGGGAGTGGTTAAAGTAGCTATTACAAAGATTGATGCTTCAGAAAATCAGGCCTATACCTACCTTCGGGCCACTACAAACCAGACAGTGGTAAGCAAGGACTATGCTTTGGTGAATAAGCAGGTATCCAAAAGTACAGGAAGTTCTTTAATGAATATTTATGATTCTAAGGACACAGCAGGAAAAGTAGTTGGTACTTTAAAAGAAGGGGGACTTTGCTACATTCTTGCAGATAAGACGGGAGACTGGGTTTATATTGAATCCGGGGATGTGAGAGGTTTTGTGAAAAGAGACTTCCTTACCACGGATGATGAGGCTAAAAACAAGGTGATGGCAGCAGGGGAAGATTCCTTTGCGACAGCTACAGAGTTTGTGAAACCTAAGGAAAATAAAGCCCTTTATTACACCATGACTTCTGTAAAAGAAGCCTCTAAGGGTAGTGCTGTTAGAAATGCAGTTTTAGAATTTGCAGCTCAGTTTGTGGGTAATCCTTATGTATGGGGAGGTACGAGCTTAACAGAAGGTGCGGACTGTTCTGGATTTGTACAGCAGATTTACCTGAATTTTGGTTACACATTACCTAGAGTGGCAGAGGATCAGG
The DNA here is from genome assembly GCA_963597615.1 of Bacteroidaceae bacterium. Lineage (GTDB taxonomy): Bacteria > Bacillota > Clostridia > Lachnospirales > Lachnospiraceae > CAKRJP01. The sequence continues at coordinate 60,936 of CAVBQS010000011.1, forward strand.
CCCAGTATGGTATGCAGATTCCAGTGGAGGATGCAGCTCCTGGAGATTTGATTTTCTATGCAGAGAATGGCTATATTTACCATGTGGTAATGTATGCAGGCGATGGAAAAACCATAGAAGCTGCCAATGAAGACGTGGGAATTATTTATGGAAACGTAGATACTACAGATGCAGTATGGGCCACTAGAATCTTAGATGATGATGAGACTACGGCATCAGAGAATCAGATTGCAGGTAATTTGTTTACAGGAACTACTTCCAATACATCTATTTTTGGTTTATAATAAGCAAAGACTACGAGGCGGTAGATGACATTTGGTTATCTGCCGCCTTTTTGCGGTCTTTTATTTAGACCCAGGTACAAAGAATTGTATACAAAAATACAAGAATCCATTGACACACGTATTTTTTGTTGCTAAAATGCAGACAAGGTAAAAAATAGGAGGTATTCAAAATGCTTAAAGGATTTAAAAACGCAGTTGATGTAGATTTTACGGTTCCAGAGAACCGCAAGAAGATGGAAGAAGCTTTTGCACAGATCGATAAAGAGATCGGAAGCGTGTACCCTCTGATTATTGGTGGCGAGAGAATTGAGACAGAGAAGAAGATTACGTCTATAAATCCTGCCAACAAAGAAGTGCTTGGTTATGCATGTTCTTGTTCAAAAGAATTAGCCGAGAAGGCAATTCTTACCGCACAGGAAGCATTTAAGACATGGAGCGTAACTCCGGTAGAAGAGAGAGTTCGTTGCTTGAAAAAATTAGCTACTCTTTTGATCGAGAACCGTTTCTATATTGATGCATGGAACGTTTTAGAGAGTGGTAAGAAGTGGGATGAAGCTGACGGAGAGTTATGCGAGCAGTTAGATTTTATCAACTCTTATGCAATGCACATGTTGAAGCTGGATAAGGGCTTAGAGTTAGTACCTACCGATGAATATACAAAATGTATCTATATTCCAATTGGTGTTGGTGTGGCTGTTCCACCGTGGAACTTCCCAATTTCCCTTATGGGTGGTATGATTGCATCTTCTGTAGTAACAGGAAATGCTATGGTTGTTAAACCATCATCTAACACACCAATCTGCGGATACAAGTTTATTGAGCTTTGCGAGAAGGCTGGAATTCCAGCAGGTGTTATTAACTTCATTCCAGGATCTGGAGCAGAGATTGGAGATTATATTGTAGATCATCCACTTACCAGATTCATTAACTTTACTGGATCTAAGGCTGTTGGATGCCGTATCAATGAGCGTGCTGCAAAGATTAATCCAGGACAGAAGTGGATTAAGAGAGTTGTAGCTGAGATGGGTGGAAAGAATGCCATTATCGTAGATTCTTCTGCAAATATTAAGAAGGCTGCCCAGGGAGTTGCAAGCTCTGCATTTACCTTCCAGGGACAGAAGTGTTCTGCTTGCTCAAGAGCTATCGTTTTAAGCGATGTTTATGATGAGTTTGCAGCAGCAGTTGTTGAGGAAGCTAAGAAGTTAAAAGCTGATCAGGGATCAGGAAGAGAAGACCATGTAATGGGACCTGTTATTGACAAGGCAGCTTATGAGAGCATTACTGAATACATTGAAGTTGCAAGAGGAGAAGGAGACATTGTCTTCGGTGGAACCTACAGTGACGAAGTTGGATACTACATCGATCCTACAGTAGTTCTTAACATTAAGAGAGATGCAAGAATTGCTAACGAGGAGATTTTTGGACCTGTACTTGCAGTGATTAAAGTAGATTCCTTTGAGGAAGCTTTAGATGTAGCAAACCAGACAGAGTATGGTCTTACAGGATCTGTTTACAGCGAGAACCGTGCAAATATCAGAAAAGCTAAGGTAGAATTTAACGTAGGTAACTTATACTTTAACCGTAAGTCTACTGCAGCTGTTGTTCTTCAGCATCCATTTGGCGGATTTAACATGTCCGGAACAGATGCTAAGACAGGAACACCTGATTATCTTACAAACTTCTTGAATCTTAAGTCTGTAACAGAGGATCTTACAGATTAATTAGAATCTTGTTGTCAGGTGGATTGCCTGATGGATATACTAAAGAAGGCGACTGCTGTCCTGCTTGGACAGTGGTCGTTTTTAGTAACATGAAATTTTTTTGGAATCTCTATTGTACAAAAGTTTGATTTTGTAAAGATAGGTCTTGTCACTTTCTATAAGAAAAGTTAAGATAGTAGGCAAATGTAAGATGCAAGAATAAAAAAACGGAGTGACATTGTATGAACTACCAGAAGGAACTGGATAAAATTTTAGAGAGCTTAGAGAAGGAGGGGAAAACTCCCAGACTTCTTTTGCACAGTTGCTGCGCCCCCTGCAGCAGTTATGTTCTGGAATATTTAAGCCAGTATTTTAAGATTACTGACTTTTTTTATAATCCAAATATTGATCTGGAAAGTGAGTATACCAAGCGAATCGTAGAATTGCAGAAATTAATTGACACCATGCCTATGAAACATTCTGTGTCTTTTCTTGCAGGCCCCTATGACAGTGATAAATTTTATGCTATGGCAAAGGGGCTCGAGCATGTAAAAGAAGGAGGAGAGCGGTGTTTTAAATGCTATGAGCTACGACTTCGGGAAACTGCCAAGCTGGCGGCAGAGGGAGAATATGATTATTTTACCACGACTTTAAGCATCAGTCCTCACAAGAATGCAGGAAAGTTAAATGAGATTGGAAACAGATTAGGGGAAGAATATGGGGTGGCTTATCTGCCATCGGATTTTAAAAAGAAAAATGGATTTAAGCGGTCTATAGAGCTTTCCGCTAAGTATGATCTATATCGCCAAAATTATTGCGGATGTCTATTCTCAAAAACTGAATCTCAAAAATAGAAGCAATTTGATACTTTGCATAAAAAGAAAAGTATGATAAAATCATATGCAGTTGTGCACACTGTGAAATGTTAGTGCAGTAAAGTGCATCGAATCAGATAATATAGATTAGGAAGAAGGTAACCATATGGCACAGTTATGGGGTGGCCGTTTCACTAAGGAGACGGACCAGCTGGTTTATGATTTCAATGCCTCAATCACCTTTGACAAGCGTTTTTACAAGCAGGATATCAGAGGGAGCATTGCACATGTAACCATGCTTGCAAAACAGGGGATTCTAACCGAAGAGGAGAAGACCCAGATTATTGAAGGATTAGAGGGGATTCTTGCGGATGTAGAATCTGGAGCCCTTGAGATTACAAATAAATACGAAGATATTCACAGTTTCGTAGAGACCAATTTAATTGATCGCATAGGAGATCCTGGAAAGAAACTTCACACAGGGCGTAGCCGTAATGATCAGGTGGCTTTGGATATGAAGCTTTATACCAGAGATGAGATTAAGATCTTAAATGAACTGCTAAAGGACCTCTTAGAAACATTGCTGGCAATTATGGAAACAAATACAGAGACCTATATGCCGGGATTTACCCATCTTCAGAAGGCACAGCCTATTACCTTAGCTCACCATATGGGGGCTTATTTTGAGATGTTTAAAAGAGACCATGAGCGAATGGTAGATATTTTAAGGCGAATGAATACTTGTCCTTTAGGATCAGGGGCCTTGGCTGGAACCACTTATCCTTTGGATAGAGATTACACTGCCAAGCTTCTAGAATTTGACGGACCTACCTTAAATAGTATGGATGGAGTGTCTGACAGAGATTATTTATTGGAACTTTTATCTGCCTTGTCTACAGTTATGATGCATCTGAGTAGATTTTCTGAGGAAGTGATCATCTGGAATTCTAACGAGTATCAATTTGTGGAGATTGATGATGCTTACAGTACCGGAAGCAGTATTATGCCTCAGAAGAAAAATCCGGATATTGCAGAGTTAGTAAGAGGAAAGACCGGCCGGGTATATGGAGCCATGAATGCCTTCTATACTTCCATGAAGGGAATTCCTTTGGCATATAATAAGGATATGCAGGAAGACAAGGAGTGGGCCTTTGATGCTATTGATACAGTGAAGGGTTGCCTTCAGCTATTTACCGGCATGTTAAAGACTATGAAATTTAACAAGGACCGGATGAAGGACAGTGCAAGACATGGATTTACCAATGCTACAGACGCAGCGGATTATTTGGTAAATCACGGAGTTCCATTTAGAGATGCCCATGGAATCGTGGGGCAGTTGGTACTTCTTTGTATTGATAAGAAGATTGCTTTAGACGAGCTTCCATTGGAGGAGTATAAGAAAATATCTCCAGTATTTGAGGAAGATATTTATGATGCAATTAGCTTGGAGACTTGCGTTAGCAAGCGTCTTACCATTGGAGCCCCCAGTAAAGAGGCCATGGAAAAGAGCATTGCAATCCATAAAGAATATATGAAAAACTATCAAATTTAATTTTATAGAAAGGAAGAGAGTTAAGATGGATCAGAAGTTAAGAGTAGGTATTTTAGGAGCAACTGGAATGGTAGGACAGAGATTTGTTTCCCTGTTGGAAAACCATCCTTGGTTTGAGGTAGTAACTGTGGCAGCAAGCCCGAGATCTGCTGGAAAGACCTATGAGGAAGCAGTAGGAGATCGCTGGAAAATGACTACTCCAATGCCAGAAGCTGTAAAGAAGCTGATAGTTTTAAATGTAAACGAGGTAGAGAAAGTTGCAGAAACTGTAGATTTCGTATTTAGTGCAGTAGATATGTCTAAGGATGAGATCAGAGCTATCGAGGAGGCTTATGCTAAAACAGAGACTCCTGTAGTTTCTAACAACAGTGCTCACAGATGGACACCGGATGTACCAATGGTAGTGCCGGAGATCAATGCAGAGCACTTTGAAGTTATTAAGGACCAGAAGAAGAGACTTGGAACTACCCGTGGATTTATTGCAGTAAAGCCAAACTGCTCCATCCAAAGCTATGCTCCTTGCCTTGCAGCATGGAAGGAATTTGGACCAAAGGAAGTAGTTGCAACTACTTATCAGGCAATTTCCGGAGCAGGTAAAACTTTCAAAGATTGGCCGGAGATGGTGGAAAACATCATTCCATTTATCGGCGGAGAGGAAGAAAAGAGTGAGCAGGAGCCACTTCGTGTTCTTGGTAAGGTAGAAAATGGTGTAATCGTTAAGGCTGAACTTCCAAAGATCACCTGCCAGTGTATCCGTGTGCCTGTATTAAACGGACATACTGCAGCTGTATTTATTAACTTCGAGAAGAAGCCAACGAAGGAAGAGCTTATTGAGAAGCTTGTTAACTTCAAGGGATTTCCACAGGAGGCTAATCTTCCAAGTGCTCCAAAGCAGTTTATCCGTTACATGGAGGAGGAGAATCGTCCACAGGTACAGCTTGATGTAGATTATGAGAATGGAATGGGCGTATCCATCGGACGTCTTCGTGAAGATAGCTTATTTGATTTTAAATTTGTAGGACTTTCCCACAACACAGTTCGTGGAGCAGCAGGTGGAGCTGTGCTTTGCGCAGAGTCATTGACTGCAAAGGGATATATCCAGGCAAAATAATAAAATAAAAGTTTAAGCGAAAATGCTTGTAGGATCTTTTGTAAAGAGGGATTTTACAAGCATTTTTCTTTTCTGCAAAGTAGCTGAGTGCTATAATAATTATATCCTGTTGGCAGAATTGTAGCAGAAAAAGCAAAGTACAATTCTTAAGTGTTATCAGAGAATGTGATTATTAAATTAAGGGGTGACTCTATGAATAAGAAAATTTACAATTATGCACAAAACCGTGAACTATCATGGCTTCGATTTGATCAGAGAGTATTGGAGGAGGCTCAAGATCCTTCCGTTCCCCTTTTGGAGCGCATGAAATTCGTGGCTATTTTTACCAGCAATCTAGACGAATTTTTCATGATCCGTGTAGGCAGTTTGTTTGATATGGTTCATACCGATGCAAATGCCAAAGACAGCAGAACTGGTATGAGCCCAAAGGAGCAGCTGGAAAAGATTTTTGAGGCAGTAGCGCCCCTTTACAAGGAAAGAGATAGAACCTATACAGAGATTAAGAAGCAGCTCCACCCTTATGGGATCTGTGGACTGGATTTTAAGGAATTGGAGCCTACAGAGAAGAAGTATGTGAAGAAATATTTTAAGGAGCAGATTCTTCCGATTCTGTCCCCACAGATTGTAGATGCCAACCATCCATTCCCTCATTTGCTGAATAAGGAGATTTATGTAACTGCAACTTTAAATAGCAGTAAAGAGAACAAAATGATGTTAGGCCTAGTACCGGTTCCATCCTTTGTTTCGGATATTTTGTACCTTCCAGGTCATGACATCCGCTATATCCGAATGGAAAAAGTTATTATGGAACATTTGGATCTGGTTTTTGAAAAATATCAGGTTTCTAATCCCAACTATATCTGCGTCACAAGAAATGCAGATATTGCCCCTGATGATGAGGCCTTAGAAGTCAGCGATGATTTTCGTTATCTTATGAAAGAGACCCTTCACAAGAGACGCCGTATGGCAGTGGTACGTTTGGAGGTAGCTGAAAAATTAAGACCAGAGCAGGAAGCATTTTTCTGCGAGAAATTTAAGATACAGCCAAAGCAGATTTTCCGAACCAAGATGCCTATGAAATTGGATTATATGTTTGCTATTGCAGGAAATTTGCCAGATGCTATGAAGCGGTCCCTAATCTATCCTGCTTTTTCACCACAGCCATCACTGGCTGTTGCAGAGGGCAGCATTATGCGACAGATTAGGAAGAAGGATATCTTGTTATTCTATCCTTTTGAGAGCATGAATCCTTTCTTGAATTTGATTAAGGAAGCTTCCACAGATCCCAATGTTATGACCATTAAGATTACCATTTACCGGCTGGCAAAGAAGGCAAGATTAGTAGAATACTTATGTGCCGCAGCAGAAAATGGTAAGGATGTTACGGTCTTAATTGAGCTTCGTGCCAGATTTGACGAGCAGAATAATATTGACTGGTCCGAACGGTTAGAAGAGGCAGGATGTCGGGTGATCTATGGCTTTGAGGGCTATAAAGTTCATTCAAAGCTTTGCCTTATTACCTACCGCCATCGCAATGATATTCAGTATATTACCCAGGTGGGAACGGGGAATTATAACGAGAAAACTGCAGCTATGTATACAGACCTGTCCCTTATGACGGCAGATCCAAGGATTGGAAAGGATGCAGCAGAATTCTTTAAAAATATGTCCATTGGAAACTTAGACGGAATTTATGATTATCTCTTGGTATCTCCAACTAGCTTGAAGCCAAAGATTTTGCATTTGATGGATGAGGAGACCCAGAAGGGAAGCAATGGACGAATCATTATGAAAATGAATTCCCTGACAGACAAGGACTTTATGAACAAGGTTTCTGAGGCTTCCTGTGCAGGTGTTAAAGTAGACCTGATCGTTCGAGGCATCTGCTGCCTTCTTCCTGGAATCCCTGGATATACAGAAAATGTTCGGGTTATGAGCGTTGTAGGAAGATTTTTAGAGCATCCAAGAATTTTCAGTTTTGGAAAGGGACAGAGCCAGAAAATCTACATCGGCTCTGCAGACATGATGACCCGTAATACGGAAAAACGAGTGGAGGTTGCCTGCCCCATTTTGGATGAATCCATAAAAAAACAAATTAACCACTATCTTCATGTGATGCTTAGTGATAATATAAAGGGGAGAGTCATGCAGCCTGATGGAACTTATCGCAAAGTAATCGGAGGAGACCAATTGGTAGATTCTCAGGATGTATTTATTAAGGAAGCCCTGCATGCAAAGCGTCCAGAACCTAAGAAGAAAGTTAATGTCATTGATAGGATTCGGGTGCTCTTGAAAAAATAAAAGGAGTATTAACTTCCTATGGGGAAAGCACTGTATATTGCAGAGAAACCAAGCGTTGCAAAGGAGTTTGCCAATGCTTTACATATGAGAACCACAAATAGAGACGGATACCTAGAATCCGAACAAGCCATTGTCACCTGGTGTCTTGGACATCTGGTGACAATGAGCTATCCGGAGGTTTATGATCCGGATTTAAAAAAATGGAGATTAGAGACACTGCCCTTTATCCCGACTGAATTTAAGTATGAGGTGATTCCGGCAGTGTCTAAGCAGTTTCGGATCGTTTCCGGCCTGCTGAACCGTTCCGATGTAGATGTAATCTACGTCTGTACCGACTCGGGACGAGAGGGAGAATATATTTATCGTTTGGTAGAACAGGAAGCCAAGGTAAAGGGAAAGGTAAGAAAAAGAGTATGGATTGATTCCCAGACAGAGGAGGAGATCCTTAGAGGAATTAAAGAGGCCAAGGATTTATCGGAATATGACAACTTGTCAGATTCCGCTTATTTGCGTGCAAAAGAAGACTATCTTATGGGAATTAATTTTTCCAGACTACTGACCCTAAAATATGGAGACAGCATTGCTAATTATCTTCATACCAAGTATTCGGTAGTTTCTGTAGGCCGGGTTATGACCTGTGTCTTAGGAATGGTGGTAAGAAGAGAGCGAGAGATTAGAGACTTCGTGGAGACCCCCTTTTACCGGGTCCTTGGCACCTTAGGAGACTCTGGAAGTAGCTTCGAGGGAGAATGGAGAGCGGTAAAAGGCTCCCGGTATTTTGAGTCCTTTGACTTATATAAGGAAAATGGATTTAAAGAGAGGGACAAGGCAGAAGACTTAATTAGAAATCTTGTGGCAACAGGAACTCCTGGTCAGCCCCTTACTGCCACCATTGCTTCTATTGAGAGGAAGAAGGAGAAGAAAAATCCCCCTCTTTTATTTAACTTGGCAGAGCTTCAAAATGAGTGCTCCAAGCGTTTTAAGATTAGTCCTGATGAGACTTTAAAAGTAATCCAGGAACTATATGAGCGAAAGTTAGTGACCTATCCAAGAACCGATGCCAGAGTCTTGTCCACTGCCGTGGCCAAGGAAATTCATAAGAATTTAAATGGACTTATGAAATATGAACCGGCAGTTCCCTATTTAAAAGAGATCGTGGAATTTGGAAGTTACAAGGGTTTAGAAAAAACCAGATATGTCAATGACAAGCAGATTACCGACCACTACGCGGTTATCCCTACAGGCCAGGGACTTGGGGGACTGGGATCCTTATCAAGCCTATCCCGGAATATTTATGATGTGATCGTAAGAAGATTCCTTAGCATTTTCTATCCTCCGGCAGTGTATCAGAAGATTTCTATTGTGACAAAAATCGATACAGAGTCTTTCTTCTCTAATTTTAAAGTCTTGGCAGAGGAAGGCTATTTAAAGGTGGCCGGAATCCCCAAAAAGAAAAAGAGTTCAGGGGAGGAGGCAGGAGACTCAGAGGATGGCGAGGATAAGGATTCAGACCTTGCCTTTTTTGAGAAAATAAAAAAACTGAAAAAGGGAATGCCCCTTAAGGTACAGGCCTTGGAAATTAAGGAAGGAAAGACTTCCCCTCCCAAGCGTTATAATTCCGGTTCTATGATCCTTGCCATGGAAAATGCAGGTCAGCTTATAGAAGATGAGGAGCTGCGCGCCCAGATTAAAAGTTCCGGCATCGGTACTAGTGCCACTAGAGGAGAGATTTTAAAGAAGCTGATTAATAATAAATATTTAGCCTTAAATAAAAAGACTCAGATCATTACACCTACTATGTTAGGGGAGATGATTTATGATGTGGTGAACCATTCTATAAGTTCTCTTTTAAATCCTGAGCTAACTGCTAGCTGGGAAAAGGGTTTGACCTATGTGGCGGAGGGTACCATTACATCGGAGGAGTATATGAAGAAGCTGGATGATTTTGTTAGTAGAAGAACAGAAAATGTAAAGAGGCTTAACAACCAATACCAGATGCGAGCCTGCTATGATCATGTAGCCCAGTTTTATAAGAAGTAATTTTATAGAAAAGAGGAAAATTAGATGTACGAAGCTTTAACAATTAAAGAATTATATTCTTTAGAGGAGACCATTGCGAAAGATTTGTTTGAGGGAGCGACTTACCCATGGGAAGTTCTTCCAAAAATCAGTCAGTTTATTTTAGAACTGGGAGCTAGCCTTCCGGAGGAAGATTATACAAAAGTAGGGGAAGATGTGTGGATTGCAAAAAGCGCCAAAGTATTTGACTCTGCCTACATTCATGGACCAGCCATCATCGGCAAAGAGGCTGAGGTTCGTCACTGTGCCTTTATCCGTGGAAATGCCATTGTAGGGGAAGGGGCAGTCGTTGGAAACTCCACAGAGCTTAAGAACGTAATCTTGTTTAACAAGGTTCAGGTTCCCCACTATAACTATGTGGGAGATTCTATTTTGGGCTACAAGGCCCATATGGGAGCAGGTTCTATTACCTCAAATGTAAAGTCTGATAAGAAATTAGTAGTAGTGAAAACACCGGAAGGAAATATTGAAACCGGCATTAAGAAATTTGGTGCCATGGTTGGTGATTGTGTGGAAGTCGGATGTGGAAGTATCCTAAATCCAGGTAGCCTTGTTGGGAAAAATACAAACATTTATCCCCTGTCTAATGTGCGAGGCTATGTGCCGGCAGATAGTATTTATAAAAAGCAGGGAGAAGTGGTAGAAAAAACAGTCTAAATGATTGACATTTTCATTTAGATGCTATAAAGTGTTCCTGTGGAGAACTACTAAAAAGACTTTTTGTGGGTGATTTTATGGAAAAAACAACATTTGTAGAGCATTTGATGGAATTCGACCTGACACGTCAGGAGGCCAATATCTATCAGTGTATGCTATCAGAAGGAAAGGTGACCGGATATGAGGTAGCCAAACTTACCGGTATATCAAGATCCAATGCCTATAATTCTCTGGCCAGTATGACAGAGAAGGGGGTAGCCTACATGGTGGAAGAAGGATCTATCAAAAAATACGTTCCGGTAGCCTTGTCTGAGTTTTGCAAGAATCATATTCGCAGTCTGGAAGATTCCAGGCAGTGGCTTATGACCCACGTGCCTTCAGAGAAAACTCATTCCGAAGGATATGTTACCATAGAAGGATCCCAGAATATTATGAATAAAGTGCGAAATCTCTTAGAACGAGTGGAAGAGCGGGTATATATCAGTTGTACCAGAAATTACCTGCTCCTAATCGTCAGAGAGTTAGACGCCTTAATTGAGAGGGATAAAAAGGTAGTTATCATTACGGATCAACCCGCTTCCTTTGGAAGTGCAAGAGTGTATGTTGGGGATGATAAAGGCATGCAGATCGGGGTGATCGCGGACTCCAAGTATGTACTTACCGGAGAATATGGGGAAGGCAGTATGAATAGTTGCCTCTATTCCGGCAAGAAAAATTTTGTAGAATTATATAAAAATGCATTAGCAAATGAGATTAAGTTATTATCCATTCAGGAGGAGAAAGACAAGTAATGAAGAAAGAGACTTTTGTAACAAAAGAGCAACTGGATGAAATTACCAAAGAGTTTCCAACTCCCTTTCATTTATATGATGAAAAAGGAATCAGAGCCAATGCAAAGGCCTTAAAAGAAGCATTTGCATGGAACAAAGGCTATAAAGAATATTTCGCAGTAAAGGCAACTCCAAATCCGTTCCTCATCAATATTTTAAGAGAGTATGGATGTGGCTGCGACTGCTCTTCTTACACAGAGCTTATGCTGTCTGATGCTATTGGAGCAAAGGGAAGCGATATTATGTTTTCTTCCAACGATACACCGGCAGAAGAGTTTGTGCTGGCAGACAAATTAGGTGCCATTATTAACTTAGATGATATTACGCACATTGACTTTTTAGAGGAAGCTATTGGACATATTCCAGAGACCATTAGCTGCCGTTATAACCCAGGTGGATTATTTAAGATTAGCAATGATATTATGGATAACCCGGGAGATGCCAAGTATGGTATGACTACAGAGCAGATTTTTGAAGCCTTCAAAATCTTAAAGTCTAAGGGAGCTAAGGAATTTGGTATCCATGCCTTCTTAGCAAGTAATACCGTAACCAATGATTACTATCCAATGCTTGCAAAGGTTCTTTTTGAGGTGGCAGTAAAGCTTCAGAAGGAGACAGGGGTACATATTAAATTCATTAACCTTTCCGGAGGAATCGGAATTCCTTACACACCAGACCAGGAGCCAAATGACATCCGTGCCATCGGTGAAGGTGTACGCAAGGTATTTGAGGAAGTTTTAGTACCTGCTGGAATGGGAGATGTAGAGATTTATACAGAGCTTGGAAGATATATGTTAGGACCTTATGGATGCCTGGTTACTACAGCAATCCATGAGAAACATACCCACAAGGAGTATATTGGAGTAGACGCTTGTGCAGTAAATTTGATGCGTCCAGCAATGTATGGGGCCTATCATCATATTACAGTAATGGGAAAAGAAAATGAGCCATTAGATCATAAGTATGATGTGACAGGATCCCTGTGCGAGAATAATGATAAATTTGCTATTGACCGTATGCTTCCAAAGATTGATATGGGAGACTACGTAGTAATCCATGATACAGGAGCTCACGGCTTCTCCATGGGATACAACTACAATGGTAAATTAAAATCTGCAGAAGTATTGCTTCAGGAAGATGGAACGGCAAAGCTGATTCGAAGAGCAGAGACACCAGCAGACTACTTTGCGACCTTCGATTGCTTTGAAATTGGAAAGAAATTACTTAATCGGTAAAATAGTTGTAAATTCCAAAAAAATATAAGAAATTTTAAAAAAAGGCTTGTCTTTTGCAAGAACCTATGGTATATTTTATATCGGTCTTGTGAGAGACACATGCGGATGTGGCGGAATGGCAGACGCACAAGACTCAAAATCTTGCGGGGGTGACCTCGTGTGGGTTCAAGTCCCACCATCCGCATTAACCGAAACCTCGGAATCCTTGAAAACTCAAGGGTTTCGGGGTTTTTTGTTTGTTTTTGGGGCAATTAGGGGCGTTAAAAAACCGCCTGTATTTGTACAAGCGGTTCAATGGTTTCTTTTTTATTCTGCTACTTCCTCATATAGCTTTGGATGGTGGTATTCCCTTCGTCGTATTCCAGCAAATAGGGAGCCAGATATGTTATGCCATACGCTGAAAATTGCTCCAGGAAGGGTTGCCAGGGGATTGGCTGCAAAATTGGCTGTGGCAAGGGAGATTGCCAGGCCGCTGTTTTGCATTCCTACTTCAATGGCAATGGCCGTTGCTTTATTGTATGGGATATGTAAAAATTGTGATGCGGCAAGTCCGATCCCCATTCCAAATAGGTTGTGGAGGGCCACTACTCCCAGAACCAAAAGTCCACAGCTGATAATTTTATCTGCATTGACAGCTACGATTCCACTGATGATCATTACAATTGATATCACTGAGATTAGTGGTAGAATTTCTGATATTTTTTGAATCTGTTTTCCAAAAAGCCAGTTGATAATAATTCCAAGAAGGACCGGAATTAGAACTACCTTTATCACAGAAATTACCATAGCCAAAAAGGATACCTCCACCCAGGCTCCAGCAAGGACATATACTAGAAAGGGTGTCACAAGGGGAGCAGCAAGGGTTGAGGTGATGGTCATTCCAACAGAAAGGGCTACATCTCCTCCGGCAATATAAGTGATTACATTGGAGGCTGTCCCCCCAGGGCAGCATCCAACCAGTATTACACCAAGGGCTAAATCTGTGGAAAGATGCATGATTTGACATAAAATCCATGCCAGTGCCGGCATAATGGTGTACTGGGCAATGAATCCTATTAAGATTTCTTTTGGTCTTGAAAATACTTTTTTGAAATCATCCATCTTTATAGTAAGTCCCATGCCGAACATGGCAACTCCTAAAAATGCAGAGGTGTAATTTGTGGTCCAGGCAAAGATGTTACGCTGGAAAAAAGCAATCATGGAAAAACAAATAATAATGATTCCAATATATTTGGTAAGAAAAGAGCTGATTTTTCCAAATTTTTTCATTACAGATTCCATGGACTATACCTCGTAGCTAAAGTTATCAATGAGACGAGTTTTTCCAATGTAGACTGCCATGGCAACTAAAACATCTTTTTCAACCTTTTCTACCGGCTGCATATTCAGGGCATCTACCATAGATACATAGTCTATTTTTGCCAAAGGTTCCGCCTCAATCACTGCCCGCATTTTTGTAAGGACTTCTTCGGCTTTGATTCCCCTATAGATGGTTTCTTGCCCGATCTTCACAGCTCTTGAAAGACATAGGGCAGCCTTTCTTTCCTGGGCATCTAAATAAGTATTTCTGGATGATTTTGCAAGACCATCTTCCTCCCGTATAATTGGGCATCCGATAATCTGGATGTCAAAATTAAGATCTTCTACCATTTTGCGAATGATGGCCAGTTGTTGCGCATCTTTTTGTCCAAAATAAGCTTTGTCTGGCGTTACGATATTGAATAATTTAGAAACAACGGTACATACTCCCTTAAAGTGAATGGGTCTTGTCTGGCCACAAAGGGTATCAGATAAGGTATCGATGCTTACATAAGCATGGGAGTCATGGTACATATCCTTTGGTTCTGGATGGAAGATAAGATCAGCTCCAAGGTCTTGGCATAATTTACTGTCTTGCTTAAAGTCTCTTGGATAGCTTTCTAAATCTTCTGTTGGTCCAAACTGGGTGGGATTAACAAAAACGGATACTACAACAATGTCATTTTCCTCCCGGCATTTTTTAATCAGGCTTCCATGACCTTCGTGTAAGAATCCCATGGTTGGCACAAGACCGATGGTTTTTCCCTCTTTTTTCCACTTTTTAATGAATGTTCTTGTTTCTGCTACACTTGTTGTTACCTGCATGATAATTCTCCTCTTTATAATAAATTGGGAGATAGACTCTTATTCTGAATTCAACAAATTTCATGTAAAATACTTTTGATTAGGCCATGTCTTTTAATAAGCCATGTTTTTCGTAGTTGGTTACCCGGCTGATTTTATTTTCATCATCCACAAAAACAACTTTGGGCTTGTGGTCTTTGACTTCTTTTGGCTTGTAATTTCCATAGCACATGATAATGATTTTATCACCGGTGCTTACGCATCTTGCGGCAGCGCCATTTAAGCAGATCATTCCGCTTCCTCTCTTGCCACAGATGGTATAAGTTTCAAATCTGCTTCCGTTATTTACATCTACGATCTGTACTTTTTCATATTCTATAATTCCTGCTGCATCCAGCAGGTCTTCATCCACAGTAATACTTCCTACGTAATCTAACTCTGCCTGTACTACTGTAGCACGATGAATTTTTCCTTTTAACATTTCAATTGTCATTTCCTTACTCCTTTTTTGTTGGAAATACAAAAATAAGCAAAAAAAGCATCGTCAAGGCATACTTCTCCCTGCAAATGCTTCTGGTGTTTTTCGTATTCCCTGAGTCTTATTTTACCTCTTAATAAATATAAGCTCCTTCTTCGTCAATTGCTGACGAAAACGACTTCTATATGAAATTGTTGTGATTCAGTCAGAGTATAGTTTTGCTCTTTTGCAAATACTATCTCCGTGGATATTATGACATTTTGCCCAGAGATTATCAATCCGAATCCTGAATGTATTAAAACAAAGACGTATCTTTTCCGTGAAAAGAGGGATTATCTTTACAGACTTCATGGATTGGGATATGATAAATAGTATAGTAATCAGTGAGCAAAATTAATAAAAAGAGAGGGACTAGTTTATGTCACAGACAGTCGCAATTGGCGTACAGGATTTTTCAACTTTAATTGAAAACGACTATTTTTATATAGATAAGACGGATTTTATTAGAGAATGGTGGAATAGTGGCGATTCTGTGACTCTGATTACACGTCCTCGTCGTTTTGGAAAAACTTTAAATATGAGTATGCTCCAACAGTTTTTTTCTGTGGACTATGCAGGGAGAGGAGACTTGTTTGAAAATCTTGAAATCTGGGAAAACCAGGAGCTTAGAGGGTTGCAGGGAACCTATCCTGTAATCAGTCTGTCCTTTGCCAATATAAAAGAGAAAACTTATAAGATGGCGAGACAGAAAATCTGTAATATTATCACTGATTTATATGCAAAATATGAGTTCATTCTGAAAGAGGATGTGCTGGGAGAACGGGACAGAGCTTTTTTTGAACAGGTAAGATATGATATGGATGATAGTGTTGCAACCTATGCAATCCATGAACTGTCAAAATTTTTAAATATTTATTATGGGAAAAAGGTCATCATCTTGTTAGATGAATATGATACACCCATGCAGGAGGCATATATTGATGGATATTGGGACGAGCTGGTATCATTTACAAGAAGTCTTTTAAATGCTAATTTTAAAACTAATCCATACTTAGAACGTGGGATTATGACGGGAATTACTCGGGTAAGTAAAGAATCCGTTTTTTCTGATTTAAATAATCTGGAAGTGGTTACAACTACATCGGATAAATATGCAAGGACCTTCGGTTTTACGGAGGATGAAGTTTATGACATCTTGGAACAATACGGAATGGGTGAAGAAAAGGAGCGAGTGAAATACTGGTATGATGGATTTACATTTGGTGAGCACAGGGATATTTACAATCCTTGGTCTATATTAAATTTTCTGAATAATAAAAAATTTAATACTTATTGGGTGAATACTAGCTCCAACAGTCTTGTGGGAAAACTGATTCGAGAGAGCAGTGGGGATATTAAGTATACCTTTGAAAAATTGCTGCGAGGAGAAAGCATTATATGTGAAATTGATGAACAGATTGTTTATAATTTGTTGTCCCAGAACGAAGATGCAATCTGGAGCCTTTTGCTGGCAAGTGGTTATTTAAAAGTGCAGAATTATATTGGCTATGATGAAATCGATGATGCCACAGATGAAAATCCTAGATATGAAATTGTAATTACAAACCATGAAGTGAAGAAGATGTTTGAAACCATGGTAAAGGGATGGTTTGCAGAAATAAAATCGGATTATAATAATTTTGTAAAAGCCCTCTTGTTAAATGATATTGATGCAATGAACGAATATATGAATCGTGTTGCTGAACAAATTTTCAGCTCCTTTGACACAGGAAAGCGTCCTTCCGGAAAACAGCCGGAACGCTTTTACCATGGGTTTGTGTTGGGGCTGCTTGTGGAATTGCAAAATCAATATTATTTGACATCCAATCAAGAGAGTGGATTTGGAAGATATGATATTATGCTGGAGCCGAGAAAAAAAGAAGTAGAAGATGCTTATATTATAGAATTTAAGGTTTTTCATCCCAAGAAAGAACAGAATTTGGAAGAGACGGTTCAAGCTGCACTGGCGCAAATTGAGGATAAATATTATGCAAGTGCTTTGGAGAAGAAGGGAATAGCAAGAGATCGAATTCACAGATATGGATTTGCTTTCCAGGGGAAAGAAGTATTAATTGGAGGAATGTAAATAGGTAATGTAAATAAGGTCTTGACCTGAAGTTGACTTCAGGTGTTATAGTGGTGGTGCAACAAAAATAAAAGCAATGCCTATAGAAATACAGGAGGTTATTTACACATGTACATAGAAAAAATCAAGGGACCAGAAGATGTTAAGAAATTAAACATAGAAGAGATGGAGGATCTTGCAGGGGAAATGCGAAGTGCCCTTCTTAAAAGAGCCAGCATTCACGGCGGTCATTTTGGACCAAACTTTGGTATTGTGGAAGCTACCATTGCTATGCACTACGTTTTTGAGTCCCCAAAGGACAAGATTGTATTTGATGTTTCCCACCAAATTTATCCTCACAAAATGTTAACGGGACGAAAGGATGCCTACCTTTATGAGGACCATTATGATGATGTGTCCGGCTACAGCAATCCCCATGAAAGTGACCATGATCATTTTACGGTAGGTCATACTTCCACATCTGTAAGTCTTGCCTGCGGTTTGGCAAAGGCTAGAGATTTGCAGGGGCTTAAGGGTAATGTGATTGCTGTGATTGGAGATGGTTCCCTTAGTGGCGGTGAGGCCTTGGAGGGTCTTGACTATGCCACAGAGCTTGGCAGCAATCTGATTATTGTAGTCAATGACAATGATATGTCCATTGCAGAAAATCATGGAGGCCTTTATGGTAATCTTGAGCTTCTTAGGGAGACCAAGGGGGAGGCTCAGTGTAATCTCTTTAAGGCTATGGGTCTTGATTACCTTTATGTAGACCAGGGAAATAATGTAAAAGCTTTAATCGAAGCCTTTGAAGCGGTAAAGGATTCCCAAAAGCCGGTAATAGTTCATATTAACACCTTAAAAGGAAAGGGATATGCCCCAGCGGAGGCTGATAAGGAAAACTGGCATTGGAATGGTCCTTTCGATATTGAGACAGGGGAACCTCTCTATGTTTCGGAAGAAGAGGATTATAGCGATATTACAGCAGAATATCTCTTGAAGAAAATGAAGGAAGATCCTGCAGTAGTGGCCATTACCTCAGGAACTCCAACAGTGTTAGGATTCACAAAGGATAAGCGAGAGGAAGCAGGGGCACAATTTGTTGATGTGGGAATTGCAGAGGAGACAGCAGTGGCTATGGCTTCTGGAATTGCTGCCAGTGGTGGAAAACCGGTATATGGTGTCTACAGTACCTTTGTACAGCGAACCTATGACCAGATTTCCCAGGACCTTTGCATTAACAATAATCCGGCTACTATTGTAACCTTCTGGGGCACTGTTTATGGAATGAATGATGTCACTCATTTAGGGCTCTATGATATTTCCATGATGGCAAATATCCCAAACCTGGTTTACCTGGCACCAGTAACCAAGGAAGATTACCTGGCTATGTTAGAGTGGAGCATAAATCAGACAGAGCATCCGGTAGCTATTAGACTTCCGGGAGGCTCGGTGATCTCTACAGGAGAGGCAGTAAGCAAGGATTTTTCCAAGTTAAATAAATATGAAATTACCAAGAAAGGGTCAAAAGTAGCGATTCTTGGCCTGGGAGGCTTCTACGGATTGGGAGAGGAAGTGGCAAAGCTTTTGGAAGAAAAGAACATTCATGCTACCCTAATAAATCCATATTACATTACAGGCCTTGATAAAGATCTGCTAGAAAAATTAAAGGCAGATCATGAACTGATCGTTACCTTAGAGGATGGTATTTTAGATGGAGGATTTGGGGAGAAAATTGCCAGATTTTATGGGGCATCTCATGAGAAGGTATTAAACTTTGGACTGAAAAAAGAATTTCTAGACCGCTATGATGTGGCAGAGGTCTTAAAAGAAAATCATTTAACAAAAGAACAGATTCTGGAAGATATTCTAGCTGTTCTATAAAAGAAATAAGCTAAAAAAAGCCTGCAAAAGAGAAAAATCAATCTCTTTTGCAGGCTTTTTATATGCAGAGAATTTCTAATCTTACATTTTTGCGATTTTTGTAAATTGTATCCCATAGAAAAAGCCTGTTAAAATCAGTGCTGTTGAAAGCAAACAAAACAAATTAGAAAAAAGTGAGGTGAAAGGTATGACAGGAGTGATTGCTGGAACCGGTTCTTATGTGCCGGATTTTATTCTGGAAAATCGAAAACTAGAGCAAATGGTGGATACCTCCGATGCTTGGATCACAGAGCGGACAGGGATAAAAAGGCGGCACATTGCCACTTGTGAAAGCACCACTTTTATGGCTACCCAGGCTGCCAAGAAAGCCCTTGAAAATGCAAAGGTTTCCCCAGAGGAATTAAATCTGATCTTGGTATCTACAATCTCAGGAGATAACGTAATGCCGGGAATTGCCTGCGGGGTACAAAAAGAGATAGGGGCAGTTAATGCCTTTTGTTTTGATCTAAGCGCTGCCTGTAGCGGATTTTTAATGGCCTACAATACAGCAAATGCTTATATGTCTGCAGGTTGGTGTAAGACGGTACTTGTAATCGGAAGCGAAAGCCTATCAAATCTTACTAACTGGGAAGACCGTGGCACCTGCATTCTCTTTGGAGACGGAGCAGGAGCCGTGGTAGTAAAACGTAAGGAGGGACAAGGATTTATTCCCCGGACCCATTCGGATGGAAGCCAAGGACAAGCCCTAAGCCTACAAAGCCTCTATGCCCAAAACCCATTTATGAAGGCCAGGCAAAATCATAAAGTACAAAGTTCTAATTACTATATGGAAATGAAAGGGCAGCAGGTCTTTAAATTTGCAGTGCGAAAGGTACCTCAGGTTATAGAAGAAGTGCTGGAAGAAAATCATCTGCAAAAAAAAGACATTGACCTATATTTATTACACCAAGCCAATGAGCGAATTGTAGAAGCAGTGGCAAAAAGATTAGAGGAGCCCTTAGAAAAATTTCCTATGAATATGAGAGAATACGGCAATACTTCCTCCGCCAGCATTCCCCTTCTCTTAGATGAACTAAATAGAAGGGAAAAGTTAAAAGTAGGTATGAATTTACTGCTGGCAGGATTTGGAGGCGGTCTAAGCTGGGGAGCTACTATAGTTACATGGAGATCATAAACAAGATATAAAGGAGAAGACAAATGTTTGAAGAAATCAGAAAAATTGTAGCAGAAAATCTTGGAGTGGACGAAAGTGAGGTCCAGCTGGACACTTCCTTTAAGGAGGACTTAGAGGCAGATTCTTTAGATCTCTTTGAGATGGTAATGGCCTTGGAGGAGTCTTATGATGTGGAAATTCCTTCAGAAGACTTGGAAGAACTTACCACTATTGCAGAAGTGATGAAATATATCGAAAGCCATAAATAAATAGAAAATCATAAATAAAAAGCTATAAATAAAAAATTAATTATAAGAAGATAGGATTTCATCATATGAAAACAAGAATCACAGATTTATTAGGAATTGAATATCCCATTTTTCAGGGTGGCATGGCCTGGGTGGCAGACTACCATTTGGCAGGGGCAGTTTCAGAGGCAGGAGGCCTTGGAATTATTGGGGCTGCAAATGCACCGGCAGACTGGGTGAGAGACCAGATTCGGGAGATAAAAAAATTAACTAAGAAGCCTTTTGGGGTAAATGTAATGCTTATGAGTCCCCACGCAGACCAAGTAGCCCAAGTCATTGCCCAAGAAGGGGTGGCGGTAGTTACCACCGGGGCAGGAAATCCAGAAAAATATATGAGCCTTTGGAAAGAAAAGAATATAAAAGTAATTCCTGTAGTGGCTTCCGTGGCCCTGGCTAAGCGCATGGAGCGGTGTGGCGCCCATGCTGTGGTGGCAGAAGGCTGTGAGTCTGGAGGCCATGTAGGAGAAAGTACTACTATGACTCTGGTGCCCCAGGTGGTAGATGCTGTAACTATTCCAGTGATTGCTGCAGGGGGGATTGCCGATGGAAGAGGTCTTGCTGCTGCAAGAATGTTGGGTGCAGAAGGGGTGCAACTTGGAACACGCTTTGTGGTTACTAAGGAATGCCAGGTCCATGAAAATTATAAGACAAGAATTATAAAGGCCAAGGATATTGACACAAGGGTCACAGGAAGGACTACAGGTCATCCAGTGCGGGCCCTTAGAAATGATATGACGAAAAAATATTTGGAACTGGAAAAGGCAGGCGCTTCCATAGAAGAACTAGAATATTTAACCCTTGGGGCTTTAAGAAAAGCTGTAGTGGAAGGGGATGTAAAGGAAGGCAGTGTTATGTCCGGCCAGATTGCGGGAATGATAGGGGAAGAATTAACTTGCAAGGAAGTTATAGGGCAGCTGGTGAAAGAGGCATCGTCCTTACTAAAAATATAAAAATAAGATCTAAATTTAATCGAGGATAAGAACATGGGCAAAATCGCATTTATTTATCCCGGACAGGGAGCTCAAAAAGTAGGAATGGGACTAGATTTCTATGAGACATTTGCAGCTGCGAAATCTATCTATAATCAGGCAGAAGAAGCCCTGGGGATGGATTTAAAAGGCATTTGCTTTGAAGAAAATGATAAGATCCACCGAACAGAATATACCCAACCGGTCTTGGTTACCACCTGCCTTGCAATGACAGAGGTTTTAAAAGATGAGGGGATAGAGCCTGATCTTACAGCAGGATTAAGTCTTGGAGAATATGCTGCCCTTGCCCTGACAGGGGCTATGGATGCCATGACTGCCATTCAATTAGTTGGCAAGAGGGGAAAATTCATGGAAGAGGCAGTCCCTAATGGAGAAGGCACTATGTGTGCTATTTTAGGATTAAACATAGATAAAATTCTTTCAGTAGTGGAAAGCTATAAAAGGGTCAGCATCGCCAACTACAATTGTCCGGGGCAAGTAGTTATAACCGGAGCAAGGCATGAAGTAGAAGATGCGGCAGCGAATTTAAAGGAAGCAGGGGCAAGACGTATCCTTATGTTAAATGTCAGTGGTCCCTTTCACTCAGCTTATATGGAGCCAGCAGGAGAAGCCCTAAAAAAAGAAATAGAAAAAATAGAATTTGCAGATTTAAAAATTCCTTACCTGGCTAATGTAACAGGAGACCTGGTAAGAGACAAAAATCAGATTGGCCCCCTTCTTTGTAAGGGCGTATCCTCTTCTGTAAAGTGGCAGCAGAGCATGGAAAATATGATCCTAGAGGGAGTGGATACTTTTGTGGAGATTGGTCCTGGAAAAACTCTGGCTGGATTTATGAAAAAAATAAATCCTGGGATCCCGGTACTTAATGTATCCAAGGTGGAGGATGTGGATCAGACAGTGACAGCTTTAAGAAACTTAAGAGCATAACAGAAAGTAACAGGTAAATTATGTTAGAAAATAAAATCGCCCTGGTAACCGGGGCTTCTAGAGGAATTGGAAAAGCCAGTGCAAAGGAACTTGCCATGAAAGGGGCCACTGTAATTGTAAATTACAATGGTTCTAGGGAGGCAGCCGAAAAGATCGTGGAAGAGATTTCCTCTGGCGGTGGCCTGGCAAGAGCTTATCATTGCAATGTGGCAGATGAGACTGCCTGCAAAACTATGATTTCAGATATACAAAAGGCCTATGGAAGAATAGATATTTTAGTCAATAATGCTGGAATTACCAGAGATAATCTTTTCATAAGGATGTCTGAGGAAGAATTTGACCAGGTACTAGATACTAATTTAAAGGGAACTTTTCACACTATGAAGTTAGTTTCCAAAATCATGCTAAAGCAAAGAAGTGGAAGAATCATTAACATGGCCTCGGTGGTGGGAGTTACAGGAAATATAGGACAGGCAAACTACGCTGCTTCCAAGGCGGGAATTATAGGTATGACCAAAACCGCTGCAAGAGAGCTGGCTTTGAGAAATATTACTGTAAATGCCATTGCCCCCGGTTTTATTCACACAGATATGACAGATGCAATGAAAGAAGTTACAAAAGAGCAGGTCCTAAGACAGATTCCTATGGGAAGAATGGGAGAACCAGAGGATGTTGCAAAATTAGTAGCTTTTCTGGCTTCAGAAGAGGGACGATATATTACAGGACAGGTAATCCATGTGGATGGTGGTATGGCCATGTAAAAGTTCCTTCTAAAGCTGAAAAACATAGGAGAAAAATCATGAAAAGACGAGTGGTAGTAACAGGACTTGGAGCTGTAACACCTTTAGGAAATACCATGAAAGAGACCTGGAGGGCAGTTAAAGCGGGGAAGGTAGGCATCGGCCCTATTACCTATTTTGACACCGAGGACTTTCAGGTAAAATTGGCAGCCCAGGTGAAAGACTTCGACCCATCTAAGTGGATGGATAAAAAAAGTGCCAGACGAATGGAACTATTTTCCCAGTATGCAGTGGCAGCTGCAAGGGAAGCTATGGAGGATTCTGGCATAGATATGAAAAAGGAAGATCCATTCCGGGCAGGGGTAATTGTAGGGTCAGGAATTGGCAGTGTTTCCACTGTGGAAAGAGAATATGAAAAGATTTTAGATCACAAGATAAAACGGGCAGACCCTTTAATGGTACCTCGTATGATTTCAAATATGGCAGCAGGAAATATCTCCATTCATCTAGGTCTCAAAGGAAAATGTACCAATGTGGCCACAGCCTGTGCATCAGGAAGTCACTGTATTGGAGATGCCTTTCGGGCCATTCAATATAAGGACGCAGATATTATGTTTGCAGGGGGAAGTGAAAGCTGCATTAGCCCTACAGTGGTAGCTGGTTTTCAGGCTCTTACTGCTTTGACAAAAGAAAGAGATCCCTTAAGAGCTTCTATCCCTTTTGATAAAGAAAGGGGGGGATTTGTCTTAGGAGAAGGGGCCGGCGTGGTAGTGCTAGAAGAGCTTGAACATGCAAAGAAGCGTGGGGCCCATATTTATGGAGAGCTTGTAGGTTACGGGGCCACAGCAGACGCCTTTCACATTACATCCCCTTGTGAAGACGGAAATGGTGCTGCAAAGGCTATGGAGCTTGCTATGGAAGAGGCAGAGGTTTCCCCGGAAGAGGTGGATTATATTAACGCCCACGGCACCGGAACCTATCTTAACGACCTATATGAAACCAGAGCCATAAAGCTGGCTTTTAAAGAGGCGGCTAAGAATTTGGTGATTAATTCCACCAAATCCATGATGGGACATTTGTTAGGAGCAGCGGGAGCGGTGGAATTTGCAGTCCTCGTAAAATCTTTGGAAGAAAATTATATCCATCAGACTATGGGGACCAAAGAAACGGAAGAAGAATGTGACTTAAATTACGCCATAGGGGCTCCGGTGGAGAAAAAGATCCAGTATGCCTTGTCCAATTCCCTGGGTTTTGGAGGGCATAATGCTTCTCTTCTCATTAAAAAATTTTAGGAGGAATTTTGATATGGATATTGAATGTTTAATGAGATTAGTAGCAGGGGTATCTGAGTCTGCTTTGGATAGTTTTTGCTACAAGGAGGGGGATTTCTCTATTAAGATGAGTAAATCAAAGAGAATATCGAATCCAGAGATTTTCGAGAAAGAGATACAAGCTACATTTGCTGGGGAAGAAGCGTTGGTGATAGACACTGAGAATAAGATTACTGGGAAAGCAGTGAAATCGCCCCTGGTTGGTGTTTTTTATGGGGCTCCTGCTGAGGGGGCCAATCCTTTTGTGAAGGTGGGAGATGCTGTGAAGAAGGGACAGACTCTTGCTATTGTGGAAGCTATGAAACTTATGAATGAAATTGAGGCAGACTTTGACGGTGTTGTTAAGGAAATCTGTGTAAAAAACGGCGAGGCCGTGGAGTATGGTCAAAATTTATTTATGATTCAACCGGAGGAGAATTAAGATGCATCATTTAGACATTAATGAGATAAAAGAGATTATCCCCCACAGACATCCTTTTTTATTGCTGGATTATATAGAGGATTATGTGCCGGGAGAGTATGCCCTTGGGTATAAATGTGTCACTTACCGAGAAGATTTTTTTGCAGGACATTTTCCGGGGGAGCCGGTGATGCCTGGGGTTCTTATCGTAGAAGCTTTGGCTCAGACAGGTGCTGTAGCTATTCTTTCTTTGCCGGAGAATCAAGGAAAAACGGCCTATTTTGCTGGCATTGATAAATGTAGGTTTAAGGGAAAGGTGGTTCCTGGGGATAAGCTTCGGCTGCAAACCAGAATTTTGAAGCGAAAGGGTCCCTTAGGGATAGGGGAAGCATGTGCCACTGTGGATGGCAAACTTGTATTAAAAGTAGAACTAACTTTTATGGTTGGATAAGGAGTAAATTTGTATGATTAGAAAAGTACTGGTGGCTAACCGGGGAGAGATTGCAGTCCGAATTATCAGAGCCTGCAGGGAAATGGGAATTCAGACTGTGGCAGTCTATTCCGAAGCTGACAGGGAGGCCCTCCATGCAAAGCTTGCAGATGAAGCAATTTGTATTGGACCGGCAGCAGTGTCAGAAAGTTATCTTTCTATGGAAAAAATAATCAGTGCCATCATAGTTTCCGGAGCCGATGCCGTTCATCCGGGCTTTGGTTTTTTATCTGAGAATAGTAAATTTGCCAGACTTTGTGAAAAATGCAAGATTAAATTTATTGGTCCTAGCTCTCAGGTTATTGCAAAGCTTGGGGATAAGCAGGCAGCCAGAAATACCATGACTCAGGCGGGGGTTCCTGTAATTCCGGGAAGTGATCATCCAGTGTATAGCCTAGAAGAGGGACTCTTAGAAGCAAAGAAGGCTAGCTACCCTGTTATGATTAAGGCGGTTTCCGGAGGTGGCGGCAAGGGTATGCGCATGGCTAAAAATCCTAAGGACTTTAAGGAGCTTTTTTTACTTGCCCAGAGGGAGAGCGTCCAAGCTTTTGGGGATGATGCCATGTATGTGGAACATTTTATAAAAGGCTCAAGGCATATTGAATTTCAGATTTTAGCGGATTCCTTTGGAAATGTAATCCAGCTAGGAGAGAGGGATTGCTCCATTCAGAGAAAGCATCAGAAATTAATAGAGGAGTCGCCATCCCTTGCTTTAAGTGAGAAAAAGCGAAAAGAAATGGGGGAGGCAGCTGTAAAGGCTGCTAAGGCAGCAGGCTATGAAAATGCAGGAACCATCGAATTTCTCTTAGAAGAAAATGGATCCTTTTATTTTATGGAAATGAATACTAGAATCCAGGTGGAACATCCTGTGACAGAGTGGGTGACGGGAGTAGACCTTTTAAAGGAACAGATTCGAATCGCCTCAGGTCTGCCTCTTAGCTACCGCCAGGAGGACCTTCATTTGCAGGGCCATTCCATTGAAGTAAGAATTAATGCGGAAAAACCGGAGGATAATTTTAAGCCCTGCCCAGGAACCATTACAGGCCTTCATTTTCCGGGAGGAAAGGGAATCCGCATTGACTCTGCCATTTACAGTGGCTATACCATACCTCCATACTATGATTCTATGCTGGCAAAGATTAGTGTCTGGGCAAAGACTCGCAAGGAGGCCATCCGGAAAATCCAAAGCGCCTTGGGAGAAACCATTATTGAGGGTCTGGACACTAATCTTAATTACCAATATGAGATACTAAATCATCCAAGGTATCTGGCTGGCCATGTAAGTACGGACTTTGTGGAAGAAGAAATGTAGAAACCGTGAAAGGATTTTATCGATGAACTTTGATCATGTATTTAAAAAGACAAGAGGAAATGGACATTTATTCCATAGAAAAAAAGAGGCCCCAGAAGTACCGGAGGGGCTTCTTTGCAAGTGCAATAAATGTAAAGCACCTATTTTGGTAGAGGAAGTGAAAGATAATTATTATATCTGTCCCAAATGCCAGGCCTATTTTCGGGTAGGGGCTTGGGAAAGAATCAGGCGGCTGGCAGATGAGGATTCCTTTGAAGAGTGGGACAAAGATCTTACTCCAAGGAATCCTTTGGCCTTTGAAGGATATGAAGAGAAGACGGCAGCAGCAACTATAAAATCAGGACTAAAAGAAGCCGTAGTGACAGGAATCTGTAAAATCGGTGGGGTAAGCTGTGTGCTGGCTGTTATGGATGGGAATTTCATGATGGGAAGTCTGGGGCAAGTGACAGGGGAAAAGATTACAAGAGCTGTAGAAAAAGCTACCAAGTTAAGGCTTCCTCTGGTGATTTTTACCTGCTCCGGTGGAGCCAGAATGCAAGAGGGAATCCATTCTCTTATGCAGATGGCAAAAACATCGGCTGCAATAAAAGGCCACAGTGATGCAGGACTTCTTTATATTAGCGTTCTCACGGACCCGACTACAGGAGGAGTAACTGCAAGCTTTGCCATGGAGGCAGATATTATATTGGCGGAACCAAAGGCCTTGATTGCTTTTGCTGGACCGCGAGTCATCCAGCAAACCATAGGACAAAAGCTGCCAAAAGGCTTTCAGCGGTCAGAGTTTTTATTGGAAGGTGGATTTGTGGATGCCATAGTAGAGAGGCAGGATTTAAGAGAGTGTTTGGGAAATCTTCTTAGGCTTCATGAAATGAAAAAGGAAGCTTTAGAGACATTGGCTTTTGAGAATAAAAATTTCATGGTGTCAAGCTGTCGGGATTTGCAAGAGAAAACGCAAAAGATGATGCAAAAGAAAAGTCCCTGGCAGAGAGTGCAGGTAGCAAGAAAAAAGGATCGCCCCACAGGAAAGGCCTATATTGAAAAGCTCTTTACTTCCTTCTATGAGTTACATGGAGACCGGCACATAGGGGATGATTCAGCTATAATTGGTGGAGTGGCTCTTTTTAGGAACACTCCAGTAACAGTGATTGCCCAGGAAAAAGGAGTGGGAACCAAGGGGAATTTAAAACATAATTTCGGCATGCCTTCCCCGGAAGGTTATGGTAAATCTCTTAGACTTATGAAAGAGGCAGAAAAATTTCATCGTCCCATCATTTGTATTGTAGATACACCTGGCGCCTACTGCGGTATTGGGGCAGAAGAAAGAGGACAGGGACAAGCCATCGCCCGAAGTATCTATGAAATGTCAGGACTAAAAGTGCCGATTCTTACATTGATCATTGGGGAGGGGGGGAGCGGCGGCGCCTTGGCCTTGGCAGTAGCCAATGAAGTATGGATGCTAGAAAACTCCATCTATTCTATCTTGTCGCCGGAAGGTTTTGCCAGCATTTTATGGAAAGATAGCAGTAAAGCCAAGAAAGGGGCGGAGTATATGAAGCTTACAGCCATTGAACTAAAGAAGATGGGAATCGTTGAGAAAGTATTTCCGGAGCCTGAAAAATATACCATAGAAACTATGGGAGATGTAGTTGGTGAGATCCAAAAAGAGTTGGAAAAATTTTTAGAAAAATATAGGGATTTTGATGGTGAGAGGGTAGCGAGACATAGGTATGAGAGGTTTCGGGGGATGTGATTTTTTGACTTTGTATAAATTTTATGTTTGTTGACTAATACACTGCAGGGGTGAGATGTGCCTTTAAGATGCGATGCGTTTTCAGGCATATCGCCCCTCTTATGCAGCGGTATATAAAATATTAAAGATTCAATTGCTTTATCAAAATATCCCGTTCCTCTTCTGGTATGTTTAAGGCATCCATGGCTTGTACAGGATCTAAGTTGAAGCTTTTCATAATGGATTGAATAGAAGAAAAGTGAGCTTTCATTCTGCCAGTTGTTTCGCCTTCAGCATGTCCCTCAGCACGCCCTTCCTTATATCCATCCTCTTTCGCTTCCTCTTGCAGTATTTTCATAACATCTTCAAATTTACATTCTAGTACACTCACCCGTATAGCCTCCCTTCGGTTCTTGCTCAAAAACTCTGCAAGAATCCCTTCGGAAATACATTCGTCGATGGCGCATGTTACAGCACTCTCCAGGGACATGCCTTTTTGATAACATCGGATGCGTGACACCAATTCTGTATATTCTCCAAGAGTCTGGCAGGTTTTCATTAATTGCTCGTTGTGCCCCTTATTGATATTTAAAATTATAGTAGTTAGTTCCATCCAAGGACAGGTCTCTGAACCTGCATTATTTTTCTTGAACAAATCAGAAAGTCGTAGTTCTGTGCGATCTGGTAGGTGTTTATCCGTGCCATTATAAAATACAACAAAACTAGGAGTTGGAAGCTGCAATGCTCGTGAACTATAAATCTGATTCTCCGACACCATCCCTGCATAAATAGCTGCTACGTATTGTAAGTTACAATCTGCAAAGAAGATAAGAAAAATAAATGCTTTAGATGTGCTTCTTTTATAGCAAGAAAAAGGGAGAGGTATTAAAACATAAGTGATAAGTATGGTGTTTCTGTAAAATACCACTAAAATATACTCCAACAACTCGTCTCTTGGCAGAGAAAGCCGGGAATAATTCCTGCCTATTAAGTCTAAATATTTTCAGAATTGACCTGAAAAAATCGATTTATTGTTGATAAGGGGGGGGATTTGTTATAAAATACTATAAAAGTTTGAATTTTTTATTTTTAAGGACATAGATTTAGGATATGAGTGGATATTTTTGTATGGGAAATAAAAGAAAAAAGGGTTTCACTCTAGTAGAACTTACGGTAGTTCTTGTGATTTTGGGAATTATTGCAGCTATAGCAGTGCCTTTTTTTATTAACTACTGGAAGAAGGCAGAGTTTCGAAAGAATCAGGAAAATGCCAAAACCGTTTATTTGGCGGCAGAATCTAGACTTACCTATTACCGGTCTTCCGGCCAGTGGGACAAGTTTAAAAAGGAAATACTAAAGGCTGCAAAAGATGGTACATTGGCAGAAGAGGCAAGCTTTGAGGATGGCAGTGACAGTGAGTTAAATGGGCGGATCTATACAATTAAATTAGACAAGAGTGCCAAAGATCAGACCACGAAAAACAATCTGGTGTTAGAGATCTTGGACGATTATACCTATGATAAGGATTTCTTTAATGCCTCTATCTCGATTGAAATTGATATAGAATCGGGGGAGGTTTATTCTGCGTTCTACGGTTCTAGATGCAAAGGTCTCAATTATATGTCTGACGACACAGATGGATATCTTACCATGCAAAAGCGAGACTATGACAGTAGAAGGGACCGTCTCCTTGGATACTACTCCACAGAGGATACTGTAAACAGTGTCAATTTGGAAGCAAAGCGCCTTCGGATTACAACCATCAACCTGGTAAACAGTGAAAAACTATACCTTAATTGGTCCAGTAACGCAGGAGCTGATCTAGGAGTAGATTATGATATTTCCTTCTATAATAAGAAAGGAGATCAGGAGCTGTTCTCAGTAAGAGTGTCCCAGATGGATATGAGGTCTGCTGGGTGGAGCACCACCGATACCGCCTCTTCCATGGCAAGTCTTACGGTAAAAGATGGCAAGGGAAAAGATCAAGGAACTTGGCAGTTCCCAGTAACCTACAGCGACAACAAATTCTCCTTAATCTTAGATGCTATGATGTCTGCTAAGGTAGAGGCCACTTTGGACAGCCAGGCAAACAGTAGTTCTGCAAGTAGTGACTTGTTGAAAACCTCCAGTATCAGTATCACCAGACTCTCATCTGTGGCCAGTGCATTGTCTGACCCTCAGACCATTTATGCAAAAGTAAAAGCTACTGCATACTCAGGAAGCCTGAAACATACAAGCACTGTTGAATATAGGGATAGCGAGACAGTAAAATCCAATACAGCCAATTCCATGTTTGGAGATGATACTGAAATTAGTGATAAGAACAAGAAAGTGACAGTAACTGCCTTCCGCCATCTTTCCAATATTCGTTATTATGAAAACAATAAAAAGGATACAAAGAAAAGCGACACCACTTTTAGTTTGACCAATAAAAACATGGACTGGGCTTCTGCCGGAACTGGGGTTTACGATTTCAAGACAGAGAAAACAAAAACCGGAGAGAGCCTGCAGAAGTTAACTTGGAGAGAAAATACTTCTGAAAAAACAGTGGGATTCCCAGCTATTCCAGACTTGTCGGGGAAATATATCTTAGAAGGAAAGGGAAGCGACACCTTAATTAGCAACCTTTATTTAAATGAAGAGTCCGTGGTAGTTGATGAGACAGCCAAGGCGCTGAAAAAAGATGCAACGCAGTATCTGGGACTTTTTGGAGAGATTGAAGGGACAGTTAAAAAAGTAACCTTCAAAGATCCGACCCTTACTATAGGAACCAGTAAAACATCTTCCCTGGGAAGTTTGAATTCCTTGCGAGGAGTTGGAATCCTGGCAGGAAGAAGCGAGGGAAGCTTAAAGGATGTATCTTTAACAGTTACTAGCAGTAAGAAAAATCAGACAGTCTTAAATGCAGATCTAAGTAAGGATACTTCCAGATATGTATGTGTAGGATCTTTAGTAGGAGCCCTTGCCAAGATTAGCGGAAATGATGTATTGAATTCACCTACTTCTGGAGGAGTTTATAATCTTCAGGCAGAAGGCAAGATGGAAGTAACCCTTCCGGAAGAAGACGAGATCAAGGATATCTCTGAGGTCAGTGGAGTAGGTGGAATTGTAGGATATGCAAAACTTGATAAAAGTGTACAAAAATCCAATGTACAAATTTCGGACTGCGAAAGCAACATGGAAATTTCCGCCAATCGATATGCTGGTGGAATTGTAGGCCGGGTAGATAGCGATCTTGCAGCAAGTGAATATGAAAATGCAAGTGCATTAAAATTGCAAGAACTAGCCAATGTAATTGACTGCCAAAGTGAAAGCTTAGTCCGCTGTACTTCTTCTGACAAAGATTCAGAAACAGCAGAAGGAAATTACTTCGGCGGTATTGTAGGATATGCTGAAGATGCCTTGCTTTACAATGTAAGCAGTGCCTCCGGCCGAGGGGATAGTTTTTCTTACTCAGTCCATGTGGCAGAAAAAGACCAGTACCTCTTAGGAGACTATGTAGGAGGAATTGCAGGATACGCCCAGGATGCTCTTTTGGCAAATTGCTCCACCCAGAAGAATGGATATATTTTAGGAAATGACTATGTAGGAGGAATCGCCGGAGGTCTTGGAGGTAGCATAACAGAGGCTATTCAAACCGTTACCGATGAAGGAGACAGTGCCACAGTTAATGCCAGCTATGTAATAGGAAACAATTACGTTGGTGGTATTACAGGAATCAACCAGAAAGACGTAACCCTAAAAAACTGTATTAACAATGGTGTGGCTGCAGCTTATGAAAAGTATGTGGGAGGTGTTGTGGGATACAATGCCGAGAAATCAAAAATCCAAGATTGCGTCAGCTATCTGTCGGATTACGATGATTCCATATTCAATATGATCACAGACACATGGAATGCAAAGGCAGACTATGCAGGTGGAATTGCAGGATACAACAACGGTGCTATCAAATTCTCGGCTGACAGCAAAGCGGTAACAGTAAAATCAGTTTCCAGTATCGTAGTAGGCCAGAACTATGTCGGAGGAATTGCAGGTTTTAACGATGTGGAGGGAAGCCTGGATGTAGAGTATACCTTGATCGGTGGTAAGATTTATGCTTACGGAAACTGTGCCGGAGGACTCTTTGGATTAAATGCATCAGAAGAGATCTTAGAAAAAGAGCTGTCCATTAAGCCATCAAGCCTCCAGGGCAATTATTGTGTAGGGGGCTGTATTGGTGCCAATGTGGTGGCCTTGACTAAGGACGTCACCATGGGTGGTATTAAGACTGACAACAGCTTAGGGCAGATTTCGGGAAATGCATTTTGTGGTGGTGTTATTGGATATGAAAGAACTTATACAAGCAGTCAGTTGAGTCAAAGTACCCTGCTTGCTACTTTGGAGAATTCTTCCGATGAACTATTGCCAAGCATCGATGCTGATGGAATTCCTACTGAAGTACGCCAGTCGCATAATTCCTATACCCTTACAATCTCCACCAACAACAACATTCCGATTCGTGGAGGGATCTATGTAGGAGGTATTGTAGGTTATTGTGAAAAGAATACGAATCTTCTTATGAAAGATTGCACAAATAGCGGAGATCTTTCCTTAAAGGATACCCAGTACAGTGACGGAGTGGTATTAGGAAACTTCCAAAGAAGTTCAGAAATTTCTCTAACAGATGCTAATGTGGAAGAAAGAGCGAATGAAGTGTACATGCATTTTGCCGGAGGTATCATAAGTGTAAACCTAGAAAACCAGGTTATAGATGACTGCAAGAACACAGCTACCATGTCTGGTTTTGATGGTGTCGGTGGTATTGTAGGATTAAATGCAGGTCTTATTACCAATTGTAACTTAAATCAACATTTCGGTAACACGGCGTTAAACTACGTGGGTGGCATTGCAGGGGTAAACCTTGGAACTGGTGTAAATAAAACCTACAATGGAACAAGTTATACAGCTGGAACCATCGAAAAGTGTAGTACTTTAAAGAATAAGACCCTTTCTGGCAATTCTAATGTGGGCGGTATTGTGGGCTGGAACATGAGTGGGGGTCTTCTAAAAGATAATACAAGCAACTGCAATGTGACTGGCGCCGGAGAGGAAGCCATCGGTGGCTTGGCAGGACGAAACAGTGGAAGCATCAAAGTTACAACAGATGAAAATAAAGCTGCAAAAACCATAAGCGGCAGCAATGCTACAGGAGTAGGTGGCATTGTAGGTGTAAATGAAGAGGCGGGTGCCCTTCTGGTAGAAGATAACCTTGGAACCCAGGTGGTGGCAGTAGGAAACCAAACATCTGTGGAAGGCTCTAAAAAGGTAGGAGGAATCATTGGAATCAATGAGGGCAGCTTCGGAGACCAGAACAGGCAAGTTTACATTAGATGTGAGGCAAAAAGCATTCGGGCAAGCAATGGCTATGCCGGAGGCCTTGTAGGTGAAACAGGGGGAGATATTTTCTATGGAATCAATGCATCTACTACTGTTACAGCAGACCAGGGCTATGCCGGAGGAATTACAGCTTACAACAAAGAGACGATAGCTTCTTGCAATAACTATGGAAATGTCACAAGCTCTAATGGCTACGCCGGAGGAATCGCAGCTGAAAATGTCGGAGTCATTGAGAAGTGTCTGGTGGAAGGTCAAAATAATAGCAACATTAAGATATACAGTGTAGGCGTAAGTGAAGCCGGAGCTGTGGTAGCAGTAAATGGTGTTATGGGAACAATTGAAGACAGCAAGCCAGGAAAAAATGTTAGTTTGGGAGAAAGTGCCAGCATCTATGGAGGTGTGGCAGGCCTTAACAAGGGAACCATTCAAAAATCTAAAGATTTTGAGGTTACAGAGATCCCAACCATCACCACCATACAGGGCGGCCTGACGGTAGGTGGCGCAGTAGGTGTTAATGAAGCAAATGCTAAAATCATTGGGGTAACAGTATCATCTGATAGTAGTAACAAAACCATGAATGGATTTACAGGCTACAAGTACCTGGGAGGCCTAGTAGGAGATAACTACGGCCAGGTGGAAGCTTCTAGTTTCACAGGAAACATCAAAGAGTCCTCCGGTACAGTAGGAAACTGCTACGGCGGAATTGCAGGAATCAATGAGGGGGGAGCTTCCGTTAAAGATTGTAGCATTGACTACATCAGCATGAGTATCCAAGGAGTCTATTCTGCTACCAGTACCAACAGCGCTTCCCAGAAAGAAAACCTCTCTACCCATGCAGGAGGAATTGTTGGAAAGAACGAGGAAGAAGCAAATGTTTCAGGATGCACACTGGAGGACAATGAAAATAGCGTATTGGTGGCTAAGTACGGTATGCTAGGCGGTGTGGCTGGCTTCAATAAAGGAAACATAAGTGGATCCGGAAGCAGTATCACGGCGAAAGTTATGGAGGACGCAGAAACCCTAGATCAATTGGTAGCAAATGCCAAGAAGCAGGGCTTGGATGCAGATAGTAACTATGTAGCATATAATGGGAAAGCTCAACTAGAAGACCTGAAATACAGTAATTCGAATAAGTCGGTTTCCTCAAGCCGTCTCAAGATGTATATGGATACCAATGGAAATATTGGTGGAATTACTGCTTACAATTCCACCACCGGAGCAGTAAGTGAATGTGTCTCTGGGGATTGGTTCTTGTCAAATAAGTCCGCCCAGGTTGGAGTCGGTACCGGCGGTATCATAGGAATGAACGAGTCGGAAAAGGATACTAGCAAGGTGGTAAATGGCGCCTTTGTAGGACGTTATATTGCAAATGAGGAGACCAACCGATTTGCCGGTGGAATTATAGGAAATCAGAATAATTCCACCAGCAAGGACTGGACTATTAACATGGCAGTGAACTTTGGAACGATTTATTGCTTTAACAGTCATTATTCCGGAGGAATTGTAGGGCAGTGGACAGGAAGTGGCGGAACGATTCAAAATTCTAGAAATTATGGAATGTTGCAGACAACATTTGCTGAAGGTTGGAGAGGAGCTTCCGGAGGAATCGTAGCCCAGCTTTATCACGCATCAGATAATCATGAATATAATATTATTGGATGTGACAACTATGGAAGTATTTATAAAAGAAATGGTTCGAAGGGGAATGGTGCCAATGATAGTGCCGGCATACTTGGAAATGTCACCACCTATCAAGGCTCCTTGTCTCAGAACTTTACCATTCGAATTTTAGACTGCATGAATGGGCCGGGAGTGAAAATTTACTCCAACTCTATGGCATCTGGAATCTTTGGATTTATGTCCTGTGATAATCCCAGTGCTTATAATATACAGACTTCTACGAAGCAGGTGAATATTCAAATAGAGCGGTGCAGAAACTTTGCATCTGAAATGGCGGGTAGTTCATTTACAGGAGGTATCGTAGGAGCAAGATACGGAGGTTGGGATCATACTACCGTGAAGGATTGTTATTCTCCGAATTTTGGAGGATATGGAATCTTCTCTAATGGTATTAATAGTGGAGATGAGGCTTGGAGTAACAACCCATCCGGAACTTATAAAAACTTGTTTGTTTATGATGGGCAAAATAGCAAAGGATTTTATGGAAATACAGGCTTTATCCTTGGAAGCAAGGATTCAGATGTAAATATTACTAGAGGGTCAGGTAGTATTACACTTACAAAAGCTTATCTTAGCAAATTTAGTGGGATATGTAGCAGTGTAGACTTGCTAAAAAAACAGGATGGAAAATATGTAGTTGTAAAAATGAATTCCGATGTTTGGTGGATGAGTGGTTTTTGGTGCTATATAGATGCTGATAATTATATTAGAAATGGGAATGAGGGAGATAAAATCATCGGCCAGGTCCTCTATGAGGTGAATGAAGATTATTCATCTAGTAACCAAATTAAAAATACAGCAGTAGTAAAAACAGATCCAAAAGAGAATACTCTAGCTTACAATGCAAGAGGTAGCTATAGGAGAATAGAGGGAATTGTTACAAAAGAGGATGGAACTTGTCTGATTTTAGCCCCTACAGGAGCAACTGCGGAGATTAAGGATGGAAAGTTAAGTATCAGTATTACCCCAAATACCATGAACAATGCGGATAATGGAAGCTCGGAGGATGCTAGTACCTATTGTGATCCTTTCAAGTATCGCATTACCGTAAGCAATGGTTCTGAAAGTGAAAGTTTTGACCTGTATGAAGAAAGTGGAAGTTTTGACCTTCCTGATAATCTTACAGGAAATGTAAGCGTAGCGGTTCAGGCTATCAGCATGTTTGATGATGTAGAAGATTCAGATCCATATGAAGTGAAAGACTTAACCATTCATGGCGTGTTGCCAGAGCCGGATGTGAAATTAGTAATAGTCTCACATGAGGGGGGTGACAGATATAAGGCTATTTATCAAGCTGTGCTGAATAACTTAGAAGACTATACTGCAAAAGATGAGAATGGGGATGAATTATATCCAGGTTGGCAAGTAACTGTAAATATTGTAGGTGCTGGGACCATAACCATAAATAAGGACAATCCTACACCAACTTGGAGCTATACCTTTGGAGGAAATATAGAGGCTGCTTCGAAGACTTTCCAGATGATTTCCAAGGCAAGCATTTCCGGAGGTTCCGGAGAGTGGGAAGATTCTAAGGAAGTAACTACCTCAGTCAGACTTTGCAATAATTACAGACCACCTCGGGCTTTGAAAAACTGGTCTCCTCTAACACAGACGGTTACAGTAACAGGAACTAGCCTAAGTGATCTGGCAGTTAAGATAGAATTGGATGCTGGAAATACGGCTACGGATGTTCCACCAATTTATAGGGCTGAACTTGTTGGTGACTGGAAGGGTGAAAAAGAAGTAGTGTTTGAGGAGGAAGATATCTTGCTTGTATCACAGGGAAAAGCTTCTGCCACCTTCTCGAATTTGCCGGAGGCTATAAAAGACGCCACCAACTTAAAAGTGCGTCTTTGGTTTGCCGCTAGTGGAGAGGGTCCAGTTTATACTTACTATGAACTGGATACAAAGGACAATGCCAATGTAAAGGAACTGGTTTCTGTGGCTGAAGATGGAACTCCAACATACAAGTGTCTTCATAGTACACCTTTGGAAAATTACGATAACTATTATGATAACTATATCAACCGTTTGGATACAGGAATTTCCTGGTTACCCGCTCCAGTCTTAGAGGGAGCAGATTCAGATACATACAAAGCAGTAGAAAGCTATGGTGATGACGGAGAAATTTATTACAAATTCTCTTGGGATCAGGGCGTTTCAGGAACTGACAATGCCTCTTATCAAGTATCTATGACAGGTATTGATAAAAATGGTAAGGAGGTTAGAATCGCTAGCTCTGATGTTTATAAGGGTGGCAAGAGCCTTACAATTGATGGCTCTAAGTGGAATTACAGTCAGGTAAAATTAACCGTTACCAGAATCGGAGATTCAAGTAGCAAAAAAATCGGTTTATCCACTACAGGAACCTACAAGATGAAACAGAGGCTTACAAAGCCTGCCCAGCCAAGCTTAAGCCTAATAAGTCAGAATGAGCTTCTCTACAAGCTTAGCTGGAATGCCCTTTCTTCAGAAGAAGGAGTGGAAGGCTATCAGGCTTATATTCAGGTCTATGGAAGTAATGACAAGCTGGAGAAAGAAGAAAAGCTTGGAGAACTTATTACCACAGACCAAAAAGACGGAAAAGCTTACAAACAAGAGGTGGATTTAGAGAACTATGCAGGAAAGCGAGTGGTCATCTACCTGGTGGCAAAGGCTGACAAGGACAGTGCTTATCTGGATAGCGAAGCTGGTATTACTTACGAGCTTACAATACCGGAACGAATAAAAACACCGACGGTTGCTTGGAGCATTGACTGGAAGTATGATCAAGAAAAATATCTAGAAGCAGATGCCTTTGAAGAGGGTGGTCTTACCGTAAGCTTAAAGGCAGATAAAAATAGCATTCCGCCAGGAGGAAGTGCTTACTTGTTAAAAGCTTTTGTTTACGATTCGGAAGAGGAAGCTGGTAAGGCAACCGATTCAGACCCGGGAACTAATTATAAGGTTAAATATCCTTTAGAAGAGTCCGTAACCCAAATGGACGTAAATAGTTCTACAGATTACAGTCACAGTTTAAGTGGCCTATCTACAGAGTATGCCGGAAAATGGATTGTCTTCTATGGACGTATTTCCTCAGGAGCAGGTAGCGTAAGTTCCAAGTGGGTAAAATCAAAGGTTTACAGACTTCCTTACGTAAAGCTGCAATCTCCGGAGATTCGTTCAGAGGTGGAAGAAGGCGTTAGCTTTACTGCTGATGTACAGTCAACACCAGAGGTTCCGGGACAAGATGAGACTTGGACAGGAAAAAGAACTTATCTTACCTGGGAAAGTGTCTTCTGTGCTAGTGCCTATGAAGTAAATCTGAATGGACAGGTTACTGGCGTTGCAAGTTCAGGTGAAAAGACCGGCATAGGAAGTAAGTTGCGGCTCATAGAAGGAAGCGATGGAGTTGCTGTTTGGGTATGGAGAGCTGTAGAAGAGAAAGTTAGTGACACAGAGACCAAGATAGTATGGAAGTGGGTAACTGTTGAGGAGACAGCCCAGGATATTCCAGAAGGAACAGCTGAGACAGACATTCTACATACCTTCGACATTCCAGACTATGGAGTGACAGCAACAGGAACCTATACAGCAGCTGATGGAAGTACCCCGGTGTATACGGTGACATTAAGTAGTCAGTTAGTGGTGCAAAAGACAGAAGATGGAACTTACAAGTATAGTTTGAAGCTACCGGATGTAACAGAAATGAAGGCGGCAGATGACAGCGTGGTGACAAATGATGACTTTGGAATTTCTACATTGGTGAAGGCATATAGTAATGTAAGTGAGAATGTGGAAGATGTAGAAAAAGAAGAGGCTGAGGAGAAGAGTGAAGCATATGTAAGGTCCGAGGAGTGTACAATTGAGTGGTAGCGCCTTGCCTTGTCGAGTGGACGGATTATGGCAATAGCCGAAAGCAACAAAGACACGCTTGCGCTCCGTTCCGCACGTAGCGGTACTAAGGGGCTAAAGGACGGCCCCTAAGGACCGGCGTGCTCCAAGGGTCTTCTTTTGCTTTGACTATTGCCATTAATCCTGACGTTCGATAAGGCGGGATGTGGCGCTAGGTAAGGTGTCCTGGCGCAAGAGTTTTGACAAGTGAGATTTTTTATAGCAGGAGATGTTTATGAAGGGTTGGCGGTTTTTAAAACTGAATAGGAGACGTGGGGTGTCCATGGTTTTGGTGCTTTGTGTTTCTGCCTTCTTTGTGGCATTTGCTGCTGCTATGGTCTATGCGGCTGGTATGGTGACGGCCCAGTCTAACCAGAGGCTTAAGGAGGAGCGCTGCTACCAGCTGGCTAAAAGTTACGGGAAAGTCCTGACTAAAGAGCTTACAAAGTATGAGAAGAAGACCGATGATGCAGGTAATAGTGTGGCAAGTGGCAGTTTTTATGCTTTTGCCAATAAGTTCCTGGATAGTTCCCAGTATCTTGAGTACAATTCGGACTATAGTTCTAGTACTACTTATAATTTTGTGCTGGATGATGCGAATTTATCGGAGTTGTTTAAGTCTCCCTTGAAGGATTCTTCTTATGGAAATACAACGATTTCTTTGAAAAAGGAGACTAATTCTGATGAGAATACAGATGCCCTTGTGAAGGGTGGAGAAATCGATAATGTAATAAGCAGTACGGATTATACGTCTACAATTACTTCTATTGAGAACACCACAGTTCGTCAGTACAATTTGATTTTGG
Organism: Bacteroidaceae bacterium; assembly: GCA_963597615.1. Lineage (GTDB taxonomy): Bacteria > Bacillota > Clostridia > Lachnospirales > Lachnospiraceae > CAKRJP01. The sequence goes on from CAVBQS010000011.1 coordinate 101,180, forward strand.
ATGTGACCTCCTATTATGAGGATGTGTCATATACCTATTCTTTGGAATTTGCCAGGGAAGAGAAGTATTCCGTTCGTTTTAAATATGAAGATACAGCCATTGTTTGGGACGGAACCAATAAAGTGTGGAGAGAAGGAAATACAGCGGGGGTGGTGTGTACTATTCCAGAAGGAGCAACTATTACTTATGAATACCTTACATCTTCTTCTACTTTAAGTAGATTTATAGAAAATAGCCTGGAGGAGGGAGGTGCTTCTGGTGACTAGAAGAAGCATAGAGAAATTTCTAAAGGGCAAGGTAAAGGAGAAGGCAGGAGAGACCTTGGTGGAGGTTATGGCTAGTATTTTCCTATTTCTGATTCTCCTGGCTATCCTTAACGGGGCCATTAGTTACTGCAGTAATTCTCTTGCAAAGAACAAGGAGATTCGCAGTGAGAATACTAAAATTTTAGAAGGCCTCCAAAGTGCAACAGAAACTACAAGCGGTTCTCTGGAAATGAAATTTATTGCCACCAATGCTGATATGACTGTAAAGGGAAATCAGGTTTTTACAGTTACTGTGGATTTGGCAAAAAAGAAGGTAGACTATACGGATAGTGATGGAAACAATCAAACTACCAGCTTCTCCTTATTCCAATACAAGGGGGATGCTTCCGGAGACGGAGGTGGCTCATGAAATTTATAAAAGAGACAGATAGGCATTTCGTGGTTTGCCATTCCTTGCTAAAGTTAAAAGCTGATAAAAGAAGAGGTACCACCCTGGTGGAACTTATGGTATCCTTGGTATTGATTAGTATATTGATGGCCATGGCGGTGGCAGCCCTAAGCTCTGCCACAAGAATTTTTGTAAAAGTACAAAAGACTCAATATGCTCAGTCTATATTAGACACTGTCATGACAGAGCTTCGAGGCATGACAGAAGAAGCTTCAGGTTATATAAAAATCTATAAGGCAGATGGATTTGCCCCTGATGCATTAGGTGCCACAGAAGGCACTAGCTTAGAATTTCAAACCCCGGAAGGCTACGTAAAAGTCCTATCCCAGGAGGGAGCAAAAGAAACTACCATCTACATAGGAGACAACCAAAGTGGAAGCTTTGAGGCAGTAGACCCAGGAAGACTCCTGACTCGCTACTACACTCCAAAAGGAAGCACCGGCACCTATGTAAGCCAAATGCAAGGAACCCCGGTGGCAAGGGCCGTAGCAAAAGCCTACGGCGAAGGTTTCTACATGAAAAATTATCTGGAGATAAAGTACAAGGCCACACCGGATGCAGAAGGAAAAGTATCCAGCATCCAGGCAACATTAAGCCTCTATGCCACCGATGCAGAAGGCAACAAACAAATAGATCCCATAACCACAGACACACAAAGTCTGGAGCTAAGAAAAACCCTGCCCCTAAAGACAGGCACTGGATCAGAAACAGCTATAGCCGAAGACAATATGGCAGAAGGCGACTAAAACAAACAAGGTATATACGCTGGCACCGAAGCGTTTATATAAAAAGCAATAGGAAAAACCATTGCAAAAACGGGAGGCTTATACCCCCCCCTGAAAAACCGAAAGAAAGGAAACGAGGGAAATGATGAAAAAATTAAAAGAGAAAAAAGGATTTACCTTAGTAGAGCTTATCGTAGTATTAGTAATTCTAGCAATCTTAGCTGCATTGTTGATCCCAGCATTGACAGGATATATTGATAAGGCAAAGAATAAGTCAATCGTGGCAGAGACACGTCAGGCAGTAATGGCAGCACAGACTTTAGTTGATGAAGCTTATGCAAAGGAAGAAGTGGGAGCCGATACAGTTGGTATTGATGGAGGAACAAAACCAACTAGTCCGACCAAGAAGATTACTAAGGATGATATTAAGAAGTTGTCTGAAGTAACTGGAGATATTGAAGATGGTGCAGAAGTTGAGAATGGAGTAGTTACAAAATTTGTTTATACTGCAAAAGGTAAAACTTGCACATATACAAAGGGTGGAACTAGCGGTAGCGATGGAGCATACGACGTAACAAAATAGTTGGAAAGTTTAAGAGTGAGATTGGGAGAATGAACTACTGATGACAAACCGAGTGAATTCTAGAAAAGAATTGAAAAAGTTGAATATTGGGGTGAAGTCGGTAGCTTCCTTTCTTGCAATCCTGCTTTTGGCGGTTGTGCTTGTGGCCTGTGGATCTTTAGCTCTAATGCGTCGTGCGGATGCTCAGGTGGCTTTGGGTCATGCTAAGTCGGTGCGTTTGGCCCTTATGGTTACGGCTCAGGACTGCTATAGTAAGGATGTTTCCTTCTGTGACTCTTCCTCTGAAGGAGGGGTCACAGAAGGTCTTTATGAAGAGGTTATTTCTTTGAGTGCTACTCCAGGGGATTTCTGGGTGCTTAAAACCTCGGAGGATGGTTATACGGTAGAGAAGTTTATCTACCGGGAAGATGATTTTACTGTTTGGTATCAGGCGGATCCTAAGTCTTATACCGTGTATCATAATGATACTATGATTGATGGCAAGTGACGGGAATAGATGACTTGCTGAAGATGATTTTTATTATAAGTTTGTTTGACAGGAGAGAGGAGACATGGTTATTACAGTTTTAGAGATGATTATTTGGATTCTTCGTTTCTTCTTTGGTGCCTGTATTTTTAGTTTTTTAGGTCTTGTGGTTTGTAGACTTCCTTTAGGGGAGAGTCTTGTGACAGGACGCAGTCATTGCACTTGTTGTAATCATACCTTGGGTGCCTTGGAGTTGATTCCGGGCATCAGTTATATTGTCCTTGGTGGCAGGTGTAAGGTATGTAAGTCGAAGATTCCTTTTAGGGATTTTGTTTGTGAGGTTCTTGGAGGCTTGGCCTTCATTTTTTGTGGATATCGCTTTGGCCTTGGCTCTTGGGAAATTATATCCTTGCAAGGCTTACTTGTATTTATTTACCTTGGAATATTACTGGTGGTGGCCCTGATTGATTGGGATACCCAGATGATTTACGATAGATTTCATATTTTGATATTTATATTGGCAGTGGGAGAGTATTTCCTAAATACATCCCACGGCATCATAGATCGATTAATAGGAGCGGTTATTATAGCGGTTCCTATGTTGCTACTGGCATTGGTGATTCCCGGAGCCTTCGGGGGCGGAGACATTAAGCTCATGTTCGTCTCTGGCCTATTTTTAGGAACCGGTCCCATCGTATGCGCCATGTTTCTAGGCCTCTTAACTGGAGGTGCCTATGGAGCATGGATGCTAGCAAGAAAAAAACTAGACCGCAAAGATGTCTTCGCCTTTGGACCTTTCCTGGCCTTTGGGCTTATGATTTCATCTTTGTATGGAGATGCACTGGTGCAATGGTACCTTCAGTTCCTATAAGAGATATTTGACGGGATTTTAGACAATCATCAAAACAACAAAGACCCGCTTTGATGATTGTCTAAAATCGGTGAAGTATCTCTGGAGTATAGAATATCTGATAGAAACGAGGATAGAATTATGGCACAATACAAATATGTCGCGAAAGACATGAAAGGAAAAGTGCATAAGGGAAAGATGGAAGCAGGCTCCCAAGCTGACCTTATTAAGCAGCTTCAGGAAAAGAACCTCTTCCTAGTAGAGTTCAAGGACCTAGGCAAGGAGCGGGGCTACCGAAGGCTGAAAGCTAAAGAACTTTCTGCTTTTAACCGAGAGCTTTCTACTTTACTAAGTTCCGGTGTTAGCCTAGTGCGGGCTATGGATATTATTTCACAGCAGGAGGGCATTGCTCCCCAGGAGAAGGAGATTTACCAGTCTATTTTACTGGACCTTCGCCGAGGCATTCCCTTATCTGATGCTATGGAAAGCAAAGAGTGCTTCCCAGACCTAATGATCGGAATGATCCGGTCTGGTGAGGGCAGTGGTAATTTAGATTTGGTTACCCAAAGGCTTTCCCTCCAGTATGAGAAGGAGCACAAGCTAAACCAGCAGGTAAAATCCGCCATGGTCTATCCCTGCATTTTATTAGTTCTGAGTGTATGTATTGTCATCCTGATCGTTACCTTTATCCTTCCCCAGTTTCAAAGTCTCTTTGACCAGATGGACTCCTTGCCATTACCAACCACCATACTAATGAACATTTCCGACTTCTTAGTAAAAAAGTGGTATCTGGCAATTCTTACGGTTTTGGTTATTGTGGCAATCATCCGCATCATAGTGGCTATCCCTATAGTGCGAAGAGGCGTGGACTGGATGAAGGTTCATATGTGGGGCTTTGGAAAACTTTATAAAGTTATCTATACCGCCCGCTTTGCCAGAACCCTAAGCAGTCTCTATGCCAGCGGAATGCCCCTGGTATCTGCCGTATCTGTGGCAGCAAAAACCATAGGCAACGGCTACGTAGAAGACCAATTTGATCAGGTAGTGGTAAAGGTAAGAGGAGGAGTACCCTTATCCGAGAGCCTTCAGGAAGTAGATGGCCTCCTAAGAAAGCTATCCAGCACCATCCTAGTAGGAGAAGAAAGCGGCCGCCTGGACGTCATGCTAGACTCCATAGCTGCCACCATGGAAGACGACGCCGAACAAGCCACCAAACGAATGGTGACCCTACTAGAGCCAATCCTCATCATCTTCATGGCCCTAATCGTAGGCTTCATCATGATAGGAGTAATGCTCCCAATCTACGAATCCTATTCAGCCATTGAGAATTCATAAATGAGAAACAGGTAATGCACTAGTATCCAAGGACTGTATCCATGAGCCGGGACGCCCTTACCCAGAGCGAAAGAATGCCCCTGTTGATCCTTACTATAATATACAGTCCAAGGTAGATTTCCAATTTCGCATCATACCATTCAATAAAGTAGATGGTTGCGAAACATATCGGAAAACTGCCCAGGATGCTGGTGAATGAGTAGGTGTGTCGAAGACCCTTGGAGCACGCCGGTCCTTAGGGGCTGTCCTTTGGCCCCTTAGTACCGCTGTGTGCGGAACGGAGCGCAAGCGCGTCTTCGAGACACCTAGTCATTCGCTAGCATCTTTGCATAGACTTCACATGTTTCGCAACCATCGATTCTTATAGAAAAAATGAAGCCAATTAACAAATCTTACCATCGATTGTAAATATAAAAAAGCAACAGGAGGACATCCATGAGCGATACAGTAATAGTACTACAGGAAGATTGTATCCTAGCCGCCACCGGTAAATCCGGCCGCAAGCCTAGAATCACCAATACGAATCGTTTGGAGCTTTCGTTCCGCGGCGAATTATTTGAACAATGGAAAGAAGCCCTAACCATCTGGAAAGGCGAAAGCTACCAGGGAGGCCCAATCAAACTGGTGCTGCCTTCCATCTATGCTTCTTCCAGAATCCACCGCATCCCATATGCCAAGGGAAAGCAGTTAAAGCAGCTAGCGGAAAATGTGGCAGAAACGGAAGATTCTGAAAAGATTTCTGACTATGGAATCACTGACTCTGACAAGCACAGGGGCATTACCCTGTGTCATGCCAGTGTGGAACCGAGGACCCTTCAGGAAATCCTGAACATTTTTAATGAATTAGGCCTTCCTGTAGCAGAAGTCACAGTCCTTATGGAGAGCTACTTAAAGGTATTATCCAAATTAAAGGAGGCAGAAAATAAAACTGCCATCTACCTTTTCTTTGAGGACTCCGGCGTTACCAGCCTTCTCTATCAGAAGGGTAGTTACCTTTATTCCACCAGAAGCAGGATCTTTAGTGAGCGGGGGACCCTAGACTTTGAGACAGAGATTGTTAGAAATCTTTCAGGTATTAAGCAGTTCTACGCCACCACAAGCCCAGAGAATTCTATTACGGTTGTATTTTATGCAGGTTGTAAGGGGGATGACTTTGAGGTATGTGTACCTGGAATCCAGTCTTTAAACATGCAGACTTCTCCGTTGAATGTGGATGACCTTTGCGATATTCCTGTAGGAGCAGACGCTTGGCTTCCTTGCATCGGAGCTATGATGGAAGACAAGCGTGGCCAGATCAATCTTCTAAGTAAGTGGCAGTTGGCTCATACCCAAGAAGGAAAGGTCCAGGGAAATTTCATCAAGCATTTACTGTACCCCGGAATTTGCCTTGGAGCCTGCCTGCTAGTATTTGCAGGAATTTTTGTCTGGAACCTTCATAAAAGATCAGAAATACAGGAGGTTCAGAATTGGATCAATGACCCGGAAATTTCCCAATCCTATGAGGAAGCCAATAATAAGAAGACAGACAGCGACAAGTTAACAGAGGCTATGTCCCAGGTTCAGCAGATGAAGGATAACCTGGCTAGCTACCCGGAACTTGACCGGGAGACTATGGCCATTATTATCCAGGCTGGTGGAAGCAATATGGATGTGAAGATAAAGTCCATGGATGCCCAGTCAGGCCTTCTTAGCTTCCAGGCAGAAAGTGCTGATGTCATTGACATTCCAAGCTATATTAATAAATTAACCCAGACCGGCCTGTTTTCTTCTGTAGATTATAGCGGTTATCAGTATAATGATGGGAAATATTCCCTGGATCTGTCCTGCGTCTTAGCAGCAGAAAATGCAGGAGGTGACAAGTAATGAAATTAGAGATGGAATTAAAAGCTGGGGATATTAAGCTCTTAAAATTATTAGGATGCGTTTTGATTTTATTTTTCTGTATCCGCTTTCTTATAATGCCGGCTTTGGACACCAGCCGAAGTTTAATAGATGAAAAAGACCAGGTGGACCAGACTAAGGCCCAGATGGAGATGACCATTGAGGAGGCAAAGACCCTGGATGCAAAGATTGCCACCCAGAAGGAGAATTTAAAGACTTTGTCTACCGGCTACTATGACCTTATGGAAAATCAAGAAGTAGATGAGCTTCTTACAGGTATCGCTTTAAATAATAGCCTAATGCCGGTGTATTTAAAAATTGAAGGCACCGAGGCTAAGGCACCTGGAACCTACCAGAATCTGCTGGCATCAGGGACTCTAGATACTGGTTCGGATTCCACTACAGATTCTACAACAGATACCTCCACGGATACCAGTTCAGACACATCCGATTCCGATACGGATTCTGATGATTTAGGGGAGGAATCTTCTTTGGAGGAAATTTATCAATACATAAACACCACCACGGTGTCTATGAGTCTGCAAGGATCCGAAGCTGAATTTCAAAATTTTCTAAACGATCTGGCAAAGAACTACCCAGGGGTACAGCTTCTTTCCTTTGACATGAGTGAGAGCACCTATGTGGATGAGAATCTTCAGACCGTTTTTGAAAATAGTTATCAATGTGTCTTGGCAGTGTATAGCTGTGGAGAATTAGAAAAGACTCAGGAGGCAGAGGAATAGTGAGAAAGAATCTGAGAATCGGAGAAATCCTAGAGGATAAGGGTTATGTTACCAGAGAACAAATGGATGAAGCCCTTGCCTATCAAAAAGAAAATAGAGGAAAACGAGTTGGTCAGATTCTGATTGAGCTGGGATTTGTTACTGAAAATCAAGTATTGGAGGCCTTAGCTGATCGCTTTCAATTGGAGATTGTGGATGTGGCGAAGCTTGCTGTAGATCTTAAGGCAGTGGGAAAGGTAAGCCGTGAACTGGCAGAAAAAAATCTCATCCTTCCGGTGGCAGAAAAAGACCACAATATGCTATTGGTTACCAATGATCCTTTAAACTATTTTGCTTTGGAGGAAGTTCGTCAGCAGACAGGATGCCAACTGCAGATTTTGCTCAGTGAGGAAGCACCTCTAAAAAAAGCAATTTCCTACTACTATGCAGAGGTTAATGCCAAGAAATCGGCAGGAAAGGCCAACGTAAGTTTTTCTACTACTGATGTGGAGGAGTTAGACGTAGAGCATTTGGACAATTCAGATGAAACTCCAATTATTCAGCTCTTAAATAGTTTGATCGAGCGTGCCATTAAGGTAGATGCTAGTGATATTCATATTGAGCCTTTTGAGCGGGAGACTAAGGTGCGAATGCGTGTGGACGGGGTGGTTTCTGAGTATGTAAAGATTCAGAAGAATATCCATAATCCCCTCATTGCCCGTATTAAAATTCTTTCCAATCTAGATATTGCAGAGAAGAGAATTCCTCAGGATGGACATTTCCGTGTAGCCTTAGATGAAGGACGAATCAATATTCGTGTCTCGGTACTGCCTACAGTATACGGGGAGAAGGCGGTGCTTCGAATTATGGGATCTGCAGGACATTTAGAGCATGCAGACCACTTTGGAATGGATGATTACAGCTATGCCCAGTTTGCTCCCATGCTGGATTGTCCTAATGGGATTATCTATATTACAGGACCCACAGGAAGCGGAAAATCCACCACCCTTTACATGGTGCTAGACTATCTGTCTAAGCGGCAGGTAAATATTTCCACTATTGAAGATCCGGTGGAGAAGAATCTTCTGGGTATTAACCAGACCCAGGTGAATCCAACAGCAGGTCTGACTTTCGATGTGGGACTAAGAGCCCTCATGCGTCAGGACCCGGATATTATCATGGTAGGAGAGACCCGTGACGGAGAAACAGCAGGTACCTCGGTTCGAGCAGCCATTACCGGTCATATGGTACTTAGTACCCTTCATACCAATGATGCAGTATCCAGTATTGTGCGACTAGAAGACATGGGAGTAGAGACCTATCTGGTGGCAAACTCCTTAGTAGGATTAGTTGCCCAGCGACTGGTAAGAAAAGTATGTCCACACTGTGCCCAAGAAGTAGAAACTACTGAGAGAGAGCGGATGCTCTTAGGAGATATCAGAACCATTAAACGAGGCATGGGTTGTGCCCAGTGCAATCATACTGGATATAAAGGACGGATCGCAGTTCATGAGATTTTGCCAATTAATGCAGAACTAAGGCGGATGATCGTAAATAATAATTCTATAGAAGAAATCACCCAGTATGCAAGAGAACATCAGAAGATGCGGACCTTGAAAGAAAGTGGAGTGCTTTTGGTGGAGCAGGGGGTGACTACGCCGGAAGAGGTTGCTAGAATTGCATACCAATAATTTATAGTGGGGCGAAACCCTGAATATACATGGTGAGAATTGTGTGATGGGGCGCCCCCGGGATTTTGTTGTAAAGATTGTGCAGAATCATCAAATGCAACGAAGACACGCTCTCGCTCCGTTCCGCACGTAGCGGTACTAAGGGGCCAAAGGACGGCCCCTAAGGACCAGCGTGCTCCAAGGGTCTTCTTTTGCATCTGATGATTCTTTACAATCTATGCAAGTTGGTCGAGGGGTTCGCTATTATCTCATAAAGCAACTCGACAGTATAAGGTGGGTTTCGCGACAAATCTATGTGATTATTGTACCTAATTCGCTGGGAATGTGGTTGCTACATACTGATACAAGCTGGGAATACTTTGTTCAAGGTATTTTTTTGGTGAGAAAGGGGTTTTGAAATGGACTGTTTGGATGTGATGAATCAGTTGATTATTGAGGCTAGGAGGCGCAGGGCTTCGGATGTTCATTTGACGGAAGGGGAGCCGGTGTGGTTTCGGATTCATGGAACTTTGATGAAGATGGAGGATTTTTCTTCTTTGGAGGCTTCTGTTAGGGACATGTTGCTTTCCCTTATGAGTGAGGGGACTAAAGCTAAGTTTGACCAGGGCCAGGATGTGGATTTTTCCTGGCAATCTTTAGATGGATGCAGGCAGCGTGTGAATATTTTCAGAGAGAGAAAGCATATAGCAGCTACCATCCGTCTTTTAAATGATGAGATTCCTACATTAGAGCAGCTAAAGATTCCTACAGAGCTTTATCAGATGTCTGAGGAACCAAGAGGCCTGATTTTGATTACCGGACCTACCGGAAGTGGAAAGTCTACCACCTTGGCGGCTGTTATTGAAAGCTTGAATCAAAAGTATGACCGCCATATTATTACCATCGAAGACCCTATTGAGTACGTATATGAGAATAAAAAATCTTTGATCCATCAAAGGGAAGTGGGAGCAGATGTAACAGACTTTGCTTCAGCTCTTCGAAGCTCCTTGCGTGAAGATCCAGATGTAATTTTGGTAGGAGAGATGAGAGACTACGAGACTATACAGGCGGCCTTGTTGGCAGCGGAGACTGGACACTTAGTCCTAAGTACCCTCCACACCACCACGGCAGCTCAGACGGTAGAGCGAATCATCGATGCCTGCCCGGCTGAGAGTCAAAATCAAGTTCGGACCCAGCTGTCAGGAGTACTCAAAGGAATTCTAACCCAGTGCCTCATCCCTTGTGGCGGAGGAGTCAGCCGCATTGCAGCTACAGAACTTCTCATGGGAACCGACGCCGTCCTAAACCTAGTACGAGAAGGAAAAACCCACCAAATCCCATCCATGATGCAATCCTCAGCCTCTATAGGAATGCACACCCTAAACATGGACCTATCAAGACTAATAAAACAAGGATACATAACAGGAGAAGATGCAAAACGCTACACCAACCACGCCGCAGAACTAGAGCAATACCTACAGTAGAGAATGTGCCTTGGCACATTCTTGTGGAGCGTTTTATTTAGAGCTGGGACAAAACCACACTAAGCCACCAACATGTAAGCTTTCTGACCTTTTGGTCATTGCTTACAATCCTCGCGAAGTACCAGGGTTTTGCAAATCTTCACCATTGCTTAAATAAAAGGAACCAGGAAGCTCACATGGTAAATCTATTTTCGAAAAAACACAACAAAAGAACTCGCTTCACCCGCATGTGCATCGGTGAATCTATTTTCTACCTCATGGACAAAAAGGAATATGAGAAGATTAAAATCTCCGATATCGTCAAACGTGCCGGTGTCTCCAGGATGACCTTCTATCATTATTATGAAACCAAGGAAGATGCCCTGATTGATTATTTTCATGAGATTGTTGCAGGTTATATTAGAGACTGCAACCGGAAAAAAGTAGGAGACTTCCACGACAGGGATAGTATCATTCATGCTCTGGGCTACTTTGATCAGTATTCTGTTTTCATCATGAAATTAGTAAAGGCAAAGCTTTACTATATTGTGATTGAAGCCATGAATGACTATATGGAAAAACGAATTATGCCAAGATACCAGATTCCCCTTTATGAGCTTTATTTTTATGGCGGAGCCCTCTTAAATGTTTTCCTAAAATGGGAAGAAGGGGGAAAAAAAGAAAGTTTAGAGGAAGTGGCAGAGGCGATATTTGCCAGTGTAAAGAAGCCCTAAGCTGGGAAGGAATGAAGAAAAAAGATATGAATAAGCCTGCACCAGAAAAACAAAAAAAGAATAAAGGAAAGGTCTTCTGTAATATATTGGGAAGCTTGCTTCTTGTCATTGTCATATTACTATGTATTCCTTTAACCATACCAAGGCTATTTGGATGCCAGGTTTACAACGTTGTCAGTGGAAGTATGGAGCCTGCTATTCCAACCGGAAGCCTGGTCTATGTAAAAAGCGCAGAGGCGGCAGAGATAGCTACAGATGATGTCATAGCATTTTATGGAGAAAATGATACCGGAGCCGTCATTACCCACCGAGTGGTGAAAAATCAGGTGGTATCGGGACAATTTGTCACCAAGGGAGATGCCAATGAAAAAGAAGATCTAAGCCCCGTAGGTTATGATCGCTTTATAGGAAAAGTTATCTTTCATGTGCCCTTGCTTGGAAGCATACTGGCATTCATTGCCACATTTTATGGAAAAATTACAGCAGTAGCCTTGGTTTTGGCTGCTATTGTTCTTAGAATTATAGGAGAAAAAAGTCGTGAATAAAAGAAAGAGGGGCTACACCATTAGGTAATAGCCCCTCTTGTTTACATATTTTTAAATATTCAATTGCTTCATCAAGGAGTTTCGTTCCTCTTCCGGTATATTTAATGCATCCATGGCCTGTAATGGATGCATGTTCAAATTCTTTATTAAGGCATTGATTGAAGCAAGCTGATTTTTGGTTTTGCCAGAAGCTTCTCCGGCAACCAATCCTTCCGCACGTCCTTCCGCACGCCCTTCCGCATGCCCTTCCGCACGCCCTACAGTAAATCCTTCCGCATGTCCTTCAGCAAATCCATCTTCTTTTGCTTCCTCTTGTAGCGTCTTCATGACATCTTCAACTTTGCATTCTAATACACTCACCCGTATAGCCTCCCTTCGATTCTTATTCAAAAATTCTGCAAGAATTCCTTCGGAAATACATTCGTCAATGGCGCAGGCCACAGCTCCTTCAAGAGACATGTCCTTTTGATAGCACCGGATTCGCGATACTAATTCGGTATATTCCCCAAGGATCTGGCAGGTTTTCATTAATTGTTCGTTGTGTCCCTTATTAATATTTAAAATTATAGTAGTTAGTTCCATCCAAGGACCAGCCTCTGGATTTACATTATTTTTCTGTAACTGTTCAGAACCCTAATGGATTCAAGTAACTTTATTTGTACAAAACAGA
>CAVBQS010000012.1:0-78140 GCA_963597615.1 Bacteroidaceae bacterium
AAATTTTGAAGGTAAGTGCTCCTGCAAGTTCTTCTTCTGTTACATTACCCTTGATTGTCTTGGTGATCACTAGATTTCCAGTGGATGTTTCTTCCTTATCATTCTCAATAATAAAGGTTTGTCCTCCTGAAAGAACTGCATACTGGGTATCTTTCTTAATGCTGCTTATTAAATTATTATATGTTGCTTTAGCTTCTTCACTGGTCACATCTCTGATTACAAAATAATGTTTTGCGTTATCTTTAATCACATAACCTTGTGGAGCTTCTGTCTCTTGATAATAATAAAGAGCATTTAAGGTCAATTCATCAAATTTTACTGAACCAGAGGCGGTTGTCTTTTTTGTTCCTTCACCGTCAGCTTCCAAGGTACTAGGATTTACTTTTTGAACTACAAATTTAGCTCCTGTCAATCCATTTCCATTGGCATCTACTTTTTGAATATTAATAGAATTGGTCTTGCCGACGATTGTTGCATCGTCTTTCATCTTAAGCACTTTGGTGCTAATTCCTGATGCTGTTTCGGTCTGTCCCTTTAATTTAGCATTGTTGGACACACTATAGGTCTGTCCATCTTCTTTTCCTGCTGTATTAAGAGCCGCCCTATAAGTTACTGTCAATGCTCTTTGATTTGGCAAGGTCAGTGTCAGTACGTTCCCACCAGTCTCCGATGTTCCAAAGGATGTTTTGTAATCCACATCATTTCCAGTGTCCATATCCGTAACACTGATGCTATTGGTATCTAGAACTAGATTATTATCTAACTCATCGGTTAATGTTAATGTATCTTTTCCTGAATTCAAATCAGCCGCAAAATAATTGACATCAATGGTGTATTCTACAACATTTTTATTAGTAACCTGAACTCCCTTTTTGTCCAATACCTTATTTGCTATTTCAACAGTGGCTTTGTCCGTTTTTCCACAAACATCTACTTTATTGGTGTAGCTCAACTTATCTCCAGACTGCCCAGACGTACTAGTAACTTTTGTCTGGTAGGATATTTCTATGCGAATCTGCGCATCTTTTGATAAATCTATATTACCTAGCACTACCTTCAGTTTGTTTGTAGTGTTATTATAGGTAACCTCTGTTGGATTGCTCCAGTCTGCTGTTGCTGTTTTGTCCCAATAATCTGACAGTACTTTACACTGTAATGAATTTTCTACATACTCCATACCTGCAGGAATGGTATCTACAATTGTCTTCGCATCCTCGGTAAGATAAGCTCTCTGCCAAGTATAGTCGGTACCATTTACCACTACCTTCCAGTTTGCTACTTTTCCCGATAAACTTCCGGTTTTATCAAGAGGAAAATTGTAATTTTTAAAGCTTACTTGCGCATTATCTTCTTCTGTATAATCTTTATCTGATATACTATATTTGGAGCTTACTTTATTCTTAGCATCTCCACTTTGAGTTGAATCCGTATAATCTGTCTTATATGTAATGGTAACAGTTCCAGTAATTTCCTTCTTAAAAGTCACATTCATCGTTCCCGCTGTATTATCAACAATTACCGTATAATCTGTTCCTTTTGTTAATGTACTTGCACTTCCATTTATTGTCTCAGTAACACTTACTTCATCTAAATATTTTCCCTTCCAGTTACTATTATCCTGAAGGCTATCTGTGACTACCAAATCCTTAACTATTTTTCCATCTGGATTTACTGTCACAGTCCATGTAGCCTGTCTTTTATCCTGATCAGCCACACCGCTTTTAGAGACAATGTTCAGAGATGGTGCTACACTGGTGATTTTCACATCAGTTGTCGCACTATCACCGTCATCATTTTTAATTTTATTAGTAAAGGTTTCTGTGCCTGTAAACTCCTTCGTTACCTTGGTCTGATATACGATTTTGTATCCACCCTGGTTTGTAGTCTGATCTTTTCCAAATGTGTACACGAAACTAGTTGAATTTTCTGCCATAGTTCCTTCATCAATTTTAGTTCCGCCAACATTCCACTGGTTGCCAGATGGATCATAATACACTTCATAAGTACCTGTGTATTGCTGACCTTCTCCTAATGTATCCGTAAATTTTTTATTAGCTACACTTCCATAACTTCCCGGAATATAAATAGCTGTCCATGTGATCACATAATCACCATTTGCATTCTGTGTATAGCTTCCTGATTTTGACAGCTGCTTATCTACAGGTACAACTGTTGTCTCAGTGCTATTTTGACCGCCTGTCCAAGTCCACTGAGCACTATTCTTATTTCCCTCAGAACCGGCTGTTGTAGAATCCAATGCTGCCTTATAAGTTATAGTATGTCTACCTTTTGTCAGACTGCCAATATTTAAAGTAGCTGTAGAACCACTGATTGTGGCGTCTGTAGCCACACCATCTAACTTAAACTGTTGATCATCTGCAAAGCTCAAATTGCTTCCCTGGGTATCTGTTAGTTGAAAATTCGTAACATCACGGCCTGAAACATTTAGGTTGATTGTAAAATCTATGATTCCGTCGCTATTTAATACATAACTTTTATTTCCTGTTACCTTACCAGCTTCAAAATTAATGGTAATAGGAAATGTCGTTCCATTACCTTCAAAGTCTATGGTTGCGCTGTCCTGGTTATCAGTAAGACTTCCATCAAGGGTTCCAGTAAAGGTAAAGGTACCTGATATTTCATTTGGATGAGCTGTTAAGAAGCCGTCCGTATATGTAAAGGTAACTACATTATTCTTAATCTCATAGGTACCGGCACCTGCTGTATAAGTTCCTCCGTCAATATATCCACTTTTGTCCACAACCTGCAATCCACTAGGAATTGTATAGGTGGAAGTATGTTTTCCATCTGTTGATGGTTTATTGTTCTCTGGGAAAGAATAGTTAAGACTAAATTCTATGGTAGCTCCTCTAGGATAGGTCTTAGTCGCATCATAAGCCTCTCCATTTACCTTGGCCACCACCACGCTAGTAACCGCTCCCTTTAGATCAATTGGATCTGAGGATGACTGTAAATTCAAGTCACCTTCCCCATTCAAAGAGGTTAAAGAAGGGATCTGACTCTGTTCTTGGTCTTCCAAGAGATCTCCTGTATTTTCTTCCTGATCTGTAGATCCCATCTCATCCTGATTAAATATATCGTTCTCATTGGATACATCTTCCTGATTGGATTGATTAGATTGGTCAGTTCCTTCCTCATTTTCAGGAGTTGTATTCTGTGAATCTACATACCCCCCCTCAAAATCAGAGGACTCTGTACTTTGATTTACGCTTCCTGTTTCTTCTGCCAAGGTGCTTATAGTGCCCTGTTGAAGCACCATAAGACAAACAAGCAAAAGTGCAAGTAAGCGTTTACATTTTTCCTGTATTCTCATTACTTTCACATTCCTCACTTTCATTAAGTTACCTTTTCCACAGAATAAATATAGTCATCTTGGAAGCCTATGTCAATATTTTAAGGTTAAATAAATAATTTTAGAATGCAGTCTTTTGCGCTTATGCTCATTTTCTTTAATTAATCTTCGTTATTCATTTTTAAGAGGGCCTCATAATATCTTTTTCTCTTAAGGGCTTTGTGAGATGTTCATTCATACGTTCTTCTAAGTCTACATCTAAGGGAATGCGAAAGATAATCTTTGTACCTTCTCCCAAGACGGAGTGTAATTCTAAGTCCCATCCCAAAAGATTAATTAATTCTTTGGAAATAGAAAGCCCTAGTCCGGTACCCGCATATTTTGTTCTTCCTGCAGACTGCTCCTCCTGGGTAAAGAGCTCAAAGGCATGTTTTTGGAATTCTTCACTCATGCCAATCCCGGTATCTTCACATACAAATTCATACCAGGCAGTTTTACCGTCAAAGGATAATTCTCTTCCCGATACTGACACCCTTCCTCCTACTCGGTTATACTTAATAGCATTATTGGTGAAATTCATAAAATACGTTTTAAATATACAGAACTTCCAAGGAGGGCATCATGCTCAATATGATCCGTATTTTGATGGATAAATTCCACGTCACATTCTCTTTCCTGGGTCTCTACTATAACATGAACTTCATCCAATATATTTTTCAAACTAAAGGGGTCATGTTTTAACTTCACCAAAGTCTTTCTCCTTATTTCCTATAACTTTGGTACAAGTATATTCTTTTTTCAGATTTTTTGCAATTTTTCATTAAACTTAAAAGAAGCCTTGCAAATGGTGTCTCCACCATTTGCAAGGCTTCTTTTAAATTTAGAAATCTAACACAATATAAAATTACGCATTCATCTGAGCTGCAACTTCTGCTGCGAAGTCTTCGTTCTTCTTCTCAAGTCCTTCACCAGTCTCGAAACGGATGAAGTTCTTAACTGTAACGTTTGCTCCGTTCTCCTTAGCTACCTTCTCTACATACTTAGCTACAGAAAAGTCACTATCCTGAACGTATACCTGATCTAACAAGCAGATTTCTTTCAACTCTTTGTTAAGACGTCCTGTGATCATCTTCTCGATGATGTTGTCCGGCTTTGGTTTAGCTGACTGAGCATTCTCGTTCTTAGCCTGTGCAAGAAGAATTTCTTTCTCATGCTCTAAGTACTCCTGGTCAACGTCTTCACGAGAAACGTACTTTGGAGACATAGCAGCAACCTGCATTGCTACATTCTTAAGGCAAGTTCTGATTTCATCATTAACAACATCAGTATCAGCCTCTACAAGAACACCAATACGTCCGCCACCGTGGATATAAGATACTACACATCCCTCTGTAGAAATCTTCTCGAATCTACGAATGCTAAGTTTCTCTCCGATGATAGAAATCTTCTCATTTAAAGCATCCTGTACAGTCTTGCTGCCATCTTCTACCCAAGCTTCTGCCATAAATGCATCCATATCCTTAGCTTCTGTTGCGATTGCCTGAGCTACTACATTCTTAACAAATGCCTGGAACTCTGCATTCTTAGCAACAAAGTCTGTCTCAGAGTTAACTTCTACTACAGCAGCTGTCTTGTCATCGCGAACCTCTGCCATAACGATACCCTCTGCAGCAATACGGCCTGCCTTCTTAACAGCCTTAGCTTCTCCGTTCTTTCTAAGGAACTCAACAGCTGCATCCATATCTCCGTCTGTCTCAGTCAGAGCCTTCTTGCAGTCCATCATACCTGCTCCGGTCATCTCTCTTAACTCTTTTACCATCTTAGCTGTAACTGCCATCTTCATTATCCTCCATGTAAATGAAATCTTACTCTTCTACGTACTCCTCAGCCTCAGCTGCCTCTTCGTAGTCAACGCTTGTTGCACCCTGGTTAGCTTCTACAACTGCATCAGCCATCTTAGATACAATAAGTTTAACTGCACGAATTGCATCATCGTTACCTGGAATTACATAATCCAACTCTTCTGGATCGCAGTTTGTATCAGCGATTCCGATAAGTGGAATACCAAGTGTGTGAGCTTCCTGCACACAGATTCTCTCCTTCTTAGGATCTACTACGAAGATTGCTGAAGGAAGTTCCTTCATATCCTTGATTCCACCAAGGTTCTTCTCAAGCTTCTCCCATTCTTTCTTAAGTTTGATAACTTCTTTCTTAGGAAGTACATCAAATGTACCATCCTCAGACATTCTCTCGATATCCTTAAGACGAGCGATTCTGCTCTTGATTGTCTTGAAGTTTGTAAGCATTCCTCCAAGCCATCTCTCATTTACATAATACATTCCGCAACGCTCAGCCTCTGTCTTAATTGCATCCTGAGCCTGCTTCTTAGTTCCTACAAAAAGAACTGTACCGCCCTCTGCTGCAATATCAGATACTGCCTTGTATGCATCGTCTACCATACCAACAGACTTCTGAAGATCGATGATATAAATACCATTTCTCTCTGTGTAGATATATGGAGCCATCTTAGGGTTCCATCTTCTAGTCTGATGTCCAAAGTGAACACCTGCTTCTAAAAGTTGCTTCATTGAAATAACGCTCATGTTTCTTTCCTCCATTTGGTTTTGTACTTCCGCATCTGCATGTAAGCCCTCAAAACCAGAAATTAATCTGGCACCCTTTTAGGCAGACAAATGCGTGTTTAATCGTCAACTTCATTAGAATAGCATAAAAGCCTTGCATCTGCAAGGCTTTTATTTTTTACTTGTTATTTAATTTTGATGTAATACTTAATAACGAACATAAATCATTCCGTCCTGCACCGCTCCTACAATAACACCGATGCCGTAGTCTGCTGCATGAATCATCTGACCTCCACCAATATAGATACCACAGTGGTTGGCATTTACACATACATCTCCTGGCTGTGGGTCTGATACCTGGGTCCATGTAAGGAAGGTATAAGTTGTTCCTAGTCTTGCATACTGTCCTGTCAAACAGTAACTTACAAATCCGGAACAGTCGAATGCTCCTGGGCTACATGCGCCCCATACATACTCTGCATTACCAACCCAAGAATATGCACGTCCTACAATGGTTCCATCGTCTGCCGCCGGTGTAACGGTACTTGAACTACTGGTGTCTGTACTTGTATCTGCTGTAGTGTCTGTACTTGCACTTGTATCTGTAGATGCAGTTGTTGTCGTTGTCGTAGTTGTCGAACTAGATGCCGCTGCCGTCTGGCTTGCTGCCTCCTTGGCTGCTGCTTCTTTGGCTGCCTTTGCCTGGGCCTCTTCTTTGGCTTTCTTTTCAGCCTCTGCTTTCTTCTGAGCTTCCAAAGCCGCCTTAGCTGCTTCCTGAATCATGCTGTCAATATTGGTAATCTCAGCACTCTTATTGCTGATAGTTGTATTCAGCTCTTCACTCTGGGACTCATACTCAGCTTCCAAATCCTGAATATTCTGCATATCCTCATCAATGGTAGCCTTCAGATCCTTTACCTGCTGAACCGTCTCCTTGTATTCTTCCAACATGTTACGGTCATAGGTATGAACCTTTTCTACATACTCAGTCTGAGCCAAAACATCAGCAATATCTCCGGAATCAACGATGCGCTCTAAAGCTGAGTTATCACCCTCCTCGTACATATACTTGATACGAAGCTTCATGTCTTCATACTGTTGTTGTTCTTTTTCTTCAGCGACCTTTAAATCCGCCTCAGCCTGGGTCTTCTCTTGACCTTTCTCAATCAATTGAGTTTCCAGATCATTCATCTTGGTCATCAACTCATTTAACTGGGTCTGCAAGGCATCCACTTCGCTCTGCTTGGAGGCTTTGCTTTTCTTCAAATCATCTACGTTGGTGGCCATGACCGGCGTTGCAATGGTTCCGCAAGCCAAAACCGCAGCCATCAAAATGGTGACTAATCTTTTTTTCATTAAATACTCCTTAGTTGTTAATATTTTATACTCTTCATCCCTAGAACTGCTTCATCAGATTTTTATCCTCAAAAGCCAACATCTGCGTCGATTATATATCAGTTTGCTATGAAAATCAAGGGGATTTAACATTTCTGTAACATTTAAACCAAAAGTTCAACTAATTTTTCTTCCCATTTACCACATAAATTCCTACGCAAACAAGAACCAGAGCAATCAAACTTCCTATATTAAAAGCCTGCTTAAACTCTCCCAGTACCAAGGCTGATAATACCACGCTACAAAGAGGATTTATAAATCCAAAAATCGCCACCTTGGACACATCATTGTAGGTTAAAAGTATAGACCATAAAGTATAGGCCACCGCAGATACCATAGCCAGATACAAGATTAATATGCCTCCCGGCAAATTCATATTGGTCAGCTTTCCTCCCATAAGCTTACCAATCAGAAACAAAACAATTCCTCCCATAGTAAACTGGGTTCCACTTAAGATTACCGGAGATACTTTCTTAGAAAAAATATTAATCAAGACAGAAGATACCCCGTAGGATATTTGAGCGATCAAGACAAATCCATCTCCTGTCAGGTTAAACCCGGTATCTAGAGACCCTCCCATCAGATTAATAATTACTACTCCTGCAAATCCCAGAAGGCAACCTATAAATTTCCTAGATGTGAATTTTTCATTACGAAATACCAGACACGCCAAAAGAATGGCAACAAAATTACCTGTTCCGGTAATAATTCCCCCTTTTACGCCTGTGGTATTTGCTACTCCTATATAAAAGAAGAAATACTGTACCACAGTCTGAGCCAAGCCCACTGGTACTGCATATTTTAAAATCTTTTGATCTGGAAGCATAGGCTTTTTTTCTTTTATAGAGGCGAAAATCAAGACCATAATGCCTGCTAGGGTAAACCTGATTCCTGCAAATACAATCTGGCTTGCCACATCACTTCCTTCCACCTGAAGAAGACTGTACCCTGTCTTAATTGCCGGAATGGCACTGCCCCATAAGCCGCAGCAGATTGCCGCCAACACTGCAACAATCCAGGTTTTTGTTAAGATTTTTTTCTTTTCTTTCATAATCTTTCCCACCTATTTATATCACAAAGCATTTGCAAATCTTTAGAGTCAAAAGAAACCCCGTGCACCTATCATACACGAGGTTCCCTTCATATTAAAGAATAAAATTATTTTTTACTATTGTACATACATATTGGTATAACCCATCAGGTCATAGTCCACCTGTTTTGCCACTTCGCGACCTTCTCGGATTGCCCATACTACCAAGGACTGGCCTCTGTGCATATCTCCTGCAGCGTAGACATTTTTAACAGAGGTATCATAAGCTCCCTGTGGAGTTGCCACATTGGTTCTCTGGTTTACTTCTACACCAAAAGCCTTTGTTACATAAGATTCACTTCCTAGGAATCCTGCTGCGATTAATACCAACTCTACGTTAATAGTCTTCTCGCTTCCTGGAATTTCTACCATCTGAAAACGTCCGGTTTTTGGATCTTTCTTAGACTCTAACTTCACCAATACAGCCTGCTTTAGCTTTCCATCTTTGTCCTTGATAAATTCCTTAACAGTAGTCTGATACTCTCTAGGATCATGTCCAAAGACTGCAATTACTTCCTGCTGACCGTAGTCTGTCTTGCAGACTCTTGGCCACTCCGGCCAAGGATTCATTGCCGTTCTCTCATCTGGTGCCTTAGGCATCATCTCTAACTGAATCACGCTCTTAGCCCCGTGACGCATAGAAGTTCCTACACAGTCATTTCCGGTATCACCACCGCCGATGATCATAACATTCTTTCCTTTAGCAGAAATGTAAGTTCCATCCTTTAACTGCATATTATTAGCCCATAAGGCCTTTGTTGTGCTCTTTAAGAAGTCTACCGCAAAATAAATTCCATCTGCATCTCTTCCCGGGACCTTAATATCTCTTGGATTAGAAGCTCCGCAGCAAAGGATTACTTTGTCAAATTCCTTTAGAAGAGCTGCTGCTTTCTTGTCTTTTCCAACATTACAGTTGGTTACAAAGGTGATTCCCTCTTCCTCCATAATCTTGATCTTGCGGTCAATGACCTGTTTTTCCAATTTCATATTTGGAATTCCATAGCGAAGAAGGCCTCCTACCTTGTCTTCTCTTTCAAAGACAGTTACCAGATGTCCACGGCGGTTTAGCATGTCTGCTGCTGCAAGTCCGGAAGGACCTGAACCTACAATTGCCACCTTCTTGCCAGTACGGATTTTTACTTCTTTGGCTCCGGCATAGCCTTCTGCATAAGCCTTTTCAATAATTCCATATTCATTTGCCTTGGTGGATACAGGCTTTCCATTTAACCCACAGGTACAAGCAGCCTCGCAAAGGGCCGGACATACTCTGGAAGTAAATTCTGGGAAGTTATTGGTCTTCTTCAAACGAAGGTAGGCCTCTTTCCAGTTGCTATGGTAGATCAAATCATTCCACTCTGGCACTAGATTGTGCAGCGGGCAGCCACTGGCCATGCCTGCAAGCATGGCTCCTGACTGACAAAATGGAACTCCGCAAGCCATACATCTGGCTCCCTGAATTTCCTGTTCCTCCTGAGAAAGAGGGGTGTGAAATTCCTGGAAATGTTTGATTCTAGACTTTGGATCTTCTGCTACCTTATCCTGTCTTTCATATTCCATAAATCCTGTTGCTTTTCCCATTTTTCTCGCCCCCTATCTTCCACTCTTGATAGCATTAAATGCTTCCATCTGTGCTTCTTCGTTGCTCATTCCCTGTGCCTCAAATTCAAGAATCTTCTTTAGCATACGCTCATAATCCTTTGGAATAATCTTCTTGAATTTTGGAAGGTATTCCGTAAAGTTCTCAAGGATTTTCTTTCCAATCTCAGAATTAGTATTAGCCACATGTTCCTCGATCATACCCTTCAACTCGTCTACATCTACCTTAGAAGCCACATATTCCATGTTAACCAGTTGCTTATTTAATCTCTTGTACAGACTATTATCTTCATCTAAGACATAGGCAACACCACCGCTCATACCAGCTGCAAAGTTCTTACCAGTTTTACCAAGGATTGCCACACGACCGCCAGTCATGTACTCACATCCGTGATCTCCCACACCTTCTACTACTGCAGTGACACCGGAGTTACGTACTGCAAAACGTTCTCCTGCAATACCATTAATAAAGGCCTTACCACTGGTAGCACCGTAGAGAGCTACGTTACCGATAATGATGTTTTCCTCATGTTTATAAGTTACTCCCTTTGGTGGGTAAACAATTAATTTACCGCCGGAAAGTCCCTTTCCATAATAGTCGTTGCTGTCTCCAATAAGCTCCAGTGTCAATCCCTTAGGAATGAAGGCACCAAAGGACTGTCCACCGGCTCCTGTACATTTTACAACATAACTGTCTTCTTCCAGTCCTTCTGGATAGCGCTTGGTAATCTCTGATCCAAAGATAGTTCCGAAGGTACGGTTAATATTGGTTACATCAACTTCAATGCTCTTCTTCTGTCCCTTTTCCAAAGCAGGAAGGAGTTTTTTCACCAAGATTTTCTCATCTGCAGTTTTCTCAAGTTCGAAATCATAAACCTTCTTAGGGTTAAAGATCATAGGCTCATCGGTTCCTACATATGGATTGTAGAGAATCTGACTTAGGTTTAAGGTAGCTGCTCGATTGGAAGTGGCCTGGTCTTTTACCTTCAAAAGATCGGTGCGGCCTACCAACTCATCAATCGAACGAACGCCAAGTTTTGCCATATGTTCTCTTAAATCCTGCGCAATAAATCTCATAAAGTTGATAACATATTCTGGCTTACCTGAGAAGCACTTGCGAAGTTCCGGATTTTGAGTTGCCACACCTACCGGGCAGGTATCTAAGTTACATACACGCATCATGACACAACCTAAGGTTACAAGAGGTGCGGTAGCAAATCCAAACTCCTCTGCTCCAAGGATGGCTGCAATAGCAACGTCACGTCCACTCATAAGCTTTCCGTCTGTCTCAATACGAACTCGTTCTCTAAGACCATTCTGAATCAAGGTCTGGTGGGTCTCTGCAAGACCAAGCTCCCAAGGAAGTCCTGCATTGTGAATGGAACTTCTAGGTGCTGCTCCTGTACCTCCATCATATCCGGAAATTAAGATTAGTCCTGCACCCGCCTTGGCAACACCGGCTGCTACAGTTCCTACACCTGCTTCTGATACAAGTTTTACTGTAATTCTTGCATCTTTATTTGCATTCTTACAATCATAGATTAACTGAGCCAAATCCTCGATAGAATAAATATCGTGATGTGGCGGTGGTGAAATCAAGCTTACACCAGGTGTAGAATGTCTGGTCTTTGCAATCCAAGGATATACCTTACCTCCAGGCAAATGTCCACCTTCTCCAGGTTTTGCTCCCTGAGCCATCTTAATCTGAATCTCCTGGGCACTAACAAGATAACGGGAGGTTACACCAAATCGTCCGGAAGCCACCTGCTTAATAGCAGAACAACGGTTGGTATCCAGTCGTTCGATTTCCTCACCACCTTCACCACTGTTGGATTTTCCATGAAGGGTATTCATGGCAATGGCCAGAGCCTCGTGAGCTTCTTTGGAGATAGATCCGTAAGACATAGCACCGGTCTTAAATCTGGTAACAATGTCATCTACACTTTCTACCTCATCAATAGAAATTCCTTTTTCCGGATAAACAAATTCTAACTGTCCACGAAGGTTAATATTCTCCCCTTCCTGGTTAACCATGTCTGTATACTGCTTAAAGAGTTCGTAATCTCCTCTTCTGGTAGCCTGCTGCAGGGCATGAATGGTACGAGGATTATAAAGATGCTTCTCACCATTGCTCTTTTCTTTATGCTGTCCGATACTGTTGAGGGTCATATCCACTTCCAGTCCCAAGGGGTCAAAGGCCTGGGAATGACGGGCAATATAATCATTTGCAATCTCGTTAATTCCAATACCACCTACACGGCTTACTGTATCTGTAAAATACTTTTTAATAAAGTCTTCTTTTAATCCAATAGCCTCGAAGATCTTAGCTCCCTGATAAGACTGGATGGTAGAAATACCCATCTTAGATGCAGTCTTTACAATACCGCTAAGAACCGCTTCATTGTAATCATCTACTGCTGCATAGTAATCCTTGTCTAACATTCCACTTTCAATCAGCTCTTTAATGGACTCGTGAGCTAAGTATGGGTTAATAGCACAAGCACCGTAACCTAATAAGGTTGCAAAGTGATGAACCTCTCTTGGTTCTCCTGTCTCTAAGATAATAGCTACGGAAGTTCTCTTCTTTGTACGAACCAAATGCTGCTGAAGACCTGACAGGGCAAGAAGGGACGGAATCGGTACGTGGTACTCGTCCACACCTCTATCTGAGAGAATCAATACATTTGCTCCATCTAAAATGGCACGGTCTACTTCAATAAAGAGGTAATCAATGGCTTTCTCCAAACTAGAATTCTTGTAGAATACCATATCAATCTCAGCCACCTTAAAACCTGGGCGGTTTAGATTCTTAATTTTTAAAAGGTCAGTCTCTGTAAGGATAGGATTGTCCACCTTAAGCATGCGACAGTTAATCGGATTCTCCTCCAAGATATTTCCATCCTCACCAACGTAAACTGTGGTGGAAGTTACTACCTTCTCACGGATGGCATCAATAGGGGGATTGGTTACCTGGGCAAATAATTGCTTAAAGTAGTTAAATAAATTCTGGTGCTTTTCAGAAAGAACTGCCAAAGGAGTATCAATACCCATAGCTGCAGTTCCTTCACTTCCAGTCTTTGCCATAGTAAGAATGGAAGTCTTTACTTCCTCGTAAGAATAGCCAAAGGCTTTCTGCAACTTCTTTCTCTCATCCTGAGAGTAAGTAATTACCTTCTCATTAGGAATCTTAAGATCATCTAGTTTGACCATGTAGGAATCTAGCCACTCACCATACGGCTGTCTGCTAGCATAATCCATTTTAAGCTCTTCATCGTCAATCACTTTTCCCTTGATGGTATCTACAAGGAGCATCTTTCCTGGATGAAGTCTCTCTTTTAACACGATCTTAGAAGGATCAATATCTAATACACCCACCTCTGAAGAAAGGATCAAATTGTCATCGTTAGTGATGTAGTATCTGGAAGGTCTTAGACCATTACGGTCAAGAACAGCTCCCATGCAATCTCCATCAGTGAAAAGAATGGATGCCGGTCCATCCCAAGGCTCCATCATAGTTGCATAGTACTGATAGAAATCCTTCTTCTCCTGAGCCATAGCCTTATCGTTAGCCCAAGGTTCCGGAATAGCAATCATAACAGCCAATGGAAGTTCCATTCCACTCATAACCATAAACTCAATGGTATTATCTAACATAGCCGAGTCAGAACCTGCCACGTTAATTGCCGGAAGGACCTTATGAAGCTCACCCTTTAGGTACTCTGACTTCATATTTTCCTCACGGCCACGCATCTTGTCCGCATTACCCTTAATAGTATTAATCTCACCATTGTGTACCAGGTAACGATATGGATGGGCACGGTCCCAGCTAGGATTGGTATTGGTACTAAATCTTGAATGCACGATGGCAATTGCTGATTCGTAATCCGGATTCTGAAGATCCTCAAAGAAAGAACGGAGCTGATTTACCAAAAACATTCCCTTGTAAACGATGGTTCTGCTAGAAAGAGACACTACATATGTCTCATCACTGCTCTGCTCAAAAATTCTGCGGACAACATAGAGTCGTCTGTCAAATTCCAGACCCTTGGCAACCTTCTCTGGCCGCTCTACAAATCCCTGCATAATACAAGGCATGCAGGCCTTGGCTCTGCTTCCTAGAACATCTTCCTTAACAGGCACTTCTCTCCATCCAAGGAAATTCATACCTTCTTTTTTAACGATAACTTCGAAAATCTTTTTAGCCTGATTTTTCTTCAGTTCATCCTGGGGGAAGAAGAACATTCCCACACCATAGTCTCTTTCAGAACCTAAAGAAAAGCCGAGGTTTTTACAGGCTTTGGAGAAAAACTTATGAGAAATCTGTAAAAGAATTCCTACTCCGTCACCTGTCTCACCCTCGGCGTCCTTGCCGGCTCTATGTTCCAAATGTTCAACAATCTTTAATGCGTCTACCACTGTATCGTGGGTCTTTTTACCTTTGATGTTAACAATTGCACCGATTCCACAGTTGTCATGTTCAAACTGGGAACGATACAAGCCTTGTGTTGTGCTCATATCCTGTTCAGTCATATGCATTGTCCTTTCTGATTTTAGTTTGTTTTTCATACTATACTCCCTGGCTTTACTTTTGTAAAGCATGAATTTTCGTTAAGTTGTCAGATTATTCGACAATTTAATATATTTTTCTCTACAGCCTAGTTATTGTTTTAGTTTTCTCTAATTGTTCCTATTTTTTCAGTAATTAAAGGCAAACAAAAAAAGTCCTTTTTTGCAGATATCTTAAACCAAATTCCTACAAAAAGGACTTTTCTTCTATTTTATTTCTCACCAGCCAAAGGTTGTAAGACTAGATACATTCCAGCGGCAAATGCTGCACAGACCACTGTGGCAAGGCCTATATAGCGAATATCCTTTGCCAAAGCTGTATAAAAACTAAACTTTGTAGCAAAGACTGACACTAAATTCATAAATACATGGGCTAAAATCGGCGCCCACATAGATCCCATCTGCTGATAAAGCCATGCAAGCAAGAACCCAAGTAAGGTTCCATATACAATCTGTACTATATTTCCGTGAAGCAAGCCAAAAATCAAAGAAGAATAAATCATTGCTCCCATAAGGGAACTATCCTCCTTCAACCGATTAAATACCAGACCCCGGAATACAAATTCCTCGCAAATCGGGATAATCACACCTAAAACCACAATCTGCACTAAAAAATTGCTTGAATAAAAAGTCGACATTGTCTCAGTGTAGTCAGAACTATAGCTGGCAAAATTTCCAATAATGATCAGGTTATTTAGGGCAATACTTGAAGCCACCGCCATGAATATTGCCGGAACATAATATGCTAAAGAAGCCTTCTTTGCCAGGGCTTTTCCTGCCATTTTCTCTTTCATGCGGTCTTTGTGAAACATCCATGCCAAAAAAGGAATGGTACAGATTGCTGCCACACCCTCTATTAAGGTAGCATATTGTAAATATAAGTTTAGGATCTGATTATAAATCTTCATCATCTGATTTTCATCATCTAATGCTTTTAAAACCAGGTCCTCATGTCCTGCCACATAGCCACCAACCAGTACAAACATTCCTGCCATGGATACTACAAAGGCAATTCCCCACTTTACAAACAAGGGGCTCCACACATGCCAAAAATTACCGGCTCCTCTCGGTCTTCTAGGCCCTGTCTGTCTATATTCTTCCATTTATTGTCCTTTCTTCTTACATAAGGTTTTATTTTCTAATAGCCTTCTTTTAAAAGCTACTTTAACTATGATAATTCCAAGAAGCCTATCTTGCAATTAAAAATTTATAAAAATTCCCTATCTAAAAAGAACGGATTTTACAGCCGCCTGATAAACTTCCATTTTTTCGGCCTTTTTAATCTTCTTTAGTTGTTTTTCCCGGCCCGGAAATTGTCTTCCTAAGTAATACCAAACTTCTTTCATCTTGTAGAGCACCGGCCTGGTTCCGGAGCAAGTCTTCTGATATTCCTCCTGTAAGAGGCTTAAAAACTCTTCCAACTTGTAAGAATCTATTTTCTCCTTAGAAGTGCTTTCTTTACTAATATCCTCCAACAAAAATGGATTCCCTACGATACCTCGACCCAACATAATCTTGTCTATTCCTGGAAATTTTTCTTTAAAATCATCTACATCCTCTCTACTAAAAAGATCTCCATTATAGCAAAGAGGCAAGTGGGTATTGGCTACAGCATAGGAAAAGGCTTCTAAATTGGGATGATTATTATAAAAATCAGCCTGTACCCTAGGATGGATAATCAGTTCCTCTATGGGGTACTGGTTGTAAATTCGAAGAATTTCCGGAAATTCCTCTGCTTCCATCTTTCCTATACGAGTCTTAATAGAGATCTTCACATCTGTACTTCCATAAATCTCATCCAAAAACCGGTCCAGGTCCTCCGGTTTTGCTAAAAAGCCAGACCCTCTGTATTTGCTAACCACCGTTTTTGAGGGACAGCCCAGATTCAAATTAACTTCTCGGTAGCCAAAGGCTTCTAATTTCTTCACAGTACGCAGGAAATCCTCGCTATTGTTGGTAAGAATCTGAGGCACCACATACATTCCTTTTTGAGTTTCAGGGGCAATCTCTCTTAGTTCTCCTGCATTAAATCCCTTCTTTAAATGGGGAACCAAAAAAGGAGTAAAATATTTATCAAAGGGCAAAAAATAGGCGTGATAGACACGCCTAAAAACTTCTGTCGTTACTCCTTCCATGGGAGCCATATAATATTGCATAAAATTTCCTCTCATTTGATCTTAGGGTCTTCTTGTAGCAAGCGTTCAAAACCGATTCTTCGCTCTCCCTTTTCAGGACCAAGTGCCAGGTAGATATCCCCACAAGCCAAAAAACCAGCCTTTTTCAGGGCATGCTGCATAGGAAGATTTCCAGGATGGGTATCGATTCTCACTGAACCAAATCCGTCTCTTTTTGCCATAGAAAAGCCATGTTCAAACATTTTTCCAGCAAGTCCCTTACCCTTGCATCCATCTGCCACAATTACCCGGTGCATAGAAGCATAGGGTCCCTCTGTCAACCAAGCGCCATTTTCAATAAAACCATAAGACACATCCGGTGTCACTTGATAGGCAAAAGCCCCTAAAACAATCGCATCCTCCTCAGCGACATAGGCCATGTCCCCGGCAATATCTTCTTGCCAGTTTTCAAGGCTGGGGTAGCCTGTCTGCCACTGATCAAGGCCCAGTCCCTTAAGTTGGGCCTTAGCCATATTTGTAATCTCCCAAATTCTAGGTAAATCTTCTTTCATTGCAGCTCTAAAATTCATCCTTATTCCTCACCTGCCCCCCTAACAAAAAGTTTTTTCAAACTCTCTTTATTATAATCCAGCCAAAGCATCCATTTTATCTTTACAAAAATAATTAAAAAGAGCAATGGCCCTTCCCACTCCTATCATAGCACATACTGTACCGATTCCGATAGCCACTAAATGTCCGGTACATACAAAGCCAATCACACAGGTAATGGCTACGCTAATAAGGTCAATAACATTTTTTCCAAATCCCATATCCTTGTGGAGGGCATCTCCTACAGTCTTTGCCAAACCATCTGCAGGATTTGGTACTATTTTCATATTTACAGTCATAGCCGCTCCCACAGCAGTGATTAAAATTGCTGCCACCAACACCAAAATTTTTTGAAGAAATGTTTCCGGATGCAGCACAATAATCTTTTCAAACAAACCTAAAAAAGAAGTAAATGCCAGGCAGACCGCAATCTGCAATGCATCCTTCCACTCCCTGTTTTTTCCCTTTATAAGAAATTGGAGAATCACCTGGACAATATACACTAACAAGGTAATGAAAGCAAAATTTAAAGTCCATATGGAGGAAATGCTATAGGGCACAGATATTATTGGAGATACTCCCAGAGTCGTCTCAGTATTTAAGACAATCCCAATGGCAAGAATCATCAGTCCTATAAGGTAGATTCCAAACCGCCAAAGCATCTTACTATTTATTCTCATAACTAATCACTCACTTTCTTTTACCCACCCTGCATTTTTTGCAGGACGAGCCTTGTGTATTATAACACAAAGAGCTGCCAAATCGGCAGCTCCCATCCATACTTCTTTTTGCAAGTTATCATGCATTTTTTCTATCACAAAGTCCTAATACATATTAGCTATTAGGCGAAGAATTTGTCATAAATACCAAAGGCAAAGATAAATAGAACAATTAAGGGCAAGATATAGGTCAAGTAAAAACGCATCCAATCCTTCACCTTAATACCTTCACCGGCATTGGCTTCTTTCTTGTAATTTTCCCATCCCCAGCCATGCTTGCTTACACAAAAGAGCAGATAAACTAAGGATCCAAGAGGCAAGAATAAATTACTTACTAGGAAATCTTCAAAATCTAAAATAGCTCCACCAAAAACCGAGAAAATATCACTGCTCCACACATTGTATCCCAGCACACAAGGTGCAGAAAGTAATGAAATCAGTACCAGATTTACCAGACTGGATTTCTTGCGACTCCACCCAGTAAGTTCCATACCACAGCAGATAATATTTTCAAATACAGCCAAGACTGTAGACAAGGCCGCAAAGGACATAAACAAGAAGAAGAGACTTCCCCACAAACGTCCTAAAAACATATTTGCAAAAATATTAGGCAGGGTAATAAAAATCAAGCTAGGTCCCGATGTCTGATCCACATGGTAGGTAAAGCATGCAGGGAAAATAATAAGTCCTGCTGTAATGGCTACAAAGGTATCCAAGATAACCACTCGCACAGATTCTCCCAAAAGGGTATGATCTTTTCCGATGTAGCTTCCAAAAATCGCCATGGCTCCGACTCCAAGACTTAAGGTGAAGAAGGCCTGATTCATGGCTGACACTAAAGTGTTGATTACTCCCATTTCCTTCATTCGGTCAAAATCAGGAATCAAATAAAAGGAAAGACCCTCTTTTGCACCGTCCATAAAAAAGCTATTGATGGCTAAAATTACCATAATAGCCAAAAGAGCAATCATCATAACCTTGGTAACTCGCTCCAATCCATTTTGAAGCCCCACCATACACACAAAGATTCCAATCACTACTACCACAAGCATCCAAAACATCATAACCCCTGGATTCCCCAGCATGTCAGTAAAACGTCCTGCTATAGCATCAGAATCTAATCCTGCAAGTTCCCCAGTGGCTGTCTGATAAAAGTAATAAAGCATCCAGCCAGAGACTGTGGTATAGAACATCATAAGAAGGTAACAGCCAACCAGGGTAAATCCCCCGTGAATATGCCATTTTTGTCCCGGTTTTTCCAGGGCCTGATAAGCCTTTACCGGGCTCTTTTGGCTGGCACGTCCCACTGAAAATTCCATACTCATAATAGGCAGACCTAAAATTACCAGGAAAATCAGGTAGAATAATACAAAGGCTCCACCACCTCCCTGGCCTGCTACATAAGGAAATTTCCAAACATTTCCAATTCCAATTGCACATCCTGCGGACAACAGGATGAATCCCAAACGGGATCCTAATTTCTCTCTTTCCATTTTACAAGTCCCCCAACTTATTTTTATGCCAAAACCGGCACATTTTATTCTGAAATGCTCTATCCTATCAGTACATAGAGCAGATCCATTCCTTTATTTTTAAGCTTTTTAATTTCCCCATAATAGGGACTTCTCATTTGCCCTAGTAGCTTAAAAAGCTTCCGTCCTTCTAGATATTCAATATGTTTTCCGTAGAACTTTATTTTTTCATCATAATACTTCTTGTTTTTGTTATAGAACTCTGGATCCGACTCCTTAAGAGCAAGAAGCATCTGTCTTCCATCCACTGCAAGAATGGTTCTAGTCTCCAACTTGTTCCTGGTCCGCATCTTCTCCAGAAAATTCATGTTCGTCTTTTGCACCCCAATAGTATTCTTTTCATGGAGGCGGTAGTAGAACAAGGAAACATTCCAAAAATACATGGTATCCCGACTTGCCGCTGTAAAGTTAATCAAATAGTCATGGGCTACCTGGGTGGAAAAATGTTCCACCACTTGATCCTTCAAGTCTCTACGCAGTAACAGGGCACAGCCCTGGAAGAAATTGTGATTATAATATTCTTCAAAGGTCACCCGGACGCAGGCTCCCTTAGGAACTTCCTTTAAGTAAAGATTGTTATTGGACTTCCCTCTCTCAGGGGCCACAGGCTTTCTTTCCCCTTTTTGGTTAATGTAGGTAAAAGAAGTAGCTAAGGCCTTAATCTGTGGCATCTCCTGCATTTTCGCCACCATAAGTTCTACCTTTTTCTTTTTCCAGATATCATCTTGATCGCAAAGAAAAATATAGTCACCACTGCAAAGAGACATGGCTTTTTTAAAATTCAGACGATAACCCAAATTGGATTCATTTTCATAGAGGCAGATCACTTGTGGATATTTTTCTTTATATTTCCTTAGAATCTTCACTGTTTCATCTGTAGAACCGTCATCGCAAATCACAAGCTGGTCCACCGGAAGTGTCTGATTCAATATAGAATCTAACTGTTCTTTTATATACAGTTCACCATTGTAGGTTGTCATTGCTACAGAAATCATACTTCCACCTTAATTTTCCTTCAATTTGTATCCACCAATATCTAGACTTAAATTCGGATTGTAGTAAGGGTCTCCCTCTGTTAAGATTTTACGCCACCGATTTTCAAAGTAAGTAATTTCTCCATTAAATCGATTTAGTTTGTCATAGTTATTCTCGCTGCCTCGAGACTTAGACTCAAAATGATAAAGCTCACAGTAAGGATTATATACAATCTTATACCCCGCTTCTCTGATTTTCAAACAGAAATCAATATCATTAAAGGCCACCTTTAGTTCCTCATTCAGGCCTCCAACCTCATCATACACAGAAGCCTTTACCATAAGGCAGGCAGCAGTTACTGCACTAATGTCCTGCTGGCAAGCTACCCTTGCAAAATATCCAAGATCTTCTTTTCTCTGATTCACAAAGCTATGCCCTGCAATTCCCTGCATTCCAATAATTACACCACCATGCTGAATAGTATCGTCAGGATAATATAATCTTGCCCCTACTGCTCCCACATCAGGCCGCATACAAAATCCCAAAAGTTCTTCGATATCATTTTCATTAATAATCTCTGTGTCGTTATTAAGAAGAAGCAAGTACTCTCCCTTGGCATAAGTGCGGCCGAAGTTATTGATAGCTGAATAATTAAATTCTCCCTTCCAATATACTACTTTAACCTTGGAATTTTCTTTCTCCAGCTTCTTGTAGTAGGCAAAGGTTTCCTCTTCTGTACTATTATTCTCTATAATAATGTATTCTATATTTTTATAAGTACACTTATTCTCTATAGACTGAATACAGCGGTCTAGATCCTCAATATGGTCTTTGTTTGGAATCATAATAGAAACCAAAGGCTCAGACTGGAGAATATATTTCACCCGGTAAATTCCAAGGGCCGGTCCATGTTCAACCTCCACTGGAATTTCTTTTTTCTTGAAATAATCTTCCACTGCCCGCTTTCCTGCATCAAAGGCATACATCTTACTCTCCGGATTACCTGCTGTAGAATTCTCATGAATTCTCCAGTGGTAGATAACTCTCGGAATATGATAAATATGTTCTTCTCCGGCTTCTTCGCTTAAGCGCAGTACAAATTCAAAATCCTGGGCTCCATCATATTCTCCATTAAGCTGTCCCATCTTATCAATCAGGGTCTTTTTCACCAGTAAGAAGTGGCAAATATAGTTATTGTTGCAAAGAAGATCATAGTTAAAGTCCGGCTTAAAGTGAGGATTAAAGAATTTTGAACCATCAGAGTTCATCTTATCTTCATCAGAGTAGATCATCAGAGCGTCCGGATGTTCATTAAACAATTTAATATTCTCATAGAGGGCATCTGGGGTTAAAGTATCATCATGATCATAAAGAGCAATAAAATCACCGGTAGCCAGGTCCATAGCCTTATTCATATTCTCGGCAATTCCATAATTTTCTTCAAGACGGGTGAAACGAATCTTCTCATTATCTCCGTAATGCTCTTTTACATAGGTCTCCACCTGATCATCGGTACTCCCATCAGCAATACAAAGCTCCCAGTTACTGTAGGTTTGGTTCTCTACAGTCTCAATCATTTCTTTCAAATAAACTATGGGAGTATTAAAGGTTGCCACAATAATACTGACCTTAGGTGTCAAAGCGAAATGAATTCTCCTCTGTTCCTTTAGCTGGTCTTCTGTAGCAAGCTGAATCCTTGCCCAGGTATCGTATTCCATATCTCCTGAAGGTTTTCCCTTAATAATCCTTCTAAGAAACTGCTTTCCTCCATGATTCTTAAAATAAGCTCCTGCCTTTTTAATGCTCTTAGGATTCACCTGTTTGGCCAGGGACACCACCCTGGCTGCAAAACTCGGGTTCTCTCCATTTGCTAAAACGCCACATCTTTTCAGATCAACAACCTGCGCCACTCCATCGCTTTTAATGTACAGATAATACTGAGCATCCTTCTTTCCCTTAAATGCAATATAAAAGCCACTGCGCCTTCTGTATTCATCAGGGAAATCCATTCGCTGCAGTACCCGGAAGGTATATTCCAAAGAATTTCCAGATGCATCCTTCACTTCATATTCCATCTCGGTCTCTTTCAAAGAGTAGGACCATCCCATAACAGAACAAAGCTCGGTCTTTTCATCATATCCGAAGCCTCCTACCTCATGCTCTATATAGGAATTATCTTCTAATTTTTTAATTTTTTTCTGGTTGTACTTATTCAGTAAAATTCTTTCTTTAGAGGTTTTTCCGTAAATAGCTACAGATTTTATATCCTTCCCATTAGTATCAACCTTAATCTCAAATCCGGAATTTTTTGCTGAATAAGCCAACTTGTAAATGCGGATTAAATCTTTCCGATCATATCGTTCATAAGCCTGACACTCTACTTTCTTTCCATCAATCTCCACTTCAACAGCCACCGATTCATTGTCATGGGAAAAGATCCACCCCACAATTTCTAGATAATGTAACTCCCCTACATTTTTATAATGAAACTTATCAATGGCAAATTCGCATTGTCCTTTTTTCATACTACATCTCCTCTGCAAATCCAAACTCTAATTTTTTAAATATGGCATATCCAATTACCAAAATCACTGCAGATAACACTGCCACAAGACCAAGTTGCAAAGCATCCGGCCACTCATGATAAAGGAAAATATCCCGGTAGGAATTAATAATAATGGTCAGGGGATTTAGGCTGATTAGTTGAAATAAAATCCCGGCTCCGGAGAACATATCCAAACTATATAGTACCGGAGTTCCGTAAAATCCCATATTTAAAATAAATCCTACAATAAATTCTGTATCCTGAACATAGACATTCACTGCCGCCAAAATAAAGGCAATTCCCAAAGAAAGAGCTCCCTGAATCACGGCGATAATCGGAAGCAGAATAATATGATAAGAAATTCCTGCCCCGGTTCCTATACAAAAGATCACAACAATAATACAAGAAATAAAGAAATTCACCATTCCGCTGAGGGTCTGGGAAATTACCAAAATTTCTCTAGGAAAATAAACTTTCTTTATAATTCCTGCATTAACCCTGATGCACATGGTTCCCTGGTTAATGACTGTAATAAAGAAGGTCCAGGGGATAATTCCTGTTACCAAGTAACACAAGTAATTTGGAATGCTGGCTCCTCGAAACAAATAAGGAAATACGATCCAGTAAACTACCACCTGGAGAAGGGGATTTAAAAAAGACCACAAGATTCCAAGAAAAGACCCTTTGTATTTTCCCCGAATATCCTTCTTCACATTGGTCTTTAGCATTTCTCTATAATTATATATTTCTCTAAACATATCCTCTCCTAAGCCTCTTACTCTAAAGTGAAACTAATATCTTTATCCGACAAAACATTTCCATTAGATCCTACAAGTTCCAATCGAAGGACATGCTTTCCGATCTCTAGCCCATCCATGGAAATCTTTGTATTCCAACCAATCTTGTCCGCATCTAAGAAACCTGCGTATTCATCAAAAAAGATATCATAAACATCTTGCCTTGCCACAGGAGTTAACTCTACTTTCACTTCCTTATCATCTACATAAAATTTAGGAACAGCATTTGCGTCATTAGATAGACTCCATCCCATAACGTCAAACTCTCCTGCCTTTTTCTCCATATTTGAAAAATCTCTTGGCACGTCAACAGAAACTGCTCCCTTAAAGCTCTGAGCCCCACTTTCAATAGCCTTCTGTACCTTTTCTTTGTGATCAATAGCTATCTGTTTTAGATATTGGTCAATGACATAGTGAGGATCACCGTCTAAGCGCACCTCTCCCTTATAGATCCAAATAGCCCGGTGGCACAGTTCCTTAACCACTCCCAAGCTGTGGGTAACAATTACAATAGTCTTTCCGGAATCCCTTAACTGCTCCAACTTTGCATAGCATTTATCCTGGAAATGCTGGTCTCCTACGGCTAAAATCTCATCGATCAAAAGAATATCCGCATCCACATTAATGGCCACGGAAAAAGCCAAACGCATATACATACCGGAGGAGTAGGTTCGAATAGGAGTGTCAATAAATTCTCCCAGCTCTGAAAAATCAATGATCTCCTGGATTCTTGCATCAATCTCTGCCCTGGTAAGCCCAAAGATGGATGCATTAAAATAAATATTCTCTCTTCCTGTAAAGTCCTCATGAAAGCCAGCCCCCAACTCCAAAAGAGAAGTTAGCTTCCCATTGGTGGTAATACTTCCCTGATTTGGGAAAATAATCTTGGTCATAAGCTTCAACAAGGTAGACTTTCCGGATCCGTTGGTTCCAATTAAGGCTACAGTCTCACCCTTTCGAATATCAAGATTAATGCCCTTTAATACGTGATGATATTCCACATTATTTCTTCCAAATCTAACCAACCTCTCCTTTAAGGTCTTAGACTTATCTGATTCTACTTTAAATTTCTTGGACATGTTCCGCACTGCAATCGCGATATTGTCACTCATACTATACATACCTCATTTTATATTCTTAAAAACCCCTTTTTGCAGGGTGATTTTTGTCTATTTTTCTATAAACCGACAAACTCAGACACTATATTATACACTAATTATCCAAGAATTACTAGCACCTGAATTTGTTTCTCCTTTACGGTTTACTTTTTTTTCAAAATGTATTAAAATTTTTTCTGTACCTAAAAAAGTGCAAAATATTTGAGTAATGAAGGAGATTGAACAATGAATATTTCACCACTTCAGAAAGCTAGATACGAGTATTCTCCAAAGCTTCCAGGAATGCTTCGCAACGGAATCGCTGAGATCTGTGTTAAAGAAGGATCTGCTACAGAAAGCGTAGCTGACCAGGCAAAGATCGCTGAGTTATTCCCTAACACTTATGGTAAGCCGGAGATTACTTTCGAAAAAGGAACTAACACTGCTTCCGATAAGAAACAGGTAGTAGGTGTGATCCTTTCCGGTGGACAGGCTCCAGGAGGACACAACGTAGTAAGTGGTCTTTACGATGCTCTGAAAGCTTCCAGCAAGGACAACGTTCTTTTAGGATTCCTTGGAGGACCTAGCGGACTTTTAGAAGATAAATATATTGAGATGACCGATGAATATATCGATCAGTACAGAAACACCGGTGGATTTGATATTATCGGTTCCGGAAGAACAAAACTTGAGACTCCAGAGCAGTTTGCAGTTGCAGCAGAAGTTTGCAAAAAGCACGGCATCACTGCAATCGTTATTATCGGTGGAGATGATTCTAATACTAACGCTTGTACTTTAGCTGAGTATATGGCAGCCAACAATACAGGAGTTCAGGTTATCGGATGCCCAAAGACTATCGACGGAGACTTAAAGAACGAAGACATCGAGTGTTCTTTCGGTTTTGATACTGCTACTAAGACTTACAGTGAATTAATTGGTAACATCGAAAGAGATGCCAACTCTGCAAAGAAATACTGGCACTTCATTAAAGTTATGGGACGTTCTGCTTCTCACGTAGCTCTTGAGTGTGCCCTTAAGACTCAGCCAAACATCTGCCTTATCGGCGAGGAAGTTGCAGCTAAGAAGATGTCACTTTCTCAAATCGCTGATCAGATTGCTGATTCTGTAGAAAAGAGAGCTGCTAACGGAGACAACTTCGGTGTAGCTATTATCCCAGAGGGTATTGTTGAGTTCGTTCCTGAATTCTCAGTTCTGATTGCAGAGATCAACGAGCTTCTTGCAGGAGAAAAGACAGAGGAATTTAACGCTCTCCCATCTTGGGATGACAAGTATGCATTTATCAAGGCTGGACTTACAGCAGAGTCTATGTCTGTATTTGAGATCCTTCCACAGAGCATTCAGCAGCAGTTATTCTTAGAAAGAGATCCTCACGGAAATGTACAGGTTTCATTAATCGAGTCTGAGAAATTATTCTCTGCCTTAGTAGCTGACAAGCTTGCCCAGAGAAAGGCTGCCGGAACTTACACAGGTAAGTTTGGTGCCCAGCATCACTTCTTCGGATATGAAGGAAGATGTGCATTCCCATCTAACTTTGATGCAGACTACTGCTACTCTCTTGGATACAATGCATTCATGCTGATTCAGTATGGCTTCAACGGATATCTTTCTAAGGTATCTAACCTTTCTAAGCCAGCTGATGAGTGGGTTGCAGGTGGTATGCCAATCACCAAGATGATGAACATGGAGAGACGTAACGGCAAAGATAAGCCGGTAATCAGAAAAGCCCTTACAGAGCTTGACGGTGCTCCATTTAAGTATTTCGAAGCACACAGAGATCAGTGGGCAGTAGAGACTTGCTTCTTATTCCCAGGAGCAATCCAGTACTACGGACCTTCAGAAGTATGTGATATCACAACCGAGACCCTGGCTTTAGAGCAGGCAAAATAGATTTATAAAAATCAATTATAAAAAATAATCAAAAAAGGAAGTTGCCAACTTAGGACAACTTCCTTTTTGATTTTTATTCTAATTCTACTTCTACTTCTAATTCTCGTTTCTACACCTGCTGATAGCTAAGAAGCTGATCAATCTTGGTCTTTACCAGGTCAAAGGCCACCTCATTACGGCCACTATTAATTACAATATCAGCCAAGGCTCTGGTAGGTTCCACATAAATATAATGCATAGGCTTAACCGTAGTCAGATACTGATCAATAATACCATCCAAGTCTCTTCCCCGTTCCTTCACGTCTCTGGACACTCGCCTTAGAATACGCTCATCTGCATCTGCCTCCACATAGATTTTAATATCAAACAAATCTCGAAGCTCCGGATTTTGCAGGGCCAAAATTCCTTCCACCACCACAATACGATTCGGCTTTACTTCCAATACCTCTTCCTTACGATTGTGTTTCGAATAATCATAAGTCGGACATTGGATTGGTTCTCCCTCTTTAAGCTTTCTCAAATGTTCCACCAAAAGATCTGTCTCCAAAGCCTCTGGATCATCGTAGTTAATCTTCCTTCGCTCTTCCAAAGTCAGATGGTCATTTCTTCTATAGTAATTGTCGTGATATAAAACTGTAATGCGGTCTCCGTATAAATCCTTTAATTTGTTTGTAAAAGTAGACTTACCAGAACCCGAACCTCCGGCAATTCCAATAATAATACAATCCATAATGAAATCTCCTTTTCCTTCTAACAGACCTCTTACATAAACGTTACAAAAGGCCTGCTCCTAATCACAAATTATACTCTAAAGCCAAGGAGATTCCTAGAAGTTTTTTCATTTAGAAATCACGTAGGGCATCATAATCCCCCACAAGTATCACATCATTATGTAATTGCAAAATGGATGCTGGGACTTCTGGCGTTACTGGCCCTTGAAATGCCTTTTTTAAAATATCTGCCTTGTCTGCTCCACTAACCACTACAAGGATTTTCTTTGCCTTCATTATAGTTTTTATTCCCATAGTAATAGCTTCCTTAGGCACATCCTCCGCGGATTCAAAAAATCTCTTATTTGCCTGAATGGTACTATCTGTCAAACGTACACAATGGGTTTCTTTGTGGAATGCTACTTGAGGTTCATTAAATCCTATGTGACCATTGTGTCCTATTCCAAGTAGCTGCATATCCACCCCTCCTAAAGAATCGATTAGGTTTTCATATCTTTTACATTCTTTCTCGGTATCTTTTGCAGTTCCATTTGGCAAATAGGTATGTTCCTTTTGAATATTCACTCGATCAAACAAATGTTTATTCATAAAATAATGATAACTTTGCTCATGATTTTCTGGAAGTCCTTTATATTCATCCAAATTAACGGTAGTTACTTTGGAAAAATCCAAGTCTCCTTTATTATACCATTCTACTAATTGATCATATAGACCTATAGGAGTAGAACCTGTGGCTAATCCCAGCACGCAACTAGGCTTCATAATAATCTGAGCAGACATAATATTTGCAGCCTTTCTACTCATATCCTTATAGTCTTTTCCTCTATAAATTCTCATGCCTGTATCTCCTGTACTTTTTTGCTTATAATAAGCTTTTACTTATTTTGGTTTCTTAGAAATTCAAGGAATTTATTTACACCTCCACCAAGACAATTCACTCCTTCCGGACGCTCTCCAGGTACCTGGGAAACATCAAAAAAGTCTCCTTCTTTACTCTTGGCTGTAATCATAAAACTATCACTTCCATATATTCCTTTTTCAATTCCCACAAACTCATCTCCCCAGAAAGAACATTCCTCTATATTGATTTGTCGTTTTGTCATAAGTTTTTCCAAAATACAGTCCACATTATCACTCTTACTAGTGATTCCAACCTCTAAATACTTTGCATCACAGGTAGGTTGTACTTGAATGCCGTATTCTTTTCCCACCTTCTCTGACAAAGTAAGTAGTCCTTGCAGTCCCTCCTTAATGCCATGTTGCTTAAGACATTCTTTTAACAAACCAACTTCATCCTCCTGCATAAACAGGTTATCTCCTCGTTGACTGTCTACCATCAAATCAATCTTGCAATAATTTGGTCTGCTAAATACAATGTCTGTATCATAATCATAGTTTTCCTTTAATCTATGATGAATTTCAAAACAAATTTCATGAATTTTCAAAAGCTCTTCTTTCTCAGGAATGCGATTCTCAAAAATTACCGGATGGCCATTTTTAAAGGAATAATTGTAGGCGCCACGTCCCAATCCTAAATATAAATGTTCTAATTCCTCCAATGTAAAATAAGATTCAATCTTTCCACCAGCAATATTTTCAATGGTGGTTCCACTAACAATCACCAACTCTATTCCTTTTTGCAGCAAAGGTTTCATGGCTGCAATTGCTTCATCTACCGGTGCTTTTCTCGACAACACTGCTGTTCCATCCCAATCGAAAAAAATCCCTTTATATCTTTTTTCCATAAACGTACGCTCTCCTTAATAATAATATCTGCTATTCATACACTTCTATCTCAGCTAATCCTATTGCCTGTGTTGAACCAGAAACCTCATCTACTACAAGTTTTATACTTTTTGTTTCTATAGGATTTTCTAAGTTGATAGTTACAGCTGCTCCATTATTTGTCAGTTCACCCACCTGAATCTGAGTTCCGTCATCAAATTCCAAATGTGCTGCCAAAATCTGATCATCCGTATTTGGTCTATCATACAACTTAATAACTGATACTGTTTTCTCTTCCGAAAAAGACAGTTTAATCCAAGCACCCTCCTTTTCTCCCTCAGAAACCCATTCAGCAAATGGAAATCTTGTATGATTTTCCGCTAATCCTGTTGCATAGCCATCCGCAATTCCATCTATTGCTTTCTTAGCACTTTGATCTGTGCTTCGATCTTCGCTGCTTCGTTCACTAGATGCCGAAACACTTGCGCTACTGCTAATACTATTATATTGATGTTTATAGAATACTTCGTTTACTTTTGAAAAAGAACCGATCCAGCTATAATACTCAGTGGAATATTCTCTTAATGCCTGATCTTTCAAATTATATTTCAGAGGAGTCTGTCTCATACAATAAGGTACAAGTACACTTTCTCTGTTTCCCCACTTAAGCATTGTCTTATCATCTAATTGATTTAACTCTTTCCAGGCACCTAAATAGCTGTTATTCTCCTGTCCATATCCATAATTAGATTGATCCGTTGGATATACTTCATCTGTCAAATGACTATGAATAATTGCCTCATGTACGGTTGGGCAAAAATCCGTTTGTTCTTTTTGAATATCACTTATAGTTTCTATACCAAAAAGTCCAAAATAAGCATGATCATAATGCATATCATATCTTGAAGTCATATAGACATCTGTTGGATTTACACTTCCCATAATTTCTCTTAAATCTGATTTGAAATTAGCTCGCGTGTAAGTTGCATGTTCGCCATAGGTATCATAATGATAATCATTTCGCACATTTTCATTTCCATAGGTACTTGTCCCACCATTTCTAGAGGCAACTACTTCATTATCGCCAGCCACATAGAGATTATAAATGAAACTGTCCGTAAAGGCAGTTTTATAACGTCCAACGCCCATACCTCCATTGTCTGCATAGCCCATAAAGTAAAGATGATCTTTCTCAAGCCCAATCTTATTCAAAGCATTTACTGTATCACTGATGCGAAGCTTTCCTCGCTCCGTTCCCTCGTAATCTCCGTTTGTTGCATATACTACATATACTTCGTCTCCAGATTCAATTGCTTGTCTTATAATCCCTCCTGCCATTAACATTTCGTCATCTTCATGAGGAGCCATTACAAGAATTCTTCGATTCCTTTTTACATTGGCATCTGTTCCATCAAAATGTACTTCTGAGATTGCCAGGTTCTCTTTCATTTCGAATACGAATTTTATCCCTAGCACCTGACTTTCTGATATAGAAAATACATCCCCTGATTCTTCTGGTTCATATTTTCCAATCTTCTCCCATCCTGCCTCTTTTTTCACATAAGCCGTATAATTTGTAACATCACTGGCAAAATCTACCGATAGATTTTCCAAGTTAAAGGCACGGTCCAAATTAATCTGTAAGGTTGGACTTTCATCAGTTTCAGAAGGGCTCCAGCTGGTATCATGGTCTCGATCTGATACATTGTCTTTACAAGTTTTATTTGAAGAGGCTTTAACCGCCTGGCCATAGGCAAGATCAATATCAATGATTTGCCCTGGCTCACTACGTGTAATACTAATCTCTTCCTCTTGTTCTGATTCTTCTGCTAATATCTGAAACTCAGCAATGGCCGGCCAAACTTCTGCTTGGGTTTCCTTATGCAGTGGAAGTTGTGTAATTGTAACCTTTACATAACGATACTTTTCTTCTACAGATGCTATGTCTTTATAATGCTCCTTAGATTTATCATCATTATCTCGATTATCCCAAAGCATAGCCCAGTTTTCTCCATCTGTAGATCCTTCTACCTTGTATTGCCATGCTTGACCATATACTGGAGTAGTCCCTGTCTGAGCAGAAACCAAATCCTCTTGAATCTCATATTCGAAAATAGCTTTAAGAGCAGAAATCTTTTTACTCTCTCCTAAATCTACCATCCACCAGGCACCGCTTTTTTCTTGATTCCCATCAGCTACCCACAATGTACTTTCGTTACCGTCTATTGCATTAGCTGCTGCTTGATTTTCTGTTGACGAACTTGCAATTCCTTCTAAAGCAATATTCTGCAATAATTTGGGTTGATAAGCTATAAACTCCGCCAAAGCAGGCCATGCATTT
The DNA here is from genome assembly GCA_963597615.1 of Bacteroidaceae bacterium. GTDB lineage: Bacteria > Bacillota > Clostridia > Lachnospirales > Lachnospiraceae > CAKRJP01. Next base: position 31,636 of record CAVBQS010000012.1, read on the forward strand.
TCTATTGGATCTGTAAATGTAATTTTCAAATATCTGTAAGTATTAGCAGTATACTCTTGGTTAATGCTTCCGCTTTGTTTTGAGGCCACTTCTGAATTTTCACTTTGGTCCCATAACAAGTCCCATTGTTCATTATCTTTTGATCCTTCTACTATATATTTCCAAGCAGACACAGCCGAGTCTCCTCCAAAGACAATATCAAAGGATTCTAATTGATAGCAATCTCCCAAATCAATGACGCAATTTGCTCGTGCTTCCGTCAATGTATCTCCTTGATCTGACCAACCATTTGAAATCCATATTGTAGACTCATCCCCATCTACAATGTTGCTTCCAACATCATTTGGCTCCCACGGACTAACAGATGAAGCTGTTACTTCTTTTCCATACGTTACATTTGTAGAAGCAATCTTTGAACTTGCTTTTCTTTCCAAAACAATGTTGTCAATTCTCACCTGATCCGCACCATTCTCCGATGTTATAACAAAATAAAGTGCCGGATTATATTGAGAGAAATTTAATTTGTAAGTGGTCATTTTGTCTGTCAAAGAAAATGTAGCACTTTCCTCTCCTGCTTCTACCTTGATGCTAGCCGTTCCGGAAGTAATTCTTGCTTCAAAACTTGTGATTTTATACTTATCCGGCAAAGCAATTTTATTAGCCTGCTCCTTTGTAGTGTAACTACTAGGATATAGCTCCTCATTCTCTATATTCCAACCCTTATTTCCAAAATCACAATAATTATATTCCTCTGTTAAACTACCGTTTTCTAAATCAGAAAAATCCAAAAGTAATTTTTCTTCAGAATTTTCTTCCTTCACAGAATGATTATAACTATTATCTGCACCAATATTCGGTTTCACAAATCCCTGAACTGAATTTCCAAAGTAATCCAATCCACCGTTATCCAAAATAGCTGTCCCCTCATCTATGACAGATGCAGATTCACTTATATGATAACCATCTACAGAGCCATAAGTCAAAACAATTTCCCCATTGATATCTTCTACTGATCCTGAAGTTCCTTCCTGTAGTTGAATATAGTCTTCCTTACTTGCACTCTTGGCATTGGCATCATCTGTACGGTTGATATTTTGGTTTTCTCCTCCATATGCATTATTAAAAACCTTCCCCTTATAAGTGTCATCCCAGGCTCTTCCATTGGCTGTTTCAGAAATAATTACATTATTCGTAAATGTATAAGATTCCGAAGATGTTGGTCCTGTAGAACCCGACCAATTTCTCGTAATATATCCATCATGCTGATCATCCATATAGATTAAATTATTATAAGCATGTAATTGTCCTCCATAAGGATTAATCAAGGTAATAACAGCACCTCCGCCATAAGAGTTTGTTCCGTATCCATCATTTACACTAATATTATATCGATAATATGTCTCAAATGAAGTTCCCAGTGAACATTCAAAGAAGGAACCTGAAGGATTATCATGGGTATAATTATATTGAATGTAATTTAGGTCCGTATAAATGTCTGCATCAAAAGCCTGAGAATCTTCCTTGCCTTCAGATGCCCCAGATCCGAACACTTCGTTATATTGACAAATTGTTTTTTCTCCGTACTCCCACCAGATTGGCACATTTCCATTAGGTCCACTATTACATCCATTGCAAATATTATACTCAATTAATGCTTCCGAATAATCTGATGCACAAATGGCTGCATTTCCAATATTTTCACAATAATTTCCTCGTATTACAATTCCATTACTATTTACTCTTGTTCCTGCATTTTCTGTAATTCCACTTTCATCGGTAAATATACTACTTCCCCATGAGGAAATCAGATCAATACCATAATGGTTAATGTCTTTCAAATAATTTCCTTCTACTAAAATATCTTCCCAATTTGTAGCCTCTGCGGTTCCTCGAATGGCATATACAATACCTCCTCTTCCAATTCCTGCTTGCTGTCCAATGGGAATAGAGATAATATCATGCACATAAGTATTTCTCACATACATATGATGAAGAGTTCCTGCATCCTTTCCCATAATCAGGATGCCATATTTCTTAATATTATCATCTTTAGTTTCACTATAATTAGTAACTTCTAAGCCCGTAATTTCCCAATATTCCTGATTATAGAAAAAAACTGCTGCATTAAAAATAAGATTGTCTAGGTCATCTCCATTTTCCCCACACCAATTATCTCCATTAATCTGTGGTCGTCCTAGTTCCACTTCTCCATAAGCCTCTATAACGATTGGGAATTCCTCAGAACCTGATCCTTTAGGACTTAACTGACCACTCCAACTGCATCCTCTCTTGAAAAGAATATGATCTCCCGGTTGAAAGGTTGTTGCATTAATTTTATCTAAAGATTTCCATGCCTCTTCTTCACTCGTTCCAGATTTTTCGTCATCGCCATCAAGAGAATCAATGTAATAATAAGAACCTGATACAGTTTCCTCTGTATTATCATCTGCATTCTCTTCTGCCTTTACCACATATCCATTTCCAAACACTGTAGTAAAAACTATGATTGCAAACATTATGGTCGCTATACTTTTTCTTCTTTTCATAACTGGCATCTCCTCTCCTCGGAGTTCTTTGATTTTAGTTTACTGATACAACACACTTCTTCGATTTCCCATCGAGTGTTATTCTTTTTCCATAAACAAAAAATCCAATTGCTTCGCCTTCTATAATTTCGAATTTTGCTTCTTCTTTCCTAACGGTTACCTCCATCAACACACCCTGATATTTAATTCTGAATTTATATTCTTCCCATTCCTTAGGAATTTGTGGTTTAAACCGCAAAACACCCTCTTGACAGCGCATGCCACCAAATCCATTAACAACAGCCTGCCATGTACCTGCCATGTTTGCAGCATGAATTCCTGCATAAAAATTATTATGATAATCATCCAAATCCATTCTTGCTGATTGAGAGAAATAGATATAAGCCTCGTCTAAATATCCAATGTCACAGGCTACAATTCCAAAGATGCATGTGGACAAGGAAGAATGATGCAGTGTAACTTCTTGATAAAAATCATAATTACGCTTTATTTCTTCCTCTGTAAACAAATGACTATGCAAATACATTCCCAGTATCGCATCTGCCTGTTTTGACATTCGATGTCTCATAATAAATAGCGGATGATAATTTTCATATAGCCATGCTCGTTTTTCCGGCGGTATCTTTGATTCGTCCCAAGGCTTTCTCATCATGAAACCATCATCCATTGGATAAACCTGTAACTTTTCATCAAAAGGAAAATACATATTGTCAATAATCTTATTCCATAAATCAAGTTCAGCCTCATCAAATTCCAATTTTACTCTTAAACGGTCCAATTCCCTTTGGGCATGATTTTTAAGATATTCAACTGCCTTTACTGCATCTCTTAAATTCTCTCTTGCCATTAAATTAGTATAAAAATTATTATCTACTAATACATTGTATTCATCCGGTCCTGTTACACTACAAATGCAATATTTTCCATCTTTGCATTCTGCAAAACTTCCAACATCTGCCCACACTCTAGCTGTTTCTATTAAAATCTCTGCACCCTTCTTCTCAAGATATTCCATATCCTTGGTCACTTGTATATATAAAGACAAAGCATAGGCTATATCTGCATTAATATGATACTGTGCAGTTCCCAGCGGATAGTATGTGGAAGCTTCCTCTCCATTAATAGTTCTCCAAGGATAAAGAGCCCCTTTCATATGTCCTAATACTCTAGCACGGTCCCTGGCTTGATCCAAAGTACCATAACGATAATCTAACAATTTCTTTGCCACATCTGGATCTGTATAGATTAGCACCGGCAGAACATACATCTCCGTATCCCAAAAATAATGCCCTTCATATCCTTCTCCTGACAATCCCTTTGCTCCCATACCGGTGCGTCCATCTCTTCCAGCAGATTGAAGTATATGGAACAAATTAAAATGAAGTCCTTGTTGAAGTTCATCATTTCCCTTAATTTCTATTTGAGCCGTTTTCCAAAAGCCGTTCATATACGCTTTCTGTTTTTCCTCAAAATATAGGTATCCTTCCTTCTTTGCTTCCCTAAGAAGTTCTTTCAAGAATTGTTCCAATTGTTCCACTGGAAGATCCAAACTGGAGCTGTAACCAATGTATTTATCTAAGCAAACCTTCTCTCCCTGGGCAACTTCTACTGTTGTCCTTAGAGTCGCCTCAAATTCTTCTACCTGTGATTTCCAGACAATATTCGCTTTCTTCTCTCCATCCAATGACACACTATGAGAACTTCCACATGCAATAGTGAGCTTACTAAGCTCTGTTTTCCCCTGATAATATATTTCATCACAATCTGTCACTATTTTATCTGGAGATAGTTTTCTTCCAAAAGGACCATAGTCTACAATAGGATTTGTCTTCCTTGTATGATTTTCCACATTACCCTGCAATTTTGAAATGAATTCTATAGATCCGGAATAGTTTAATGGAGTTACTTGATATCGAGTTATCATTATGTTTTTCTTAGCAAAGGAAACCAACCGCTTAATTTCTATTTTTGTTTCCTTTCCCTGTGGAGATGTCCAAACAAGTCTGCGCTCCAAGATTCCGTCTTTCATGTGTAAAATTCGTGCATATTCCGAAACTTTTCCCGTCATCATGGAAAATTCTTCCCCATCTAAAATCACATGAGTCTCTTTCAAATTAGGAAGGTTCAACAAAGACTGACTAAGAAGCGGAGATCCGAAATTAGCTTCTCCATAGCGAATATACTCGCTTTCATAAAATCCATTTACAAAATTTCCCTCCAGTCCTGTATCAATATCAAAATCATAAGCCTCCTCATAGGTTCCTCTCGTTCCTATATATCCATTGGACAAAGCAAAGGTGGTCTCGTTTCGATAGTTGTTTTTGATATCAAAGTTTTCTTCTGTAATATCCCATACTTGTATAGGATAGATCGGTGCTTTATCAGTATTCATTACTTATTCTCCTTCTCATCCAATCTACTAACCCTTAACTGCCCCCTCTGTCAAACTAGCCATTACCTGTTTCTGCAACAGGATAAATACTAAAATTGTAGGGGAAACCGTAATAATTACTGCTGCAAAAAGGGCAGAATAATTATTTGCAAAAGTTCCCAAATAATAATTCAAAGCAATTGGAACTGTTCTTGCACTGTCTCCGCTAGTTAGCATCAATGCAAAATAAAATTCATTCCATGTATTAATAAACTGAAGCATTGCGATAGTAGCTAATCCTGGTTTTGCTAAAGGGAGAACAATTTTAAAAAATGTCTGTAAAAAAGTAGCTCCATCGATATAAGCAGATTCTTCAAGCTGAATAGGAATTGTTTTATAATAACTGGTCATTACAAAGAAAGACATCGGTATGCCCATAGCCGCATATACAACAATCAAACCAACCTTTGTATCATATAATCCCAAAGACTTAAACATAGCAAACAATGGTTGGGAAATGGCCTGTGCCGGCAACATCAAAGATGCGGAAATCATAAGGATCAATGCAGTTTTTAATTTAAAATTGTATCTAGCTGCAATATACGCACACATTGCAACTAAACAAACCGTTACAAGTACACTAATTCCTACAATGATAATACTGTTTAAGAAATATTTCTGAATCGGAGCATATTTAAAGGCATCGATATAATTATCTAAACGAAATTGTTCCGGAAGTCCCAAGGCAGAAGCGTTAATTTCTGCATAGGTCTTAAAAGAACTTAGGAAAGCCCACACAATTGGTCCAATAGAAATCAACACAATCAAAAGCATAAATAGATATTTAAGAAAACCGAAGATTCCTTTCGATACCGAAGATTCTTGTTTTTTCACATGATAAGCTTGCTGAACATTAGCCATATTATCCCTCCTCCAGTTCTTTTTTCTGATTAAACAATCGCTGAATCAATACAACCAAAAGAAGCCCCAGCGCAATCTGCACAACTCCAACTGCATTGGCTTTTCCATAGTTATTTTCCAATGTAATAATTTTATACAAATAAGACGGAAGATTTAGTGTTGTATTTCCAGGGCCTCCTTTAGTGGTCATGTAGATAATATCAAATTGTGATACCATTGCTACGGAAGCTAAAATCACACAGGTACCAAAGGCATTTTTCATCAGCGGAATGGTAATATATCGATCTGCTTCTCTTGGTGTTGCACCATCAATCATGGCTGCCTCATAAATATCTGGGCTAATTGCTTGCATTTCAGCCATAAAAATCAACATATTGAATCCTGAATAAAAAAGCCAGGTTGCTGTTACTGTCCAAAAAGCATATTTAGAATTTCCAAAAAGATTCACCACTTGAGCAGTATTAATTCCAAGTTTTTCATATAACAGCTTCACAACTCCAAAAGATGGATTTAAAAGTAAGGAAAACATTACTGCTGTGGCTGCAGTAGGAATAATATTAGGAATTACATAAGCAACCCGGACAACTTTCCATCCTTTAGGTTTTCTTCTAAGAACTAAAGCCATAATGAAGCCAAAAGTGACATGAATTGTGGATTGAATAAGAACCCACTTCAACGTATTAATAATAGATACTCGAAAATCTTTATCAGCAAAGATTACTTTAAAATTATCCAATCCTATCAGTGTAGGGGATTGTGTTAATGTATAATCACAGAGCGATGTTGTTATAACCATGATAAAAGGTATTGCATATACAACACAAAACAAGATTACACAGGGCATTGTAAAAGCAAATATCCAGCCTTTCTTTCCTTTTGTACTCATATTTTCTCCTTCCTGAATATCCCATTCATTTATAAAGATCTACTTTCTGTTTTAAATTTAATTACTCTAATTTAGATAAAAAGTGCTGTGCCAGACCAGCACAGCACTTTTTATAATCTTTTACTTTTTAATTTTTAGCTGCAGAATCTGTAAGTTCCTGGCAGAACTGTTTTGGTGTAATATTTCCATAAGCCAATTCTGGCAACTGTGTCGAAAATGTATCAATAACATTCTGATACCAATATGCCTGATTCTGTCCATAGGTATACTTTGCTTTTCCCTGAATTTCTAAAACTTCAGCCATCAAAGGATCCGATTCTTTCAAACTATCTGGAACTTCAATCGTTCTAGTTACAGGTTGCAATCCCGCCATTTCAAGAGCTTTTAATTGATTTTCTTCAGTAGTTTCAAATTTCAAGAACGCAACTGCTGCCTCTACTTTTTCAGGATCATCTGTTCCAACCATGTCACCAGGAGTAGCTACACTTTCAAGTCCATATCCAGGAAGCAGCATAACTCCAACTTTTTCATAAAAACCTTCAGGTGCTTTCTCAGTACTGCTAAAATCTGGAATCATCCATGGTCCATTTGGAAGCATTGCAACTTCTCCATTGAAGAAGTGTGTAGCCATAGTGTCGTACTTTCCACCTGCAGCATCGGAAGTTGTATAATTCTCTAACATCTTCTGCAAATCTTCTGTTGCATCTTCAACAACATCCACATTATAGTCAGTAGGATATTGGGTGTTCATAAATTCATTTCCTTCATCCCCGCTAGTTCCAATCAAACCACTATACCAGAGATTTGAAAGCCATCCCAAATCTGCTGTATCCATGCTTACAGGAGTAATGCCTTTCTCTTTTAAAGTGTCACAAGCATCAAAAAAATCGTCCCAAGTTTCATATGCCACATCTGGTGCTTCAAGTCCCGCTTCTTCAAAGAGTTCTTTATTATAGTAGATATAAGAAATTTCCTTAGATACCGGAATTCCATAAACCTTTCCTTCATAGGAGTTAAATTCCAAATCTGAATCGTCAAACATTGCCTTCCACTCTGGATCATCATCCAAGTAAGAAGTCAAATCCGTAACTTTTCCTGCCTCAGCAGCTAAAGCCGTAATATTATTTCCACCATTAAGAACAATATCCGGTAAATCGCCACTGGAAATCAAAAGCTTGATTTTCTGATTAAAGGCATCTGTTGTAGGAATCTCTTCAAAATTAAACTCTACATTTTTTCCTTCTTCTGTCTTCTGGAATGCATCAAACAAATACTCATAGTAATCTGCCGCGTAATCTGTACCTACATGATAATTGATTACGTTTAGAACCACTTTTCCGTCTGAGGATGCTGTGGATGAATCTGAAGTGGAATCAGACTTACTTCCGCAACCTGTTAAAATTCCGGCCAACATGGTGGTGCACAAAAGTACACTAATAATTTTTCTTTTCATAAGCTTTATTTCCTCCGTTCTTTTTTCTTAATTATATCTGTTTATTTTTGTTGAAAATATGTAATATTTTTATTTTTTCTTAGATTTTTTTTACTTTTTTACCAATATATACTATATAATATTTATAAAACTTGTAAATTTTATCGAAGGGACCACATTAAATGGCAAAATTCATGCACACTCACCCTACACCACGCAAATTATCTGCACAAACCTCTTTATTAATTACAATGACCATCACTGTCTTCATGGTTTTAAGTGGCATCTTTTTTACAGTGCTCATGCACCGAGAACTAACCCAAAATTACAAACTACTCTTATATCAAGAAAGTTATTCTACTATTTCTACTCTATCAGAGGATATTAATTCTATAGACTCTGTTTACCGTCTTTTAATATCCAACGATAATATCTATCAGTACATGAAAAATCCGACCACAGATCTTTCATATCAATACACAATTGAAAAACAAATGACATCTGTTTTGATTCTAAATAACATATGGGAAAAAAATTATCTGCAATCCGTTTTTGTATATACCAACGACGGAACCATATTTCACGTTTCAAAAGATGATTCTGACAAGGAGCGCAAAACAAATAAAAGTGTTTACGAAAATTTATCCACCTCTTCTCCTGCCTTGTTACTTTATACCGCTTCCAAGGATAATGAGCTTTATTTTATACGTTCTATCTACGATTATTCCTCTGGTAATGTATTAGGAACAATGATCGTAACATTAGATAAGGATTTATGGATTCAAAAATTGACTGCAAATTTTTCCGAGAATTGGCAAATATTTTTATACAACGACAGTTTTTCACTTAGCTCCAACCCCGATTTTAATGTAGCAGATTTAGTAAAATTAAAAGAATTTTCCACAGATGCAAAGAATTTACAATTAGAACAGCTCGCTTTCAATGACAAGGAGTACCTGGCCTTGTCCAATCACATTGACCTTTTAGACCTTACCGCCATAGTAATGTCTCCCAAAAGCCAGCTTAATCAGCAGGTCTCTGCAGTACTGGTTCCTTGTGTACTATTAATTATTTTACTGATCAGCATTTCCGTGATCTGGTCTTTTGTTATCAGCCATTTAATTACAAGACCTATATCCTTAATGAAAAGTAAAGTAGATTCCATTACAACTGGTGACTATTCAGAAAATATTTATGGACTAGAAACATATGCTGAGTTCTATGAATTACAGAATGCAATTAACAATATGTTAAACCAGATTCACCAGTATCACGACAATATTTTAGAACAGAATATTTTATTAAAAGATTCTGAAATTCAAGCCCTACAGTCTCAGCTAAATCCACATTTTATATTCAATGTTCTTAGTACCCTTTCCTGGAAAGCAGAAATGTCAGGAGATTCAGAAATCGCTGAAACTGTAGTTGCTTTAGGCGAAATTCTGCGATTCTCAACAGTTTACAGAACTTCCAATACTCTTCCATTAAAAGAAGAATTAAAATTCATACATTTTTACAATTATTTACAACACCAACGATTTGAAGATAAAATAACAGTTACAGAGGACATTGATTCAGAACTAGAACCTATTCTTATTCCTTGTTTTTCCATCCAAACCCTGGTAGAAAATGCTTATGTTCACGGGTTGGAGCCTAAAGCAACACCCGGAAACCTGTTTATCTCTGTAAAAAAACACGACCAAGTCTTAAAAATAATTGTATCGGATGATGGTGTGGGATTCCAAAAGATTCCAGATTTTTCATGCCATGAAGTTCCTAGTCATTCTAATGATAGTGAAAAAAACAGTCATCCTCATATTGGATTAAGGAACCTTAATCGAAGATTAACTTTAATTTACGGAGAAAAAAGCTCCCTACACATTACTAGCATTCCAAACAAGGAAACAAAAATATCTTTTGAAGTACCTATAGCAAGGAGAGACCCTTATGAGTTACAAAGTATTAATTGTTGACGACGAAGCCCCCATTCGCAAAGCCCTATCTCAAACCATCAACTGGCCTTTACTAGACTGTGAAATCTATGACACATCTTCCAATGGTAAAGATGCCATAAAAAAACTAGAGCAAGAACAGATTGATCTTGTGATTACAGATGTGAAAATGCCTCTCATCGACGGCATTGAATTATCCAGATATATTTATGAGCAGCATCTCCATACCCGTGTAATCATTCTTTCCGGATATGCAGAATTCACCTATGCCCAGTCTGCCATTCAATATCAGGTATCTAAATATCTATTAAAACCTGTATCAAAAGATCAATTAATTGAAGCTGTAAAAGACGTTCTTAAAAACAAACTAGAATCAAGCGAAACAGATTCAACTACTAATATTGAAAGTAATACTGCCGGCAGTGCAGCGTCATACAGTTTTTTTGTAAAGCAAGCATTAACCTATATAAATGCGCATTTAACAGAGGATTTATCCTTGGACACTATTGCCAAAAATTCTCATAGTAATGCCTCTTACCTAAGTCGCATGTTCAAGAAAGAAGTAGGAAAATCTCTCATTACGTACATTACAGATCAAAGGATTGAAAAAGCGAAAACACTTTTACATACAGACATGCGCACCTCTGAAATCTCCATTGCTGTAGGAATCCAGGACCCGGCATATTTTTCTGTTTTATTCAAAAAATATACTGGCATGAGTCCAAAACAATTTCGTGGAAACAGGGCTATCCAATCATAGAAAGTCATATAAAAGAAGGAGGAAAAAGCCGCGCTTTTTCCTCCTTCTTTTGTATCCATATTTTATTAAATATTTGTCACAATAGCCGTTACCAATTCTTTAAATTGCACTGCTACCCGGTCTGCAGTCTCCTGCACTTCCTTGTGATCAAGCTTCACGTTATTCATGCCTGCTGCAAGGTTGGTGATGCAGGAAATTCCACAAATTTCCATTCCCATGTGGCGGGCTGCTACTGCCTCGCAGGCAGTGCTCATTCCCACTGCATCTCCGCCCCAGCTTCTGCACATACGGATTTCTGCTGGGCTTTCATAGGCCGGTCCTGTAAACTGTACGTAAACTCCTTCCTGAATTGGAATGTTAAGGTTTTTAGCCTGGGTCCTAATAATCTCCTGGATGCGCTTGCTGTATACTTCACTCATATCCGGGAAGCGAACCCCAAGTTCATCGATGTTTGCTCCAATCAGTGGGCTTGGTACTGCAGATGTAATGTGATCTGTGATCATCATGAAATCTCCTGGATGGAAGTCAAAGTTTACACCGCCTGCTGCATTGGTAAGCACCAGTTTCTTGGCTCCCATCATTCCCATTAAACGGGTAGGAAGTACCACATCCGTCATTGGATAGCCTTCGTAATAATGCACTCTTCCCTGCATAATTACTACAGGTACATCCTTAACATAACCAAATACAAATCTTCCCTTATGGCCAGCTACTGTTGATGTAGGAAATCCTTCAATATCTGTATAATCAACGGTTGCCTCAATCTGAATTCCATCTGCATAATCTCCAAGTCCTGATCCTAAAATTAATGCCACCTCCGGCACAAAATCTGTTTTTGCACGGACACTTGCTAAACAAGTCTGTAACTTATCATATACTGCGCTCATACTTTTTTCTCCTTCTTATAATTCTATCCTAGATTATTTCTATACTAGATAAATGTTTCAAAAACACCCCTCTAGGCTCGATCGATCTTGCAATCCACCATTTGCCGTAAGCCTTCATACTGCTTCCGATTAATGTTAATTTGATTTCCGTATTTGGTAATCAAGCCTTCATCTGCAAATTTCTTCACCGCCCGGCTGACACTTTTTAGGCACAAACCTGTCTCATCTGCCATGCCCATCCGGCTCTCCCTAATATTCAAACTGTCATTTTGACTGAATTTCTCAAACCATTCTACAAAGAGAAAGGCCAAGCGATCTGCTCCCTGAAGGAATAGATACAAACGGTTTCTTCTGCCTTCCTCAAGGAGGGAATAGCAGGTTAATTTTGCCTCCAGGCGAAAGGCCTCCAAATCGGAAAATAGCCACTTTTCATATTGGCTTCTGGGAAGCTTAATTAAAATACACTCTGACTCTGTGCGCCAGGTGGTCTGGTAGGTTTTTAGGTCCATAAGAACCTCCATACCTCCCAGGGCAATGTTGGACTCCAACTTCATAAAGTCAAAGGCTACCCCGGAAATCCGATAGTCCGTTGCCTTTGCCCTTCCTTTTCCTACAAAGATAATGGTATCCGCCGGGGCATTTTCCCTAATAAAGGTTGTCCCTGCAGGTACCTGCTCCACCTGTAAGGCATCTAAAAGCCACAGTGGCGCCGTGTGAAAATACTCCTCTAGCTGTTCTTGTCTTTCCTTGTCTACCAGCTTCATAAAGGGAAGCATTTCATGCAAATATCTATGCTCTTCCATAAATACCCCTTAAATTCTCTCTTACTTTGTTCATCTGATCCGATAAAAACTGAATCACCGGTCCGGCACTAAGGGCTGTGATAATGGTGATTACCCCAAGTTTTCCTCCCAACAAGGTGCCAATTATAATACAGCTAATATCGAAGCCTATTTTCACATAGCGGTATTCCTTGTGTAAACGGTCTTTTAATACCATCACCACCCCCGTAAAGGGATCCAGGCCAATGTCTGCTGTAATATACATAGCCACCCCAGTGTACAAAAGAAGGCAGCCAATCACTGCACCTAAAATCTGAATTGGAAAGCTTTGAACCGGAAAGAGCAAATGATAGAGCTTTCCTCCCAAACTTACAATGGCTCCATAGGGAATAATGTAGACAAAGGTTCCCACATTGATATAGTGCCTTCCTGTAAAGAAGACCAAAACCATCAAGGCTATATTTACAATATTGGAAGCAAAGCCTAGCTGCTCAGAAGTTAGGCCTAAAACACTTCGGATTCCATCGTACATAATACCTACCGGGTCATTTCCAAGGGCTGCCGCCGCATTAAAGGCCACCCCTACTCCAACTAGGACAATTCCCACAAACGCCAATAGGATCTCAGATAAATTTACATTTAATTTTTTCTTCACCTTCTGATCTCCTACTGTAATTCATCTAAGATTGAGTGACCGATGGTTCCCTCTGGCATGTCTACTCCAAAGTTTTCTGCAATGGAGGCTCCGATTACTGCAAAGGTATCTGCTCCCGGGATTTCTCCTCCCTCTTTCATTGCCTTAGAGTAGGCAATAAATGGAACATACTCCCTGGTATGGTCTGTTCCGGTATAGGTTGGATCATTTCCATGGTCTGCTGTTAAAATCAAAAGATCTTCCTCTTTTAATTTTTCGAGAAGGACTCCCAGATTCTTATCAAAGGCTTCGATTTCTTTTCCGTATCCGATTGGGTCTCTTCTATGTCCCCACTGGGCATCAAAGTCCACCAGGTTGGTAAAGCAAAGTCCATGAAAATCCTGGTCTGCAATCTCTATGGTCTGCTCCATACCATGAACTGAACTTTTGGATTTGTTAGAAGCGGTAATACCTTCTCCACAGAAAATATCGTTAATCTTTCCCACGCTGATTACATCAAATCCTGCATCTTTTAGGGCATTTAAGGCGGTGGCTTCTGTAGGCTTTAAGGCATAGTCATGGCGGTTGCTGGTCCGCTTAAACTCTCCCTTTTTCTTTCCTACATAAGGTCTTGCAATGACTCTGCCTACTCGCCACTCATCTTTCATAGTGATTTCTCTTGCAATCTCACAGCAGCGATATAGATTTTCAAGGTCAAAGGTTTCCTCATTTCCACAAATCTGCAGCACAGAATCTGCTGAGGTATAAACGATCATAGCTCCTGTAGCAATTTCTTCTTCCCCTAGTTCCTCAATAATTTCCGTACCGCTGGCACTTTTATTACCAATGACTCTCTTGCCACAGCGCTCTTCTAATTCTTTAATAAGCTCTGGTGGAAATCCATGGTCTGTAAAGGTGATAAAGGGCTTCTCGGTTTTGATCCCCATCATCTCCCAGTGGCCTGTCATGGTATCTTTTCCGTTGCTGGCTTCTCTTAATTTGGTGAAGCGTCCTAGGGGTTTTTCTACCCCTTCCATGTCTCCTCCGGTGTGGAGATTAACCATTCCAAGTTTTTTTAAATTGGGAATGTCCAAAGTTTTCACAGTATCCAGGATATGACCGAAAGTATCTGCACCTAGGTCCCCAAACTTGTCTGCATCCGGCGCGGCGCCAACACCCAGAGAATCCAAGACAATAACAAAAATTCTGTCGTAGTTTTTCATATTCGTCTACCTCTTCTCTTTTTATTTTGCTGTTAACTTCCGGTACAGCCTTTCCTTCACAGCATCATCTGCAAAGGCCGCATCTACTGCATTCTTCATTAGAAGCAGGACCTCCTCATCCCGGACTCCGTATTGTTTTTGAATAAATTCCAGTTCCTTTACAAGGCTGGTATTGCTGACAGTTCGATTGTCTGTGTTTACTGTCACTCGAACACCTGCGTCTAGGAACTCTCTAATTGGATAGTCTGCCATACTTGCAACTGCCTTAGTCTGCAAATTGCTAATAGGGCACATTTCCACTCCGATTTTTTTATCTGCCATAGACCTGATGAGGTCTTTATGACCTGTCATGGCGATTCCATGTCCCACTCTTGTGGCTCCTACCGTCACGGAATCTATAATATTCTGGGGATTTCCGCACTCCCCTGCATGGAGGGTAAAGGGCATTCCCATGGCTTTTACTTCCAAAAACAAATCCATAAATTCGCTCATAGGAAAGGCCGCCTCAGCTCCTGCAAGGTCTGCCCCACAAACTCCCTGGCCCAAATATTCTCTGGCCACCTTGAGCATTCTTCGGTTTTCTTCTATGCTGTGATGACGCATGGCACAGGTTATAAGCCCATATTCTATACCAAATTCCTCTTTGCCCTTTTTAAGACCCCTAAGGGTGGCTTCGATCACTTCTCTACAGGACATAGCATCTGTTTCCGACAATAGCGGTGCAAATCGAATCTCCCCGTAGCAAACATTTTCCCTGCTCATGTTCTTTAAAACATCGTAGGCTGCCTCCTCAAGTCCCTCAGGATCCATAATGCACTGCCCCGGCAAATCAAATTTTTCTAAGTATTCCGCCAAGCTTTTGCAGTCATCTGACACACTCAGTTCCTCTGCCCTTACCGGTCTGCCTAATCTTTTCTCCACAAACTCCCGACTTAAGGAACCGTCCAGATGGCAATGTAATTCTATTTTCGGTAAATTCAATAATTCTTCTTGTGTCATGATTTTCTCTCTCTAACTGTACTTGCTTTTCATTTACCTCTTTTAAGCTATATAAGCTAGCCCTTAAGCTAGATTTCCCGGTCCAAAACCTCTAGGCAAAAGTTCCTCTAGTGTAAAGATATCATAGTGGTCCTTATCTACTGCCAAAATAATCTGAAAGCTTTTTGGATTGCAAAATTCCATCATTACCTGTCTGCAAACACCGCAAGGGGACGCATAGTCTGTAAGGATTCCATCCTTTCCCCCTACAATGCAAATGGCATCAAATTCCTTTACTCCCTGGCTGACAGCCTTAAAAAAGGCGGTTCTTTCTGCACAGTTTGTAGCAGTATAGCCTGCATTTTCGATGTTACATCCTGTGTAGATGCTTCCGTTTTTCGCAAGAAGGGCTGCACCTACCTTAAAATTAGAATAGGGTGTATAGGAAAATTCAAGCATCTTAATGGCCTCATCTATTAACTTTTCTATCACTTGTTTTTCCATGTGATCTACATCTCCCATTTATATGTTTTTTATTGTTCCAAACTCCTAGTAACCAGTAGCTTCCTGTCCCTTTACAATCTTTACGATTCTGCTGGTTCCTAAACGGTCTGCTCCAAGCTCCATGAATTTTTCCGCATCCTCCAAAGAAGAAATGCCTCCGGCAGCTTTAATCTTTACATTTTCCCCTACATGATCTGCAAAAAGTTTAATATCCTCAAAGGTCGCTCCGCCGCCACCAAATCCTGTGGAGGTCTTAATATAATCGGCACCTGCCTTAGTTACGATCTCACACATCTTAATCTTTTCTTCCTCTGTAAGGAAACAAGTCTCAATGATTACTTTTAAAACCTTGTCCCCGCAGGCTGCCTTTAAGGTCTTAATCTCCTGCTCTACCAGATTATATTTTTTGTCCTTTAACCAGCCAACATTAATTACCATATCGATTTCTTCTGCTCCATTGGCTAAGGCTTCTTTTGTCTCAAATTCCTTGGTGCCTGTGGTAGTGTTTCCATTCGGGAACCCTACTACGGTACACACTGGAATCTTTCCTTCCATATAATCATAGGCTTCCTTTACATAGCAGGAAGGGATGCAAACAGAAGCTGTTTCGTATTTCATTGCATCATCACAAATCTGCTTAATTTCTGCCCAGGTAGATGGCTGAAGCAGCAAGGTATGATCTACGTGTTTTAATAATTCTTTGATTTCCATTTTTCTTCTCCCAATTTTCCTTAGTTTTTGGCATCCTCTTTGATTAAATTCCGGATAGCCTCAATAGCCACCTGAATGGCCCCGTCTGTATCATGTACCACTGGATTTTCAAGGCCTAACTTCTCCCGTTCCTGATTGGCTACTACTAGGAAGCAAGAACCTGCTCTTGCCCGAAGCTTTCCTGCTGCAATAAAGAGGGCCGCCGATTCCATCTCAGAAGCTAAGCATCCCATCATCTTCCAAGCTTCCCATTTATTTAAAAGCTCGTAACCTGCAGGCATTTTTTCCGGCTCATGCTGGCCATAGAAGGCATCCTTGCACTGAACTACACCAGTGTGGAAGTTAAAGCCCTTTTCTTTGGCACCGACTACTAAGGCATTGGTCACATTTAAATCTGCCACTGCCGGATATTCAATAGGAGCATATTCTCTGCTGGTGCCTTCCATGCGGATGGCTCCTGTGGCAATGACAATGTCCCCACTTTTTACTTCTGTCTGCATGCCCCCACAGGTACCAACCCGAAGGAAGGTATCTGCTCCACAGCGATACAACTCTTCCATAGCAATAGAGGCAGATGGTCCACCAATCCCCGTTGATGTAACACTGACCTTCACCCCGTCAAGGTTTCCTGTGTAGGTGATAAACTCCCTGTTATCTGCCACCAATACAGGGTTTTCAAAGTATTTTGCAATCTTTGCACAGCGTTTGGGATCTCCCGGCAAAATCACATATTTTCCAACCTCCCCAGGTGCCACCTGAATGTGGTACTGACGGTTTGGATCTTCTGAATAATTCTTCATACAATCAACACCCTCTCTTAATTTCTTAACATTTAATTTCTAGCGCTGTCCCTTATCATATGGAATACCTTCTGCCTTTGGCGCTCTGGAATTTCCAGATACAAAGATCAGTACTACCAAGGAAATGATATAAGGAAGCATATTATACAGGGTACTTGGAAGTTTTAAAGCCTCCAAAAATGGGAATCCTGTATATACATTGGACAGGGCTCTAAAGAGTCCGAAAAGCACTGCTGCACCACCGATATTTAAAGGCTTCCACTGACCAAAGATCATAACTGCCAAGGCTAAGAAACCAAATCCGGCAACACCATTTTCAAACTTCCACTCACTAACACCGGCAGTAATATACACAAGACCACCCAGACCACCTAAAGCACCAGAGATTAAGACTCCTGCATAGCGCATCTGATACACGCTAATACCCATAGCATCTGCAGCCTGAGGATGCTCACCACAAGCCATAAGGCGAAGACCAAATTTTGTCTTATAAAGTACGATATAGGAAGCAATTAAAAGCAAGAGGGCAATCAACATAAACCAGCTAAACTCAAATTTTCCAATATTTAATAAAAATGCCTTCTTTGCCGCCTTGTAATTTACAGTAGAAGAAACATTGTCTGCACTTTCTGCTGTGTTAATGGCTCTTACAATAACTACTGCCACTGCAGGTCCAAGAAGATTAAGGGCCGTACCAACCAAGGTTTGATCAGCATTAAAATGAATGGCAGCTACCCCAAGAAGCATAGAAAAAATCATTCCTACCAGGACACTTCCTAAGATTACTAAAAGAATTGTCAAAGGAGCTGGCAAGGAATCAGTAATATATTTCATTACCAGGGCGCCTCCTAAGGCTCCCATAACCATGATTCCCTCAAGTCCAATATTAATAACACCACTGTGCTCGGAAAAACATCCACCAAGAGCAACCAAAAGTAATACGGATGCAAAGATTAAGGTATATTGAAGTAACAGTACCATTATTTTGTTCCTCCTTTCTTTTCCTCTCTCTTATCTAAGTAACGGTTTAACCACAGCCTAAAGAAGAATACAAATCCACACAGGTAAATAATTACCGCAGAGATTAAATCTGAAATCTGTGTACAGTACATAGTCTTATCTACATAGCTACCACCACTGGTAATATGCTGAATGAAATAAGATGCAAAGATGGTTCCAATGGGGTGAAGACCTCCAAGGAAGGCTGCCGCAATTCCGTTAAATCCCATACTTGGAACGCTGGTTTGCTGTACCTGCCAGGTTTCAATTCCACTTAAGTAAAATACTGCTGCTCCAAGTCCTGCAAAGGCTCCGGCGATCATCATGGTAAGGATAATATTTCTCTTTTCTTTCATACCACAGTATTTTGCAGCATTTTTATTCATACCGGTTGCCTTAAGCTCATAGCCAAAAGTAGTCTTCTCTAAAATCACCCAAACTAAAATCGCCATTAAGAAGGCAATTACCAAACCGATAGTTACAAATTCATTATTAGAAAACAACTGATTTAATCCACAGTTTGGAAGAAGAGCACTTTTATTTCCACTGGAAAGATCCACAGTATAAGGCGTAGACTCTGCCTTTACCTGGCTTAGCAGCATATTTACCGCATAGAGGGAAATCCAGTTTAACATGATGCAGGAAATAACTACATTTACGTTAAAATAAGCCTGAAGGGCTCCGGCGATTCCTCCAATAATTGCTGCAATAACCACAGCTGCCAATAAACATACATACCAGGGCATGTTAAATTTCAAGGCAAAATAAAGGGAAGCGCCAGCTCCTACTACATACTGTCCTGCTGCACCAATGTTAAAAAGTCCAACCTTATAAGCAAAAAGTACAGATAAAGCACACAAAAGTAAAGCAGAAGTCTTAACCATAGTTGTTCCTGCATATTTTAAAACTGCCACGGAACTTGGATAATAAAAGTAATTTTTAAGAATGGCTAAAATTGCTTCTGTAGCTCCTGCCGGATTAATAATCAAAAGAACGATATATCCTACTAAAAGACCTAAGATAATACAGAGAATAGAGGCGATAATGGTCTGTACTCCACTATTTCTTAGAATACTTTCTTTTTTCTTAGACTGATTCATCTTATGCCATCTCCTTTCTCTTAGATCCTGCCATGTAAAGTCCTAATTCTTCTACGGAAACCTTCTTTGGGTCAAACTCTCCAACAATCTCTCCCTCATACATTACAAGGATTCTGTCAGATACATTCATAACCTCATCCAGTTCCAAACTTACCAAAAGCACACCCTTGCCGGCATCTCTGGTTTCTACTAATTTCTTATGTACAGATTCAATGGCTCCTACATCCAAACCTCTGGTAGGCTGAACTGCTATAAGAAGTTCTGGATCTTTGTCAATCTCCCGTCCGATAATCGCCTTCTGCTGGTTACCACCGGACATGGATCTTGCTATAGTAACCGCTCCCTGACCAGACCGGATATCATATTCCTCAATTAGCTTATTGGCATATTCCCGAATTTCTTTTCTCTTTAAGAAGCCAAATTTATTGGTAAATTGAGGCTCAAAATATCTCTGAAGAATACAGTTATCTTCCAGAGAATAATCCAATACCAAACCATGTTTGTGACGGTCCTCTGGAATATGGCTCATACCAGAGATCATACGCTCTCTAATAGGGGCATGGGTAATATCCTTTCCTGCCAAGGTAACGGTTCCCTCTTTTACTGGCTCTAATCCAGTAAGGCCATAGACAAACTCTGTCTGACCATTCCCGTCAATTCCAGCGATACATACGATTTCTCCCCTGCGAACCTGAAGGGAAACATTGTTTACCGCATTATTTTTATGTCTCTTAGAAGCTACAGACATATTTTTTACATCCAAAACTACTTCCTGAGGCTTTGCCTCCTCCTTAGCTACCACGAAATTAACATCACGGCCTACCATCATGGCAGAAAGCTTTTCCGGTGTAGTATCCTTAATGTCTACAGTTCCAATATATTTTCCCTTACGAAGTACGCTGCAACGGTCTGCCACCTGCATAATCTCAGCCAGCTTGTGGGTGATAAAAAGAATGCTCTTTCCCTCTGCCGCCAGATTCTTCATAATATGCATAAGTTCCTGAATTTCCTGAGGAGTCAGTACTGCCGTAGGCTCGTCAAAAATCAGGATTTCATTATCACGGTAAAGCATTTTTAAAATCTCGGTTCTTTGCTGCATTCCTACGGTAATATCCTCGATAATTGCATCAGGATCTACAGACAAACCATATCTTTTTGAAAGCTCTACTACTTTTTTTCTGGCTTCATCCTTCTGTAAGAGACCACCCTTGGTAGTTTCTCTTCCAAGGATAATATTATCCAAAACACTAAAGCACTCTACCAATTTAAAATGCTGATGCACCATTCCGATTCCCAGGTCATTTGCATCATTTGGATTATTAATCTCTACTTTCTTTCCATCCTTATGGATTTCTCCCTCTTCCGGTTGGTACATTCCGAAGAGAACACTCATAAGGGTGGATTTTCCTGCACCATTTTCTCCAAGCAAGGCATGGATTTCACCCTTCTTCAGCTGAAGTGTAATATTGTCATTGGCGATGATTCCCGGAAATTTCTTGGTAATTCCCAGCATTTCAATTGCATACTCACTCATTTACGCCATCCTCCTTCTATTCTTTCTGCACATTTAGGGTATAAAAGGGAAGTGACTAAAAACCACTCCCCTTTCAATTAAACCAATTGGCTAATACCCCTCATAGCCAAAACTTTATTATTTAATACTTCCCTGATCATTTACTGTAATGGCTGTCTTTGGCATCTGTGTAGTGTCATCACTTACTGTGATCTCGCCATCATACATCTTCTTAACTAACTCTTTGTAGTCATCCTGGGTAAAGCTATCAGACCACTGTGTTGTATCCATTGGAAGCTGTACATAGTTTTCTTCCGGATCATCACCAGAAACTAATCCTAAGTTGTCAATCTTTCCAACATAATCGCTCCACTCACCAGCGTTGATTGCATCAAGAACAGTATTTACTGTAGCTGCAAGACCCTTCATAGCTGAAGTTACAGTGATATCCTCACCGATGATTCCAGACTGGTCAGAGTCAACACCGATTACCATTCCGCCTTCTTTTTCAGCTGCTTCTACAGCAGAAGTGTAAATACCACCACCGCATGCAAATACAACTTCAACACCTTTTTCTTTGTACCATGTATCCATAGCTGCTGTAATATCAGCATCACCGTAGAACTGTCCACCTACAACATATTCAACAGTTACATCATCAGTAATACCAAGTTCCTCAGCTGCCGCATCTGCTCCCTGAACATATCCATAACCGAAACGAGTTACAGCCGGTACAGACATTCCACCAAGGAATCCAAGATGCTTATATCCAAGCTTTACAGCTGCATATCCTGCCATGTATCCAGAAAGCTCTTCCTGGTAAGTACAGCAGTATACGTTATCTGTATTGTAGTAATCGCTTACTTCGTAATCATCCGGGTTATAAGAATATCCTTCTCCAACACCCTTCTCGCAGATATCTCCAGCACTTACGTCCAAAGCTACAAACTTAACATCCGGATAAATCTCAGACTCGTCTACGATTGCTGCTGCAAACATGTATCCTGGAAGTACGACTACGTTAGCACCATCTGCTACAGCCTGATCTACAGAAGCATTTCTAGCTTCGTCAGAATCACTTTCTGGCTTGTAGTAGTTAAACTCTACATCTTTGTCCGCAGCCCATGCCTTACAAGTCTCATAAGTTGTCTGGTTGAAGCTCTGGTCTGTGATGTCTCCTGAGTCTGTTACCATTGCGATCTTCATAGTCTCTCCATCGCTTGATGAAGAAGCTGTGCTGTCGCTGCTTGAACTACTAGAACTGCTTCCTCCACATCCAACAAGGGATGCTACCATAGCGCCTGCTAATAATGCTGCTACTACTTTTTTCTTCATAATCCGTATTTTCCTCCTTTTTCCTATTTCGGACTCGATAGGTCAATTATGACATAAGTCTCATTTTAAAAAAGGACTAATGTCCTATTCATCTGCCCTTGTTATCATTTCGTTTAAAAGCAACAGATATTTGTCCTATTTTTTGGTGATATTGCCAGGAAATTTCTCCCCAAAATAAGACTTTTGTCCTATTTATGGTAGCACATTCAAAAGCTTCTGTCATGTTTCCTGGACTTTTTTCTTTTATTCAATCTTCTTATAAAATTCATAAGTATTGTTTCTAAATAAATACATATGAAAAAATCTTAAAAAAAAACAGTTTTCATAGGATTTCTCAATCCTATGAAAACTGCTTTTTTAAAATAAGATTATCTCATACAAATATATACCATATAAGCTACATACAAGATCAACATGGAAATTCCTTCTTTTTTGTTTAGCTCCTGCTTGGTCCAAGCCAGGATCCAAACTAAAAGGCTAAAGGCAATCAGAACTGCAATATCAATCATGTTTTCTGTAATAAAGGCTACGGGACTGGCGGTGGCTGCAATTCCAAGAACCATAAGGATATTGAAAATATTAGAGCCGATGACATTTCCAAGGGCCATGTCCACCTCTCCTCTTTTTGCTGCAACTACGGAGGTGGCAAGCTCCGGAAGGCTGGTTCCCATGGCTACAATGGTAAGACCGATTAAAGTCTGGCTAAGACCAAAGGCCGATGCAATGGTACAAGACCCATCTACCACCCAGTCACCTCCTAAGGCAATGGCAATTCCTCCTAGAATAATATAGAGGATACTTTTTCCCATGGACATCACCTGAATCTCTTCGGCCTCAGAAAGCGCTGTGGCGTCCTCCGGATTAAAATCTGTATTATTTTTTCTGGACGCCATGGCAGAACGAATCATATAGAAAATAAAGCATGCAAATAAAATAATAAGAACAATTCCATCTACTCGCCCTAAAGTACTGCCGATAAATCCTAAAATTAACAAAAGGGCTGCGCAGGCAATGGAAATCGGGAAATCAAACTTTAAGGTAGATTTCTGTACTGCCACAGAGGTAAACAAGGTACAAACTCCAACTACCACCATAAGGTTAAAAATATTAGACCCTACTGCATTACTGATTGCCAGAGAATTATTGCCGGTGGCAGAAGCTGTAATACTGACTGCCGTCTCTGGGAGACTGGTTCCCATAGCTACAATAGTCATACCGATAATCAAAGAAGGCACATGATATCTTTTTGCAATACTACTGCATCCTTCTACAAAGGCATCTGCCCCCTTTACCAATAGGGCAAAGCCAATCACTAAAAATATTACCGCAAAGGGTAGACTTTGAAATAATCCACTCATTGATTTTATCCTCTCTCTTCTCTTTTTCTTTTAGACTCCTAAGTGCTCCAAAAGAATCTTTAGACCGATGCAAACTAAGATCACACCGCCAACTAATTCGGCCTTATTTTTATATCGGCTTCCAAATAAATTTCCTACTACCACTCCCACAATAGAAATCACAAAGGTGGTGCAGCCGATAATGGAAATTGCCTCCACAATCGGGGTCTGAAGGAAGGCAAAGGTAATACCTACTGCCAGAGCATCAATACTGGTAGCCACCGCCAACATAAACATATTCTTGTGATCTAATGGCGGGTCCATAACCTCTGCCACTTCCTCTTCCTTCCATTCCTTAATAGCCTCATAAATCATCTTGCCACCAATATATCCAAGAAGAATGAAAGCAATCCAGTGATCGATGCTGGTAATATATTGCTGGAACTGACTTCCAAGAAGCCATCCTAAGAAGGGCATCAAAGCCTGAAACCCTCCAAAATACAAGCCAATGATCAGGGTCTGTTTCTTGTTAATGTGCCTCATACTGAGGCCCTTACAGACTGCAACTGCAAAGGCATCCATAGACAAGCCTACCCCTAGTAAAAATAATTCAAATACAGTAGCCATAATTTTTTCCCTTTCTTCCTCTAAAGTCTTAGCACATAAAAAGACCCACGTATGCCTAGTACTTTTGCTAAACATACATGAGTCTCATTCTTTAAGATTTGCCAGGTGAATCTCCAGGCTTCTCTCTAGATTCTTATGCTAGATTCCTAAGTTAAGCCATCCCTCTTCACCGGTATGTTGACAAACCACATATACATGCGAACTACTCCCTCACGGAAATATGAATTTTAAGTTCCTGTACACTATACTTTAGGCCTTAAGGGTTAGTCAACCGTAATATGTTTACTTTTCTTTTTCTTCAAAAATTTCGTCCAGGACCTGGGCAATGGCAACCATAGACACCGGTTTTATAATATGGCCGTTCATGCCACAGGCAAAGGCCTTTTGTTTATCTTCCTCAAAAGCATTGGCTGTCATGGCAACTATTGGAATGTAGGCCTTATGATTATCAGCCAGGGTTCGGATCTCCCTAGTGGCTGTATACCCATCCATCTTAGGCATCTGAATATCCATAAATACTAGATCGTAATAATCTGCCGGAGCATTTCTGATAGTTTCCACCGCAATATCCCCGTCATTTACACTGTCGATTACCATACCGGTTTCCTCTAAGATTGCTGTGGCAATTTCTGCGTTCAACTCATTATCTTCCGCCAGAAGGGCCCGTTTTCCTGCGTAATTGTGGGATTTCTTTTTTTGCTTTGTGAAATCATCATGGTCAGAATCTAGCACCTCTCCCTTCTCTAGCTCTGACAGATGTTTCTTACTTGCATCTGCATTAGAAAGTCGAAGATTCAATATAACTGTAAATACAGAACCCTTTCCTTCTTTGCTGTCAACCTGTATATCTCCACCCATCATATTGACAATATTTTTGGTAATAGCCATACCAAGGCCGGTGCCCTGGATTCCACTGACGGTTGCTGTATTCTCTCTAGTAAAGGTTTCAAAGATATGCTCCATGAATTCCTTGGACATTCCAATTCCACTATCCCGCACGGTAATCTCATAGGTAGTAGAGTCTTTCTTGCTAGAAGGCTTTTCCGAAATCAGAATACCAATGTCTCCTCCAGGTTCTGTAAACTTTATAGCATTTCCTATAATATTTAGAAGAACCTGATTCAAACGAAGCTTGTCTGCAAATACATCCTCATGTTTCACATCCTTGGTTTCAACATAGAAATTCAAATTCTTTGCTGCTACCATCCCCTGGGTCATGGCCCTAAGATCACGAAAGAGGTCCGGAAGATGCACAAGCTTTTCTTCTAACTTTACAGAACCACTCGCAATACGGCTCATATCCAAAACATCATTAATCAGACTTAATAAATGGGCTCCGGAGGTACTGATTTTATCCAGGTAATCCTTCACTAGTTCTTGATCATCAATATGACTTTGCGCCAATGCCGTAAAGCCCATAATGGCATTCATTGGAGTTCGAATGTCATGGGACATATTGCTTAAAAAAGTAGACTTGGCCTTGCTAGCCTGTCTGGAAGATGCAAGAGCCTGGGACAGACGCTCCTTCTGTTCAAATTCTTTTATCTTTTCATCGGTACAATCATGAGCTACGTAAAGGACTTCCTTAACCTTCCCCTCCCCATCCCTTCGTTTCACAATAAAGCGGGCCTTCATCCACTGGCCTTGTGGGTTTTTATATTCTGTTTCTATGGTATTTACCTTTTTAAGACGGTCTGCCAGGGTCTTAAGGTTCAAAAATTCATCCATGGTCTCTCGCATATCTGCAGCCATAAAAACTTCCAGGACTTTTGCTTTTACATCATCAAAGTTTCCCTGTTTACCGGTTATCTCTTCCATAGGTTTCACAGTGGTAAGGACTTCATATTGATGGCTGTCAAGGTCTGCTCGAAAAATTGTAGAATAAATAGTAGACAAAGAAGAGATTACTTCCGCATGTTCTTTCTCTTCCTTCAGCCTCATTTCCTGCTCTTTTACTATGGCATCTATAATACGAAAACCCGCCACAATGGTGTCGGTAGTTCCTACCCTTCGGAAATCATATTGATAATTATGAAGTTGGTCCCCCTCTATACTGCGGTAGGTGCCTACTAATTGACTCTGCCTTGCAAATACCTGCCTAAGGTTTTCCATATTCATAATCTTTGCAATCCGCTCTTTATCCTCGGGACAAACATTTTCTTTGGTCCAGCGTCTTATAATATCGTCAAAAGAAAAGCTGGCTTTTGCCGCATCCCTAACTGCTTTTACCTGGTAATCCTCTGCCAGTCTAATAACTTTGGCCCTTCCATCCTGAAGATTTGCGGTAAATACATTTCGAAAACTCATAGAGAGTGTCTGAATAATATCCCATTGTTCCTCAAACTCCCGGTCCTTCTGCTTCCTTTTACGGATGTCTTCATCTACATCATAGTGATAGCCTCGATAGACCATGCCCCCTTCCACTGGTTTTCCAACGCCACCACAGCGCACATACCTTGGTCCTAAAATCGGATGATTCCAAATATAGGTATTCTCGTCTCGCTCTCCCTTTTCCATAGCTTCTAAAGAAGCATACACACTATCCAAGGCAGATGGATCTATATTAGAAAACCAGGCATCATAAATTTCCTCTGGCGTCAGAGTCCTATCTGTAAGACCTAATAGCTTTAGCATCAAATCATCAGCTTCCATCTTAGGGGCCTTGCCATCTAGCAGATAGATTTGCCAGGTACCCATTTCGGAGCTTGCGATAATATCCCGCATCTCCTCCAGCTTCTGATAACTTTTCATAAGGAGCTCGTCATGGCCTTCTTCTTTTTCACAGCGATGACATTCTGCTGTGTTAGATTCATTATTATTGTTGGATACATCTTTCAGCATACAAGCACCTCTCTAACTTTCTCATTTCTTCTATTCTGCATAGATGTGATTTCTAACTAATCAACCAACTATAATCCTTACGGCAGTCAAGAATACTATCCACATACACCGTATCATCTTTAATTTGATAAAGAACTAGATACCACTTTTCCACAAACATCTTGTGGTATTTATTTGGTGGTATATAAGATTCCTCAAAGAAGGGAAAACGCTGTGGCATATGGTCTAAGGAGCGCATTGCCGCCATCAACTCTTTCTTTTTGGCAATGGCTGCTTTTTTATTGACCTGCGCCATAAAACGGATGTGTGTTCCCAACATTTGCTTCGCCCTATCAGAAACAATCACTTTGTATTTCTTATCTATCATACGCTATACCTCTGCAATCACATCATCGAGATACCCATCCAATTCATCAAGCGTACAACCTCCTCTTCCTGCCATTCTGTCTTCTTCAACAGCCAACAATTCTTCCCTTATTTTCAACATCTTTTCCCTACGGTTGTAAGTTTCAATATCCATAACCACCAAGTCTCCTTCACCATTCTTGGTTAGAAATACTGGTTCTTCTGTTTTTCGGCACATATCGGCAATCTCGTTGTAGTTTTGGCGGATTGCTGCAGACGGACGAATATTCATACTGACACCTCCTCGAACTTGTTGTAGTAATATTCTAATTATATTTTACCCATTTCATACAATCAAGTCAACATTCTCAAAAAATTTGCAATCATGAATTTCATCATTCCTTCCTTACATCGTGCAGTTCTTTTTTGTTTTATAAAGTGCTTCATCCGCAGCTTTTATAAATTGTATCCAATCTTTGATTTCTTTACTATTAATCATCCATATCCACGCTGATTTTTACTGTGGTATTCGGTTTTCGGTTGCTCAAGAGGCACACAGTCTCCGTATGATCGCACCAGCAAAACATATCTACCGGTTGTATCTTCTTTGCCTCATAGCCTTTTTCCTTAAAATATTTCAAATCTCTGGCCAGGGTTTCCGGATTACAGGATATGTAGACCACCTGTTTTGGCCCTAGTTTTGCCACGGAATCTATAAAGGCATGGTCGCTTCCTGCCCTTGGAGGATCCATAAATACTACATCTACCTGTTGCTTTTTTTCTGCCATCTGTACCATCACCTTGCCGGCATCTCCTAAAATATAGTCTGCATTTTTGTAATGATTTTCTTTGGCATTGATTCTGGCATCTTTGACTGCATCGGGATTTAATTCAATTCCTATGACTTTCTTTGCTTTTTTTGCTGCTGCCAGCCCTATGGTTCCGATTCCGCAGTAGGCATCGATGATGGTCTCTTTTCCTGTAAAATTCGCATAGGATATAGCGGTATTATATAAGACTTCTGTCTGTCTTGGATTTACCTGATAAAAGGATTTGGGGGAAATACGGAAAGTGCATCCACACAATTGATCCTTTATAAAGCCTGGTCCGTAAAGAACCTGCTGTCTGTCTCCTAAAATCATGCTGGTATGCTTGTCATTGATATTCATTACCACACTGGTAATCTCTGGATGAGCCTTTCTTAAGGCCTTTACAAAATTATTCTTTGAGGGCATAATAGGGGAACTAAGAACCAGCACTACTAGGATTTCCCCGCTGGCAAAGCCTCTTCGCACCAGCACATGACGTAAGAGTCCATAGCCTGTATCCTCATTATAAATTTTGATCTTAAAGGACTTTAGTAGGTCTCGAATGGTTTTTATAATCTCCTGGGATTTTTCATCCTCAATAAGGCATTCTTCTACCGCTACCACCCGGTGGGTACCTGCCTCATAGGTTCCGCAGATTATATTTCCTTTTCGGTCTCTGTGAAATACAGCATGGACTTTGTTTCTGTAGTGGTAAGGGTCTTCCATGCCCAAGATTGGCTGAACTTTTCCAAAATCTTTTAAAAGATCTTGGACTTTTTTCTGTTTAATTTTCAGCTGTTCCTTATAGCTTTTAGAGAGATATTGACAGCCCCCGCATTTTTTATTTACAGGACAGACCTTTTCTCTTTGATTTGTTTCCTTTTTATCTTTCATATCTTTTGTTTCTTTCTATACTTCTATCCTATACTGCTAGGCCTTTACTGCCCAACGCATTTTGGTAGACCTGGCTCTGGGATTTTTCCTACATTCCTCAGCCGAGGGGCGAATCACGTCCTTTGACACTTCACTATAGATTCCCTGCTTTAAGCCTTGCTTGAAAGCTTTCTTTACTAAACGGTCCTCACCGGAATGGAAGGTAAGGATTGCAACTCTTCCTCCGGACTTCATAACCTGGGGAAGCTTTTCTAAAAACTCATAAAGCACCTCAAACTCGCTATTTACATCAATGCGCAAGGCCTGAAAGCATCTCTGACAGGATTTTTTCACTGCTTCTTTCCGGTCTTTTTCCTGCAAGAAACTTAAAGACCTCTCAATAACCTCTTTAAAATCCGTGGTGGTTTCTATACTCTTGCCCTCTTTTTTTAAGGTAAATACTTCTGCCGCAATTTCCTCTGCATAGGGCTCATCAGAATTTTCCACAAACATTCCTATGAGCTCTTCCTCTGTCACCTTCTTTAGCCTTTCTGCTGCACTTTCTCCCTTTCTTGGATTCATGCGAAGATCCAAAGGCCCATGTATTTTGTAGGAAAATCCCCTTTCCGGATTATCGATCTGCATAGAAGAGACCCCTAAATCAGCTAGAAGAAAATCAAATTTCCCTGCCTCTTTCGCCACCTGGTCGATGTTTTTAAAATTGGTAAGTTTTACTGTAAGAAGGTCTTCTCCGTAGCCTTTTTTTGCCAGACGCTCCTTGGTTTTTGCCGACTCTATAGGATCTACATCCAAGCCATAAATATGGCCTTCTCCTTTGAGGCATTCTAACATAGCTGATGTATGCCCGCCATATCCTAAAGTGGCATCCAGTCCCTGCTGCCCTGGCTGAATCCTTAGAAAATCTAAAATTTCCTGCACCATAATGGAAATATGCATACCTGCCGGGGTGCTCCCCTTTTCTATTACATGGTCTATGGTATCCTTGTATTTTTCAGGATCGTGTTCCTTATATTTTTCTTCAAACTTTTTCGGATATTTTCCCGAATAGCGAACCCGTCGTTTGTGAGGTATGGTCTGCCCATTCTGGTCCCTTTCTAAATTTTTATTGTCCTGCATCTTATTCTTCCCCTTCTAATTCCAAGCGTTTGGTAAACAAAATATCATGGTTGATCTGAGTATAAAAATCCTGCTTCATTTCCTCGTAAGTCTGATCTCCCATGCCCATAATCCACATCATTTTGGTAATGGTAGCCTCCAAGGTCATGTCATAGGCCTCCAAAAGCTGGAAGTCCATCTTTACCCTTTTTCCCACTTCGTAGACTGTCATGTTGCTGCCTTCATTGGCCACCTGGGTGGTCATAACAATGATCTTTCCCTTGTCCATCCACCAATTCATTTCCACGTAAAATTCATCCATCAAAGTTTTGGGAACCCCTCCCACTCCAAAGCTTTCAATCACCAGGCAATCATAGTGTTCAAATAAATATGGCAAAATGTCCGGTTTCATACCGGGAATTAGCTTTAGGACATAGACGCTGCTTTTCATATGATAAAAGAAATGCACATCTCCCTCATAGGGAATTTCTTGAATATATCGCACCAGCATCCCATCCTGGATCACTGCCTTATAAGGAAAGTTAATACTGGAAAATGCATTATAACTTTTAGCTCTCTCTTTCTTTGCCCTGGTACCTACAATAACCTTTCCATCAAATACAATATTTACATCCTGGGATTCATCATCAGCTGCATAAATAAAGCTGTCTAGCAAATTGGTTTTTGCATCTGTCACATCCATCTCAATTGGCTTTTGCGCCCCTGTCACCACAATAGGTTTCTTGGAATTTTGTACCATATAGGATAAGGCCGCCGCCGTGTAGGCCAAGGTATCTGTCCCGTGGGCCACTACAAAACCATCATAAGCTTCATAATTTTCCTCTATAGTATGAGCCATAAGCTTCCAGTGCTCTGGCGTTACATTGGTGCTGTCTAGGTTGCATACCT
This sequence comes from Bacteroidaceae bacterium, assembly GCA_963597615.1. Classification (GTDB taxonomy): domain Bacteria; phylum Bacillota; class Clostridia; order Lachnospirales; family Lachnospiraceae; genus CAKRJP01. Next base: position 62,827 of record CAVBQS010000012.1, read on the forward strand.
GGATAGCATCCACCTGACAAATATTTTTTACTGCCGGGATATATCTTAAAATATCCTCCGGTGACAAGCCCGGAGCCAGTCCATACTCTGTCTGTTTGGAGGCAATGGTTCCCCCTGTTCCAATCAGTAATACCTTCTTCATCCTTACTTCCAATCTATTTCTGTCTAATATTTTTATGTAACAAGTATAATACAAAACCAAAGAGAATACATCCGTTTTCTTGACAGACAAAACTTTACTTTTTTATACTAGTATTACAAGATTCAAGGAGTAGCACGAACAAAGGAGGCTTTTATGATTATAAAAAACGGTACTATTATTAACCCTGAAACTAAAGAAATGTATCCTGCTGATCTTATTTTGGAGGATGGCCGGATATATTCCATTGACCGGGATTGTAAATTAGCAAATGCAAGCAGCGAAGAGTCAAGTGAAGAGGTGATTGACGCCAAGGGCCTTATGATCGCACCAGGGCTTATTGACACCCATGTACACTTTAGAGACCCCGGATTCACCTACAAGGAAGACATCCACACCGGTGCCTTGGCCTCTGCTAAGGGCGGTTTTACTTCTGTCATCTGTATGGCCAATACTTCTCCAACTATTGATTCTGTGGAAGTGTTGGAGGAAGTGTTAAAAAAAGCAAAGAAAGAAAATATCCATATTTACCAAGCCGCCTCCGTCTCCTACGGTTTAAAGGGAGAAGCCCTTACCAATATGGAAGAATTAAAGGCCCACGGGGCCTGCGGCTTTACCGATGATGGTATTCCTCTCTTAGATGCAAAGTTTTGCTACGAGGCCATGGAAGTAGCTGCCAAATTAGAGGTCCCTTTAAGTCTCCATGAAGAAGACCCTGCTTTTATCACTAACAATGGAATTAACCAGGGCGAGGTTTCTGAAAAGCTGGGAGTGAAGGGCTCCCCTGCCCTTGCCGAAGAAGTCTTAGTGGCCAGAGATTCCATGATGGCCCTTCACACTGGCGCGGACTTGGTGATTCAACACATAAGCTCTGGAAATTCCGTTGCTCTTGTAAGAAATGCCAAGGCCTTAGGAGCTCATATTCACGCGGAAGCCACCCCTCATCATTTCACCTTAAATCACGAGGCTTTATTGGAGCATGGAGCTTTAGCTAAAATGAATCCTCCACTTCGGGAAGAAAAGGATCGCCTTCAGATTATTGAAGGTTTAAAGGATGGAACCATTGATCTGATTGCCACAGACCACGCGCCTCACAGCGAAGAAGAAAAGGCCAGAGAGCTTACCAAGGCCCCCAGCGGAATTATCGGCCTTGAAACTTCTCTGGCACTTGGAATCACCTCCTTGGTGGAGCCAGGACATTTGACCCTGCCGGAGCTTTTGGAGAAAATGACTATTAATCCTGCAAAGCTTTATAAATTACCAGCCGGCCGTATGGAAGAAAATGCTCCTGCTGATTTAGTGATCTTCGACCCAAAAGAAAGCTGGATTCCTACCGAGTACGCTTCAAAATCCAGTAACTCACCATTTACTGGATGTAGTCTTGTAGGGAAAGTGCATTATACCATCTGTGACGGAAAGATAGTATATCAAGCATCCATCTAACAAAGAAAAGGGCTGTCGCATTTAAGTGACAACCCTTTTCTTAATCTTTAGAATTTTCCTCCACTGCCTCCGTGGCTTGTTCCCGAAGAACTGGTATGGGTGGAACTTCCTCCTCCCCCAGATCCAGATCCTCCGCTATCTTTTGGAATTACATGACTTGTAACATGCTGTCTGATAAATCGATCTTCTTTCTTAGTAAGTTTTAAACCTTCCTTGGTTTTGTATCTGGTAGCTTCCTCCTGTTTCATTACCGACTTTAAGAGGGCCTTCTTTCCATTTCCCCAAATAATAGCTAAAATGCAGCCAACAAGGATAGAAATAATTAATCTTCCCGGGTTAAATAAATCTAAGGGATAGTGTCCATCTCCATAAGGTTCTCCATTTTGGGCTGCCTTAAGGTACTTATCACAATATGATGCATACTCTTCAAAGGCCTTCTTGTATTCCTCATCGCTTAAATATGATACGATCTCATCGCTCATGTAATCTAAGCCATCATCGGTAAATACTGTGATTCCATAACCTGTGGTAGACATATGCCACTCCCTGTCATCCATGGCAACTAAAAATAAAATACCGTCCTTATTCTCTCCGTATCCATAACCATTGTAATCAAAATAGTCGTCTGCGTAGGCCTCAGCAGTTTTTCCATCCAGAGAATTGACAGTAACTACCACTACGTCAAATTGCCATTTTTCGCTGACTTCATCTAAGTCTTGTGTAACTTTCTCAAAGTCCTCTTGGTCTAGAAGCCCTGCCTCGTCCACTAACCTGGCGGGGTGATCCCCTGCATAGACAGTCGTAAGGCCTCCAGCAGGAGACAGCCCAAGGCTAAGTAGGAGGGTAAGAACCAGGGACCCTTGTTTTACACAATTTTTCAATCTCATAAGCTTCCCCTCCTTTTAAAAAATGGCCCAAAGGGTCAAGAGCACGTAAGCTAACACAGTAAGGATTCCTCCTCTAATTCCCACAAATCTCCAGAAAGCCTTCTGATCCACCGGAAGATCTCCAATCATCTTTCCGCTTTGTCCATTCATAGCAAAAATGAATTTTTCTCCCTTCCAAGTGGTATTTAAAACCCATACCGGATAAAGGGCGTACTTGTGTTTGGCATTTGCAACGAATACCCTCTCTCCCTTAGGGTCTACGGATGAATAGCCCTTTACCGTCTCTCTAAGAGCAGTTCTCATACTTTGCTCTGCCCGTTTTCTTGCTCTTTCTTCACACTCTGCCACTTCTACATCATAGCGGTCCGCCACATAGCCTGCCATATAAGCCGTCTTAAATGGCACTGCAGTCTTAAAATCATAGGGTTCTAAGGACTCCATTAAATCATCTGCCATTTTCCTGGAGGCATCCTCTGGGATATGGTTAAAGGACATCTGGCCTTCTCTTTCCACCTCATAGAAACTATGTTCAGTATATTCTGTATCTCCCGATGTCCAGCTCTTCGTTCTTTCGGCACTATAACTTGCGCTTCCCTGGCTAGTCATATCAAAAATCCAAAATGGCACGTAAATACCTACAATTTCATCAATATGATTCTCCTGCTTAAATACCGAAGGCACAAATAACTTATTTTCCAAATGCTTTTCATAAGCTGCCTTAGCTGCCTTTTTATTCAGCTTAAATGGAATAATATAATCTGGTTTTAAGCTATCTTCAAATTGTCCTTTAAATACCACTCGGTTTCCACAGTAAGGACAGGTGGTGGCTCCGGTATTCTTGTCTGCTGTAATCTCTCCGCCACAGGATTCACAGGAGTAGATTACCATGCCATTTAACTCTTCTTGGGTCCAGCCCTCTTTTTTTTCTGCAGCTGTCTCTTTGGAAGCTTCTTTTTCTTCTGAGCCTCCCAAAGTAGCCTTCTCCTTGGCCTTCTTTGCCTCCTCCTGGTCCTTCATCATTTTCTCATAATCTTCAATGGAAATTTCCGTATCGCAGTAGGGGCACTTCATCTTTTGGGAGGCACTGTCAAATTCCATAGCTCCTCCACAGGCCGGACACTTATATTCTCTTATATCTGCCAAATCTTTCACCTCGCTTTTTTTAAGGTCTTTGGTTTCAATATATTAGGTTTTATTATGGTCTTGGACTTCCGCAATTACCACAGAATTTTCCACTGTTGGTGGCACCGCAACTACAAGTCCACTGGGCCGGTACTTGAGGCTGGGGTTTTTTGTTGCCACAGTTTCCACAGAAATTACCGGTATTGACACTGCCACAGCTACAAGTCCAGTTGCCCTCCTGAGGAGGGGTCATCTGAGGCTGGTCTGCCCCTTGAGGCTGACCTTGACCATTCATCTGGCCATTCATCTGAGGCTGTTGCATCTGCTGATTCATTTGGGCCTGCTGCATCTGTCCATTCATCTGAGCCTGTTGGGCTTCCTGCTGCATCTGCTGTCCCTGGTTATAAAGGCCCTGAAGGTTTACACCGCCACCTCCAGCCATGTTCATTCCCATGAATCCCATCATGGCACCATTTGGATTGGAAGCTGCATTCTTCATTGCTTCTGCCTGAGCCATTCCTAAGGTAGCTGCCATCATACTTGGGTTGGTGTACATTACCGTATTCTGAGCCTGCTTAATCGCTTCTGCATCCTCATCCTTCATGGTTACTGGATTGATGGCTACAGATACAATGGAAATGCCTCGAAGTTCTGACCATTTCTTCGTAAGAACCTCATTCATGGCATCTCCGATTTCCATGTTGTGAGCCGGAATCTGACTTGGGCGAACCTCCATCTCAGAAATTTTTGCCAGAGCCGGTTGCAGGGCATTTACAAATTCGGTCTTAAGCTGGGAATCAATCTGCTCCTTCTCAAAGGACTGGGCCGCATTTCCACAAACATTGGTATAGAACAAAATGGGGTTGGTAATGCGATAAGAATAAATACCATTGCAACGAATCTCAATATCCTTATCCAAGTTAATCTTCTTATCTACCACCCGAAACCATACTGGGTTAGCAGTTCCAAATTTGTTATCGGTAATTTCTTTCGTATTAAAATAATAAATCCTTTGATCCCGGGCAGTATCCCCACCATAGGTGAATCTTTTCCCAAAGGTGGCAAAGGCACTTTTAATGCCCTCCCCAAGATTTCCACAGAAAATACTAGGCTCTGAGGAAGTATCATAGGTATACTCTCCCGGTTCTGAACAAATTTCCACAACCTTGCCCTGGTCTACAATAATCATACATTGGCCGTCTGCCACTGCCACCCCGGAGCCATTGGTGATTACATTATCATGGCCTTTTGTGTTGGAAGAACGGCTGCTTGTCTGCTTTACTCCTCTTACCATTAAAGTATCATTATCCAATGCGTCACAAGTAAAAAATTCCTTCCACTGATCCGCCAAGGTTCCACCTGCTGCTCCTATTGCTGCTTTTATAAGTCCCATATTCCTCTCCTCTCTTTCTTTCCAAATGTCCCAAAATACTTAGTCATGTATTCTACACAATTACCGAAAACAACGAAGACACGCCCTCGCTCCCTTCCGCTCGCAACGGTACTAAGAGGCCACAAGACGGCCTCTAAGGACCGGCGGCTACAGAAGGTCTTCTTTTGTTTTGGTAATTGTGTGGAATCCAGCAACACTATTATTGTTTATAGGTTCATTGTACAGGAAAGTCAAGAGAACCGCCACTTATTTTTCTGTCAATTCTGAAAAAAGGCATAAAAAGAGCGCCAGATTATTCATCTGACGCATCTTTAGTGTATTTTTATACAATTTCTTAGACAGAAGCGCTTCCTATGTTCTGTGCTTCCTCCTCCAATCGGACAAATGCGATATCGTCGATGGCTTCTTCTGCAATTTCGGAACAGCAGTCTGCCATACGATCCAAGTTATTTAAGATACTGGTATAGTAGTCTGTAAGTTCTGTAGAACACTGACCTTTTTTTACTCGACCAAGATGGGATTTCTTGCAGCGTCTCTGCTTTTTCTTAAGCTTATCCTTGGCCTCAAATACTCCTCTGGCTTCCCCGGCATCTCCCAGGCGCACTGCATCTACTGCCTTATCAAAAAGCTTTTGTACAATTCCTACGCAGTCGCTAATATCTTCCTTGGCCTCTGATGAAAATACTTTCACCTCGGGATCAACCTCTTCATCTAAGGTCTGTATGTCATTGCAACGGTCTGCCACACGCTGGATACTATTGGTAACAAACAAAAGACCTGCCGTATGCTCTGCCTGTTTTTCAGTAAGCGCCCCTCCTCCTAACATTCTTGTAAGATAATCTGCAATGGTATTTCCAAGTTCTGCCACGGTGCAAATGCTGCTACGAACCTGGCTACTTTCTTCTGGGGTTCTGGACTTATCTTTTCCGTCTAATACAATATGTTCCTTCACCTGACCTAACATAGTGCTACCAAGTTCAGCCAGTCGCTCAATCTCCTGAGAAGCAAGGCACAGGGCTGCTATCGGCTGATCGATGACATGGACATCCAAAAAAATAGGAGTACAAGCCTCAGCCGGTGCCTTATCATTCCCTCTAATAATATTGGTTACAATCTTCACCATTACAGAGATCAGGGGCAACCACACCAAGGTACAGACTACATTGAAGGTGGTATGGGCATTGGCAATCTGTCTGGAAATTACTTCCACCTCTGGTCCCTTAGGGGAAATAAACTGGACAAATTTGGCAAACCAAGGAATGATACAGACAAATACGACACTTCCACTAATATTAAAAATACTATGGGCAATGGCGGTACGTTTTGCATTCTTTGACTGGCCAATAGACGCCAGCAAGGCAGTAATGGTAGTTCCAATATTGTCTCCCAGCAAGATAGGAATGGCTCCAGTCAGACCAATGACACTTGTAACGCCGTCAGGCCCTGCCTGGGATGCAAAGTTTTGCAGCACCGCAATGGTAGCAGAAGAACTCTGTACTACCAAGGTCATACCGCAACCTAAGAGAACTCCCAAGATTGGGAAATCTGACACCTTACCAATCAGGTTGGTAAAGAAAGGGCTGTTGGCCAGTGGACTCATAACAGAGCCCATAATCTCAATACCTTCAAAGAGCAAACCAAAAGAAAATACTACGGTTCCGATGCTTTTGATCCGCTCTTTTTTCCCTACAAAATTCATCATAAATCCAATGAAGATAATAGGATAAATATAATCGGAAATCTTAAAAGCCATTAACTGGGCAGTCATAGTGGTACCAATGTTGGCACCAAAGATTACGGAGATGGCTTGAGGCAAGCTCATTAATCCAGCACTGGTAAATCCAATAACCATAACGGTGGTGGCAGAACTACTCTGCAATACAGCAGTTACCAGAGCACCTGCAAGAGCTCCCATAAGGGGATTTCTCGTAAGAAAGCTTAAAACACTTTTCATCTTCTCCCCGGCAGCCTTCTGCAGAGCATCACTCATGTTATTCATTCCGTAAAGGAACAGGGCCAAGCCTCCAATTAAACCGAATATAATCTGTATATTCTCGTTCATATTCTTTTCTTCTCTCTTTCTTCATACAATGTTAACTAATCCTTAATCCTATCTCATTGTAGCTGAAGTTCTTCTGAGCTATCTATCATGCTTTGTTAAACCAATGTTAAATCTATGTAAAATTGCCCCCTTTTCTTTACCTAGTTTTTACAGAAAAACAATCTGAAAATAAAAAAGCCAGGAGATGCTTCCTTTTGGAAACTTCTCCTGGCTTCTTCCTTATGATACGATTTCTCTTGGATCATTTGCAGTAAGATCCTTTACAATCTCCCCTGCAATAATCATACCTGCCACCGATGGCACAAAAGCTACGCTTCCCGGAATATCTCTTCGCTCTGTGCACTTATGTTTTGCTCCTGGTGGGCAAATACAATGGGTTCTACAGCTAATAGACATATCCTCTAAAGGCCTTGTAGGCTTTTCCTCGGAATATACCACCTTTAGCTTCTTTACCCCACGCTTTTTTAATTCTCTACGCATGACCTTAGCTAGGGGGCACATCTTAGTTTTATAAATATCCGCCACACGGAAGGCACTGGCATCTAATTTATTGCCAGCTCCCATGCTGCTGATAATGGGCACCCCAACTTCTTTTGCCTTCATCACCAATTCGATCTTAGCAGTTACAGTATCTACTGCATCTACAATATAATCGTATTCTTCAAATGGAAATTCATTTGCATTTTCCGGGAGAAAAAAACACTTGTGAACTGTCACTTTTACATCTGGATTAATTTCAAGCATACGGTCTTTCATCACATCCGTCTTATATTTTCCAACCGTTTTTCTGGTAGCAATAATCTGTCTGTTAAGATTTGTCAAACACACCTTGTCATCATCAATTAGATCAAAGGCCCCCACACCACTTCGCACCAAGGCTTCGCAGACATAGCCTCCTACGCCTCCTACACCAAAAACTGCCACCCTAGATTCGGCTAGGGTCTTCATGGCAGGCTGTCCTAAAAGTAATTGGGTTCTTGAAAATTGGTTCAACATGTACTTAAATCTCCTGGTATTTATTGGTCATTGAATAAATTTTTTATTACTGAGCCTGTACGTCAGAAACTGTTACCTTGTGATCATACCAAACACCCTTGGTACCAATCAGGGCCAAATCAAACTCTTCATCCAAGGCCGGTACTGGGATATCAAATCCATTAACGATTTTTTCGCTTCCATCCTCAGCTGTTACTGTATCCTTGGTAGGCTCTATAAGGTCTGCTCCGTCTTTTTGTGCATCTTTGGCAGTTCCTAAGAAGAGGTTTACAATACTCTCAGATGTAAGACTAATGTGAAGAGTCATCTTACCATCTTTTACAGTTAAAGTTCCCTGATCGTTTAAAGTATCGTATACACGGAACATCTTACTGTCTGATTTAAAAGTTGCTGTATAAGTTCCATCTGCAAGGTCAGAAGAAGCAGATGCATCGCTATCTGTTCCTGATGTCATTGCAGCACTTTCCATAGCTGCCTTTGTGTGAGCTACATAAATTTCCTGAATCTTATCAATCTCACCTAAACCAGCAATCTGGGTATCTACGCTGTCAAATGCTCCGGAAGCCTCAAACTGGCTCTTCCATGAATCATCATCATCTCCAGCCATATCATTGTTCGCATGGTCTCCTGCTACTACCATTAATGGGCGAAGAATTACCTTCTTATATCCAGCTTCTTTTACTGCCTCGATAACATTCTCGCAAGCAGTCTCTTCCGGCTCACCCTCTACAGTTCCGATAAATACGTTGTCGTATCCTAAGTCATCCATCTGAGTCTGCATCTGAGTGTAGCTGATCTTTGCAGTGTGGGAAGTTCCATGTCCCATAAATACGAAGGCTACATTATCCTCTTTTGCTGCATCTAAGCTGTCATATCCAGCTTCTTCTACAGCTGCTGCAGTAATATCTTCAGCTACTGCCTGCTTGTCTTCATTTACAGAAGTGCCATCTTCTCCTACTTCACCAAGAAGTGGCTCAGCAATTTTAACAGAGTCAAACTTATCTACATAAGTATCTAAAGTCTCTACTAATTCATCATACTCTGCACCATGCATCAAATGGGTTGGCTGAACTACCAGATTCTTAACTCCATTATCTACGGCACGCTCTAAGGCCTGCTCTACGTTGTCAATCTTCTCATCATCACGAGCCTGTACATGGTTAATAATAATCTGAGCGGTAAATGCTCTTCTTACAGACCAGTCTGGATTAGCCTCTGCAAGAGCCTTCTCGATTCCTCCGATGTCAGCTACACGGCTGTCATTGTAGGAAGTACCAAAACTTACAACTAAAAGCTCATTTTCTCCAATATCATCCTGGTTTAAAGGATCATCTTTGGAAGCATCTCCTGTATCCAGGCCAAAATAATCTGGATCTGCATGGGTTCCGGATACCAATTCTTTCTGTGCATCTGTCAAGGCATCCCAAGCCTCCTTTGCTTCTTTACACTGATCATCTGTTTCATCAGTGCGAGATTGCACATAAATAGCATCAATCAAGTCTGCTACCTTATCTGCTGCTGCCTGATCATCACTAGCCTGAGTGGATGAAGTATCCTCCGTGCTGGAGCTACCACCGCATCCTGCTAAGAGGCTTGCACTCATGGCTGCTGCCAAACAAAAAACGACGAGTTTCTTTTTCATTTTGAATGTCCTCCTTTTTTGTACTGCCAATTCCTCGTGGCATCATACTTACATGGAGTTGATTTTCCCTAAAATGTTCTTAGGTGCTTATCAGACTTCCATGATATTTGTGTACTGTGAAAGGCAGGTCTCCCGGCTGATTGCTCAAAGGTATTTTTCACATCCTTCCCGGTGGCCCAGTGGATTGGTTTTTAAAACACGATTGGAAAAATACTTGCAAAACACGGTGACGAGATCGTGCAGGAATCTCACCTGCTTCCCTATTCTCCTGTATGACTGCTCATACAGGCACCTCACACACGTTGCGGGCAAAAACAAATATGTCTTGGTCGCAACCAGGTAATTCTAACATGAGGACTTCTTTGTAGTCAAGCGGTCCTATAGGTTCCTTGTACTAAGTACTGCTTGTAGGTATACTTCATTGCTTTATTTTTAGGATACATACATCCCAGGGTTTCAAAAGGACCTCTCTTTCTACTTCTTCCGTCTGTCCGAGAACTGTCTCAAATGCCTCTTGCACAGAAATCTTTGTCTCATCCCAGGAATAATTTAAATAAAAGCGAATTTTTTCACTTTTTTCATTGGTTCCCTGGCGAACAATCACCGGAAATGTTTCTGGTGTCACGGCATCCACGCCGGACTGAGTCAGGATTTTTACTAACAGCTGTTGCAAATAATTTTCTTCAAACATACAACCAATATACCATGCATGACCATCTTTATATGCATGATATGTGACTGCCCCATAGTTTTTCCAATTTGGATGCTGGTATGCGGAAATAATCTCCCCACTCTCCGGAATCAAAAGTTCCATAAAGGTCTCTGCCACCGGTTCACCGCCCTCAAATCCAGTTAATGTAACATTCTCCGGGAAAGTAAACTGCTGGTAATACATACCAAACACTTCACTTAAGATATGTGGCTGTCTGTCGGAATATACCTTTACATTCTCGTTGGCAAATGCGGTCTTAAATGTCGCAATCAGAGTGCCCCCTTGTGCAGTATAATCTTTCAAACGTGTAAGGGTTTTTTCATCTGCAGTGTACATAGCCGGAAGGAGGATTGCCTGGTATTTCTCCATATCTTCACTCGCCTCCCAGATAATGTCACATTCAATATTTACTTTATAAAGGGCGTCATAGATCCAGCGAACAACATCATTGTAACCAATTCCATCATTTCCCGCCGCGGTTGCTTCAATCCCAAACCATTTAAGTGCAGTCAAGGCTTCGTTGCTTACCATGATGGCGACTTTGTTGTTTTTCTTAAATCCTGATAAAACAGGGGAAAGTTTCTTAAACTCCTTGCCTATGATACAGGCCTCACGGTACACCGCATTTTCTTCCATATCATGGCTTAAAATCCCTCTCCAGTATGTTTCAAAAGAATTGTGGATGGAATGCCAGTGCCAGTACATTACGCCAAGTGCACCGGATGCCAGGTGACTATATGCCTGCAAGCGAAGCTGTCCGTCATAGGGAGTCCAGCCTGGGTATCCCTGGGCTTGTGTTTCAAGAACCAGATAATTGTCATTTTTAAGGCAGCGAATCAGGTCACCGCCAAATGCTATCTCTGCACCTGTCAGATGATCCTGTGTCGGATGATAGATATCCACACCAGCCATTGTCAGATGTTTTGCACATTTAAAATGAGCCACATCCGGCTGCACGCCGTAGGAATAGCCTCGCCACTCAAAATCAAAGTTATGAGTAATAAACTGGTCTTCTCTCTTATACTCTGAAACAATATCTGCCTGCCAGCCAAGGAATTCTTCCACCAGACTTCTCTGATATTTTTCAAACTCTGCCCCTAAGCTTCCATTGATCGTACCCCGCACATCCGGAAAATCCTCCCAGGCATTGATGCGGTTGCTCCAGTAATCCAGTCCAAATTCATGATTCAATGCATCTAAATCATTATTGAATTTCTCCCGGAGATATTTCATAAAACCAAGCTGGACATTTTTTCCTGCAGTTCCATAATACTTTGTTTCATTATCAATCTGAAAGCCAATCACACATTTACGATGTGCTGAAACTTCCATCAGCTTACGGATGACTTTTTCTGCATGATAACGGTAAACAGGATGCGTAATATCCATAATCTGTCTCGGGCCATAAATCCCCCTGCCTTTAACCGTTTCCGCTAGTATATCCGGATATGCCTTGACCATCCAGGTGGGCACTGCATAAGTCGGAGTTCCAATAATAACGTTAATTCCGGCTTTCTCCATAGCATCCATCACACGGATCACATGGGAAAAAACAAACACTCCTTCCTGAGGCTCGCAGCTACTCCATGTTGATTCTGCAATCCGGACTGTATTGATCCCGGCTTTTTTCATCATAGCAAGGTCCTTTTCTAGACGATCGTAGGGCATATATTCATCATAGTAGGCTGCTCCGTAGAGTAATTCTTTCACGTATTATCCCTCCTTCTGTTTATGGGGAAAGTCGAAAAATAAAGTTACAAAACCATAACTAGAGTTCCCACTCCTATCAAGGCACATCCAAGCAAGGACTTCATTGTAAATTCTTCATGTAAAAAGATAAAAGCCATTAGTAATGTTATTACAACACTTAATTTATCAATCGGAACTACCTTTGAGGCATCCCCAATCTGTAATGCCCGGTAGTAGCAAAGCCAGGATGCCCCGGTTGCTAAGCCTGATAGAATTAAGAAAATCCAGCTCTTTCTACTGATTTCTGATATTCCACCCTGAGTGTGGGTTAAAAATACCATTCCCCATGCCATAACCACTACTACCATGGTTCTGATGGCTGTTGCAAGGTTAGAGTTCACTCCATCAATGCCAATCTTTGCCAGTATAGACGTTAGGGCTGCAAATACGGCTGATAACAATGCAAATACAAACCACATGTTCCATCATCTCCTTTTTCTAGATTGCGTTACTAAAGCGTATATGCCCACAAGTAAAAGAATTGGGGCTATAATTCCTGCCAGTATCCCCATTCTCATATTTCCAGCTCCACTGGAAACAAAGCCTACCAGGGTAGGTCCTCCAGAGCAGCCTAGATCTCCTGCCAAGGCAAGCATTGCAAAAAGTAATGTACCTCCTCTTCTTAATGCAGCAGCCGCCTTGCTGTAGGTTCCCGGCCACATAATACCTACAGAAAATCCACAAATTCCACAAGCCATTAACTCTACCATCGGGATGGGAATCAGGGAAATACAAAGATAAGATAAAATACACAAAATACAGCTAAGCTTCATAAATCTATCCAGATCAAGTTGATCCCCATATTTTCCATAAATTTGTCTGGAAAGGCCCATCAGTATGGAAAATGCCATGGGTCCTACCAAATCTCCAAGGGTCTTTGTTATGCCAAGGCCCTCCTCTGCAAAGGTGGAAGCCCACTGGCTTACTGCCTGCTCTGAAGCTCCAGCGCATACCATCATAAGCATAAGAATCCAAAATATTTTTTCATGGAAAAGTTCCTTAAGGTTCATTCCGGTATCGTCCTCGTCCGTAAGACTGTAGATAGGAACCTTTGTAAAAAGAATTAAGTTCCCAATGGGAAGTATAGTCCAAAGCAAGGTCAATATTTTCCAATGATTAATACCTACAAGAGCAAAAAATACCGTTGAGATTAAGACTACCCCGGTACAGCCCCAGCAATAAAAGGAATGCAAAAGGCTCATAGCAGCTTCCTTATTATCCGTGGGACAAGCTTCAATAATGGGACTAATCAATACCTCGATGAGGCCCCCTCCCATGGCATACACAAACACGGCAATCAAAATTCCAATAAAAGGATCCCTTGTCAGTTCCGGAAGAAAGGCAAGAAGCAGAAGTCCCACTGCGGCGCATATGTGGGCTATAATAACCGAGGCCCTATAGCCTATTTTATCTATAAAACCTGCTGATAATAGATCAATCAACAGCTGAATCATAAAGTTAACCGTGATAAGCAGGGTAATCTTGGTCAATGGAATATCATAATTTTTCTGAAAAGTAACAAAGAGCAAGGGGACAAAACTGTTCACAATAGCTTGGACGATGTAACCAATAAAACAGGCGTATGTGGTTTTTTGATAATCGAATTTCATAATTCTCTCCTAAATTTCAACATTTAATTCGGGCTTATTATTTCCCAATCTTTATCCATTATAACACTGAGTTGTAACCTTAAAAAATATTAATTTTCTTTAAGCTTATTTTTATTGTACAAATCCCACAAGTCGGGTTACTATTATAGAGTACTTGATGGCTATTATTTTTAGGGAGGTCTTTACATAATGGAAGATATTATCGAATATAATAAGAAATTTGTGGAAAATAAGGAATATGAGGCGTTCCTCACCAGTAAGTATCCAGACAAAAAGCTGGCAATTCTTACCTGTATGGACACAAGACTGACAGAACTTCTCCCTGCGGCTCTTGGTATTAAAAACGGAGATGCTAAGATTATAAAAAATGCCGGAGGTGTCATTACCCATCCTTATGGTAGTGTTGTGCGAAGTCTTCTTGTAGCTATTTTGGAACTTGGTGTGGAGGAAGTTATGGTAATTGGCCACACAGACTGCGGCGTTCAAGGGATGGATGGCAGTGAGCTTTTAGAGCAGCTAGTTGAACGAGGTGTAGATAAACATCATATTGATATTATCCGCCACAGTGGAGTAGATTTGGAAGAATGGTTAGGTGGATTTGAATGTGTGGAGCAGTCTGTGAAGGATACAGTCTTTGCTCTGGAAAATCATCCCCTTATGCCTAAAGATGTCCGCATACGTGGATTTATTATGGATTCAGAAACCGGCCAACTTCATACCCTTTAATTTATAAGATATTCCAAGGACTGTCATGCCAAATGATGGTCCTTTTTTGATATCATATGATTGACAGACCGTAATTTTCTTGCTATAAAAGAAGGTGTCTAAAGCATTTATTTTTCTTACTTTTCTTTGCAGATTTTCTGCATCTGTTTTATGTATGGACCGAATTTCTTCGGTAAAGAAATCTCAATGCTTATAACTTATTTAATTCAGCAGGAGATTTCAAAAGAGCTAGTCGGCATTTCGCTCCTGCACCCTAGAAAGGAGCACTTGTCTATGGCAAAAAAGAACAAACAGAAAAAGCAAAAGCAAATCATTAAGAGAACCTACAAGGACAGCCTGTTTCGGATGTTATTTAAAGATCCAAAGCATTTGCTGGAATTGTATAACGCAATCAACGGGACCCACTATGAAGATCCTGGGGCTCTAGAAATTAATACTCTGGAAAATGCAGTGTATCTGTCAATTAAAAATGATATTTCTGTTATCGTTGATACTACCTTGTCCCTGTATGAGCATCAGTCTACCTACAGCCCTAATCTTCCCTATCGTAATCTACAATATGTCTCAGCTATTTATGCAGGTATAGTATCGGAGAATCAGATTTATAGTTCACGAGCCTTGCAACTTCCAACTCCTAGTTTTGTTGTATTTTATAATGGTACGGATAAACATCTGCCAGATCGCACGCAGCTACGACTTTCAGATTTATTTAAGAAAAATGTAACTGTTCAGAACCCCTTAAGCAAAAATGATGTCAGCATTACCATTTAGTGCTTCATTTATTGCAGTAAACGCATTAATTTTATGCTTATGTGCGGTTCCAATGTAACTCA
>CAVBQS010000013.1:0-7354 GCA_963597615.1 Bacteroidaceae bacterium
AATTCATTTAAAGTGTTTTTTAATTCTTCATTTTCCTGCAGGATATAAATCATATTTTTCAATTTGCCGGCATCCAGTGCAAAAAGACAGAAAACCATACCATATACAATAGAGAGTCGTCCTAACCATTCGATATCATAGACTGTGGACATAATAGTCGATGAAATGATAAAGAAAGCTATCAATGACAATATCAGTGTATTTATTTTTTCATTCTCTTTATGCTGCTTAATAATATAGTACACAAACAAGAGTACATATCCTATTACCGTAACCAGAAAAACCCATCCTAACGGTCCTCTGACAAAATGATTTGTATCACTAAACGAATAAACCTTATCTGTAAAAAAAGGGGATATAGCGCAAACCACACAAATCCATACCGGAATCTTTAATATATTGCGGGCTGCTCTGTTGTTTTCATAGGGCCAAACGAATCGTATAAACAGATATACCAACGCAGTCCTGAGAACATATGCAGATGCTGATAATAGAATACGGAAAGCCGTTGGTTCACTCCAGTATCCTGTTACTTTCTCTAGGTTAAATATAATCAGTTCCGCACATTCACAATAGAAAATATTCATAAATTTGTGGACATCTTCTTTGTCTAACACATTCTCTTTGTTTAAAATAACCCAGATAAATACCAGTCCTATTATTTCTGCAAAATTATTACTCAAAAACGCTTCCACTGTCATCTTAAGCTCCCCTTTTATCAGGTTGATTCTTCCTTAAAAATTTTATCAAACATGTGCTTTAACATCAATACTTGTACTTTACTTCTGTATATGTTATTCCTCTTCGAATTGTAGCTATTTCTTACGGAAAATGATATGATTTATTCAAAAATCCGCTTGCAAATATTTTAAACAAAGGAGGAACTCATCTATGTCAGGTGAAGGTTATATTACAAAAAGGAATATCGAAGACTATAAAAAACCGGCCCTAGAAGCAACAGAAAACCCACAGTTGCAAAGCAAACAGCAGACAGAAGAGTGGCAGGCTTATAATAAGCTACAGACCGATTCCACGAACCTAATCAGCAATAAAAGAACTACGATCTCCGGAAAGGCCAAGGAGGATTCCGTTCTCATGCAACAGGTAAAGGAATCCTTAGGTTCAATCACAAGCTTTTATACTGAAACTACTGTCCCTGCCAACAAGGAAGAATTTGAGCAACAATTAAATAGTCTTCAGGGTATGTATGAGACTTTGAAAGAACGATGCAAGACCTATTTAGACCAGAGACAGAGCGTATGGAAAAGCATTATAAAAGGGGAAGGTTATCGTCGTTATCAAATGGTTAAGGAAGCCCAGACCAAGGCTTCTGTAGAGTTAGCAATCCTGAAAAACCGTGCCCAACTGGTTTATAATGATTTTCAAGGGGTTACAGAAGAAGCTGACCGTCCTTTATGGGTTAATGTTCTTGCAGAAGCCCGTACGACTTATCTGGATCTAAGTAAGACAGATGCCGGAAAGGTAGAACTTACTGGAGGTAACTGCAACAGTGTCATTAAGTTGACATCAACTAAGAACGAGGTGGCCTATATCAAGGAGGATTCCAAAAATCTTCCTGCCACCGCCTATACCGATACCTATATTTCCACCTTGCTAGAATCTGACCTAGGCAAAAAAGCAAAGAAAGAAGGCACTTCAGACAAAGAAATCACTGACATGATTAAAGCCTTATCCTCTGTATTCGCAGAAGAAAATACGGATATTGATCTTATTTTCTGGAAGGGTGCAAGACGGACAAAGTATAACGCAAAGGACATGCGAAAAAGAGAAGTTCAAAGACATCTTGTAAATCTAGTTATCGCACAACATCCAAAAATCGAACAACAGCTTATGACTTTTCTTGGCAACACATATGGGCCTGCCATCTTTGCAGAATATGCAGAATATTATTCTCTGCACATTAAGTCTTATCTTATTGCCAATAACAATGTAAAAATGGATAAAGGCGCCAGCATTACAGACCGCAATGTAGCAACTTCCAGATTAGCGGAACTTCTTGGCGTTCCGGAACTAATTCCTGCATCCAGGAAAGTAAAATATAAGGACAAAAACGGAAAAGACCACCAGGGCATCCTCTTAGCCGAAGCCAAGGGGGAAGAATTGTTCGAGACCTTTGACAAAGTCGCAAAAGCCAACTACAAATATGAAGACTTGGTATTTCTGCAAATGAATTCACTAGAAATCCTAGATGTGATCGCAAGCCAATTTGACCGCAATAATACCAATATTTTCGCCGAAAGCCAAGGAAGGAAGATTACGAAAATCAGAGGCATCGATAATGATATGAGCTTTGGAAAACTTACTTACAAAGACATCCAGAAGCGCAACAATCCAAACTATTATCTGAATACCCTAGAAGACCAAAATGGTTTCTGCAAGCTGACAGCTGTGGATAAGCGTCTCTATGACAGCTTGATGGCATTAACGGATGAGATGGTATCTTATGTATTTGCCGACCTCCTCTCCAAAGATGAACTCAAAGCCCTGCAAGACAGAATCAGAGGTGTAAAATCCCTGTTACAACGTAGCCTCGAGAAAAACGCAAGGAACTTCTATGTCCGTGATCCTAAAGAAGATATTTTTTTTATTGTTAATCATGCAAAGGAAACTCAGCATAAGTCGAACTGCTATTTAAATACACATCATCTCTTGCAATTATCTAGATAAAAAACAAACCGCCAAGGAAAATAGTCACATTGCGTGCAAACTATTTCTTTGGCGGGATTCTCTTCAAATAAAGCCATCCTCAAACATCAATCAAACATCTTTATACCTTCAATACTCTCTACTATAATTTTTCTATTTCCTTCATGCAAATATGCCGGATTCAATACCCAGAAATATTTTGCAGAACTAATTGCCAGTCTGCTCCTTCAAGAATTCTGCACGGAACATCACATGCCACATCAACTCCACTGGAAATTCCCAAGTTAGCATACTATCTAATCATATTTATCAATGTAGTTTTACCTGAAGCACTAACTCCATTTTCAGTTCACGTCCCCTGTCCATCTATACGCATAAATCGGAGCTTCCTTGATTTTTCCCGAAAAATAATCCAGCAGTTCTTTTTTATTCTTCCCTGAATCAAGGAAAAGAATCGGCACATCCGATTCAAAATCATTTTTCAAAAGATTCTTAAGAACAAAGAAGCATGCATCCATTGCGGCCTTATCCCTGTAATAATACCAAGGTATTTTTATATATCTGTCATCATCCTCGATTAGGATCATGGCCAAAATCCGATCCTTATTCTTACATACGATACTTCCGGACAAATAATCTGCTTTTATATCTGCATAGGGAATCTGGAAGAATGAATCATGTGGTGCATTCAGCAAAAATGGAAGCACCTCCTCTTCTTCCACTTCCTCTAAAAACGTCACACTCATGTCGTTTTTTTTCTCAAGGGCTATTTTCTTAAGATTCGACGACAGTCCAAGTTCACACATGAATTTCTTTTTATCCTGAACAAAACCACTTTCTTCCAGGCTAAATTTTTTCCCATCCCCCATATCCAAGAAATAGATTGGAAGCTTATTTTCCTGCGTTGTTTGGCTAATATACTTTCCGACACTTTCCAGAATAGACTCTTCTCTCACATCCATACATGTATCTACCCGGCGTATGAGAATGTAGTCTGGAAAAATCTCTACTATGCCAAATCCCTCCAGCATTCCATCTATCTCGTTATAGACCCCGATTCCTGTCAGCCTGCCATTTAGGATACCCTGAATCTCTTCGTTATCCATATAGGAGATACAGACATTCAATTTTTCTGCTCCTAGAACTTCTGAAACCAACCTGACTTCTCTCCCAATCAACCTGTTGATATCATAAAATGCCGGATTTCTTTTTTTGTAAACCTTATCAAAGTCATTTTTTACTTCAATACCATCCACATAGAACTCTCTCTCTATTCTTTTTTTATAAAAATCCAGGAATGCTTCCTTATATTCTTCCGACAGAACATTCATACTTTCCTTAAGTTCCACCGCAGCTTTCGCATCCACCTTACCATAAATATACATTCTCCAGTCGTTGGTGGATTCATCAATAAATCTTAATTCACCTGCTGTCAATTCTCTCATTTTCTATATACCTGCCTTTCTACAAGCAACGATAATCCATGCAACTTTTAGCGCTCCTAATAATTCATAACTGGTGCACTTTTGCAGACATTACCAACTCCACTATACTCAAGGATAGAATTGGTGGAAAGTGCTTTTCTGTCTGTGGTGCAATAATATTCCACCATATCCCCATCCTTATTGTCTGGATCTTTAATCCGAATGGTATTATATCCAAGAAAGGCCAGTATGATCGAGCTGCCCATAGAACCCTCGGTAGTGCCACGTTTCCAGGTAGTGTCGGCAAAGAAATTATACTCTGCAAAGGCCTGGGGATACTTCTTTCTAATCACTTCTTTCGCCGTCTTGGCCTCTTCCCACTCTATCACTTTTGCATGCTCATTCAAAGTGAATGTAAACTGTACTGAACCCGCATTCTGGGCATATAGCCAGCTATGTTCGCTTGCTTTTAAGTCTGCCTGTTCAATATTCTCTGTCTGTTCCACCTTCCTTGTAGCTGTATAAGTTCCCAGTCCAAAGCAGCCAAAGCTATAATACTGACGTTTTTTCCCCAGCATCTGTGCTACAACATTTCCCATATTCAGGTGATTTTCTTTATTAATACTGTGAAACATTTTAACCCGATTCGGGAATCTTTGCACTTCAGTCTCAATATCTTTGCACACTCTTGGCTTGTGCTCAGACCATCCGATCGCATTAAAAAATCTAGTAGACATAATATCTGTCTGAGTCTCATCCACTCCGCCAGGATAGGATAATGCAATAAAAATCTGTTTCATGTGCTGATCCAGTCGGCTGCGCTCCTCCTCCGTCAATTCAATCTTACCTTGCAAATCCAAGGAAATCAGTCTGTAATGCGCCTTACATGCCTGATTGATTGACTCAATTGACCACATATCTTGCTTAAGTCCTGCCTTGATTCCCGATTTTGTAAGATACTTTTTGTAAGAATCCTCTAACTCCTGAAATGTGCCATCCACAAGTTCCTTCAACTCTTGGATACTCTTCTCATCCAGCTTCTCCTCTTCTTCTGCACCCTCAGCTTCCTGCAGGATATTTTCTTCTTCCTGGATGTTGATCTGGTTCTGATTCTGCTCTTCTTCCTGGATGTTGATCTGATTCCGATTCTGCTCTTCTTCCTGGATGTTGATCTGATTCCGATTCTGCTCTTCTTCCTGGATGTCAATCTGTTCCTGCTTCTCTTCTCCAACTACAGAAACAGCCACCCGTGCATCTGCCAATAACAGGTTTACCTGCTCAGCCACCTGTTTAATCATGGCCTTGCGTTTTTTTCCAGGTCCGCTGATTGGATGTTTCTCTGAAATATAGGTTGCACAGCTACTCTGCAAATTCTCCAGCAAGGTTACTTTTTCTTTCGGTGCAGACTTATGCACCATCAGGTTGTAGAGTTCCAAATCTGTTACAACGCTGTTATATTCGTCTGAATTATCCTTTCCTCTGGAACAATTTTTCAAAAAGATTTCCAAAACGCTCAAGTCAAAAGGAGCATAATACCTTGCATCCTTCTCTTTATATTTGCCCTGACGTGCAATCTCTTTATAAAGAGTCACATCATTTCTTGTCTGCCAAACTCTTTCTATCTGTTTTTTCCGCTCCTTATGCTCTGCCTCTTTTGCTCTCCACTGTTCGGCACTCATGGTCTGCTTTTCCAGATTCAGAAAACGTGAATTCATATCTCTATATCCAAGATCTGCATCTTCCTCTTTTCGAATCTTGGCATAGTCCCTTTCATAGCCTTCCAATTTTTTCTGTTCCTCTTGATATCCCATAAACCGCTCACCTTTAAGATTTCATTACTGTAATTATACTATATTCTTAATGTTTACATCATTTCTTAATTACTTATATATACGAAGAACCCTGTAAAGAAGGCTAAGGCATCACTACAGAACTAATTCGAATCCATAGCAGCTTTTCTCAAATCCATAATGCTCATAAAATCCATGAGCCTCTACTCTTGGAAGCCCGG
Organism: Bacteroidaceae bacterium; assembly: GCA_963597615.1. GTDB lineage: Bacteria > Bacillota > Clostridia > Lachnospirales > Lachnospiraceae > CAKRJP01. The sequence goes on from CAVBQS010000013.1 coordinate 6,103, forward strand.
AATCCAGAGTGATTGCTTTGCATCCACGCTCTTTCGCCAAGTTCTTGGCATGGTCTAGCAATTTTACACCATAGCCCTTTCCCCTATCCTCCTCATTTGTTATTAAGCTTGATACATAACAAGTAAGGCCTGACATCCAAAAAGTCTGAAAGTAATCGCCATGGCAAAAGCCATGATAGCTTCCATCCTCCTCCACCACAAAGAAGGCAAAACTGTTTTCATCCTGCAATACTTTTTCATATACTCTTTTTGTCTCTTCGTAATCATAGGTATTGTAAGTCCACAAGTTTTTAATATATTCATAGGCTATATCAAATTCTGTAATTGTCGCATTTTTTATTGTCATCGTAGATCTCTCCTCTTGATTTTTTAGCCCCTTGGCAGTTATTGAGTGATACAGTGAATATTTCCACCTCCATTTATGATCTATATATAAATTACACCTACAGTTTAGCCTTGTTGTTTTCTTCTCTGAAACTTTAATTCCTCTAATGGCATTTTATTCCAATGTCCTCAGCAAAGAAGGCTGATTATTTTGTTACCGGAGAGCATAAAAAAATGTTCACCCAAGCAAATTATTGATATAATATAGATACACGTTAAAAACTAAGATAAAAAAAGAAAGTAGGTGCAGCCATGCCAGAAATTTCATTGTTTTACGGAATCAGAGTAACAATGTATTACGAAGACCACAATCCTCCACATTTTCATGCCGAATATAATGGACACAAAGCAATTGTGGATATTAGTGAAGCTAGAGTAATAAAAGGCAGCTTACCATCAAGACAGCTAAAATTGATATTGGCATGGTGTGTAATACACCAGGATGAATTGATGCAAAACTGGGAATTGTCTAAAGATGGACTTCCCCTTAACAGAATCAATCCATTAGTATAGGAGGGGCATATGTTTTATGATATTGTACAGGTAATTCCTTACGAAGACTATACTGTATATGTATATTTTGAAGATGGAAAGATTGTTTGTTATGATGCAACCCCCTTATTAAAAAAAACGGTTTTCGAATCATTGAAAAACAAAGATTTTTTCATGAATGCCTGCACCATTCTAAATGGTACGCTGGCATGGGACGTAACAGGAACTAGAGATTGTAGTAAATGTTTGGATATAGATCCTGAGATGTTGTATGGATTAAAGAGTGTGCGTGAAAAGATTGCTTAAGAAGGCTCGGCGCCATAATAAATTTAGGGAAAGGCTTTTTAGCCTTCCCCATAGAGAAATCTGTTATGCG
>CAVBQS010000014.1:0-9009 GCA_963597615.1 Bacteroidaceae bacterium
GTTTATATTTCGCACGCTTCGCGAGCTCAACAGGGTCACGACCCATAATAAAAATATCCCCCAGAGTCTCCAACTCCAGGGGATATATCCAATCAATTTAATTTTTTTCATATCAATTTTACTACTTTTTTAGTAAAACGGAAACATTAATGGCATTAATATTATGGTACCAGCCGCCAAAATAAGGGCTAGCGGCGTTCCACATTTCAGATAATCTTTAAAAGTATATCCTCCTGGTTCCATAATCATGATCTGGCAAGGTGCTGCCATAGGTGTCATAATAGAAATACAACTTGCAGTAAGAACTCCCACTACGGCAGCTCTAGGATCCACACCAATCTTAAGGCAAGCCGATGTGACCAAGGGAATGAAAATCGTTAGCGTTGCAAGATTTGACATAACCTGGGTAAGGAGGAAAGGCACCATGAAAAATACTGTCATCATAATATAAGGATTTGCATTATCTCCCAATACCTTAATCATTAAGTCTGCCACAAGATCTCCAGCTCCTGTCACTTTTATGGCATCTGAAAGAGAAAGGACACCTGCAAATAAGAAAATGGTGGGTTGATGAATGGAATTTAATGCTTCTTTTTCAGAAAGTACACCGGAAAGTACCAAGAGTACCGCTCCGATACATGCAATCAGATACATTTTAATGCCGATCACATTCTCAAAAAGCATTAGGATGATGGTTCCAAGCACAATGATCAAGGCCAATTTTTCTTTCACCGGAGATAATTTCTTTGTCTCTTCTGTATTCTCTACCTGGTCATTGAATTTGTTATTATCAATGTCTGGCATCAATTTATGACCAATGGAGACCATGTAGGCAATAGCGATAACCAAAAGAGGGATTCGTGCAACCGTAAAATCCCATACATGAAGGGCATTTGGGGCGCCTCCTTCCATCATGATATCATTCCATGTCATGTTGCTGGCTCCCTGGCCTAAGAAAGTCATAGAAGTGGCAACATTGGCACAGGCCATGGCTGGAAATAAAAGCTTGCTTCGGCTGGTTCCAATATCATTGGCAATTCCTACAAGCAGAGGAATCATAATTGCTGCTGTTGCCGTTGCATTTGTGATGCAGGCAAGAAGAGCCGACGCCAGGCAGGACAAGAAAATCAGCATACTGGCATTATCTTTGTAGCGTATTACAAGATTTTGGGCATGGTCAATTAATTTTGTTTTAGTAAGTCCTGCACCAATCACAAACATTGCTACAAACATAACAACATTTGTATTGATAAAGCCACTTAAAGCTTCCTCTGGTGTCCGCACACCTGTAATAATAAGAGAGAGAATAATTCCCGAGGAAATAACTGCAATGGGAATTCTCCCTGAAGCAAAGGCAATAATAGTGATTAGCAGAATCACGAAAGTAATTTGTAAGGGTGTCATAGCTTTCTCCTTTGGATGTGTTTTTTTCTTAACAATAAAATAATCATATAGTAGAATTCATCCAAAGTACATTTCGCTTTTTTTAAGATATCTTTCATTCAGGGAAAGATTTTTCGAAAGATATTGCAAAAATCTTTCAAATAAAATCATCTGACGTATTTACAAAGGAGCTCATAGAGCTTCTGAATTTCTTTTCTAAAAACTGTATCCTTCATGAAAACCAGGTTCAATTCCGTGTGCATGGGCTCCTCCCCAACAGAAAGGGGAATAATTCGATCCGCAAATAAGCTATTAAAAATCATATGATCTAGGGTAACCATAACTGCCTGATTGCAGGCAACACAGGCTAGCCCCGTGCGGGTTCCACTGATCTGATAGGCGATATTGGGGCTTAACCCTTGGCTTTCATAAAGATCATCTGCCTGCTGTCTGAAGTTACTTCCCGGAAGCAACATAACATTTTCTTCTCTAGCACATTCTTCCAGAGGAATCCATGGATACCCAAATCCCTGCCGCTTTACACTTTTTTTGATCAAAGGATCATTTTTTTCCACAGCCACAACTGTCTCACAGGATTTTACCCTGTGATATTCATATGCTGAATCCCTCTTGTCTGTGGTAGAAAAAAACACATCTACCTTCTGCCTGCCAAGCATTTCCTTAAGTTTCGTATTGGAATATTCTTGAAGAACAATTTTCATGTCGGGATAAATGCTGCGAAATTCAGGCAGGACCTTATCCAGTACAACCGTAGAAAAAGAAGGCTGGACTCCTATTTGAATTACTTTATTATCAATATTGGCAAAATATTGCATCTGCTGATTTAATTCCAGGTGTAAGCGTTCTATTTCCTGACATTTTCGAATATAGTACTCTCCTGCTTCTGTAGGAACAAAGCTTTTTCCTACTCGGTGAAACAAAAGAACATTTAACTCATTTTCCCTGGCCTGAACAAACCTGCTTAGAGCCGATGGTGTGACATATAATTTACCCGCTGCCTTGGTAATACCTCCACAGCGGGCAACTTCCAAAATATATTGTATATTTTTATCCATGAAGCCTCCTTATTTTCTATAAAGAACACACAGGCGATCCGCTTCTTATCACATAACAGAAAAGGGGAGCCTGCCCCCAATGGGCAGCCCCTCCTTACCTATTATCTTTATATACAAATGAATTTTTTAGCCGAAAGACTGCTCTGTACGGTTAATGATCTCATCCTGTAAAGGTTTGCTTAAGTTGCGGAAAAAGTCACTGTATCCTGCAACTCGAACAATCAAATCTCTGTAATCATCTGGATGCTTCTGAGCCTCAATCAAGGTTTGCTTGTCAATAACGTTGAACTGAATGTGATGTCCATCCATAGCAAAGTAGCTACGAACTAAGCTTGCCATATTGTCAAGTCCCTTCTCTCCTGCTACTACATCCGGTGTAAACTTCTGGTTCAGAAGTGTACCTGCTGTTGCCAAATGATCCATCTTAGAGCAAGACTTAATAACCGCTGTCGGTCCGTTGGTATCTGCTGATTTTTCAGGAGAAATACCCTCAGATACAGGGATGTTTGCCTTTCTGCCGTTGGCTGTTGCACCGATAACTTCACCGAAGTATACATGGCAGGTAGTAGGAAGCATATCTACGCCATACTTACCACCTCTCATAGTTGGACGGCCAGTAATCAGATCATGATAGAGGTTAAATACATCCTGCATAATCTCATCTGCATAATCATCATCATTACCATATTTTGGAGTTCTGTCATGAACCATACGATAAATCGCATCGTAACCTTCAAAGTTATGGTCCATAGCTTCGATGAGCTCATCCATGGTAAAGTTCTTCTTATCAAATACGTTGTACTTAACTGCTGTAATACAGTCCGTAACAGTTCCGATACCTACACCCTGAATGTAGTTAGTGTTGTATCTTGCACCACCGGCATTGTAATCCTTGGCATTGCTGATACAGTCATTGGTTACAACGGAAAGGCAAGGTGCCGGCATATTCTCAGCGTAGAGCTTTTCAATCACGTTGTTACCACGAATCTTAACATCGATGAAATATTTTAGCTGCTTTTTAAATGCATCCCATAATTCCTCATAGCTTGCAAAATCCTTTGCATAACCAGTCTGTAATCCCAGCTGCTTGCCAGACACAGTATCATAGCCATTGTAAAGGGTTAATTGGAATACCTTTGGAATATTCAAATATCCTGTAAGGATATAAGCCTCACTTCCCCAAGCTCCTGTCTCAACACATCCGGAAGATCCGCCACGGCGAGCATCCTCTAAGGACTTTCCTGCGTTAATAAGCTCCATAGTCTGAGCTTCTGTGTTGTAGAATGCGGGCTGTCCCCAACCCTTTCTAGAAATCTCACAAGCTCTCTTTAAGAACCGAGCCGGTGTCTTCTTGCTGATAGTTACGTTAGAGTTTGGCTGAACCAGTTTCATCTCATCCATACAGTCAAGGATTAAATAACTAACCTCGTTAACGCCGTCTTTTCCTTCTGGAGTTACACCACCAGTATTAATATTTGCAAAGTCTACATAGGTAGCACTTTCTTTCAAAGTAATACCAACCTTAACCGGTGCCGGCTGATTGTAGAATTTAACCCACAGACACTCTAAAAGCTCTTTTGCCTTCTCATCATCCAAAATTCCTGCTTCCACATCTGCTCTGTAGTACTTAATCAAATGCTGATCCAAACGTCCCGGGCTAAATGCATCCCAAGGATTCAGCTCTGTAGTAACTGCCAAATGGGTGAACCAGTAAAGCTGGATTGCCTGCCAATAAGTCTGTGGAGCATGAGCCGGTACAACCTCTAAGTTGGCTGCAATCTGCTCTAACTCAGCCTTGCGAACAGGATCTGCTTCCTTTGCTGCCATTTCAAGAGCCAGTGCGTGATATCTCTCACCCAAGGTAATAACTGCATCACAGGAAATATCCATAGCCTTTAACTCTTCTAATTTGTCATAGGCTTCTGTATCATTCATGAAGTCCAATTCATCCATGGTCTTCTTGATCTTTGCCTTGTAATCTAAGTAGCCGGTAGTAAATACCTGCTCACCACCGCAAGTGTGTCCAGGGCCTCTCTGCTCCATGAACTCTGTAAACATACCAGCTGAATAGCAATCATTCCACTCTGGAGTCATAGCATCTAAAAGCTTTACTCTCATATTACGATTCTTCCAGAAGGGGATAATCTCCTCTTTCTGGATTCTTCTGTCTTCCTCTGTAGTATGGAAAGATACCAAGTCACGCTCACTCATAACTGTCATATCTTCCACGCTGTGGCAGCAAAGCTCTGGGAAAGTTGGAGAAGCCTGAGGATCCTTACCCTTCTCACCAACAATCAGTTCTCCCTCTCCTAAATAAAGGGTCTTTCTGGAGAAATACTCCTTAAGAACCATAGAACGCATAACCGGAACAGAATACTTTCCATCGTTCTCCTTGTAGAACTCAGTCTCAATTCTTGCTCTCTCCATATCAATATGGACAGGTGTTGTTACACTGATTTCTCTTAGTTTCTGAATTCTTTCATTCATTCCTCTTTTTTCTGCCATTGTGCTAACCTCCTATTTTGGTATTTAAATAACCTGCATCTTTAAAAAGTTTCACAAAACCTTCCATCTCTTCTTTGGAAGGTGCATGTAAGTCATTGCCCTGATACTCCATGTCAAGTTTTGGATACTTGCTGCTTCCTGTATTATGATAGGTCAGCAGATTCACCTGGGCCGGAGTGATGTTATGCTCCTTTAAAAATTGAATGGTATCCAACATGTTCTTCTCGTTGCCGTTGACTTCCTTCACCGTAGGGATTCGAATATAGATTCTTGCTCCCGCCTCTGAAAGCTTTACTAGATTTTCTAAAATCAGCTGGTTGTCAACGCCTATATATTTCTTATGGAGTTCTGGATCCATAACTTTCACATCATATAAAAATGTATTTACATAAGGTAAAATTGCCTCAAACTTCTTAAATGGGACATAACCACAAGTATCTATGGTTAAAGTGATTTCTTCCTTCTGAAGTTCCTTGGCAATGGCCACTATGTAGTCCGAGGACATAGTCATTACTTCTCCGCCTGAAAGGGTTACCCCTCCACCTGACTGTTCATAGAACATCCGATCTTTCATAAGCTCCTTCACCAGGGCTTTCACTGGATACTCCTGGCCCACCGTCTCTCTAATTCCCTCTGGGCAATAGACTTCACACTTCCCACATAAATTGCAAAGAGATCGGTCTAGCAGTGGTTTCCCCTCCACCATAGTAATGGCAGCCTGGGGACAGACCTTGGCACAGGCTCCGCATCCTAAGCACTTTTCCCTGTCATACTGAAGTTCCTTCTCAAACCGCTGGGTCTCTGGATTGTGACACCATTGGCACTTCAAGGGACATCCCTTAAAGAAAACTGTGGTTCTGATTCCGTCTCCGTCATGAATGGAATACTTTTGGATATTTGTAATCAAATCCATGTTCATTCTCCTCTCGGTAGAATAAGTATTTTTGTACTTTAGTCTATAAACATATTAGCAAAGGGGAGTTGGTTTGTCAAGGCTTTATCAAGCCTTGGTCTCTAACTCCCCTTTGAATTAAAATATCTTTAATTTTCCCTGTTTATGCTGTCTTTTTAGATGGTAACACCTATCGAATTATTTGTAAAGCCTTGAAAAGTATAGAAAGTAACAGACCCGGGTCTTTATTGTTTCAAAATGCTTCCTATCCCGCAAAAAGAAATTCCCAAGACAAAAGCCCCGGGAATCCTTTTTAGGTTGATGAAGTGTATATATTATTATCTGTTGCGGTTATAGTTAATGAGGCATCCGGCCTTAACAATCTTCTTCTCGTCCTCTGTCATATCTGCAATATACAGAGAAATTTCTTTTACAGTATCTCCAAGGACATAAGCTTTGATATCCTTCATATCTGTATCAAAGGCAGCACGAATATTTGGAATGTAGATGTAATCTCCTACTTCAAATTCCGGCTCTGCAGTCATCTGGAAAGGAATCATACCCCAGTTCATTACATTGGAACGATATCGCTTGGTTGCATATTCCTTTGTAATGTTGGCAAGACCACCAATAACTCTCTGGCAGCTTGCTGCCTGTTCTCTGGCTGATCCATCTCCTGGTTTCACAGCATAGATCATACTTCCAACTTCTGTCTCTTCAGGAACTACATTTTCCTGTCCGGCAATTGTATGAATCTGGTCAAAGACCTTCTGAAGTTCTGGCTCTGCCTCCACTACAGATTTTCCAGCTACTCTTGCCTTCTCAATCTTATCTACAAGCTTTGACTTTCCAACATACTCAGGATCACGACGAGATAAAGTAAACTCTGCCAGACCCAGTGGGTTGGAACGGTAAGAGGAAGTCTCTCCTGATGGAATCAACTCATCGGTAGTTGTTACTGGATCCATGATCTTTGAACAAACCTTAAGAAGAATATTGTCTGTAAGGGCACTCATCTGCGGCCAATCCTTAATGTTTGGTCCGTATACTAATTCTTTAGCAGAATCACCCTTCTCATATCCATAATATACTCTCTTAGCATAAGAGGTATCATCATAAGTATATTCCGGAACATCTCCCCAGCAATCCAAAGTCTCTGCTGAGGTAAGGATTCCTCCATTAGCTGCTGTAGCTGCAATGGAACGAGCATCCATAAGAGCCACTGCGGACATCTGTCCATTTCCTGGCTTAGAACCTTCACGGTTAGGGAAGTTTCTGGTGGTATGACGGATACTAAGTCCATCATGGCAAGGAGTATCTCCGGCTCCAAAGCAAGGTCCACAGAATGCAGTACGAATAATAGCACCTGCCTCCATGAGGTCTGCAATATATCCCTGTTTTGTCAGGTTGATAAATACTGGCTGTGAAGATGGATATACAGCTAAGGAGAAGGCTCCGTCTCCGGTAGTCTTTCCTCTAAGGGCATTGGCTGCTTCTACTACGTTGGTGTAGTTACCACCTGCACATCCGGCAATAACAGCCTGCTGTACCTGTAAGCCCTTGTCTGTAATCTTATCCATCAAATGGAAAGCTGCTCTTCCCTGAGAAATCTCAGCTGCTTCCTTCTCAACCTCCTGTAAGATGTCCTTTAAGTTGGCATTCAACTCGTCAATCTCATAGGTATTGCTTGGATGGAATGGCAGGGCGATCATTGGCTTAATAGTGCTAAGATCTACATATACCAGTCCGTCATAGTAAGCCACATCTGCAGGATTTAATTTCTTATAGTCCTCTCCTCTTCCGTGAACCGTAAGGAAGCTCTTAGTATCCTCGTCAGTTCTCCAAATAGAAGAAAGACAGGTGGTCTCTGTGGTCATTACATCCACACCATTTCTGAAATCAGTAGTCATAGTAGAGACACCAGGTCCTACAAATTCCATTACCTTATTCTTAACATATCCATTCTTAAATACAGCTCCGATAATAGCAAGAGCCACATCCTGAGGTCCAATCCATGGATTCGGCTTTCCGTCTAGGTAGATGGCTACAACCTCTGGGCGAGCTACATCATAGGTGTCGCACAAAAGCTGCTTTACTAATTCTCCACCACCTTCACCGATGGCCATGGTTCCCAAAGCTCCATAACGAGTATGGGAATCTGATCCTAAGATCATCTTGCCACAACCTGCAAATTTTTCACGCATAAACTGGTGAATAACTGCAATGTGAGGTGGAACATAAATTCCGCCGTACTTCTTTGCAGCAGAAAGTCCAAACATGTGGTCATCTTCATTAATGGTTCCACCTACTGCACATAAGGTGTTGTGACAGTTTGTAAGTACATATGGAATTGGAAACTTCTCCATTCCAGAAGCCTTAGCAGTCTGGATTACTCCTACGAAGGTAATGTCATGGGATGCCATGGCATCAAATTTAATTTTCAGGTTGTTCATATTTCCAGAGGTATTATGAGCTTCCATAATGCCATAAGCCATGGTACCTTTTACAGCTTCATCTTTGTTGGCTGCCTTACCGGTAAGTGCTTCTACCTGTGCTGCTTCTGCTTCAGGCACGATTGTAGTTCCATTTACCAGATATGCACCGCCGTCATATAATTTAACCATTCTCTTTGTCTCCTTTTCTCTTTTCGCCAAAATTAGGATGCTGGGGAAGGTCCCCAAGCAGGTCTGAAAATTTCAGATCACCACAAGATTCCTCCCCATTATAACCTATTTATATCAGATTGTATACATGTATATCAAAATATTGTTTCAATTGTATACATGTATGTTAATCTGTCGAATTTCTATTCAGCAAACTCAAATTCTTTTACTTCTCTTACTACGTCCATGATGGTTCCATCACGACCCTCAATAATTCCTACCACCCGGTCACCGAACTGGACCTTCTGTGGCTCTCCGGTAATGGAGTAAGCAATGTCTCTTAATTCTTCAATGGTTTTGAAAGGAAGGTCTACATCCTTCATGGCCTCTATAAGATCTTGTCTTCTTGGATTAATAGCTATACCATAATCAGTAATCACAACATCAATAGATTCTCCAGGAGTAGTTACAGTAGTAACCTCTGAGCAGATAGCTGGGATTCTTCCCTGAAGCAATGGTGCAATAACGATGGTGCACTTTGCTCCCTGGG